>NZ_DASVNN010000017.1:0-60799 GCF_036383835.1 Ramlibacter sp.
GTTCGCCCGGCGATCCCGATCGCTTCCACCTCCACAGCCTGATCGCGACCAACGTGGTGCACCCGCGCCTGCCGCGGCTCGCCCCCAACCTGCGCAATGCGGCCGTGTCGGTGCTGATGTGGATCTGCGCGGTGTTGCCGGTGATTCCCGCAGTGCTGTTCCCCACGCAAGGGGAACTGCTGCTCGGCGTGCTGGCAGGCTGCTTCGCCGCCTACCACTTCTATTACCGCTTCGTGGCCTCGCTGGCCGGCGGCAGGACGGAACAGGAGCAGGCCGCCAGCGCCCGGCCCTCCTGAACCGGGAACTCAGCGGCCGTTCTTGACGGCGAATTCCTCGAGGTCGCGGCCTTCCTTCAGGACCTGCGTCACCCATTGCGGCTTGCGGCCGCGGCCGCCGGACCACGTTTCGCCGTTGGGTCCGCGGTACTTGACGACGGGGGCCGCGGCCTTGCCGATGCTGCGGCGCGCCGTCCCCGGGCCGCCTCGCTCGAAGCCGAGGTCGTACGCCGTCAGCCCGTAGATCTCGATCTTCCTCTTGATGTCCGCGATCGCGTCCGCGATTTCATGCTCGCGGATCCGCTCGGCCTCGGCCAGCAGTTTTTCCGCCTGTTCCCTGAGTTCCTGGTAGGTCGCCACGGATCCTCCTCTCAACTGGATGCGGCGGATTATGCAAAAGATCGACCTCCTTTTCGAATCTTCATGCTTTTTCCGCCGAATGGCCCAGCCTTGCATGGGGGGTGCTTTTGAAGCATTCTTGATCGCCAACTCCTGGGGTACGGCCATGTCCCTGCTCGCCCGGTGCCGGCGGCTCGCCGCCTTCGCGTTCTGTGTCTGGTGTGCCGCGGTGCAAGGGGCGACACCCACCGCCACGCAGCAGGCGGGCATCGATGCGCTCACGCGGGCGATGCAGGCGGTTGTGGGGGTGGAAGTCACGGCGGCCGAAGGCGCGCGTTCGGCCGAAACGCTGGGGCGCGAACGCAGCGGCTCCGGCGTCGTGATCGGCAGCGACGGGCTGATCCTCACCATCGGCTACCTGATGCTGGAGGCGGACGCCATCCAGATCACGACGCACGACAACCGCGTGATCCCCGCCCGGCCCGTGGCCTACGACCTCGCGACGGGCTTCGGCCTGCTGCGGCCGCTGCTGCCGCTCCGCGGCATCCAGCCCGTGGCGCTGGGCAGCGCCGCGGAAACTCCGGCCCAGTCGGCCCTGCTCGCGGCCACCGGCGGCGAACAAGGCGGCATGGGCCTCACCAGGCTCCTGAGCACCCGGCCGTTTTCCGGCTACTGGGAATACCACATCGAAAGCGCCCTGTTCACCAGCCCGCCGCTGCGCAACCACAGTGGCGCCGCCCTCTTCGACGCGCGCGGCCAGCTCCTGGGGATCGGCAGCCTGTTCGTCGGCGACACCACGGGCGACAAGCAGGGCATCCCCGGCAACATGTGGGTGCCGGTGGACCTGCTGAAGCCGGTGCTCGCCGAGATGCAGGAGACCGGCAGTACCCGCGCGGGCCACCGCCCCTGGCTGGGACTGAGCTCCACCGAACAGGGCGGGCGCGTGCAGATCGTCCGCGTCAGCCGCGAAGGCCCGGCGTGGCACGCGGGACTGGGCGAGGGCGACATCGTGCTGGCGATCGACGGGGAAAAGGTGGCCACGCTCGAAGCGTTCTACAAGAAGCTCTGGGCGCGCGGCGACCCGGAAGGGGAAGTGCAGCTCACGGTCCTCAAGGGCTCGGAAATCCGGCAGGTGACGGTCAAGCCGGTCGACCGCATGAACACGATGACGCGTCCCCCCGGCATCTGAACATTTGCCAGCGCTGTCCGACACGGCCTCCGGGGAAAACCTGACAGGAACGCGCGCCACAGTCCTTAGTCTTGGCAGACCACCAGACGGAGGGGGTCGTGATGACGGCGGAAACACCAGGGTCCACGCAGGCGCGGGAGAAGCCTGCGCGCTGGAAGCCGTGGCTGCAGCTCGCCGCGGCCGCTCTCCTCCTGCTGCTGGTCTCCGAAGCGCTGTGGCTCTGGCAGACCTGGCCGGTGCGTGAACTGCTTCAGCCCGCGGCTCCCATGGCAGGCCCGCAATGAAGCTCGCACCCGCTCTTCGCGCATGGATGGCGGCCGGCTGGGCACAGCGCGCCGTTTACGCCCTCTGGGTCCTGCTCGCGGGATGGGCCGTGGGCATCGCCATCGGCGCCTGGCAGCTCGATGCCTGGCGCCAGGACCTCACCCGCACGCTGATGCAGCTGAATGCGGACGCGCAGTTCCGCGCCCGCGCCCACCACCGCGAGGCGGTCGATCCGGAGTGGTATCGCCGCAAGGCGCTGGCCCTGCTCTCCGCCACCGGGCGGCTGCAGGAGGACGCCGCCTGGACGGTGTTCATCCCGGGCTCCTGGCGCAGCTTCGACAAGCTGGAGGAGCAGTTGCAGGCGCGGCTGGAACGCGAGTTCAACGACATCGTGGTCGAGACGGTGCGCCGCGAGCTGTATGCGCGCGCCAGCCAGCTCACGGGCGTGGCCCTGGTGCGCGGCACCGGCGACCTGCAGGCGGGAATGGAATGCCAGTCGCCCGTGCCGCAAGCGGTGGAGCGGCGGCTGACCGCCGCGGCGGAAGACCTGCCGGAGTTCGTCGCCGTGAAGGAGTACGTGCTCGAAGTCGAGCGCCTCGATCGCGCCGTCCAATCCTTCTTCTCCCTGCAGTACAGCGGCGGCGGCAATCCCGAGCAGCTGCGCCAGCTGGTCGCGTACACGCTGCAGAAGGAACTGCCGGGCGCGCTGGCGGGCAGCGTGCGCATGTTCCAGGCGAACGAGGAAGTGAACATCCAGCCGGCGCTGATGCAGTCGCGGCTGCAGTGGGCCGCGCGCTGCTCGCTGGGCAAGGCGATGAGCTCGCTGCACACCCGCCTGCTCAACACGAACGACCTGTTCGCGCTGGAGCAGGGGTACGTGGAACGCAGCCATGGGCTGTTCGACGGCCCGGTGAGGCATGCCACCTTCGATCGCACGCTGGAGCGCTACCGGGCCGTGTACGCTTTGCTGGAGGACCAGCACAAGATGCTGGCCAAGGGACGCAACGACTGGATGGGCCAGGCCAAGCTGCAGCTCGGGCCGGCCTACGAGGACGTGATGAAGCGCATCGAGCACACGCGCCTGCTCGGTCCGGAGGTGGTGCAGCAGCTGCACAACCAGTCGGGCAGCGCGTTCGCCGAATTCCGCCGCCAGTTCGAGGAGGTGTTCCGCAATCGCGGCGAACCCGGCGTGGTCTGGATCGACGCGGAGCAGCGCTTCGGCCTGTCGGCGCAGCGCGCCGCCATGCGCCAGGGCCTCGGCGCGCTGCTGAAGACGTCCTTCATGTCCGACGAGGCGCCGCGGCCTCCGGCGAAGAACAACCGCGAGAACACCTCGCTCGCGAAGGTCGCGCAGGAAGCGCGCGCACTCGCCGAGGAACGCGCCCGCGCGATCGCGGAAATCGTGCCGGTGTTCCCGCCGCAGGCGCAGCCCGTCGTCGCGCGGGTCGTCGACGCGCGGGTCTCCGAACTGATCTACCAGCGTGCCTTCCGCACGCTCAAGGCAGGCCTGCCCGAGGATCCGCAGGCGCCGCTGGATCCGAACGTGTTCAGGCAGCAGCGCGACCAGGTGCTCGCCCTGCAGGCCGTGCTGAAGCAATGCGGCGGCGCCTGGCTGGGCGAGCGCCTCGTCGCCACGCTCGACGCCGAAGTGCTGCGCCGCCTCGCCGGCATCCAGGACGAATGGAAGCGGCTGCCGATCAACGAAGCCCGCGTGACCGAGTTCGCCTGGTGGCAGGGCGAGCCCTTCGCGCTGGCGCAGGCGATGGGCGCGGCGGAGCCGGGCGCGCCGCAGGTCTCGCTCGGGCGCAGCGCGGCGCGCCTGGAGGTCCTGGTGCAGCAGGCCAGGCCGCTGCTCGCGCTGGGCAGCCCCGCGCTCGCGAACGATCCGTCCGCGCAGCGCTGGCTGCACGTGCAGGCGGAACTGGAACGCTACAAGGCGCGCGCGCAGGACAGCAGCCTGCTGCGCCTGGAGCGCTGGCTGGCGGCGATGGGCCCGGACCTGCGGCGGGAGAACTGCACGGAGCGCCTGGTCGCCCACGTGCCCTCTCCCATTCCCGGCGACGAGATCGCCCAGCGGCACATGCAGCTGCACAACGCGCTGGCCACGCGCTGCAACGAACTTCGGCAGGCGGGCTCGCCGGCGGCCAGCCTGACGCAGTAGGTCCCTATCCGCGCAGGCCGCTTGCCACCGTGGGGTGGCTCAGGCGCACGCGCAGCTCGCGTTTCATGCGGCCGTTGTCCAGCCGCCGCGACTCGCCCATGAAACTCAGGAGCACCAGCGGGAGCTGTTCCTGCGCGGTGCTGCGCGCCACGCGCGGTGGCCGCGGCAGCCCGTACAGGTCCGCCGCGAAGTCGAAGTAGTCGCCCATCTTCAGCTCGGTGTCGTCGTTGGCGTTGTACGTGCGAAGGGGCCGTCCGCGCCACAGCGCGGCGACCACCGTGCGGGCCAGGTCGTCGGCGTGGATGTGGTTCGTGTACACGTCGTCCCCGGCGGCGAGCACCGGCGTGCCCTTCAGCAGGCGGTCGCGCGGCGTGCCGCCTTCGCGGTCCGGCGCATAGATGCCCGGCACGCGCAGGATGCTGGCGCGGGCGCCGGTGGCGCGCGCGAAGAAACGCACCTGCCGCTCGGCATCGGCGCGCCGCTGCGCGCGCGGCGTGCGAGGCGCGACCGCGCGAGCCTCCACCGCGCGGTCGCCGCCGCAATCGCCGTACACGCCGGACGTGGAGGCGTAGACGAACGAGCGCGGCGCCGTGCGCAGGCGCTGCGACTGCAGCAGCGCCTGCGTGCGGCGATCGCGCCACCACTGGTCCTGCGCTTCGGACGCGGGCGGGGCCAGGTGGATCACGTGGTCCGCCAGGCCGGCCAGGCGGGCGAGCGTGCGGGGGTCGTCGAGGTTGCCGGGCAGCGGCGTGATGCCGCGCGCTCGCAGGAGGGAGGCGCGGGACGGCGTCGACGTGAGGGCGAGCACGCGCACGGCCGGCGGCAGCGCCCGCGCCACCCGCAAGCCGACGTCGCCACAGCCGACGATGAGGACCCGCGTGCGCCGGAAACGGCTGGGCAAGGCGCCGAGGGGGTGCTGGTTTGAAGGCAAAATCGGGCGGGACAGACCGAACAAAGCCCGAGGATACCGAAAGCATGACAGAAGCCACCGCAGCGGCCGGCCCCTTCCAGATCACCGTGCAGCCCAGTGGCCGTGCGTTCAGCGTGGAGGGAGGCGAGGCGATCCTCGCGGCCGCCATCCGCCAGGGCGTGGGCATGCCCTACGGCTGCAAGGACGGCGCCTGCGGATCCTGCAAGTGCAAGAAGCTCGAAGGCACGGTCGTGCACGGCCCGCACCAGACCAAGGCGCTCTCCGCGGAAGAAGAAGCGAAGGGACTCATCCTCACCTGCTGCGCCGTGCCGCAGACGGACGTGGTGCTCGAGTCGCGCCAGGTCACGGACGAAAGCGCCTTCCCCGTTCGCAAGATGCCCGCGCGCGTCACGACACTCGAAAAAGTGTCGCACGACGTCATGGTCGTGAAGCTGCAACTTCCGGCGAACGACACCCTGCGCTACCACGCCGGCCAATACATCGAATTCATCCTGCGCGACGGCGCGCGGCGCAGCTACTCGATGGCCAACGCCCCGCACAACGGCCCCGGCGTCGAACTGCACATCCGGCACATGCCCGGCGGCAAGTTCACCGACCACGTCTTCACCGCGATGAAGGAGAAGGAGATCCTGCGCGTGGAAGGCCCGTTCGGCAGTTTCTTCCTGCGCGAGGATTCGGACAAGCCGATGGTCCTGCTGGCGTCGGGCACCGGCTTCGCGCCGATCAAGGCGCTGGTCGAGCACATGCAGATGAAGGGCATCCACCGGCCCGCGACGCTTTACTGGGGTGGCAGGCGTCCCGCGGATCTATATATGGACGCGTGGATGAAGGAGCGAACTGTCGAGTTACCCAACCTGCGTTATGTGCCTGTTGTCTCGAATGCGCTGCCCGAAGACAACTGGACAGGAAGAACAGGTTTCGTGCATCGCGCCGTGATGGAGGATTACCCTGACCTCTCCACCTATCAGGTGTACGCCTGCGGAGCGCCTATCGTCGTAGACTCGGCGCGGAACGAGTACAGCGCGGTTTGCGGTTTGCCGCCAGAAGAGTTTTTTGCCGACTCTTTCACAACGGAGGCCGACAAGCATTCATCCTAGCGACCCTTCGGTCGCCAGGTCGATGCTGACTCGGGCGACTTTATTCGGGGGGTGGCCATGATGAACCGATTCGCTTTTTCCCTGGCGGCGCTGCTGATTGCATCAGCGAGCATTGCCCAGACCAATGTCCAGGGAAACGTGGGCGCAAGCGGGGACATGCGGTCCACTCCCTTCCGCTCGGCACCCGCGATCGAGACGACATCCCCCGGCATCCCGCCTGCGCCGGTGGTGCCGGACCCCAACACGGCCCAGGGCACGGCCGTGTTCAACCCGGGCAAGGAATACCGGATCGGGAGCAACGACCTGCTCGACATCGAGGTCCTCAATCTCGACAACGGCAGGCGGACGGTGCGGGTCAACGCGGTCGGCACGATCACGATGCCCCTGATCGGCGGCGTCGCCGTCGCCGGACTCACGCAGCAGGAAGCCGAGACGCACATCGCGGCGCTGTACGGTGAAAAATACCTGCAGGAGCCGCAGGTCTCCCTCTTCATCCGCGAATACACCACCGAGCGCATCACTGTCGATGGCGCCGTCGCGAAGCCCGGCATCTTTCCCATCATCGGCCAGATGACCTTGCTGCGCGCGCTGGCGCTGGCGGGTGGCTTCGGGAACATCGCGAACCGATCCGAAGTGAAGGTGTTCCGCATGGAGAAGGGGGAACGCCAGATCGCCACCTTCGACATCGAGAAGATCCGCGCGGGCCAGAGCGAGGATCCCGAGCTTCGCGGCAACGACCTGATCGTCGTGCAGCGCAACCCCACGCGCGCGATGCTGAAGGACTCGGTGCTGCGGGACGTCTTCGATTTCTTCAACCCGTTCTCCGTGTTCTCGCGCTAATTTCGCGCTCCGCGCGCTGCGCGGCTGACTAGTCCAACTTTCAGAGCAGCCCAATGTCCGCATCCGAGATCATCCGAAACGACCCCCCCGCCCTTGCGAATCCGGCTGCCACGGAGGTCGCCCTTCGAGAGCCGTACCAGCTGCAGGCCGGCTACGGGCGGCCCGAAGAGGAGCCCTCCGTCGAGGACGGCCTGACCCTGAAGGACCTCGGGCGGATCATCCTCAAGCACAAGTGGACCTTGCTGCTGATGGTCGGCCTCGCGCTCGCGGCCTCGACGGTCAGGACGTTCCTCAGCACGCCCATCTACCGTTCGACCGTGATCCTGCAGATCGACCGCGCCACTCCACGCGTCGTGCGTTTCGAGAATGACCCGGAGCAGGAGCGTCTGGGTGGCGACGACTCCGTGTCGATGCGGACCCAGCAGGAACTCCTCAAGAGCCGCTCCCTCGCCGAGCGGGTCGTGGATGAATTGCGCCTGGACCGGTCCTCCGGCCGCAACCAGGCGAACCTGGCGGTCGAGTCGGCGCCCGCGGCCGGCGAGTCAGCGCAGGCGCCCGGCGAGGACGACCCGCAAGCGGGCGCCGAACCGCTGGGGGATTACGTTGACCGGCTGATCGCGGGTTACCGGAAGATGACCAGCCCCAGCTCGCGCAGCAGCGAGGTGCTGGGTCGCGAGGCCATCATCAGCGAATTCCTGAACTCCCTGACGGTCGAGCCGGTCCGCAGTTCCCGGCTCGTCAGGCTGCACGTGGAGAACACGAATCCGGCGCTCGCCGCGCGCATCGCCAACACCACGGTGCAGTCGTACATCGCCATGGCCATGGAAAGGCGGCTCGAAGCGACTTCCTACGCCAAGAGCTTCCTGGAAGACCAGATCCGGCAGGTCAAGGCCAAGCTCGAGGAATCCGAGCGCCGCCTGAACGCCTACGCCCAGTCGAACCAGATCGTCACGCTGGACGAGAAGACCAGCGCCGTGAACCAGACGTACGTGGACTATGCGACGGCCCTGGCGAAGTCGGAGCAGGAGACCATCAAGGCGAGGGCCGTGCTCGCGGAGATGCTGCGGAATCCGGAAGGTGCGCCGGCAGTCTTCGACAACAAGACGATCGGCTCCTTCAAGGAGCGGCGCGCCAAGTTGAACATGGAGTACCAGGAGAACCTGCGGATCTTCAAGCCCGAGTTCCCGAAGATGCAGCAGCTGAAGGCGCAGCTCGCCGAGATCGAAGCCCAGATCCAGGGGGAGATCGGCGCCACCGGCATCAACCTGAAAGCCCAGTTCGACGCAGCGGCCGCGCAGGAAGCCCAGATGCGGGACAAGCTGGAGCAGGTCCGGAAGAAGCTGATGACCACGCAGGAGCAAAGCATCGACCTGAACCTGCTCAAGCGCGAGGTCGACACGAACCGGCAGCTGTACGACAACCTGCTGCAGCGCTTCAAGGAAGTCGGCATTTCCGCCAACATCAGCAGCAACAACATTTCGGTCGTGGACTCGGCGGAGCCGTCCCTTTTTCCGTACAAGCCCCGCCTGCTCAACAACCTCCTCGTCGGCCTCGTCGCGGGTCTCCTGCTCGGAGTGGCCGTCGTCGTGGCCCTGGAGGTCATGGACGATTCGATCAAGTTCCCCGACGAAGTGGAGCGCGTCCTCGGCGTGCCGCTCATGGGCGTGATCCCCAAGATCCGCGCGAAGCGCTCCAGCAGCAAGCCGATCGCGCTGGAGGTGCACGACGATCCACGCTCGGCCATCGCCGAAGCCTATCGCTCCGTCCGCACCGCGCTCCAGTTTTCGACGGCGGACGGCGCACCCAAGCGCCTGGTCGTCACCAGCACGACGCGCAACGAAGGCAAGAGCACGACCTCGCTCGCGCTGGCCATCAATTTTGCCCAGATGGGACAGCGGGTGCTGCTGATCGACGCGGACATGCGCAACCCGACGGTCCACAAGCTGCTCGGAATCCCCAACGACTTCGGCCTGTCCAACCTGCTGTCCAGCGACAACCGGGGCGACAAGATGATCACCGCCACGAGCATCCCCAACCTCTCGGTGCTCACCGCCGGACCGATCCCTCCGAACCCGGTGGACCTCCTCACCGGCCCCAAGCTGCTGCTGCTGCTCAACATCACCGCGGCGCTCGGCATCGACTACGTGATCGTCGATGCACCGCCGATGCTCGGACTGGCGGACTCCGTCGTGCTCGGCAACCAGCTGCAGAACGTCCTGTTCGTCGTCCAGGCCAGCAGCACGCGCAAGGCGCAGATCAAGAACGCGCTGCGGCGCTTGCGCCAGGCGGGCCTCGTGCCGCGGGGCGCGGTGCTGACGCAGGCCGTGAGCCAGGCCATGGCGTACGACTACGAGTCGTACTACGGCTACCGGTCCGCGGACGAAACGGTGGCCACCGCGTTGCCCCGTGCGCAATAGCCGCTAGGCATGCCATGGGCCCGGCTGCAACGGCGATGAGCCCTTCTCCCGGCCGGGTGCAGTCAGCCCTGCTCGATTACTTCCGCGCACCCGGCAACTACCGGCTGGGTTCGGGGCAGCCCGAGGAGCTGTTCAACGCCGTCCGCGAGGTGCTCCAGATCGCGACCGGACGCATGGCCGCGGTGGACGGGCATCGCACCGAGGAGTTGCGCGATGCCGCGGCGTTCTTCATCGGAGCCGCCCTGCTCTATCCCGGCGCGGATCCCTATGCGCTGCTCGGGGTTTCGCGCAGCGCCGACCTGCCCGAACTGAAGGAACGCTACAGGTTGTTGATGCGGCTCGTCCACCCGGACTTCGCCGGCACGCTGCGCGCGAACTGGCCGGACGATTCCGCGGTGCGCGTCAATCGCGCGTACGAGGTCCTGTCCTCGCCGGTGCGGCGCCGCGAATACGACGACCAGGTCGCCAGCGGACCGCAGCACGGTCCCGTGAAGGAAGCGAGGCGCGCCGTCCCGGTGCCGAAAGGCGCCAGGCTGTCCTCGCGCGGTCGCACCGCCAAAAGAGCGGCATGGGCTTTCGTGGTCCTGGTCTCGCTGCTCGCGCTCGGCCTGCTGCTGCCGCATCCGGCGCCCGTCCGGCTCGTGCAGAAGCCGGAGACCGCACCGTCCCCCGGCAAGAAGCCGGCGCCGGCCTTCCCGGCGAGCTACAGCGATGCGCCCGCGCGCCAGCACGCCGCCGCGGAGCATGCGGTCCCGCCGGAGCCCGGTCCTGCTTCACAGCCGGCCCCGTCGCGCTCCGGGGCCGACGCTGCCCTTGCGGCGCCGGTGCCCCCAGCCCCGCTCCCCATCCAGCCGGGACGCGCGGCGCAAGGGCAAGGCAATGCCCGCACGATCGTTCCACCGGAACCGCCGGTGGGCAGGGCACGCCCCCGCGACGAACTCGCCGCGACGCCGGCGCCTGTCGCCGTGCCGCTCCCCGCCCTCAACGTGCCGCCGTCTGCACCGGCACCTTCCGCGCTCCCTGCGGCTGCGGCCGCGCCTGCTCCAGCGCCCGCGGCCGCTCCTGCGGCTGCCGGTGCGCCGGCGCCCGCCCCGCTCGCGGGGTACGGCGCCGGAAGCGGCGGCGCGATCTCCACCGTCGCGATCCGGCCGTGGAAAGCGCCGACGCTCGATGACGCCCAGCCATTGATCACGCAACTATTGCAGGACCTGGAAAGCGGAAACGCGGAGCAGGTGTTGAACCTCCTGGACCCGGTCGCGAAGCAGGCTCCCGCCGCGCAGGCGCTCTCTCGCCAGTACCAGCGCATCGTCAGGGGCACCCGGGCCGTGAAGCTGTCCCAAGTGGAATTCAGGAGCGAAACGAGTGATGATGTCCTCGTCGTCGTGGGGCAACTGCGCCTGCAGGTGGGCGAGTCCACGATCGGATCGCTCGGCGAGAAGCTGCTCCTGCGCGCGGAATTCGCATCGCGCGGGGGAAATGTGAGACTGACCCGGCTTAGCGGAGTGGCGGAATGACAGTGACCGCGATGGAATTCGAAGCGGCGGGAACGAGGCGCCTGCCTTTGAGCCGCTGGCTGTTCGCAGTGGCGGTCACGGTTCTGAGCGCCACCTTGCTATGGGTGGCCGCCCGTGCCCACCTCGAGTATTCCTGCACGGTGAAGGACACGCCGTACCTCCCGATCTGCCCGGAGACCTCGCCGGATCCTGGAGACCTGCGATCGGAGCTGCGCGACCGGATCCACCGCAATCCCGGCGATTCCTGGGCCTGGACGCTCCTGCTCCCCGTCACGGCAGATGCCGAGAAGGAGGCCGTCCTTCGCGGGGCGACGGCCGTGGCTCCGAACAATGCGACCGTCCTTCGCTGGCGCGCCGCCGCCGCCCTCGACCGCGGCGAACTCGAGGAAGCGATCTCTCTGCTCGTCCAACTGCTTGAGTACAGGGGCTCCAGGGACGCGGCGGGCGCGCTCGCACAGCTTGCATCGACACCCGAAGGCCGCGAGCTGCTGCAGGGGCACATCAAGGATTCGAAGCGTTGGTTTCCACGTGTCCTGGACAGCTTCAGCGCACTGAAGCTGCCGCCCGGTGACGTGCTTCCGCTGGTGGTGGAAGCGGCGAAACAGGATGCGCTGCCTCCTTCGACACGCCGCGCCTACATGCAGCAGCTCAGGGCCAGGGGTCAGTTGCTCGACGCGTACGGGCTGTGGCTCACGCTGCACAAGCGCCAGGTCCCGCTGCTCTACAACGGCTCCTTCGACAACGCTTTCGTGCCGGAAGGCTTCGACTGGGAGTTCACTTCCGTCACGCGCAGCCGCGCCGGCGTGGTCGTGGAGCAGCAGCCCGGGGCCAAGCGCGGTCTGGTGCTCGAACTCGAATTCACGGGGCGGCGGTTTGCCTTGCCCATCTTGCGCCAGCTGATCTTCGCGCCGGGCGGCGCGTATCGTCTCGAGGGCGAGTACATGGCGTCCAAATTCCGTTCCGAAGGCGGATTGAACTGGGTCGTGTACTGCACGTCGAACGGGTCCAGCCTGCTGGCGAAGGGAAGCCCGATACAGGACAGCGGCGGCATCTGGCGGACGTTCGAAATGGACTTCAAGGTGCCCGCGGACTGCGGGCCGATCGCCAGTCTGCAGTTGGAGCCCGCACAGAAGTACGAGGCCGCTGCCGGCATCAGGGGCCACGTCGAACTCGATGCGCTCAAGATCACCCGCGTGGAGGACTAGATGCAGCGAGCCGTCACGAAGCGGGAGTGGTTGTCGCTGGGCACGACCGGTATCGATCCGCGCGCCGGCGTCAGCCCGGCCGCGTT
Organism: Ramlibacter sp.; assembly: GCF_036383835.1. GTDB lineage: Bacteria > Pseudomonadota > Gammaproteobacteria > Burkholderiales > Burkholderiaceae_C > Ramlibacter. The sequence goes on from NZ_DASVNN010000017.1 coordinate 12,319, forward strand.
GGGTGCGTTCCTGTGCCTGCTGATCGCTTCCCCCCTCATGCGCGGGGGCAATCGCCATGTCGCCCTCGTGCTCCTGGAAGCCGCGGCGATCGCGTTCATCGCGATGGTCCTCACGTCGGGCACGCACCGTCCGGAGCGATCGCGCAGGCAGTGGGTTCTTGCTTTCGTCCTGCTCAGTCCCGCCTGGCTGGCGCTGGTCTACCTGCTGCCGATACCGCCGTCGTTCTCCGGTGCGGGGTCGGTACGGGCCATGTACTCCGAGCTGCTGGCCAACGCGGGCATCCCCGCGATGGAGTGGCAGCCCCTCTCGCTCGCTCCTGACGCGACGCTGGTGTCGCTCCTGTCAGGCACCCTGCTGATCGCAGCCGCCCTTGCGGGCTCGCGGATGAGTGCGGCGCAATTGCGCAAGGTCTTGATCGTGTTCGTCGCGGCGTCGTTCGTGCAGGTCGTGTTCGGCCTGCTGCAGGCGAGTGGCGGCGAAAGCTCGAGCCTGTACTTCGGCGGCAAGGTGGGGCGGCCGTTCGGGACTTTCGCGAATCCCAACCACTTCGCGAACTACCTCGGGATGGCGCTGGTCGCGTTCATCCTGCTCGCCCACGAGGGGCTCACCCGGCGACGCGATTGGCACGAGGGACCGCGCAAGACTTCGCGGGAGGGACCGCTGATCCTCTGGTCCTCCGGCGGAGTGTTCCTGCTCGTGGGCATCCTGATGTCCGGCTCCCGGGCGGGAACCGTCGCGGCGCTGGCTTCGACAACCGCCGCGTTCATGCTCGTGATGGCATTCGGTTCACGGTCGCGGCGCAAATCCTGGCGCGCCAGGATCGTTCTCCCGGCCATCGCCGTCGTCGCGGGCGTGGTGCTCGTCGGGGCGGACGCGATGCTCGCCCGGTTCGACCTCGAGAAGCTGCAGGGCGCCATTCCGTTCCGCGCCATCCAGGCGACCACCACCCTGCAGGGAGCGGCGGAGCTGTGGCCCTGGGGCGCGGGCTGGGGCACGTACTACTCCGTGTATCCACGGTTCCAGCCGTCGAATCTCGTCGGCATCGCCGACTACACGCACAACGACTATCTGCAGATGCTGTTCGAAGCAGGCATCTTCGGCGCGGTGCTCGCGGCGGCGTGCGCGTACCTGCTGATCAAGCGTGCCTTCGAACTCGTTCGCAGCGCGAGAAGGCACCACAAGCTGAGCCGCGAGGAAATGACCTGCGCCGTCTGCGGCATCGGCCTGCTGGGATTCCTGCTGCACTCGATCGCGGAATTCAACATGCACATCCCGGCCAACGCGATCATCGCGTCGCTGCTCGCCGGCGTGTACCTGCGCCCGCTGGAAGCCCACGAAACGCGCGGCGCGCATCCGGAGCCTGCGCCACATGATTGACCTCCATTGCCACATCCTTCCCGGCATCGACGACGGCTCGCGCAGCCTGGACATGTCGCTGGAGATGGCCCGCATGGCCGTCGGCGACGGCGTCGAGACGATCGCCTGCACGCCGCACATCTACCCGGGCCTGTACATGAACGACACCGCGGGCATCCGCACCGCCCGCGACGCCCTGCAGCGATCGCTGGACGACGCCGGCATCCCGCTGAAGCTCACGATCGGAGCGGACGTGCACCTCGTCCCCGGGCTGCTCGACGGTCTGCGCGAAGGACGCGTGCCCTGCCTGCACGACACCCGCTACCTGCTGCTGGAACCGTCGCACCACGTGGCGCCGCCGCACTTCGAGGAATCCGTCTTCCGGCTGGTGGCCGAGGGCTACGTGCCGGTGATCACGCATCCGGAGCGCCTCACGTGGGTCGAGCACCATTACGAGACCTTCGCCGCGCTGGTGCGCCAGGGCGCCTGGATGCAGGTCACCGCCGGCGCGCTCACCGGCGTGTTCGGGCCGCGCGCGAAGTACTGGGGCGAGCGCTTCCTCGATGACGGCCTGACGCACATCATCGCCAGCGATGCGCATTCGTCCGGGCGCCGGTCGCCGATCCTGTCCCAGGCGCGGGACATCGCGGAGCGGATGCTCGGCCGTGAAGAGGCCGAACTGCTCGTGCGTGGACGGCCGCAGAAGATCCTCGACAACGCACTGCCGTCGCAAGTGCAGCCGCCGCCGTCGCAGATGTCGCCGCAGCCGCAGTCGCACGTGGATCTCCCGAAAGGGAGAGGCTGGTGGAAGTCCCTCTTCGGCGCCACTCGGTCGGCGGGTGGTTGAGGGTCAAGACAGCAATAAACATTCACACACGGTGTCTGAACGCGGTGGTAATGTCGCTGCCTCGTCATCACAAACCTCACGGAGGCCCTCCAATGAAACTGAAGAACCTGCTGCTTGTTCTTTCCGCCGTCGCAGCGGCGCCTGCGTTCGCACAGACCATTGGAACGGTGACCACCGTGAATGGCGTGGCGACCGTCACCACCGGCACCACCGGCACCGCCGTCGTCACGGGTGCTCCGATCGTGAACGGCTCGCGCGTGATCACCACTTCGTCGGGCTCGGTGAGCCTGCGCCTGAACAACGGCTGCACGGTGACGGTGCCCCCGGGCCATGGCGTGACGGTGCTGTCCAGCCTCACGTGCGAGCAACTGCGCGCGGCGATCCAGCCGGTGACCACGACGGTCACGACGACGACGACGGCCACGCAGGTTCCGGTCGGCATCGGCCCGTTCACCGGCAACACGGCGCTGGCGGCGGGTGCGCTGCTGCTCGGCGCCGGCCTGATGATCGCCAACGACAACGGCGAGGACGCGCCGCTCAGCGGTCGCTGAAACTTCTGCTCACTTCGCGTGATGCAACACGGGGCCTTCGGGCCCCGTTCGCGTTTGCGGCCGCGCTGGGCGCTTGCCCCACAATAGCGCTCCCATGAAACGCCGACATCTCCTCCTCTGCAGCCTGGCCGCTTCCGCGGCCCTGGCGACGCCTGCGGCGCTCGCGCAGGCGCGTCCCATCCGCCTGATCGTTCCCTACGCGGCGGGCGGCCCCATCGACGTCACTGCGCGCGTGCTGGCCGAGCGCGTCAAGGACAGCCTGGGCACCGTGATCATCGAGAATCGTCCGGGCGGCGGCGGCAACATCGGTGCCGATGCCATCGCCAAGGCGGCGCCGGACGGCACCACCATCGGCATCTCGGCCGTGGCGACGCACGCGATCAACCCGTGGCTGTTCTCGAAGATGCCGTACGACGCGGCGAAGGACTTCGCGCCCATCACGCAGATGGTGCGCGTGCCGAACGTGCTGGTGATGAACGCCGACACGGCCGCCCGCCTGAAGATCGAAACGCTGCGCGACCTGATCGCGTATGCCAGGGCGAATCCGGGCAAGCTCAATTACGGCAGCGGCGGCAACGGCAGCGCGGGCCATCTCGCGGGCGAGATGTTCAAGCGCGACGCCGGCATCTTCGCCGTGCACATCCCCTACAACGGCGGCAACCCGGCGCAGCTCGCGCTGCTCTCCGGGCAGGTCGATTTCAACTTCGACAACCTGGCCACCGCCGCCCCCAACATCCGTTCCGGCAAGCTGAAGGCGCTCGCCGTCACCACCCTGCAGCCCTCGCCCAACCTGCCGGGCGTGCCGGCCGTCGCCGCCACGCTCATGGGGTTCGCGATCGACACCTGGTGGGGTCTGGTGGCGCCGGCCGGCACGCCGCGCGACGTGATCCAGAAACTGAACGCGGCCTTCGTCGCGGCACTGAACTCGCCGGAGGCGAAGGCCCGCTTCGCCGGCCTGATGGCGGAACCCGTGGCGACCACTCCCGAGGAGTTCGGCCGCTTCATGCACGGCGAGCTCGCCAAATACGAAAAAGTGGTGAAAGCCTCGGGCGCTAAGGTCGATTAATGGCTGAGCCGGAGCGCCTACAGGGCTTGTGAGATTCGTCTGACACGCAGGCGCGCAACGGCCGAGGCACATTGGTCCTCCAAACAGCAACGAGAGGGGGCCCGCCATGCGGTCGCAGCGCATTCTCCTGGGGTTGGTGGCCGGCCTGGGCGTCGTCGGCGGCGCCTGGGCCCAAGCGAACGGGGAGCTGCGATGGCGGGCGGGTGCCAGCTCCCTGGGGCTGCAGGCACCGGCGAGCGAATGGCGCGGGCCCTGCGGCAGCGTCGCATTCCCCTGCGAGGACTCCGGCGGCACGCTGCGGCTGTATGCCAGCCCCAAGGCCCCGCGCACGCTCAGCCTGCAGGTGGCCTACCCCGAGGACGCCTTGCCCGTCCTGCGTCTCGGACGCCCGCAGGCGCCGAACGTCAGCCTGATCGGCAGGACCGACATCGGGCCTTCGCTGGGCCTCTATGGCCGCCTGGGCACGGCCACGCGCGCGAGCCTGGCCGGCACATCGGCCGGCGAAGGCGGCATCACCTATGGCGTGGGCCTGAGCTGGGACTTCTCGCGCCGCGGCTCCGCCACGGTGGGATGGGACCTCTACGACTTCCGCGCGCTCGGTGGCGAGACGCGCGACGTGCGTACCACCAGCCTCGGGCTGCAGTGGCGGTATTGAGCCGCCCTATTCGCCCAGGTAGGCGGCGCGCACCTTCGGGTCGTCCAGCATGTCCCGCGCGGCGCCGGACATGCTGATCACCCCCGACTCCATCACGTAGCCGCGGTCGGCGATCTCCAGCGCGCGGCTGGCGTTCTGTTCGACGAGCAGGATGGTCACGCCCTGGCCGTGCACTTCGCGCACGACCTCGAAGATCTTGTCGACCATGATCGGCGACAGTCCCATGGACGGTTCGTCCATCAGCAGCACTTTCGGCCGGCTCATGAGGGCACGGCCCATGGCGAGCATCTGCTGCTCGCCGCCGGACATGGTGCCGGCGAGCTGGTCCTTGCGTTCCTTCAGGCGCGGGAAGGTCGCGAAGACCCGCTCCATGTCCTGCGCGATGCCGGCCTTGTCCTTGCGGATGTGGGCTCCCATCTGCAGGTTCTCGGTGATCGTCATGCGGGTGAACACGCCTCGGCCTTCCGGCACCATCGCCAGGCCGTCCTTCACGAGATCCCAGGCGCCGCGCCCGCGGATGCTCTTGCCCAGGAACTCGATGTCGCCGTCGTTCAGCGGCAGCAGGCCGGTGATGGCCTTCATGGTGGTGGTCTTGCCGGCGCCGTTGGAGCCGATCAGCGTGACCAGCTCGCCCTCGCGCACCTCGAAATCCACGCCCTTGACGGCCTGGATGCCGCCGTAGGCCACCTTGAGGCCCTTCACCTTCAGCAGCGTCTCGCTCATTGTTCTGCTCCGCTCACCGCCGGCGTCGCGGCCGGCTTGTGCCCGTGGCCCAGGTAGGCCTCGATCACCTTCTCGTTGCGCTGCACGTCGTGGGGCGTGCCCTCGGCGATCATCTTGCCGTAGTCGAGCACCGTGACGCGGTCGCACAGGCCCATCACCAGCTTCACGTCGTGCTCGATCAGCAGGATGGTGCGGCCGTCCTTGCGGATGCGGTCGATCAGCTCGCGCAGCACCACTTTCTCGGTGGAGTTCATGCCGGCGGCCGGTTCGTCCAGCGCGATCAGCTGCGGGTCGGTCGCCAGCGCACGCGCGATCTCCAGGCGACGCTGGTCGCCGTACGACAGCGTGCGCGCCTTGTAGTCGGTGAAGCGGCCGATGCCCACGTAGTCGAGCAGTTCCTGCGCGCGCTTGGCGATCGCAGCCTCCTCTTCCCGGAACTTCCTCGTGCGGAACATCGCGCCCAGCAGGCCGGAACCCGTGCGGATGTGCCGGCCCACCATCACGTTCTCCAGCGCCGTCATGTCGGCGAAGAGGCGGATGTTCTGGAAGGTGCGCGCGATGCCCGCCTTGGCGACTTCGTGCACGGCCGTGGGCTTGTAGGGCTGCCCCGCGAGTTCGAAGGTGCCGCTGTCGGGCGTGTAGAGGCCGGTGATCACGTTGAAGAACGTGGTCTTGCCGGCGCCGTTGGGCCCGATCAGTCCGTAGACCTGGCCGCGGTCGATGGTGAGGCCCACGTCCGACAGGGCCTGCAGGCCGCCGAAGCGCTTGGAAATACCGGCCACGCGGAGAACGTTGTCTGCCATGCCGTTCCCCTCAGCGCGCGCCGTTGCGCGAGAGGACCTTGCCGTGTTCGGGCGTCGGCCACAGCCCGCGCGGACGCAGCAGCATCACGATGATCATGGCCAGCGCGATCAGCAGCTGGCGCAGGATGGCAGGGTCGAGGCGGCCGCCCGTCACGGACTGCAGGTCCAGCGCGCCCGACACCCAGCGCAGCACCTCGGGCAGCGCCGACAGCAGCACCGCGCCCAGGATCACGCCGGGCAGGTGCCCAATGCCCCCGAGCACCACCATCGCCACGATCATTACCGACTCCATCAGGCTGAAGGACTCGGGCGAGACGAAACCCTGGAAGGCCGAGAACATGACGCCCGACACGCCGCCGAAGGTGGCGCCCATGCCGAAGGCGAGCAGCTTCATGTTGCGGGTGTTGATGCCCATCGCCTTGGCGGCGATCTCGTCCTCGCGGATCGCCATCCAGGCGCGGCCGATGCGCGAGAGCTCCAGGCGGTGGCAGAGGATCACGCTCACCACCACCAGCACGAGGAACAGGTAGTAGTACTTGGTGACCGAGTTGAAGGTGATGCCCAGGAACTCCGTCTGGCCCGAGAGGTTCACCCCCGGGATGCCCAGCGCATCGAACTTGAACAGCCGGATCGAGTCGATCTGGCTCAGGCCCTTGGGCCCGTTGGTGATGTTGACCGGATGGTCCAGGTTGTTCAGGAACACGCGGATGATCTCGCCGAAGCCGAGCGTCACGATCGCGAGGTAGTCGCCGCGCAGCTTGAGCGTCGGCGCGCCGAGCAGGATGCCGAAGAAACCCGCCAGCAAGGCGCCTGCCGGGATCACCAGCCACACCGAGGTGTGCAAGCCGTTGGGGAACATCTGCGCGAACCAGGGAAAGGCTTCGGACAGGTGCGGCGACGCCATCAGGGCGTACATGTAGGCGCCGATGGCGAAGAAGGCGACGAATCCCAGGTCCAGCAGGCCGGCATAGCCCACCACGATGTTGAGGCCCAGGGCCAGCAGCACGTAGAGCAGCGCGGTGTCGGCGATGCGGACCCAGAAGTTGCCCGCGGACTGCAGCATCAGCGGCAGGATGGCCAGGGCGAGCGCCGCCAGCACCCACACCACGGTCTTGTTCTGCTTGTTGATCATGGTGCCGTCCTCCTCAGGCGCGATCGGCCACGCGCTCGCCGAGCAGGCCGGAGGGCCGCAGCGTCAGCACGACGATCAGCACGATGAACGCGAAGATGTCCGAGTAGTGGCTGCCCAGCACGCCGCCCGTGAGCACCCCGAGGTAGCCGGAGCCGATCGCCTCGATGAGCCCGAGCAGCACGCCGCCCACCACCGCGCCGGCCAGGTTGCCGATGCCGCCGAACACCGCCGCGGTGAAGGCCTTCAGTCCGGGCAGGAAGCCCATGGTGTGCTGCACCGTGCCGTAGTTCGACGCGTACATCACGCCGGCGATGGTGGCCAGGATCGCGCCGATCACGAAGGTCGCCGAGATCACGTGGTCGGGCTTCACGCCCATGAGCGCCGCGACGCGCGGATTCTCCGCGGTGGCGCGCATCGCGCGGCCCAGGCGCGTGTAGTTCACCAGGTACATCAGCACCGCCAGCGCGATCGCGGTGACGCCCAGGATCATGATCTGCGTGGTGGTGATCACCGCGCCGCCGATCTCGAAGGGCGCGGCCGGCAGCAGCGCCGGGTACGGCTTGTAGTTCGGCTTGAAGATGATCATCGCCAGCGTCTGCAGCAGGATCGACATGCCGATGGCGGTGATGAGGGGAGCGAGCTTGGGACTGTTGCGCAGCGGCCGGTAGGCGACCTTCTCGATCACGAAGTTGAGGGCCGATGCGACGACGCAGGAGATGATCGTGGCGACCAGCAGCATCAGCCAGCCGGGAACGCCCGGCATGGCGTCCTGCGCGCTGGTGATGATCGCCCAGCTGGTGAGGGCCCCCACCATCAGCACCTCGCCGTGCGCGAAGTTGATCAGGTTGATGATGCCGTACACCATGGTGTAGCCGAGGGCCACCAGTGCGTACATGCTGCCGAGGACCAGACCGTTGATGATCTGCTGCAGCAGGATCTCCATAGAGGCTTTCTCCGTTTCTTTGCCGCTTGTCGTGCCGATGGCGCCTTTGTGGGGCGCCTCGCCATCTAGCAAAAAACCCGCCAAGCGGATCCGTGGGCGGGTTGTTCGAGCGAAATTGTAGCGGTGCCACCTGGCGGGGACGCCATCCTCTTCTAGGGGTTTGTCCCTTGTCTTTTGTTCAATTCGCGCAGTTCCCGCAACTTGTCGCCGATGCGGATTTCCAGCCCGCGCTCCACCGGACGGTAGAACCGCGGCGGCTTCATGCCTTCGGGGAAGTAGCTCTCCCCGGCAGCGAAGCCGCCCTCCTCGTCGTGCGCGTAGCGATATTCCTTGCCGTAGCCCAGGTCCTTCATCAGGCCCGTGGGTGCATTGCGCAGGTGCAGCGGGACCGGGCGCGTGCCGTCCCTGCGCACCAGCGCGCGCGCCTCGTTGTAGGCGGTGTAGACCGCGTTCGACTTGGGCGCGACCGCGAGGTACACGAGGCATTCGGCCAGCGCCAGTTCGCCTTCGGGCGAGCCGAGCCGCTCGTAGACTTCCGAGGCATCGAGTGCGAGCCGCAGCGCGCGCGGGTCGGCCAGGCCGACGTCCTCCACCGCCATGCGGATCATGCGGCGGGCGATGTAGCGCGGATCGGCCCCCCCATCGAGCATGCGCACGAACCAGTACAGCGTGGCATCGGGATCGGAGCCGCGCATCGACTTGTGCAGCGCGCTGATCGTGTCGTAGAACTGCTCGCCGCCCTTGTCGTAGCGGCGCATGCGCTCGCCCAGCACCTTGAGCAGCCAGTCGTCGGCGATCTGCCCGCGCTTTTCCTTGTTCGCGGCGACGGCCAGCGTCTCCAGCGTGTTCAGCAGGCGGCGGGCGTCGCCGTCGGCATAGGCGATCAGGCGGTCCAGCGCCTTGTCCTCGATCGGCGGCACCGCATCGATCGCCTGCGCGCGCTGCACGATCTGCTTCAGGTCGTCTTCGGCCAGCGGCTGCAGCACGTACACCGCCGCCCGCGACAGCAGCGCGGAGTTCACCTCGAACGAGGGGTTCTCGGTGGTGGCGCCGATGAAGGTGAAGAGCCCCGACTCCACGTGCGGCAGGAAGGCATCCTGCTGGCTCTTGTTGAAGCGATGGACCTCGTCGACGAAGACGATGGTGCGCCGGCCATGCGCCTGCGCGATCAACGCCTGCTCCACGGCCTCGCGGATGTCCTTGACGCCGCCGAGCACGGCGCTGATGGTGATGAACTGCGCGTCGAAGGCCTGCGCCATCAGGCGGGCGATGGTGGTCTTGCCGGTGCCGGGCGGCCCCCAGAGGATGCAGCTGTGCGGCTGGCCGGACTCGAAGGCGATGCGCAGCGGCATGCCTTCGCCCAGCAGGTGTTGCTGCCCGATCACTTCGCCGAGGTTCTGCGGCCGCAGGCGCTCGGCCAGCGGCGCATGGGCGGCGTTGGGCTTGCTCATCCAGCCAGTTTATATTGCGCGGTCATGGAATCGGCGCTCTGGTCCACCCTCTCCGCCCTGCTCGGCGCCCTCGTCGGCGGCGGGATCAGCTACGTGCTGAACCGGCAGCAGTTCAGCAACCAGCTGCGCATCCAGCAGGAGCAGCACAAGGTGGAGTTCATGGCGGAGGAGACGGCGCGTCACTTCCTCAGCCACAAGAGCTTCACCGACCGCTCCTTCGAGACGCTGCGCAACCACCTCGGCGGCTTCGGCGACGACGAACTGCGCAAGATCCTGGTGCGCGCCGGGGCGATCCGCGTCTATCGCGAGGACGGGTCGGAGTGGTGGCGGCTGCTCTCGCGCATGGACGAATTCATCGAGCGCAAGGCGCTGGAGAAAATCACCCGCGAGATCTAAAGTGGCGTCATGGAAGCGGGGTACGTCACCCGGACGATGACCCGCGACGAGTGCGCGCTCGCCGTGGAGTGGGCCGCGCGCGAAGACTGGAATCCCGGCCTGCACGATGCGGCCAGTTTCCATGCCGCCGATCCACAAGGCTTCTTTGTCGGAGTGCTCGACGGCGAACCGGTGGCGTCGATCTCGGTGGTGAAGTACGACCCCGGCTTCGCCTTCCTCGGCCTGTACATCGTGCGGCCCGAGTGGCGTGGGCGCGGCTTCGGTCATGCCCTGTGGAAGCACGGCATGGATTCCGCGGCGGGACGCCAGGTGGGCCTGGACGGGGTGCCGGCGCAGCAGCCCAACTACCGCAAGTCGGGCTTCGAGCTGGCCTGGTGCAATGCGCGCTACGAAGGACGCGGCGGCGCTTCGGCACCCGAAGATGCGCAGCTGGTCGACCTGGCTCGCGTCCCGTTCGACACGGTCAAGGATTACGACAGCCCCTTCTTCCCCGCCGACCGCGGCAGCTTCCTGCGCGCCTGGCTCGCGCAGCCCGATGCCGCGGGGGTGGCTTGGCTGGAAGACGGCCGCCTGCAAGGCTATGGCGTGATCCGCCAGTGCCGGCAAGGCTGGAAGATCGGCCCGCTGTTCGCCGACGGCGAGCGCATCGCCGAGGGCCTGTACGCCGCGCTGGCGGCCCGCGCCGCGGGAGGCGAACCGGTCTACCTCGACGTGCCCGAAGCGAACTACGACGCCGTGGCGCTGGCGCAGCGGCACCACATGCACAAGGTGTTCGACACCGCGCGCATGTACACCGGACGCCCGCCGGCGGTGCCCATGCACCGGCTGTACGGGATCACGACGTTCGAACTGGGCTGACCGCGTCATTCCCGCGCAGGCGGGAAGCCAGGGCATCCGCATCGAAGCCCTGGATCCCCGCCTGCGCGGGGATGACGGGTTACGGCGCCTGCACCACGTCTGCGCCCTTCGGCGGCGTGAAGCGGAAGGCATCCGCGCCGACGCCCGAGTTCAACTGCATGTTGTTGAACGTCATCACCGAGCGCTGGCCGAAGCTATCCAGGATGTCCAGCGCGGCGAGCTGTTCACCGCGGAAGCCCACGCGCATGCTCGTGAGCTGGCCTTCCTTCTGCTTCGGCGTGGCCTGCACCCACTGCATCCCGTCCTTGTCCGGCAGTTCCTGCAGCTCGAAATCGCGCTTCAGCGTCGCGAGGTCCGGCGAGGCGGCGATCAGCGCCGCGGGCGTGGAGCCCAGCACCTTCGCCTGCTTGCGCTGGCTCACCTGGTTCAGGTCCTTGTCGAACAGCCACAGCGTCTGGCCGTCGGCCACGATGGTCTGCTCGAAGGGCTTGCGGTATTCGAAGCGGAAGTGGTTCGGGCGGCTGAATTCGAAGGTGCCGTTGGAGGACTTGGTCCGCGGCGCCTGTCCTTCGCGCGACGGCGCGGTGATCACCTGGGTGAATTCCGCGCGGCCGGTCTTCGCGTTCTTGATGAACGCTTCGAGGCTGTCCATGGCGCCGGCGTGGGCGACGACGGCGGCGGCGGACAGGGCGAGGGTGAGAAAGGTTTTCTTCATGAGGTACTCCCAACACGACATTGTCGGTTGGGTGGCCGCCCCGCGCCGAAGTTCGTTACGGATGGTGAACGTCGGCGAAAACGCCGTCATTCGGCCCGGCCGGGCACCAGGATTTCACGCTGGCCGCGAGCATTCATCGCGCTCACGAGCCCGGCTTTTTCCATCGCTTCGAGCAGGTTCGCGGCCTTGTTGTAGCCGATGGCCAGGTGGCGCTGCACGAGCGAGATGCTCGCCTTCTGGTTCTTCAGCACCACTTCGACGGCCTTGTCGTACAAGGGATCGGCCTCGCCGCTGCCGCCTTCGCCGCCCAGCAGGTCACCGCCCTCGCCGTCGACCGTGCCGCCTTCCAGCACGCCCTCGATGTAGTTCGGCTCGCCGCCCTGCTCCTTCAGGTAGGCCACCACGCGATGCACTTCCTCGTCGCTGACGAAGGCGCCGTGCACGCGGATCGGCAGGCCGGTGCCGCTGGCCATGTACAACTGGTCGCCCATGCCGAGCAGCGCCTCGGCACCCATCTGGTCGAGGATGGTGCGGCTGTCGATCTTGCTGGACACCTGGAAGGAAATGCGGGTCGGGATGTTCGCCTTGATCAGGCCGGTGATCACGTCGACGCTGGGACGCTGCGTCGCGAGGATCAGGTGGATGCCCGCGGCGCGCGCCTTCTGCGCCAGGCGCGCGATCAGTTCCTCGATCTTCTTGCCGACCACCATCATCAGGTCGGCCAGTTCGTCGATCACGACGACGATGTAGGGCAGGCGCTCCAGCGGCTCGGGGCTGTCCGGCGTCAGGCTGAAGGGGTTGTAGATGAACTGTTCCTTCGCCTTCGCCTCGTCGATCTTGTGGTTGTAGCCGGCCAGGTTGCGCACGCCCAGCTTGGACATCAGCTTGTAGCGGCGCTCCATCTCGGCGACGCACCACGTGAGGCCGTTGCCGGCCTGCCTCATGTCGGTCACGACGGGCGCGAGCAGGTGCGGGATGCCCTCGTAGACCGACATCTCCAGCATCTTGGGGTCGATCATCAGCAGGCGCACGTCGCGCGCCTCGGCCTTGTACAGCAGGCTGAGGATCATCGAGTTGATGCCCACCGACTTGCCCGAGCCGGTGGTGCCGGCCACCAGCACGTGCGGCATCTTGGCGAGGTCCGCCACCACGGGGTTGCCGACGATGTCCTTGCCCAGGCCCAGCGTGAGCTGCGACTTGGCTTCGTTGTACGCCTGCGAGCCGAGGATCTCCGACAGCTTGATCGCCTGCCGCTTGGCGTTGGGCAGTTCCAGCGCCATGAAGTTCTTGCCCGGGATCGTCTCGATCACGCGGATCGACACCAGCGACAGCGAGCGCGCGAGGTCCTTGGCGAGGTTGACGATCTGCGAGCCCTTCACGCCGGTGGCGGGCTCGATCTCGTAGCGGGTGATCACCGGGCCCGGCGCGGCGGCCACGACGCGCACGTCGACGCCGAAGTCCTTCAGCTTCTTCTCGATCAGCCGCGAGGTCATCTCCAGCGTCTCGGAGGAGACGGTCTCCTGGCGGCCGGCGGACGCATCGAGCAGGTCGACCTGCGGCAGCTTGCTGTCCGGCATGTCGGAGAACAGCGGCTTCTGGCGTTCCTTGACGACGCGCTCGCTCTTGGGCACGTCGATCACCACGGGCTCGATCAGCACGGGCGTCGGATGGTGCTCCTCGCTCTCCACGCGCTCGACCTGCACCGTCTCCTCGCGCTCCCTGGCGGCGCGCTGACCGAATGCCACGTCCACGGCGATCTCGCTCTTCTTGCGGCGCGACTCGATGAAGCGGTCGATGCCGCCGCCGATGCGCTCGGCGACGTGGCTCCAGGAGAAGCGGAACACGATCGCCGAGGCGAGCACCATGAGCGCCACGCACACCAGCCCCGAGCCGATGAAACCCAGCACGTTCACCAGTCCCGGGCCGACCAGGAAGCCGAGCGAGCCGCCGGCGTGATCGGGCAGCCGCTCCTCGAAACGGTACAGGCGCGACCACTCCAGCGCGGTGCTGGCGACCAGCAGCACGGCCAAGCCGGTCCAGAACGCCCAGCGGGTGTTCAACCGGCGGTTGCCCGGCGGCTCCGGCGCAGGCTCGCTGCCGCGCATCCAGCGCGCCAGCGAAGCCAGCCAGGCGCGCAGGCCGGCGGCGAAGCACCACCAGACCGAGTAGCCAAGCAGGAAGAAGCTCGCATCGGCCAGCCAGGCGCCGAGGCGGCCGCCCCAGTTGCGCAGGGCCTCGCCGTCGCCGGAAGTGGAGAAGGCAGGATCGAAGGGCGAGTGGCTGACCAGCGCCAGCAGCCAGAACACGAGGGCCACGGCGCCGAGCACCAGCGCCGTCTCGTGGGCGAACCGCGCCAGCCCCGAGCGCGGGCCGGAGCCCGGCGAGGACTCGTCGGTCAGGGTGTTCAGGGAATACGTCATGCGCAGCGCAAGCTTAGCGCAGCGTCCGGTGGGTCATTCCCGCGGAGGCGGGAACCCAGGGCTTTCTGTTGTTTGCGCGTCAGCCCAGCGTCGTCAGCCGGTCCTTCACCAGCATCGAACCGTCTTCCCGCGTCTCGATGAAGCCGCGGTCCTCCAGGTCCTTCATCACGCGGCTGACCATCTCGCGGGAGGCGCCGACCATCTTGGCGATGTCCTGGCGCGAGATGCGCTCGCGGATCGTCATGAGGCCTTCGCGATCGGGCTGGGCGAATTCCAGCAGGGCGCGGGCCACGCGGCCATACACGTCCATCAGCGCCAGCGACTCGATCTTGCGGTCGGCCTGGCGCAGGCGCTGCACCAGCCCCTTCATGATGGCGTACGACATCGAGCTGTTCTCGGGCAGGCAGCGCGCGAACTCGGCGCGGCCCAGCGTGAGCATGTCGGTCTGCACCTCGGCGCGGCAGGTGGCCGAATGCGGTTCGTTGTCGATGAGGCTCATCTCGCCGATGTAGTCGCCGGGGTTCAGCGTGGCGAGGATCACTTCGCGGCCGCGCTTGTCGGAGGTGACGACACGCACGCGGCCGGTGAGGATGATGAAGAGGGTATTGGTCTTCTCGCCCTGTTCCACGATGGTCTCGCCGCGCTTGAAGCGCCGCTTGACGACCGCGTCGGCTACCGACTCCGCCTGGTTGGAGGTCAGCAGGGCAAACAGGGGCACTCTGCGGATCAACTCCAGGTTGGACAGCATCGACATCTTCTTTATCCCTCCTGAATCGCGGCCGGCGCGTGGGTTCTTACAATCGCCGTGATCGAGATCACGCAAGCATTGTGTCTGGCTACGTGCTTGATACTTCTCGAACCGGCCCGAAATGTACACCGACCTGTGGTGTTTCCCACACAGGTGTTTCCAGATGAATACCAAGCACGCCAAAGTCCTGATCCTCGGCTCCGGCCCCGCCGGCTACACCGCCGCCGTCTACGCCGCCCGCGCCAACCTGAACCCCGTGCTGGTCACAGGCATCGCGCAGGGCGGGCAGTTGATGACGACCACCGAAGTGGACAACTGGCCGGCGGACGTGCACGGCGTGCAGGGCCCCGAGCTGATGCAGCGCTTCCTCGAGCACGCCGAGCGCTTCAAGACCGAGATCGTGTTCGACCACATCAACAAGGTCGATTTCGGCAAGCGCCCCTTCGTGCTCACGGGCGACAGCGGCACGTACACCTGCGACTCGCTGGTCATCGCCACCGGCGCGTCGGCGCAGTACCTGGGGCTGCCTTCGGAAGCCGAGTTCATGGGCAAGGGCGTGAGCGCCTGCGCCACCTGCGACGGCTTCTTCTACCGCGACCAGGTGACCTGCGTGATCGGCGGCGGCAACACGGCGGTGGAGGAAGCGCTGTACCTCTCAAACATTGCGAAGAAGGTTTACCTCGTGCACCGGCGCGACAAGTTCCGCGCGGAGCCGATCCTGGTGGACAAGGTGAAGCAGAAGGTCGAGGAAGGCAAGATCGAACTGAAGCTGTTCAAGACGCTGGACGAGGTGCTGGGCGACGCCAGCGGCGTGACCGGCGTGCGCCTGAAGGACACCCAGACCGGCGCCACCGAGGACATCGAGCTGCAGGGCGCCTTCATCGCCATCGGCCACAAGCCCAACACCGACATCTTCCAGGGCCAGCTGGAGATGAAGGACGGCTACATCATCACCAAGGGCGGCCTCAACGGCTTCGCCACCATGACCAGCGTCCCGGGCGTGTTCGCCGCGGGCGACGTGCAGGATCACGTGTACCGCCAGGCGATCACCAGCGCCGGAACGGGTTGCATGGCGGCCCTGGACGCCCAGCGATTCCTGGAACAGCAGGAGTAATCGTCATTCCCGCGAAGGCGGGAACCCAGGGCTTCCCCATTCGGCCCCTGCCATGCCCTGGATCCCGGTAGTGGGTCAGTTTGAGGCTGGGTTTGTAAGCGGACAAGCGCCAAAAGAGAACCGGCCCCGAAGGGCCGGATTGGCGGTGTCATGCGGGACTCCGCGCAGTCACCCCGCAGCGAGCTTGCGGAAGCAACTGTCGAGAAATTGGAGCAAAGAGACCTGACCAGTGAATCTCTTGTGCTGCGATGTGATGTTTCCGTGCCGCAGCTCCATGACATCAGCCTCGCCCGAACCCCAAAGATCGACTTGCATCAGAGAGGCTGGAGCCTCAAGACGAAGAACTGCCTTGCCCTTTGGCACGTGCGCGTTGCGGACACTGTCAACCTTGAACGTCACATGACGCGCTTGGAGTTGAGCACGGTGGTCCCTGAGCCACCCATCGACCCACTGTCGGATATCCAGTTCTGCGCTCATATCGACCTCCAATCTCAGATGACCCGGCGGATGCTCGCTGCCAGAGGCATATCTTTGATGCCGAGTGTTCCTGCGAAGAGATGCCCCGGTCCGTAAATCTTCCCCCATGGCGGAGGAGGCACGCATACGACCACACGAGAATCCTCAACGTCGAACTCCACGTAACAACTCCCCGCAGCGGCTGCGTTGTAGCCTGTGCTGCTTGCTGGAAAGATAACGTTCGTGACGCCACCCAGGTTGCTCTCCACAACCCTACCCGTCGTAATCAATTGCTGAAGTTCAGCGTCCGACATCCACCGACCGACCGTGATCAGCACTTCTTTTTGTTCTCTCCTTGCTGGCCATCCTAAAGGGTGCGGTAGAGGTCCGCAATGGCCCAATGGCCGCTGATCATCCATACAGTTGCGCACATCAGAAGGGCTAGCCGTTCGTGTCAGCCATCACGGCTATGTCCTCCATGGACCACAGGAAGTCCGTCACGCCCGCCTCCATGGCGGGCGTCGTCTTGATGGTCTTGTGAATCTTCACGAAGTTGTAGACCATGAAGTAGAAGCTGATGGCGTGCATGTGGTTCGCCATCTTCTTGCTGAAGGCGTTGGTCAGGCGCGTGAAGCGGCGGTTGCCCATGCGCAGGCTCAGGTTGGAACGCTCCACGATTGAGGTACTGGCGAGGTTCATGTCCGGGTTGCCGCACACGGATTCCTTGCTGCACTTCACGAAGGTCGCAGGGCTGTAGCGGCGACGGCCTTCCACCACGGACGGCCCGCCTTCATAGGACTTGTTCAGAACTGCGTGGTCAACGCGGTCGTGGAACGCAGTTTCCACCGCACCAACGTATGCGCCCCAGCCATCGGTGGTGATCTGCACGCGGCCCGCGATGCGCGAAGCCAGATCGGCCATGAAGTCATAGGTGCAGTCCGGGCTGCGCACACCAACCAGCCAGCAGGGCATCAGCTTGGTTTCGGCGTCGATGGCGGTGAACGTGTAGCAGTCGCCGAACTCCTCGGGATGGTCCTGCGTCACGTTCTTCTGCTTCGCGCCCACGAACGACCAGATTTCATCGCACTCCAGACGGTTCACGCGCAGGCCGCGCATCACGCGGTCTTGATACGCGGCACAGGCTTCGCCAACCTCCTCCAGCAGCTTCAGCACCGTGTTCTTGCTCTTGCCCGTGACCCGCGCCGTGGCGTTGACGCCCATGCCTTCGGAGAGGCAGTTGAGGATCTGAACGCGGTCTTGGATGGAGAGCTTGTTCATCGGCTTCTTTCGTTCGGGTCAGTTTGAATTCTAGTTTGTAACGTCGTCAAAGCAAGCAAAAACGGACGGACGGTGCTTGCATCATGGCCGCGCGAGACTTCACAATGCAAGCATCAGAAGATAAAAGGTGCTTGCTATGAGCGAGGACGACTCCGGCGAAGTAACTGGCCGCGCGAAGGGCGGCATGGCCAGGGCGGCGAAACTGACCCCCGAGGAGCGCAGCGAAATCGCGCGAAAGGGTGGCTTGGCCAAACGGGCGAAGAAGGACGAACCGCCCAAGCTTCCGCACGCCGCCTACAAAGGAGTGTTGAAGATTGCGGACTTGGAGATCGCCTGCTTCGTTCTGGATGACGGCAGGCGGGTGATCTCTGGGCGCGGGATGACTACAGCCATCGGCATGAAAGGCCGTGGCCAAGGTATCGCTCGGATTCAGGGCCTCAAGGCGCTAAAGTCCTTACAAAACAACAACATACCAGTGGCCATCGCGGCGCCGATCCAGTTCACCGGCAGCTCACCAAAGGTAGGCGTACCCAGCGATGGTTTTGAGGCCACAGTCCTGCAGGAGTTGTGTGAGGCGCTGCTCACCGCCCGTGATGCGGGACTTCTGAAGACGGACCAAGAAATCCGTTACGGTCAGTTTGCCGACATGCTGGTACGTGCCTTCGCTCGGGTCGGCATCGTGGCGTTGGTGGATGAAGCCACGGGCTATCAGGCCGTCCGTCCTCAAGATGCCCTCCAGCAGTATTTGGAAATGCTGGTTCGAAAGGAACTGGCAGCTTGGGTCAAGAAGTTCCCGGACGAGTTCTACGAGAACATCTACAAGCTCAAGGGCTGGATATGGCCTGGCATGGGCAAGAACCGCTTCAGCGTAGTGGCGCACTACACGCGCGATCTTGTCTACAACCGGATCGCACCGGGGCTGTTAAAGGAGTTGGAGAAGAAGAGCCCGAGGGATGAGAGGGGCAACCGCAAGGCGAAGCTTCACCAGTTCCTGACCGAGGACATTGGCGACCCCATGCTCGCACAGCACATGCACTCGCTGGTAATGCTGCAGCGCCTCGCGCTGGCCAACGGGCACGGCTGGCACCGATTCTTGAAAACCGTTGACCAAGTTATGCCGAAGCGCGGGGAAACGTTGGAACTGCCCCTGATCGAGCCGGAAGACGCCTAGAGCGATTGCTTCCGCGTCCTGGGCGCCTTCTTCGCCGCCACCTTGGTCACCTTGGGGGCGGCTTCCTTTTGGGGCTCAGGCGGCTTCTTGGGGGCCTCGCCAGTGGCTTGGCGCACCACATCGAGGGCTACCTGAGCGAAGTCTTTCCGAGAGGACATGGGGCGAGGGTAGCAGGCGAGTTCAGAGGGGCCAACTTTTTTGTAACGCGCGCCGGGTCAGCCTGAACCAGTACCTGGATCCCCGCCTCCGCGGGGATGACCGCTTTCTGGCTATAATCGCGGGCTTCGCCGGGAAACCGGCCGGTTACCGCCCCCGTCAGGGCGAGGTGAGCCCGGTCCTCGGAGCGAACGCATGCGTTCGCGGTGAGTGCCGGGCGGTTTGACGGAGAGTTCCAGATGTCACGCGTCTGCGAAGTGACGGGCAAGGGCCCGATGGTGGGGAACAACGTTTCCCACGCCAACAACAAGACCAAGCGCCGGTTCCTGCCGAACCTGCAATACCGCCGTTTCTGGGTCGAGAGCGAGAACCGCTTCGTGCGCCTGCGCGTTTCCAACGCCGCCGTGCGCCTGATCGACAAGAACGGTATCGATGCCGTGCTGGCGGACATGCGCGCCCGCGGCCAGGCTTAAGCAAGGAGCAGAACATGGCTAGCAAAGGCGGTCGCGAAAAGATCAAGCTGGAGTCCACCGCGGGCACCGGCCACTTCTACACCACGAGCAAGAACAAGAAGACGATGCCCGAGAAGATGTCGATCATGAAGTTCGACCCGAAGGCTCGCAAGCACGTCGAGTACAAGGAGACCAAGCTGAAGTGACGTCGGCGCCCCAGGGCGCCAAGTCATTTCATCCCGGCGCAGGCCGGGATCCAGAAAAAGCCCCGCATCGCGGGGCTTTTTTTTGCGCGCTTACCAATAGCGCCGGTCGTCCGGCCAGCGGTCCTGCGTGTTGGCCACGCCGTCGCCGTCGCGGTCCCACGAGCGGTAGCCGGAGTTGCTGCTGTAGGTGCCGTAGATCGGGCGGCCCCACTGGTCGTACTGCACGTTGCCGTAGACGTTGTTGCCGTAGACGTTCGACTGCGACTGCGACTGCACGAACACCTGGCGGCCGTACTGGTCGTAGTAGAACTGGCGGCCGTACTGGTCCGCATAGATCTGGTTG
Source organism: Ramlibacter sp. (assembly GCF_036383835.1). Taxonomy (GTDB): domain Bacteria; phylum Pseudomonadota; class Gammaproteobacteria; order Burkholderiales; family Burkholderiaceae_C; genus Ramlibacter. The sequence goes on from NZ_DASVNN010000017.1 coordinate 32,160, forward strand.
GTGCTGCCATAGTAAGGCGCCTGGCCGTAGTACGGCGTGGTGCCGGCCACCACGGCGGGGGTGCCGTTGCTGCCGTAGCCGTAGTTGTACGTCGGCGTCCCGATCCCGAAAATGCCGTTGATGATCGAGCCGAGGTCCTGCGCCGAGGCCGCCCCGCCGAAGGCGAGCGCCCCCGCTGCGACGGCCGAAAGGATGAACTTCTTCATTTGAATCTCCTGTACGCGGAAGGTCCGCTTGACCTCATTTGAGTGCCGGGGACAAGCCTTCGGTAGCGGCGATTCGCTACCGCCGCGTACGAAGGGCATGGCATCCGGCGTAGGCAGTCCCTGCTCAACGGCAGGACTGCGCTGCCGTTCGGCTGTGCCAGCCGTCACCCTTCCCTCCATGCGCCCCTGTCCGACAGCGGCTGCCGCCGAGCCACGCCGACACTGCCTCTCCCGCACCCAGGAGAACGACATGAGCATCCTCGGCAAGATCTTCAGCCGGCTGCAGAACCACGCGAATGCGGCGCAGCCGCAGGCCCAGCCGGCGCCGGCCCAGACCACCGCCGCCGCCCAGCCGACCGCACAGCCTCAGGCGACCCCTCAGGCCGCGCCCCAGGACGCGCCGACGGCCACGATCGAACGCGTGGACATGGAAAAGGTGCTGGACGACATGGCCGCCCACAACCCGCAGAAGCTCAACTGGCGCAGCTCGGTCGTCGACCTGATGAAGCTGACCGGCATGGAAAGCACGCTGCAGGAGCGCCGTGAACTGGCCGACGAACTGGGCTACACCGGCGACAAGAACGACACGGCGGCCATGAACCAGTGGCTGCACGGGAAGCTGATGGATCGGCTGAAGGCCTGAAATGAAAAAAGCCCCGCGATGCGGGGCTTTTCCGAAGGGGGCGGCGCGTCTTACGCGTGCGCCGACCGCAGCTTCAGCGAGAACTGCCGCAGCGCCTCGATCCCGCTTTCCTCGGCCCGGCGGCACCAGGCCTGCAGTTCGACGGCGAGCTGCTCGCGCGAGTGGTTCGTGTTGAGCCACATCTGGCGCAGTTCCTCGCGCATGCTGACCATCTTGTCCAGCACCGGGTGGGCATCGCGCACCTGCTGCAGCTGCGGGCGGGCGGCGGCCGGCACCTTGTCCTCGTCGCGATGCAGCCAGCGCTTGGCGGACTTGAGCATGCCGGAGTCGACGCCCTTGGCCTTCAGCGTGGCGATCTCGGCGCGGCAGGCCAGGCGCATCTCGCGGGCATAGCCGGCCATCACCTCGTAGCGGTTGGCGATCACGGCCTCCAGCGTCTTCTCGTCGGCCACCGGCTTGATCGTGCCCAGGCGCAGCTTCGGCGGCACCTTCTTCACGGTGGCCAGGCCCAGCTTGCTCATGGCGCTGATGTACACCCAGCCGATGTCGAACTCGTACGGCTTGACCGAGAACTTGGCCGAGGTCGGGTAGGTATGGTGGTTGTTGTGCAGCTCCTCGCCGCCGATCATGATCCCCCAGGGGGAGATGTTCGTGCTGGCGTCGGGCGCCTCGAAGTTGCGGTAGCCCCAGTAGTGGCCGATGCCGTTGATCACGCCGGCGGCGGAAACCGGGATCCACGCCATCTGCACGGCCCACACGGCCAGGCCGAGGACGCCGAACAGGGCGACGTTGACGATCAGCATCACGCCGACGCCCTGCCAGCTGTAGCGGGTGTACAGGTTGCGCTCGATCCAGTCGTTGGGCGTGCCGTGGCCGAACTTGGCGATGGTCTCCTGGTTCTTGGCCTCGGCGCGATACAGCTCGGAGCCCTTCCAGAACACGGTGTCGATGCCGCGCGTCTGCGGGCTGTGCGGGTCTTCCTCCGTCTCGCACTTGGCGTGGTGCTTGCGGTGGATGGCCACCCATTCCTTGGTCACCATGCCGGTGCCCAGCCACAGCCAGAACCGGAAGAAATGGGACACGATCGGATGCAGGTCCATCGCGCGGTGGGCCTGGGTCCGGTGCAGGAAGATGGTCACGCTGGCGATCGTGATGTGCGTGGTGACCAGCGTGTACAGGATGACCTGCCACCAGGACAGGTTCCACAGGCCGTTGGCCAGCCAGTCGATGGCCGCGTTCAGGACGGCCCAGTCGGGAAGCAACATGGGGAAGATGTCTCTTTCTCTTGTAAGACGAAAGCCCGCAGAAAGTGCGTGCAAGGCAGTTGGAGGGATTTTAGGGCCGGGGGTTCACCCGAACGGACGATTTATTGGACCGTGGGGTCATGCTTGGTCTTTTTCCCACGCTGCGGCAAAGAAACCGTCGGTCCCGTGCCGGTGCGGCCAGAGCCGCAGGTTCTGCCCAGCTTCCCCGCAAAGCTCGGCAGCGGCCCCTATTTTCGCGTTTTCCAGCAGTTCCTGCACGGAAATCCGCCGGAATGCGGGGTGGGAGGCGCTGAATCCGTCAGCAATCTCTTCGTTTTCGGCCCGCAGCAGGCTGCAGGTGGCATAGACGATCCGACCGCCGGGCTTGAGCAGGCGCGCGGCGCTGTCCAGGATCGCCGCCTGCTTGGCAGTCAGCTCCGCCAAAGCCTGGGGCGATTGCCTCCACTTCAGGTCCGGATTGCGGCGCAAGGTTCCCAGGCCGGAGCAAGGCGCATCGACGATCACCCGGTCGATCTTGCCGGCCAGGCGCTTGATGCGGTCGTCGCGCTCATGGGCGATGGCCGCGGGATGCACATTGGAGAGCTTGCTGCGGGCCAGCCGCGGCTTCAGGTTCTCCAGCCGGTGCGCGGACACGTCGAAAGCGTAGAGCCGGCCCGTGTTGCGCATCATCGCGCCGAGGGCCAGGGTCTTGCCGCCGGCGCCGGCGCAGAAGTCGACCACCATCTGGCCGCGGCGGGCATCCGCCAGCAGCGCCAGCAGCTGCGAGCCCTCGTCCTGGACCTCGACCGCACCGCGGGCGAAAACATCCATCCTGGTCAGCGCGGGCTTGCCGTCGAGGCGCAGCCCCCACGGCGAATACGGCGTCGGCTGAGCCGGCAGGCCGGCGAGCTCGAGTTCCCGGCGCACGTCGTCGCGCTTGTCGGTGAGCGCATTCACCCGCAGGTCCAGCGGGGCCGGCTGGTTCAGCGCTTCGATCATCGGCCAGAACCCGTCGCCCAGCTGCTGCTTCAGCGCCGTGGCGAGCCACTCGGGCAGGTTGTGGCGGTGCCGCTCCGACAGCGTCGCCTCGTCGACGGCATCGCATTGCTCCACCCAGGATTTCTCCTGCTCGTTCAGCGCGCCCTTGAGGAATTCGCGCGGGCCGGCGAAACCGAGGATGGCGAGGCGCCGCTCGCGCGAACCGCTGCCCGAACCGGCGAGCTGCTCGAACAGCAGCTTCTTGCGCAGCACCGTGTAGGCGGTCTCGGCGAGCGTCGCCCGCTCGCGCGGGCCCAGCGAGCGATGCTCGCGGAAGTAGCGCGACACGACGGCGTCGGCGGGATGGTCGAATTTCAGGACCTGCGCGACCAGTTCGGCGCAGGCCTCGAGCAAGGCCTTGGGATGCATGCGGTTCCTACAGCTTGGGCAGCAGTTCCGCGATGGCGCGGGGGTAGATCAGGTGTTCCTGGGTCAGCACGCGGGCGGCGATCGCATCGGCGCTGTCGCCGGGCAGGATCGGCACCGCGGCCTGCGCGAGGATGGGGCCGAAGTCGAGCTCCGCGGTCACCTGGTGCACCGTGGCGCCGGCGAACCGGCAGCCCGCCTCGAGTGCGCGCTGGTGCGTGTGCAGGCCAGGAAACGCCGGCAGCAGCGAAGGATGGATGTTCAGCATGCGCCCCTGGTAGCGCGCCACGAAGGCCGGCGTGAGGATGCGCATGAAGCCGGCCAGCACGACCAGCGCCGGCTCGAAGCGATCGATCAGCGCCGCCAGCGCTTCGTCGAAGGCTTCGCGGCTGGCAAAGGGTTTGTGGTCCAGCACCTCCGCCGCGATGCCCTGCTCGCGCGCGAATTGCAGGCCCTTGGCGTCGGGCCGGTTGCTGATCACGGCCTTGACCTCGGCGCCGTAGAGCCTGCCCCAATGCTCGCGCTGCGCGGCGCGCACAATGGCGGCCATGTTGGAGCCCCCGCCGGAAATCAGGATCACGATGTTCTTCATCTCGCCCGCGATTATCCCTGCCGACTGAAATGGAACCGCTGACCCCTGTCGAAGCGCGCGTGCTGGGCACGCTGATGGAGAAGGCGCGCACCGTGCCGGACAGCTACCCGATGTCGCTCAACGCACTCGTGGGCGGCTGCAACCAGAAGAGCAGCCGCGAGCCGATCACCAACCTTTCCGAAGCGCAAGTGCAGGAAGGACTGGACGGCCTGAAGCGCCGCTCGCTGGCCTTCACCACCCGCGGCAGCCGCGTCGAGCGCTGGGAACACAACTTCCAGCGGGCGATGGTGGTGCCGGAGCAGTCGGCCGTGCTGCTCGGGCTGATGATGCTGCGCGGGCCGCAGACCGCCGGCGAGTTGCGCATCCATTCCGAACGCTGGTATCGCTTCGCCGACATCTCCTCGGTGGAAGGGTTTCTCGAGGAAATGCGCGACCGCAGCGAAGAAAAGGGCGGGCCGCTGGTCGTACAACTGCCGCGGGCGCCGGGTTCGCGCGAGGCCCGCTGGGCGCACCTGCTGTGCGGGCCGGTGGATGTGAACACCGCGACCGCGAACCCGCCGGGCGTGAGCGCGCCGGAGTCGCCGCTGGCCGCCCGCGTCAGCGCGCTGGAATCGGAGTTGGCGGAACTCCGCGCATTCGTCTCCGACCTCGCCCAGCAGCTCGGCTTGTCGCAACCCGGACAGGCCGAATCGAACGACCGTGCTTAAATCTCCCTTCCCCCGGAGACAACGTTATGGACCTCGCCTTCACCCCTGAAGAACAGAAGTTCCGCGAGGAGGTCCGCGCCTGGGTGCGCGCGAACCTTCCGCAGGAGATCGCCCACAAGGTGCACAACGCCCTGCACCTCACGCGCGAGGACATGCAGCGCTGGGCCCGGATCCTCGGCAAGAAAGGCTGGCTCGGCTACGGCTGGCCCAAGGAATTCGGCGGCCCCGGCTGGACGGCCGTGCAGAAGCACCTGTTCGAGGAAGAAGCCGCCCTCGCCGGCGCGCCCCGCATCGTGCCTTTCGGCCCGGTGATGGTGGCGCCGGTGATCATGGCCTTCGGCTCGCCCGAGCAGCAGAAGCGCTTTTTGCCCGGCATCGCCAGCGGCGAAGTGTGGTGGAGCCAGGGCTACAGCGAGCCCGGCTCCGGCTCCGACCTGGCCTCGGTGAAGACGCGGGCCGAGCGCAAGGGCGACAAGTACATCGTCAATGGCCAGAAGACGTGGACGACGCTGGCACAGCACGGCGAGTGGATCTTCTGCCTGGTGCGCACTTCCACCGAGGGCAAGCCGCAGACCGGTATCTCCTTCCTGCTGATCGACATGAAGTCGCCCGGCGTCACGGTGCGGCCGATCATCATGCTGGACGGCGGCCACGAAGTGAACGAGGTGTTCTTCGACAACGTCGAAGTGCCGGCCGGGAACCTGGTCGGCGAGGAGAACAAGGGCTGGACCTACGCCAAGCACCTGCTCTCGCACGAACGCACCAACATCGCCGACGTCAACCGCGCCAAGCGCGAGCTGGAGCGCCTCAAGCGCATCGCGAAGAACGAAGGCGTCTGGACCGACCAGCGCTTCCGCGACGAGATCGCGAAGCTGGAAGTGGACGTCGTGGCGCTGGAGATGCTGGTGCTGCGCGTGCTGTCCGCCGAGAAGTCGGGCAAGAACCCGCTGGACATCGCCGGCCTGCTGAAGATCAAGGGCAGCGAGATCCAGCAGCGCTATTCCGAGCTGATGATGCTGGCCGCCGGCCCCTACGCCATTCCCTTCGTGCAGGAAGCGATGGAAGCGGGCTACCAGGGCGAATTCGTGGGCGCGGCTTATCTCGCCCCGCTGGCCGCCACCTACCTGAACATGCGCAAGACCACCATCTATGGCGGCTCGAACGAAGTGCAACGCAACATCGTCGCGCAGACGGTGCTGGGCTGAGGAGGCAGGACATGGACTTCAACTTTTCCGACGACCAGGAACAGCTGCGCGACGCGGTGCGCAAGTGGGTGGACCGCAGCTACGGCTTCGAGCGCCGGCGCGGCATCACCAAGGCGGGCGGCTTCGATCGCGCGGCCTACGGTGAACTGGCGGAACTGGGGCTTGCGGGCCTCTACGTCGCCGAGGACCACGGCGGCATGAGCATGGGTCCGGTGGAGGCGATGGTGGCGCTGGAGGAACTCGGGCGCGGCATCGTGCTGGAGCCGCTGGCGCAGACACTGGTCGCGAGCGGTGTCCTCGGCGGCTATGCGCCCGACGCGGTGAAGCAGCTGTGGCTGCCGAAGATCGCGAGCGGCGAAGCGCTGGTGGTGCTCGCGCACCAGGAACGCAAGGCCCGCTACCGCCTCGACCAGGTCGAAACGCAGGCCACGCAGGCCACGCAGGCCGGCAACGGCTGGAAGGTGAGCGGCGACAAGAGCGTGGTGCCCGCGGGCGACCAGGCCGACGCCTTCCTCGTGCCGGCGCGCGCCGACGGCAAGATCGCGCTGTTCCTGGTCGAACGCCAGGCCCAGGGCGTCGCGACGCGCGGCTATCCCACGCTGGACGGCGGCCGCGCCGCCGAAGTGAGCCTGCGCGACGCGCCGGCGACGCTGGTCACGGCCGACGGCCTGCCGGCACTGGAGCACGCGGTGGACATCGGCATCGCCTGCACCTGCGCCGAAGCGGTGGGCGTGATCGACAGGACCATGCAGCTCACGGCCGAATACATGAACACGCGCAAGCAGTTCGGCGTGACGCTCGCCACCTTCCAGGCCCTGCGCCATCGCATGGCCGACATGAAGATGCAGCAGGAACTGGCCCGGTCCATGAGCTACTACGCCTCGCTGAAGCTCAATGCGCCGGCGGAGGAGCGCCGCCGCGCGATGTCGCGCGCGAAGTACCAGCTGGGCGTGTCCATGCGCTTCGTCGGCCAGAACTCGGTGCAGTTGCACGGCGGCATCGGCGTGACCGACGAATACGCGGGCAGCCACTACTTCAAGCGGCTGACGCAGCTGGAAATGAGCTTCGGCGATACGCTGCACCACCTGGGCGAGGTGTCGGAGAGGATGCAGGACACGGCGGGCGTCTTCGCCTGAATTTCCGTCACCCCCGCGTGAGGCGGGGGCCCGGAGAAGCGGCCACCGGCCGCTTTTTTGTGGAACGCCCTGGATCCCCGCCTGCGCGGGGATGACGACAAGAGGAGACCCGAGCATGACGAACCGCCGTGACTTTCTGGGCCTTTCGGGCAGCCTTCTGCTCAGCGCCTGCGCAACCACCCCCTCGATGACCGACACGCCTCCGATCGTCTTCGTCCACGGCAACGGCGACACCGCGGCCCTCTGGCAGACGACGATCTGGCGCTTCGAATCCAATGGCTGGCCGCGCGAGCGGCTGCATGCGATCGACCTGCCCTATCCGCTCGCGCGCGACGACGACGGCCGCCCGCAGCCGGGCCGCACTTCCAGCGCGGAGCACATGGCCTTCCTGAAGTCGGAGGTCGAAAAGGTGTTGCAGGCCACCGGCGCGCGCCAGGTGGTGCTGGTCGCCAATTCCCGCGGCGGCTATGCGGTGCGCAACTACATCCAGAACGGCGGCGGCGACCGCACCGTGAGCCACGCGATCCTCGGCGGCGTGCCGAACCACGGCGTGTGGCACGAGATGGCCGGCATGAACGCCGGCAGCGAGTTCGCCGGCGCGGGTCCCTTCCTGCGCGCGCTGAATGCGCCGAAGAACGCCAACGGCGACGAAGTGACCGGCCCGGTGAAGTGGCTCACGATCCGCTCCGACGGCAACGACAAGTACGCGCAGCCGGACGGCCTGTGGATCGGCAAGCGGGGCGTGCCCACCGGCGTGACCTTCGCCGGGCCCGAGCTGAAGGGCGCGACCAACGTGGTGATCCCGCGCGTGGACCACCGCGAGACCTCGTTCTCGCCGGCGGCCTTCGAGGCGACCTGGCGCTTCATCACGGGGCAGCCGCCCCGCACGCTGGCGATCGTGCCGGAGGAGCGCATCGTGCTCTCGGGCAAGGTCGGCGACCAGAACCTGCCGCTGCCGGGGGCGCGGCTGGACATCTTCGCAACGGACCCGGCGAGCGGCGAGCGCCGCGGCGGCGCGGTGCATGCGCAAGTCATCGGGGCCGACGGCCGCTGGGGACCGTTCCAGGCGCAGCCCGGCATGCCTTACGAGTTCGTCATCACGGCGCCCGGCTACGCGACGACGCACGTCTACCGCAGCGCCTTCCCGCGTTCCAGCAACGTGATCCACATGCGGCCGCAACGCATCGCCGAGGCGGACCGCAGCGCCCCGTCGCTGGTGATCCTGGACCGGCCGCGCGGCTACTTCGATCCGGGCCGGGACCGCATGGCGTTCGACGGGCAGACGCCGCCGCCGGGGGCGCTGCCGGGAGCCGGCGTGTCGAGCTCGCGCATCCGGCCGGCCGGCCCCTCACGTGCGGTCGTGGGCGAGTTCAACGGGGAGCGGGTCGTCGGGCGCAGCTGGCCGCTGGCCGAGGGGCATGTGGCCGTTCTCGAATTGACGTATTGACGTTGCCGTCATTCCCGCGAAGGCGGGAATCCAGCGCGTTCGAGTGCAAAGGCGGCCACTGGCCGCCTTCTTCGATGCCCTGGGTCCCCGCCTCCGCGGGGGTGACGGATCAACTATCGTGCAGCCGCGAATTCTTCGGCAGGTGCGCCATCAGGAACTCCATCTGGTCCGCCAGGATCCGGCGGTTGCGCAGGATGAAGTCTTCCCACAGGCTGGGGACGTAGGGCGTGTACAGCAGCGACATGCCCGCCTGCTCGGGCGTGCGGCTGCCCTTGCGGTGGTTGCAGGCCCGGCAGGCCGTCACCACGTTCATCCAGTGGTCCTTGCCGTTCTGGGCGAAGGGCACGATGTGCTCGCGGGTGAGCTCGTCCTCCTCGTGCAGTTCGCCGCAGTAGGCGCACACGTTGCGGTCGCGCGCGAACAGCTTGCCGTTGGTGAGGCCGGGCTTGAGGTCGAAGGGATTGATGTTCGGCACGCCCTTGGTGCCGATGATGCTGTTGACGGCGATGATCGACTGCTGGCCGCTGTGGGCGTTGAAGCCCCCGCGGAAAACGGCCACTTCCGCGCCTGCCTCCCAGCGAACCTGGTCGGCGGCATAGTGCAGGACGGCCTGCTCCAGCGAGATCCAAGACTGGGGCAGTCCCTGTGCGGACAGCTTCAGTACCTTCAAAACGCGCCTCCATTCAACGACGAACAGAACGATGCGCCTCCCGGCAGCGTGAGACACAATATACCGTGTTTTCGTGACCGGCTCATGGCAAGCCATGCGTCCGTTGGCCACGCCCAACGGCCACCCACTGCTATCAAAAAGATATCACCCGCGATGCAGATCCTGCGAGGCTTCCACCACCCCCAGATTGCCCGGGCGTGCGCGGTCACGATCGGCAATTTCGACGGGGTCCACCGCGGCCACCAGGCCATGCTGGCGCTGCTGAACAGCGAGGCCCGGCACCGCGGCGTCCCGAGCTGCGTGCTCACATTCGAGCCGCATCCCCGCGACTATTTCGCCTCGGTCCTGCGCAAGCCGGAACTGGCGCCGGCACGCATCGCCACCCTGCGCGACAAGCTCACCGAACTGCGCAAGTGCGGCGTCGACCAGTGCGTGATCCTGAAGTTCGACGCGCGCCTGTCGAGCCAGCAGCCCGAAGCCTTCATCACCGACGTGCTGGTGAAGGGCCTGGGCGCGAAGTACGTGCTGGTGGGCGACGATTTCCGCTTCGGCGCCAAGCGCGCCGGCGACTATTCCCTGCTGGATTCGTCCGGCAGCCGCCAGGGCTTCGACGTGGCCAGGATGAACAGCTACGAGGTGCACGGCCTGCGGGTGTCCAGCTCGGCGGTCCGGGAAGCGCTGGCCCGCGGCGACATGGCCGGCGCGGCCGCCCTGCTCGGCCGCCCGTACAGCATCAGCGGCCACGTCGTGCACGGGCGCAAGCTGGGACGCGACCTCGGATTCAACACGCTGAACCTGCGCTTCGCCCACTGGAAGCCGGCCGCCAGCGGCATCTTCGCCGTCATGGTCCACGGCCTGCCCGGCGGCCCGGTGGAGGGCGTCGCCAACCTCGGGATCCGGCCTTCGCTGGACCCGCGGGACGTCAACGGCGGCCGGGTGCTGCTGGAGACGCACTGCCTGCAATGGCCCGCCAGCCTCGGCGACGAGGGGGGCTACGGTAAAATCATCCGCGTGGAACTGCTGCACAAACTGCACGACGAGCTGCGCTACGACGGCCTCGATGCCCTGAAGGCGGGCATCGCGCGCGACGTCGAGGCCGCGCGCGCGTTCTTCGCGTCCACGCACGCCGAGACCCGGCGGCAGACCACGCGCGACCGAATTTAACGACCTTGTCCTTGCGGGCCGATCCCGGAGGGATCCTTCGAATCCTCCCGCAATCCACCCCCACGCGCGCCAGCGCGTGGATGCCGGGCCAGCCCCGGCAAGACGAGTTCGTGAAGGCTTCCCCATGACCGACAAGACCGATTACCGCGCCACCCTCAACCTGCCCGACACGCCGTTCCCGATGCGCGGGGACCTGCCCAGGCGCGAGCCGGGCTGGGTGAAGGAGTGGGAGGACCAGGGCCTGTACAAGCGCCTGCGCGTGGCGCGCGCCGGCCGCCAGAAGTTCATCCTGCACGACGGCCCGCCGTACGCCAACGGCCAGATCCACATGGGCCACGCGGTCAACAAGATCCTCAAGGACATGATCGTGAAGTCGCGCCAGCTCAAGGGGCTGGACGCCGCCTACATCCCCGGCTGGGACTGCCACGGGCTGCCGATCGAGAACGCGATCGAGAAGAAGTTCGGCCGCAACCTGCCGCGCGACGAGATGCAGGGCAAGAGCCGCGCCTTCGCCACCGAGCAGATCGACCTACAGCGCGCCGATTTCAAGCGCCTGGGCGTGCTGGGCGACTGGGACAACCCGTACCGCACGATGGACTTCGTGACGGAGGCCAACGAGATCCGCGCCTTCAAGCGCGTGATCGAGCGCGGCTTCGTCTACCGCGGCTTGAAGCCCGTGTACTGGTGCTTCGACTGCGGCTCCTCGCTGGCCGAGTTCGAGATCGAGTACGCCGACAAGAAATCGCAGACGCTCGACGTCGCGTTCCAGGCCGATGACGCGGCGAAGGTGTACGAAGCGTTTTCGCTCCCTCCCCCTCCGGGGGAGGGCGGGGGTGGGGGCGCTGCAGACATCTTCGCCGTCATCTGGACCACGACCGCCTGGACCATCCCGGCCAACCAGGCGCTGAACCTGAATCCCGAGATCGTCTACGCGCTGGTCGACACGCCGCGCGGCCGCCTGATCCTGGCCGAGGTGCTGGTGGAGAAGGCGCTCGCGCGCTACAAGCTGGAAGGCAAGGTGCTGGCCACCGCGCCGGGCAAGGACCTCGCCGGCCTGCAGTTCCGCCATCCGCTGTACGACGTGGACGCGGGCTTCCGGCGCCTGTCGCCGGTGCTGCTGGCCGAATACGCCACCGCCGAAGACGGCACCGGCATCGTGCACTCCTCGCCGGCCTACGGCCTCGACGACTTCAACAGCTGCGTCTCGCACGGCATGAAGTACGACGACATCCTGAACCCGGTGCAAGGCAATGGCTCCTACGCGCCGGACTTCGCGCTGTTCGGCGGCGAGAACATCTGGAAGGCCGTGCCGCACATCATCGACACGCTGGACAAGGCCGGCCGCCTGCTCACCACCGAAGGCATCGTCCACAGCTACCCGCACTGCTGGCGCCACAAGACGCCGGTGATCTATCGCGCGGCCGCCCAGTGGTTCATCCGCATGGACGAAGGCGAAGGCGTGTTCACGAAGGACAAGGCGCCCGACACCCTGCGCAACATGGCGCTGAAGGCGATCGAGGAAACCAGCTTCTTCCCGGAGAACGGCCAGGCGCGCCTGCGCGACATGATCGCCGGCCGGCCCGACTGGTGCATCAGCCGCCAGCGCAGCTGGGGCGTGCCCCTGCCCTTCTTCCTGCACAAGGACTCGGGCGACCTGCACCCGAAGACGATGGAGATCCTCGACCTCGCCGCCACCATGGTCGAATCGGGCGGCATCGAGGCCTGGAGCAAGGCGTCCACCGAGGAGATCCTCGCCAAGGTCGGCGCCGGCGCCGATGCGCCGCAGTACACCAAGAGCCAGGACATCCTGGAGGTCTGGTTCGACTCCGGCACCACGCACACCACGGTGCTCAAGGGCTCGCACGCGGGCGCCGCGCACGAGAACGGTCCCGAGGCGGACCTCTACCTCGAAGGCCACGACCAGCACCGCGGCTGGTTCCACAGCTCGCTGCTGACCGCCTGCGCGATGTACGGACGCGCGCCCTACCGCGGCCTGCTCACCCACGGCTTCACGGTGGACAGCAAGGGCATCAAGATGAGCAAGTCGCTCGGCAACGGCATCGAGCCGCAGCAGGTGAGCGGCAAGCTGGGCGCCGAGATCATCCGCCTGTGGGTGGCCGCTTCCGATTACTCGGGCGACATCGCCGGCGACGACAAGATCCTCGCCCGCGTGGTGGATGCCTACCGCCGCATCCGCAACACGCTGCGCTTCCTGCTCGCCAACATCAGCGACTTCGATCCGGCGAAGGACGCCGTGCCGCTGGCCCAGATGCTGGAGATCGACCGCTACGCGTTGTCGCGCGCGGCGCAGTTCCAGGCCGAGGTGCTGGCCCACTACGAGGTGTACGAGTTCCATCCCGTCGTGGCCAAGCTGCAGGTGTACTGCTCGGAAGACCTCGGTGCCTTCTACCTCGACGTCCTGAAGGACCGCCTGTACACCACCGCGCCCAAGTCGCTGGCCCGCCGCAGCGCGCAGACGGCGCTGTGGAACATCACGCATGCCATGCTGCGCTGGATGGCGCCCTTCCTCAGCTTCACCGCGGAGGAGGCGTGGAAGGTGTTCGGCAGCTCGCAGTCGATCTTCCTCGAGGAGTACGCCGAGATCGGCAGCCCCGACACGGAACTGCTGGCGAAGTGGGAGCGCATCCGCGCGGTCCGCGATGCCGCCAACAAGGAGATCGAGGCGGTGCGCGAGAAGGGCCAGGTGGGCTCATCGCTGCAGGCCAAGCTCGCGATCACCGCGCCGCCGGAGGACCATGCCTTGCTCGCCGGCCTGGGAGACGACTTGAAATTCATCTTCATCACTTCGGCCGTGACGCTGCAGCAGGGCGACGCCCTGGCGATCGAGGCGGTGCCGAGCGCGGACACCAAGTGCGACCGCTGCTGGCACTGGCGCGCCGACGTCGGCCAGGACCCGGCGCATCCCGCGCTCTGCGGCCGCTGCGTGAGCAACCTGTTCGGAGCCGGCGAAACCCGGGTGCACGCCTGATGTCGCGCGGCAACACGCTCACCATCGGGGGGTCCACCGCGGGCAGCCTGCTGCCCTGGCTGGCGCTGGCGCTGATCCTCGTGATCGTGGACCAGTTCACGAAAGTGCTGATCCTCGGTTACTACAAGCTGGGCGACTCGACCACCATCACGCCCTTCTTCAACATCGTGCGGGCCCACAACACCGGCGCGGCCTTCTCCTTCCTGGCCGGCGCCTCGGGCTGGCAGCGCTGGCTGTTCACCGGCATCGCGGTGACGGCCACGCTGTTCATCCTGTACCTGCTGCGCACGCACGCCGGCCAGAAGCTGTTCTCCTTCGCGCTCGCCTGCATCCTGGGCGGGGCCATCGGCAACGTGATCGACCGCGTGCTGCACGGCTACGTGGTGGATTTCCTGCAGGTGCACTGGCAGAACCGCTGGTACTTCCCGGCCTTCAACATCGCGGACGCCGCGATCACGATCGGCGCCGCCTGCCTGATCCTCGACGAGCTGCTGCGGGTGCGGCGCTCGAAGTAGGCCTTTCTCCCTCACCCAGTGGGGGAGGGAGCAACACTCCCGGTTCACGTTTACGCGGTCAACCGCGTCGCGGGCGTATCATTGTTTCAAACATGAAGCATCTGCTGAACCTGCTGGCGGCCGTGGCGCTGCTGGTCTGGGGCACGTATCTCGTTCGCACGGGCATCCTGCGGGTCTTCGGCGCCAACCTGCGCCATGTGCTCGCCCGCAGCATCTCCACCCGGCCCGCCGCGGCGACGGCCGGCCTCGGCGTGACGGCCCTGGTGCAGTCCAGTACCGCCACCGCGCTGATCGTCTCGTCCTTCGTGGGCCAGGGCCTGATCGCCCTGCCGACGGCGCTGGCCGTCATGCTCGGTGCCGACGTCGGCACCAGCCTGATGACGGTGGTGTTCTCCTTCGACCTCTCCTGGCTGTCGCCGCTGTTCATCTTCATCGGCGTGGTGCTGTTCATCACGCGCCAGGCCACGCCGGTGGGACGCTTCGGCCGCGTGCTGATCGGCCTGGGGCTGATGTTGCTGGCGCTACGGCTGGTCTCCGAATCCACCGGCATCATCGTGCAGTCGCCGGCGGTGAAAGCCCTGCTGCAGTCCCTCACCAGCGACATCCTGCTGGAGATCACGGTGGGCGCCATGCTGTCCGTCGTCGCCTACTCCAGCCTGGCGATCGTGCTGCTGACGGCCACGCTGGCCTCCTCCGGCGCGATCCCGCTCGACGTCGCACTGGGCCTCACGCTCGGCGCCAACCTGGGCAGCGGCCTGCTGGGCGTGGTGGCCACCGCCAAGTCCTCGGTGGAAGTGCGCCAGGTGCCCATGGGCAACCTGGTGTTCAAGTGCGCCGGCGTGCTGATGGCCGCGCCTTTCGTGGGCTTCTGGATCCACACCCTGCGGCCCTACCTGCCCGAGCCGTCGATGGTGGTCGTGCTGTACCACCTGGTCTTCAACGTGCTGATCGCGCTGATCTTCCTCGCCTTCACGCACGTCATCGCGCACTGGGTGGAGAACTGGCTGCCCAAGCCGGACAAGAGCCTGGTGGCGGGCCGGCCGCACCACCTCGACCCGTCCGCGCTGGCCACCCCGTCGCTGGCGATCTCCAACGCCGCGCGCGAGGCGCTGCACCAGGCCGACATCGTCGAGACCATGCTGATCGGCATGCTGCGCGTGATCAAGGACAACGACGTGCGGCTGTCGGAGGAGCTGCGCAAGATGGACGACACCGTCGACCAGCTCTACTCCGCCATCAAGTACTACCTCACCAAGATCTCGCGCGAGGCGCTGGGCGAGGAGGAAAGCCGCCGCTGGACCGACATCATCAGCTTCACGATCAACATGGAGCAGATCGGCGACATCATCGAGCGGATCCTGCAGGACATCGAGGACAAGAAGATCCGCAAGAACCGCAGCTTCTCCGATGCCGGCATGGCGGAGATCTGCGAGCTGCATGCGCGCCTGATCGACAACCTGCGCCTGGGCATGAGCGTGTTCCTCAACGGCTCGGTGCGCGACGCGCACAAGCTGCTGGAGGAGAAGGTGCGCTTCGGCGACCTCGAGCGCGCCTACGCCGGCACGCACCTGACGCGCCTGGCCGAGAACACGGTGCAGAGCATCGAGACCAGCTCGCTGCACCTGGACCTGATCAGCGACCTGAAGCGGATCAACTCGCACATCTGCTCGATCGCGTATCCGATCCTCGATTCGGCTGGCGCTCTCGCCCCGAGCCGGTTCCGGTCGCCGGACAGCCGTCAGGGCGCGTTGCTGTGACTTCCCGCAGGGCGGGGTGAGCGCGTAGCCGAACCCCGCCGGGGGCCGTCAAGCCGCAGGCTGGGCCGTCGACCCGAGGGTTGCCGGCGCGCCACTCGCGGCCTCCGCCACATCGGCGCCGCGCAGCTGCTTGCAATACTCCACCAGCGCTTCCAGCTCGGTCGACTTGTCGAAGAGTGCATCGGCCCCGAGCTGGCGGCAGCGCCAGCGCACGTCGGCCGAGGAATGGTTGCTCAGCACCACCACGCGCTGGCCGGGGCGCTTCTTGCGCACCGCCTGCAGCACGTTCATGCCGCTGCCCACCCGCAGGAACAGGTCGATGATGGCCACGTCCCAGTCGTTCTCGAGCAGCCAGCGCTTGGCGTCGTGCTCGTTGTCGGTGTGGCCCACGGGCTCGATTTGCGCGAGCTCCCGCAGGGTGTCGATCAGGTTGTCCCGCACCGTCGAGCTGTCGTCGACGATATAGGCGCGAAAGGTCATGGCAATGCTCCCGGCGACGGCCTTCGTTCGGTCCGTCCTGGGAAACGAATGTACGCAGCGTTCTCCCGCCCGACTGAGAGGCGCCAAGCCATGCCCATGTAGGAGAGGGCAACTCAGGCGCGGATACTGCGCACGAATGCGAGCCACGCCTCGGCGAAAGCCTCCGGGTGCTCCACCGCCGCCTGGTGCCCGGTGGGCAGCGAGACCAGCTTCGCACCGCGGACCAGCTCCGCGAGCTTCGCGGTGGCCGCGTGCGGGATCGCCTCGTCGAGCGTGCCGGCGATCACCAGCGTGGGCACCTGGATGAGGGGCAGCAGGTCCAGTTGCGCGAGATCGCGCACCGCCGACGCGCAGCCGATGTAGCCCTCGTTCGAGGTGTCCAGCAGGAGGCTGCGCATCCGCGCGGTCTCGCCAGGCATCGCGCGCTGGAAGACCGACGGGAACCAGCGGTCGATGGTCGCATCCGCCAGAGCCGACACGCCGCTGCGGCGGACCACCGCGATGCGCTCTTCCCAGGCCTGGCGGGCCGCCTGCGCGGCCCCGGTGTTGGCCAGCGTGAGCGACAGCAGGCGCTGCGCATGGCGGGCGCCCAGCTGCTGGCCGATCATGCCGCCCAGCGAAGTGCCGACGAAGTGCACGCGATCGACGCCCAGCGCATCGAGCAGCACCGGCACGTCGTCGGCGAGCTGCGCAAGCGTGTAGGGCGCGGGCGGCGCGCTGCTGCGGCCATGTCCGCGCAGGTCGTAGCGCAGCACGGAGAACTCGCGCGAGACCAGTTCCACCACGCGGTCCCACATGCGGTGGTCCGAGAGCAGGCCGTGCGCCAGCAGCACCGGGGGCGCGCCCGTGCGCCCCTCCTGCGTCCAGGCGATCTCGCGGTCCGGCAGGCGCAGGAGGTTCATCGCTTTCCTTCGGCCGCGATCGCGGCGTTCACCCGCGGCATCACCTCCTCGGCCATCAGCTGCATGGAGCGCTTGCCGAGCGCCGGGTCGACCCAGTCGTGGCAAGCATAGAGCAAGGTGCCGAAATCGCCCACCTGTTCGCGGAAGGTGAGGATCTGGTCGACGACGCCGTTCACGGTGCCGGCGATGACGAGCCGGTTGGTGACGTACTCGGGCGTGATCTCCGAATCGGGCTGCGCCTGGTCCAGCTTGAAGAGGTTGGAGCGGCCGGAGAAGCCCACCAGCTTGCGCACCAGCTGCTTGAAGTAGAAGTGGTACGGGCCTTCCGCGCTCTTGCCGTAACGCTGCGCCGTCTTGTCGTCGTCGGCGACGAAGATCGATTTGGCCACGCGCCATTCCGAGGGCGAAGCCTTCGCGCCGACGGCGTCGCGGCCCTCCACGTACTTGGGCCAGTGGGTCTTCACCCATTCCGGCAGCAGGAAGTTGGCCGAGATCGGCGTCCAGCCGCGCTTGGCCATCTCGGTGACGCCCTGCGAGAAGGGCGCGACGGCCGTGCCGACGATGGGCGGATGCGGCCGCTGGTACGGCCTGAGGATCGCGCCCTGCCCGATCTCGGGGATCGCCGTCTGCTGGGTCGACACCTTGAAGAACTCGCCCTGCAGGTCGTAAGGCGGCTCGCTCTCCCAGATCTTCAGCACCATGTCGATGCTCTCGACGAACATCGCGTTGCGGTTCTTCCGGTAGTTGCCGAACACCTCGGCGTCCGACATCAGCCCGCCCGGGCTGATGCCCAGGATGAAGCGGCCCTTGAGGATGTGGTCCAGCATCGCCACCTGCGCGGCGACGGCCGCCGGGTGGGTGTTGGGCATGTTGATCGTGCCGGTGCCCAGCACGATGTCCTTCGTGTCGTGCGCGAGCGAGGCCAGGAACATCAGGCACGAGGTCACGTTTTCGGAGAGGTCGGTGACATGCTCGCCGACGAAGGCCTCGGAGAAGCCCAGCTTGTCGGCCAGCAGGATGGCCTCGCGGTCCTCCGCCAGCGTTTCCGTCGCCACCCGCCTGGGCGGGTGCAGGGGCATCATGAAGCAGCCGAGTTTCATGGGTCGTTCTCCTGGGAATCGTTGGCAGCGACGGTGCTGCGTGCACCGAGGCGATGCGAGAGGGTCGCGGCGCATTGGCGCAGGCCGCCCACCAGCCGCCCGCCTTCGCCGAGGTCCAGGCGCTGCGTGTTGCCGATGGTGGTGAGCGCGAGCACCATGGCGCCCGAGGCATCGAACACCGGCACGCTGGCGGCGCTGATGCTGGTGCCGTACAGGTCGGCGAAGGCGTCGGTGCCGACCAGGCGCACGATGCCGGTGGCGCGGACCTGCGCCAGTTGCTGCTCGAGTTCCGCGGCGTCCAGTCCACGCGCGGCGGCGTCGTGCGCGAGCTCCGCCTCGACGAAGGGCGCCGTCGCTTCGCGCGGCAGCCAGGCCGCAAAGGCGAGGCCGGTCGCGGAGGTGAGCACCGGCAGCACGAGGCCGGTGCGCAGGTTGTCGCTGACCGGCTGGCTCGCTTCCTCCCAGCGCACGATGGTCGGCCCCTTGTTGCCCCAGACGCCGAGCCCCAGGGTCTCGTCCAGTTCGTCCGACAGTTCGACCAGGGCACGGGTCGCGAGCCGCACGGCTTTCAGGCGCGCGATGTTCGCGCCCGCACCGCTCGCGGCGTCGCCGAGATCGTGCGGCTGCGCGACCAGATAGCGGCCGCCGCCGAACACCAGCGGCTGCCGGCCGGTGCGCTCGATGCGGTCCACCTGCCCGAGGAACACGACGTGGTCGCCGCCCGGGAAGCTGTCGATGCGCCGGCATTCGAGCCAGGCGGAACACCCTTCGATCAGCGGCACGCCGCCGAGGCCGGGCCGCGTGGCGCAGCCGGCGAACTTGTCGGCGCTGCCGCGCGCGAAGCGGTTCGACACTTCCACCTGGTCGTCGGCCAGGATGTTCACCACGAAGCGCTCCGCCTCGCGGAACACCGGGTGGCTGGGCGCGGTGAGCGACTGGCTCCAGAGGATCAGCGGCGGATCCAGCGACACCGAGCTGAAGGAGTTCGCGGTGAGGCCCTGCGGCCTGCCGTCGCGGTCGAGCGTGGTGATCACGGTCACGCCGGTCACGAAGGCCCCGAGCACCTGGCGCAGGGCCCGGCTGTCGAAGGCGGCCTCGTGACCCATGGGCGCGCTAGCCCTTGATCTTCAGCAGCCGCGCCGCGTTGCCGCCCGTGACGAGGTCGCGATCGGCCTTGGGCAGGCGCTTGATGCGGGCGACCATGCCCAGCGGATCCTCGTCGCCCATGTCGTAGGGGTAGTCGGTACCCAGCACGACGTGGTCGGAGCCGAAGCGGTCGATCAGGCGCTTGAGCATCTCCGGGTCGTGCGTGATCGTATCGAAGTAGAACCTCTCGAGGTAGCTGGAAGGCGGCCGCTTGATCACCGTGCGGCAGTCGGGCCGCGCGCGCCAGGCGTGGTCCATGCGTGCCCAATAGTGCGCGACGAAGCCGCCGCCGTGCGCCACCAGCACCTTCAGCTTGGAGTGCCGCGCCATCACGCCGTCGAAGATCAGCGAGGACACCGCCAGCGTCGAATCCAGCGGGTTGCCGATCACGTTGTTGAAGTAGTGGTGCGTGAGGCGGTCCGCCTGCGTGTAGCCGAGCGGGTGCATGAAGACCAGGATGCCCAGCTCCGCGGCGCGGGCGAAGAACTTCTCCAGGCCCAGGCCCGGATCGGTCAGGTTCCTGCCGTTGACGTTGGTGCAGATCTCCACGCCGCGCAGGCCCAGTTCCTTCACCGCGTAATCGAGCTCGCGCACCGCCAGTTCGGCGTCCTGCAGGGGCACCGAGCCGAGGCCGACGAAGCGGTCCGGCGTGTCGGCCACCAGCTTGGCGATGCCTTCGTTCACCTCGCGCGCGAGCTGCGCGCCCGTATCGGGCTCGGTGAAATAGAAGAACTGGTAGGGCGCCGGACAGACCGCCTGCACGTCGACGCCCATGCGGTCCATGTCCTTCAGCCGCACCGCGATGTCCGTGAGCTTGGGCCCGCGCGTCGCCATCTGCTTCACGTTGGTTTCGCGCGTGAGCGCGTCCGCGAAGACCGCGGTGGGATCGTGCTGCGCGATGTTGAGATGCTTCGTCTTTCCGCTCACCACCGGGTTGAGGTAGTGGCAGTGCAGGTCGACCACCCTGGTCTTGCCGCTGCGGGAACGGGCGACCGTCCTGGACAACGTGGCCTTGGCCGAGGGCGCGCGCAGGTTCGCCGAGCGGGCGCGGCCGTGGTCATGACTGGGGTCGCTGCAGCCCGGCGAGCAGGTGTAGAGCATGGGGTTCCTTCGTTGTTGTTGATCGGATGATCACCTCTGGAGGCGGACTCGTCAAGGCGCCGCCGCCACCTGCGCCACCGCCTCCATCAGGTTGCGGATCGTGTGCGCCTCGATGTTGCGGGTGATGAACACCAGCCGCGTGCGCTGGTCCTCGCTCGGCCAGCGATCGAGGTCCACCGGCGGATGGAAGATGTGCTGGACGCCCTGCACCACCACCGGGCGGCCTTCCACGTTGACGATGCCTTTCACGCGCAGCAGGTCGGGGCCGCGCAGGGTGGTGAGCAGTTCCAGCGCGGCGGAAAAGCCGTTCCAGGTGAAGGGCCGGTCGAAGCGCAGCGACAACGTGCGGATCGAGGCGTCGTGCAGCTCGGGCCGGCGGGCCAGGCGCCGCTCGCCGCCGGAGCCCTCGCCCTCCAGCGGCTCGCCGAGGAAGCGCAGCGTGGCGGGACCGGCCTTGGCGCTCGCGAGCCCCAGGTCGACCAGCGACTGGGGGTCGACCTCGCCGTGCAGCACCAGCGCCACCGGCGCGCCCGGATTGATCTCCGCCACCGCCTGCCTGACCTGCTCCAGCGCCTCGGTGCTCGCGAGGTCCCCCTTGGTGATGAACACCTTGTCCGCCAGGGCGATCTGCTTGGCCGGCTCGGCGTGGTTCTTCAGTTGCGTCGCCGCGTTGACGGCATCGACCAGCGTCACCAGGCCATCGAGCCGGAAATGGGCCGCCACCAGCGTGTCGCTGGCGAGCGTCTGCAGCACCGGCGCGGGATCGGCCAGGCCGGTGGTCTCGATGACCACGCGATCGAAATCGGCCACCTCGCCCACCCGCCGGCGCGCGAACAGGTCGCGCAGGGTCTCCTGCAGGTCGGTGCGCACCGAGCAGCAGATGCAGCCGTTGGCGAGCAGCGCGATGTTCTCCGAGGACATCGCCACGATGTCGTGGTCGATGCCGATCTCGCCGACCTCGTTGATCACGACGGCCACCCGGTTCATCGCCGGGTGCCGCACCAGTTTCGAAACGAGCGTGGTCTTGCCGCTGCCCAGGAAGCCGGTGATGAGCGTGACCGGCAGCTTGCCGGCCAGCGGGTCGCGGCCGCTCATGGCGTTCAGATGTTCAGCTCCAGCACGTAGAGGCCGCCGGTGAAACGGTCCACCGTGTAGACGATGCGGCGTTCGTCGACGTACACGTCGTTCAGCTGGATGGCGCCGGCCGGCGAGAGCCGCGGCGCGCCCGGCACGAAGTAGGCGATCTCCTCCACCCGGTAGGGATCGCTGGTGTCGTAGACCCGCACGCCGGCGTTGAAGAAGGTGCCGACGATGATGCTGTCGGAGCGGAAGGACGCCGGCCCCGGCAGGTTCTCGTGCATGTTGTGCGCGCCGAAGCGGCCGCCGCGCTTGGCGAAGGCCTCGTAAGGCGGCGCCGGGAAGGTTCCGATCGGCACTGGATTCGCTTCGTTCCGGGCGTCGATCACCCACACCAGCTTGGGCCAGTCGGCCCCCTCGTCCAGCACGCATTCGTCGCTCACGATCCAGAGCTTGCGGTCGAACAGCGGCAGCACCGTGTGGGTGAAGCCGTTGAAAGGCGGCGACGGGTTCCACTGCGACACCACCTTGATGTCCGAGTGGTCGGCGATGTCCAGCACGAAGGCGCCGCCGTCGATGTAGCCGACGTACGCGCGGTCCGGCCGCTCGGGGAACACGTTGGTGTTGTGGGCGCGAAAGCCCATGTCGAATTTCTTCGCCAGGCGCGGCGGCGCCGGCGCCTCGTCGCCCTCGCGCGTGCCGGAATACCACCAGCGGCCGGTTTCCACCGGCCTGGCGGGATTCGACACGTCGAGGATGCGGTAGAACTGGTCGTCCAGCGGATTGCGCGGCTGGAAGTCGGGCGCGCCCGCGGCCATGTGGATGGTCTTGCCATCGACGAACCACAGGGCGTGCACCCCGCGCGAATGCGGGCCCGAGCAGTCGAAGTGCGAGATCCGCTTCGGGCTTTCGGGCTTGCTCACGTCGAAGAGATCGACACCCGCCGGCGTGATGCCCACGCTGCTCGCCTGGTAGGCCACCGCCAGAATGTCGCCCACGAGGTCGAGCGAGTTGGAGCGCAGCTTCATGTGCGGCAGCTCGGTCTGCACGATGAGCTTCGGGTTGCGCGGATCGGTGACGTCCACCCCGGAGAAGTTCTTGGGCGCCGCCTCGTGCGCCAGCCAGAGGATGCGCCGTCCGTCGCCGGTGACCTGCATCGCCATCCCTTCGCCGAGCCCGCCGTAGCCTTCCAGCTCATGGTGGGCCAGCAGCTTCATGTTGAGCGACAGCGTCTGGTCGGCGCGGGCGGCGGGGGAGGCAGTCCGGTTCATGCGGGAAAGTACGGAAGTGCTTGTTTAGCAACTGATAATAGATTGGATCGGGAAGCGACGCCACGCCGTGTTTTCCCGGGCGCGGCCCGCACGAAGCCCCACCCAAGGAGTCACCCGATGAGACATGCCTTCCCTTCCCGCAGGGACGTTCAGCGTTTTCTCCTGGCTTGCGCGTGCGCATGCGCGGGCCTCGTGCCCTTCGCGGCCCATGCGCAGAAATTCCCCGACCGCCCCGTGCGGCTGGTGGTGACGTATCCCGCCGGCGGCAGCTCCGACCTGATGGCCCGCATCATGGGCCAGAAGCTCAGCGAACTCTGGGGCCAGCCCGTGGTGATCGAGAGCAAGCCCGGCGCCGCCGGCTCGATCGGCATGGAGTACACCGCGCGGCAAACCGCCGACGGCTACACCTTCGTCGTCGGCAACTTGGGCCCGGTCGCGGTGAATCCGCTGATCAGCAAGGTCCCGTACCACATGGACAAGGACTTCATCCCGGTGGCGCTCACCGCGACCGGCCCGAACATCCTGGTGGTGCCGGCGAACTCGCCGTACAGGAACCTCAACGACATCCTGGCCGCGGCGCGCGCCAAGCCGGGCGCCGTGAGCTTCGGCACCAGCGGCCCCGGCAGCATGGCCCACCTGGGCGGCGAGATGATCATGCGCCAGGCGAAGATCAAGATGAACGGCATCAACTACAAGGGCGGCGGCCAGGCGGTGAACGACCTGCTCGCCGGCCACATCGACATGATGGTGGCCGACGCCTTGCCGGTGTCGCAGCACATCAAGGTCAACAAGTTGCGGCCCATCGCGATCACCAGCGGGGAGCGTTCGAAGAATTTCCCCGACGTCCCGACCTTCGCGGAAGCCGGCCTTGCGGGCATCGTCGCCGAGAACTGGTGGGGCGTGTTCGTGCCCGCGGGCACGCCGAAGGCGATCGTCGACAGCTACCATAGCGCCCTCGTCAAGGTGATGGCCGATCCCGACCTGAAGGCGAAATTCGCCGACCTCGGCGTCGACGCGCGCGCCAGCTCGCAGGAGGAATTCAAGTCCTTCCTCGCGGCAGAGATCGCCAAGTATTCCAAGCTCGTCTCCGACAACAACATCAAGGGCGAGTGAACCTCCATACAGACTGATGCCAGGAAGCAGGACCCCGAAGCGCGCCGCCGGCGAGCGCCCCGTCAAGTTGCGGCTCGCCCCCGGCGACCGCGAACGCCAGATCCTCGACGGGGCGATCGCCTATTTCTCGGAGGTCGGTTTCTCCGGCCAGACCCGCGAGCTCGCGAAGCGGCTGGGCATCACCCAGCCGCTGCTTTACCGCTATTTCCCCAACAAGCAGGCGCTGGTGGAGCGCGTGTACCAGACGGTCTTCGAGGGCCGCTGGGATCCCGCGTGGATCCCGCTGCTGAAGGACCGCGCGGTGCCGCTGCGCGATCGCCTCGTCGAGTTCTACCGGCAGTACGCGGAAGCGACCTATCGTCCCGAGTGGATCCGCATCTACATGTACGCCGGCCTGTCGGATCCGACGCTGAACCGCCGCTACATCCAGCTGGTGCGCCGGCAGCTGCTGCCGGTGTACTGCCGCGAACTGCGCAACGCCTGCGGCCTGCCCGACACCGATGCCGAGGTGGTGGAGGAGGAAATGGAATTCGTCTGGAGCCTCCACGGCGGCATCTTCTACATGGCCATGCGCGAGCACGTCTACAAGACCAAGATCAACGTGGACTTCCTCGTGCAGGTCGGCTTCGCCGTCGACAATTTCCTGGCCGGCGCGAAGACCACCTACCCGCAACTGCTCGCGCGCTTCCAGCCGGAGGCGCTGGGGCGCGCCCGGCCCGCGCGTGCATCCCGAACGAAATCAGCATGACGAACAACACGAGCAAGATCGCGCCGATCCGCACCCGGCCGAAGGCGCCTGCCGCACCGGTGGCGGTGGGCATGGTGGGCCTGGGCATCATGGGGTCGGCGATGTCGGCCAACCTGGTGAAGTCCGGCTTCACCGTGTACGGCTGCGATCCGCTGGCCAAGGCCCGCGCGAAGCTCACGAAGGCCGGCGGCCAGGCCTGTGCCAACGCCACGGAGGTGGCGCGGCAGTGCCGCTTCATCGTGCTGTCGCTGCCCGGCGAGGACGCGCTCGACGCCGTCTGCGACGAACTGATCGCCGCCGGCCAGAAGAAGCTCGTCGTCGCCGAGACCAGCACGCTGCCCGAGGCGGCCAAGCTGCGGGCGCAGACCAGGCTCGCGAAGCATGGCATCACCCTGCTCGATTGCCCGCTGTCCGGCACCGGCGCGCAGGCGGTCAAGCGCGACCTCGCGGTGTACGCGAGCGGCGATGCGCAGGCGATCCAGGCCTTCGCGCCCGTGTTCGAGGGCTTCGCCCGCGTGCGCTACGACGTCGGCGGCTTCGGCAACGGCATGCGCATGAAGCTGGTGGCCAACCTGCTGGTGGCGATCCACAACCTGTCGACGGCGGAAGCCCTGCTGATGGGCGTGCGCTCGGGCCTCGATGCGGCGACCGTGGTGAAAGTGGTGGCCGACGGCGCCGGCGGCTCGCGCATGTTCCAGGTGCGCGGCCCCGTGATGGTCGATCGCAGCTGGGACCAGGCCACGATGAAGGTGTCGACCTGGCAGAAGGACATGCGGCTGATCTTCGACGCGCTGCAGAAGAGCGACACCCCCGCGCCGCTGTTCGCCACCTGCCTGCCGATCTACAACGCCGCGATGGCGCTGGGACATGGCGGCGACGACACGGCGGCGGTGTATTCGGTGCTGGAGCACATGATGGGCGGCGCGCCGAAGGCGAAGAAGAAGCGCGCGGCGGCGCGTTCCGTGTCGGCGGGTTGATGCCGCGAAGCTGGGGTTGCACCCCAGCCTGCGAATAGACAAGGCCCGGGCCCTGCGCAGGTCGGGGTGAGCCCGCAGGCGAACCCCGACGCTCCCCGTAGGCTGGGGTGCAACCCCAGCGCCACGCGAAGCGCTCACCCCCCGAACGCCGCCAGCAGGATCACCGCCGCATCGACGGTGAAGAGATCATCCTCCAGCCTCCGCGTCACTTCGTCCGCATCCAGGCACGCAAACTCCGCCACTTCCCCATCCTGGTTCCGCGGCTCCACGCCCTCCGCGAGCCGGCACGCGTACCAGACGAGCTCCTGCACCGAATAACCATGCGGCACTTCCGCCAGCGGCCGCCGCAGGAACACGCTGCCGCCCTGCCGCAGTTCCAGCAGCTGCTCGCGCCGCAAGCCCGCCTCCTCCCAGCTCTCGCGTTCCAGCGCGACGTCCAGCGGCTCCGACACCGGCACCATGCCGCCCACCACGGTGTCCCACAACCCCGGGTCGCTCGGCTTGTCGAAGGCGCGCTGCTGCACCCAGTGCCGGCCGCGGCCGTCGAGCGCGACCAGGTGCACGGCCTGGGTGGGGATGCCGAGCGGCCGCACCACGGCGCGCTCGACGCTGCCGAGGACCGCGCCGGCCTCGTCGCGGAGCGCGATCTGCTCATCGCGCCAGACGCTCGCGACACCGCGATCGCGCATGGCCTGCGCGATGCGCTCCATGGAAGCGGTGAGCTCGCCCTGCACATGCCAGCCCTGCGCATCCAGCCGCGCCAGTGTCTCCGGCAGCGCGGCGCGGACGAACACCTCCGGCTCCAGCGAGCCGATGCGCCGTCCCTGCCACCACAGCGGCACCCGCGGCCGCAGCGGCGGCCGGTCGGCCTCGGCGCGCAGCCGCGCGCGGAAGGCCGCCGAGGGCGCGAGCCGCGTCACACCGTGAGGATGGTGCTGCCGGTGGTCTTGCGCGCTTCCAGCGCCTCGTGCGCGTCGCGCACCTTCGCCAGCGGGAACTTCTGGTCGATGCGGATCTGCACCTTGCCGCTGGTGACGGCGGCGAACAGGTCGTCCGCCATCTCCTGGTTGGCCTCGCGCGTGGCGATGTGCGAGAACAGGGTCTGGCGCGTGACGTACAGCGAGCCCTTGTTGCCCAGCACCAGCGGCGCGAAAGGCTGCACCGGGCCCGAGGAATTGCCGAAGCTCGCCATCAGGCCGAAGGGCGCCAGGCAGTCCAGCGACTTGTCCCAGGTGTCCTTGCCCACCGAGTCGTACACCACCTTGACGCCCTTGCCGCCGGTGATCTCCTTCACGCGCGGCAGGAAGTCTTCCTTGCTGTAGTTGATCATGTGCGCGGCGCCCAGCGACTTGGCGAGCTGGCACTTCTCGTCGCTGCCCGCGGTGCCGATCAACTGCAGGCCCATGGCCTTGGCCCACTGCGTCGCGATCAGGCCGACGCCGCCGGCCGCGGCGTGGAACAGCACGAAGTCGCCCGGCTTCAGGCCGCCCTGCGGCTGCGTGCGCTTCAGGAGGTACTGCGCGGTCAGGCCCTTGAGCATCATCGCCGCGCCGGTCTCGAAGCCGATCGCGTCGGGCAGCTTCACCACGTTCTTCGCGGGCATCACGCGCGCCTCGGAATAGGAGCCGGGCGGATGGCTGGCATAGGCGGCGCGGTCGCCGGCCTCCAGGTGCGTGACGCCCTGGCCGACCGCTTCGACGATGCCCGCGCCTTCCATACCCAGCGTGAGGGGCATGGGCAGCTTGTACAGGCCGGTGCGCTGGTAGACGTCGATGAAGTTGAGGCCGGCGGCATGGTGGCGGATGCGGATCTCGCCGGGGCCGGGTTGCCCCACCTCCACGTCCACCAGTTCCATCTGCTCGGGGCCGCCGTTCTGGCGAATGACAACTGCCTTGCTCATGTGAGTCTCCTGTGTCGGCTAGGGATGGCGCGCATCCTGCCACGATTCCGTCAGCGCCGCCTCAGTAGGCACAAGGCCCGTCCGCTACAGTGGCCGACTCCATGAACCAGCGCCTCACCCTGCCCACCGCCGCCCTGCTCACGCTGCCGCCCGTGCTGTGGGCCGGCAATGCGGTGGTCGGACGGCTGGTCGCGCCGCTGGTGCCGCCGATCACGCTCAATTTCCTGCGCTGGGCGCTGGCCTTCGTGTTCCTGTTGCCGTTCGCGTGGCGGCTGCTGCGCGGCGACAGCCCGATCTGGGCGCGCTGGCGGCGCTATGCGGTGCTGGGGCTGCTGGGCGTCGGGTGCTACAACGCGCTGCAGTACATGGCGGTGAAGACCTCCACGCCGATCAACGTGACGCTGGTGGCTTCCAGCATGCCGGTGTTCATGCTGGCGCTGGGCGCCGGCTTCTTCGGGCAGCGCATTACGCGCCGGCAGGTGGCGGGCGCGCTGCTGTCCATCGCGGGCGTGCTGGTGGTGCTGTCGCAAGGCGAGCTGCGGCACCTGGCGGAGGTGCGTTTCGTGCCCGGCGATGTCTACATGCTGGTGGCGACCGCGTTCTGGGCGCTCTACAGCTGGCTGCTGACGCAGCCGAAGGACCCGCCCGAAGTGCGGTCCGACTGGGCCGGCTTCCTGATGGCGCAGCTGGTGCCGGGCGTCGTGTGGTCCGGATTGTTCGCGGCGACGGAAACCGCGCTCGGCACGCAGGCGATCGTGTGGGGGCCGGCGCTGTTCGCGGCGCTGCTCTACGTCGCGATCGGCCCCGCGCTGGTGGCCTACCGCTGCTGGGGCCTCGGCGTGCAGCGCGTCGGGCCCAACATCGCCGGCTTCTTCTCCAACCTCACGCCGCTGTTCGCGGCGATGTTCTCGGCGGCCTTCCTCGGCGAGGCCCCGCGGGCATTCCATGCGCTCGCCTTCCTCCTCATCGTGGGAGGGATCGTGGTGAGTTCGCGCAGGTGAGCGGACGGTGGGCAAGCAAGCTTGCCCACCTGTTTGGACCGGGGACATGGGTAACGGGTGTGCGAGGACATAGGTAACACCCTGGGCTCAAGTATCCACAGGCTTGTGGCGCAGGTCCAAGCGGCCGAAGCGTTGGTGGCAAAAA
>NZ_DASVNN010000018.1:0-2822 GCF_036383835.1 Ramlibacter sp.
TGAAACCCCAGCCGCGGTTGTGCAGCGCGATGCCGGTGTTCGGCACCACCACGCCGGAGCCGAAGCCCTTGAAGTTGGACTGGATGAAGGACACCATCATCCCGTTCTGGTCGGCCGCCGTGAGGTACACGGTGCCGCCGCTGTGCGGTTTGCCGGCGCGGGCGGGCGCGGCGCGATCGGGAGCTATCAGCCTGGCGCGGCGGGCCAGGTAGGCGGGCGCCAGCAGGTCCACGGCGCGCACTTCGCGCATGTGGTCCGGGTCCGAAACGTAGGCGTGCAGGTCGGCGAAGGCGAGCTTCATCGCCTCGATCTGCAGGTGATGCGACAGCGCCGTGTCGCGCCCCGCCGATGGCAGGTCGAGCGTGTCCAGCATGCCCAGCGCCATCAGCGCCGCGATGCCCTGGCCGCTGGGGCCGATCTCGTGCAGCACCAGGCCGCGATAGCGCATGGCCAGCGGTTCGACCCAGTCCGATTCGTGCGCGGCCAGGTCGTCTTCGTCGATCAGGCCACCGGTGGCGCGCGCGTGGTCCGCGATGGCACGCGCCAGGCTGCCGCGGTAGAACTCCTCGCCCTTGCTGGAGGCGATGCGCTGAAGCGTCTCGGCCTGGCCGGGGCAGGTAAACAGCTCGCCGACCTGCGGCGCCTCGCCGCGCGGCGCGAAGGCCTCGCGGAAGCCGGGTTGCGGCAGCAGCTCGGGCACCTGCGCCTGCCACTGGCGGCGCACGGTGGGCGAGACGAGATAGCCTTCGCGCGCGTGCCGCAGCGCCGGCTCGAACAGTTCGGCGAAGGGAACGGTGCCGAAGCGCTCGGACAGCATGCGCCAGGCCGACACCGTGCCCGGCACGGTCACGGAGTCCCAGCCGCGCAGCGGCATCGCCTGGTACTTCGCGAAGTGTTCGGGCGTCCAGCGGCGCGGCGCGCGGCCCGACGCGTTCAGGCCATGCAGCCGCTGGCCGTCCCAGAGGATCGCGAACGCATCGCCGCCGATGCCGTTCATGCAGGGCTCGACCACCGTCAGCGTGATCGCGGTCGCCAGCGCCGCATCGACCGCGTTGCCGCCGCGGGCCAGCATCAGGGCGCCGGCGGCGGAAGCGAGCGGCTGCGAGGTGCTGACCACGTTGCGGGCCAGCAGCGGCATGCGCTGGGAGGTGTAGGGGAAGTCCCAGAAGTTCTGCGTGTCGGTCATACCGTGAAGCTTATTCCAGCTTCACTTTCGCCTGTTCGACGGCCTTGCCCCAGACGCGGAACTCCTGGTCGACCACCTTCGCGAAGTCCTCGGCCGGCGTGTAGCGCAGTTCCACGCCTTGCTCCAGCATGCGCTGCTTCAGTTCGGGCGTGTCGAGGGCGGCGCGCGCCGCTTTCGTGAGGGCGGCGATCGCCGCAGGCGGCGTTCCCTTCGGCACCATCAGGCCGAACACGTTGTCGGCCGAGAAGCCGGGCAGGCCGCTTTCCGCGACGGTGGGCACGTCGGGCAGCATGGCCATGCGCTTGCTGGAGGCCACGGCCAATACGCGCAGCTTGCCGGACTTCACGTGCGGCATGGAGGCCGGGATGCTGTCGAACATCATGCTGGAGCTGCCCGCCATGAGGTCCGGCAGCGCCTGCGAACTGCCCTTGTAGGGGACGTGCACGATGTCCAGGCCGGCCGCGCCCTTGAACAGTTCGGACTCCAGGTGCGACAGCGTGCCCTGGCCCTGCGAGGCGAAGTTGTGCTTGCCCGGCGCGCCTTTCAGCAGGGCGATCAGTTCGCGCACGTCCCGGGCCGGCAGCGAGGCCGGGACCACCAGCATGTGCGGCACGATGGCCACGCCGGCGACCGGCACGAAGTCCTTCACCAGGTGGGAGGACTGCGGCGGATAGGCCGCCGCGGCGATCGCTGCGTTGGTCACCGCGGCCATGTAGACCGTATAGCCGTCGGCGGGGGACTTGGCCGCGTATTGCAGGCCGATGTTGCCGCCGGCGCCTGGCTTGTTCTCGACCAGCACCGATTGGCCCAGGCCCTCGGCCATCTTCTGGCCGATGGCGCGCGCCAGGATGTCGGTTGCGCCGGCGGGCGGGAAGGACAGCACCAGGTGCACCGGCTTGTCGGGCCATTGCGCCTGTGCGGCGAGGGTCGTTGCGCCGAAGGCGAGGGCCAGGGTCGCCCGGCGCATCGGCCGGGACCAGGAGGAGGGGGAGAGGGTGGACATGGACGACCTTGTGCAATGTGCGTGCCAGCCGAAGCCGGCGAAATCAGCCGCGGGGTATCCCCGGCGGCGCGACGGCCGCGCCTTCGATGCGGTGTCGCTTCAATGCCTCCGCCACGAAGCCGGAGGCCTTCATTTCCTCGATGAACGTGCTGAGCCAGGCTTGCGCCGCGGTGCGGCCCTTGGGGACGCCCATGGCCTGGTGGATCACCATGAAGCGGCCCGGCAACAGGCGCACGCCGCCGACGCGGCCCGCATCCATTTCCAGCTGCTGCTTCACGCCGGCGGCCACCTCGAGGTTCTGCTTCAGGAACTCGTCGACCACCACCGGCGACGTCGGCACGCGCACGAGCGTGGCGCTCTTCAGCTCGCGCGTGAGGAAGAGGTCGTAGGCGCTGCCGCGGCCCACGGCGACGCGCGTGCCGGCCCGGTCGACCTCCTCGTTGCGCTGCAGCGCCGAGGCATTGCGCACCAGGTAGGCGCCTTCGATGACCACGTAGGGGGCGGTGAACTCCATTTCCGCCGCGCGGACCGGGTCGATCGCCACGAAGGCGAGGTCGACCTGGCGGGCCTTCATCGCCTCGAAGGTGTTGCCGGCGGAGGTGAAGGTGACCAGCTCGATCGGCAGGCCGAGCC
>NZ_DASVNN010000019.1:0-30979 GCF_036383835.1 Ramlibacter sp.
CCGGAGTCGGCCCAGACCTGTTCTTCCTTGCCATGCAGCAGGTCGCCCACCTGTTCAACATCCGCCTCATTGGCGGCCGTGGTGGTGACGGTGTGCACCAGTCCGCTGTCGGCGTCGACCCCGATGTGCGCCTTCATCCCGAAGAACCACTGGTTGCCCTTCTTGGTCTGGTGCATCTCTGGGTCACGCTCGCCCTCAGCGTTCTTCGTGGAGCTCGGCGCGGCAATGATGGTGGCGTCCACGATGCTGCCTTGCTTGAGCAGCAGACCCTTGCGCGCCAGGAGCGCGTTGATCGCCTTCAGAATGTCGTCCGCCAGATCGTTGGCCTCGAGCAGGTGCCGGAAATTCAGGATCGTCGTCTCGTCCGGAATCGGCTCGTTCAGGCTCAAACGGGCAAAGCTGCGAAGCGATGCAATCTCATACAGAGCCTCCTCCATCGCCGGGTCACTCAGCGCAAACCAGTTCTGCATCAGGTGCACCCGCAGCATCGACTCAAGCGCGTACGGCCTGCGGCCGCGGCCAGCCACCGGGTAGTGTGGCTCAATGATCTTGAGCAACACCTTCCACGGCACAACCAGTTCCATTTCCTCCAGGAACACCTCGCGCCGAGTCTTCTTCCGCTTGCCGGCGTACTCGGCGTCCGCAAAACTTATCTGGCTCATTCGCGCAGGCTCCTTTGCATCAATCAACGCGCCGCGGCATGATCGGTGGACTTATTCAGACCTTCCCTAAGGCTGGAGTTCCAAGGCGGCTGATGCCGCGTGCTCAGTGACCCTGCTGCGCGAGCATGGCCTCGATCACGCGAGAACGGCCGCAAGTCCCCCATTGCGGGGCGACACTGCGTCATTTCTTGCGTCGTGTCCGCAGGGGGGGCTTCGTTCCTTTGCCCTTCCCCGATGGATACTTCTCCTGCGCCTGCTCCAGCCACTGCAGCGTCTCCACCGACGTGACGAAGCGCCGCAGGTAATCGGTCGACAGCTCGCGCATCATCGCCAGCGACTGCAGCACCAGCATGTGCGAGTTGAGCGGGCCGGCGTTGGGCGGCTTGCGCGACACGGCCTGGTCGACCTGGTCCAGCAGCTGCATGCCTTCCCAGGCGCGGCGGAAGCGCCGCACGCTGGCCAGTTCCTCCGCGTCCTGCGCCTCGCCGGGCGCGGCGGACTGCAGCTTGGCGAGCGAAGCCGCGCGCAGGTCCGCCGTCAATTGCGCAAGCGGCGAGGGCTCGTTCATGGCGCGGGCGATTTGGTCGCCGGGGCCCGCGGCACCGGCGCCATCTCCACGCGGCGATTGAGCGCGCGGCCTTGCTCGTTGGCGTTGGAGGCCACCGGTTGCTGGGCGCCGAAGGCTGCGGCGAACACCTGCGCGGGCGGCATGCCTTCGTCGATCAGCGCGCGGGTCACGGTCAGGGCGCGCTGCGCCGACAGCTCCAGGTTGTCGGCGAAACGCTGGTTGCGGTCGGACACCCGCTTGTCGTCGGTGAAGCCGCTCACCATCAGCATCTCGTTGCGCTCGCCCAGGTACACGCGCAGCGGATGCACCAGGCTCTTGAGCAGCTGCCGGCCTTCGGGCCGCAGTTCGTCGGAGTTCACCGGGAACAGCACGCTGCCGCTGATGCCGATGCGGCCGTCGCTCACCGTGACGCGGCCCGAGGCCAGCGGCACCGCCAGCGCCTTCTCCAGCGCGATGCGCCGCTGCTCCTCGATGCGGCGCTTCTCCATCTCGGACTGCAGGTTGGCCACCAGGTCCATCTGCATCACCAGCACGCCCACCAGCACCAGCACGAAGGCGCCGAGCAGGCCGGACATCAGGTCGCCGAAGACGGCCCAGACGGGCGCGACCGACTCGCCGGCGGCGTCGCTCTCGTCCAGTTCCATCATGCGCGCGCCCCGGCGACCAGCGCCACCGGCGGCGTCGGCCTGGACTGCAGATCGCGCAGGTTCTCCACGATGCCCTGCTGCGACGCGATGCTGAGGTCGATGACCTCGCGCGCCTGCGCCACGTAGTAGGCCAGCTGTTCGTCGCTGCGCGTGGTGGTTTTCTCCAGCGAGGCCTCGATGCGCTGCAGCGTCTCCATCAGCTTGCCGCTGCTGGCCTGGAAGGTGTCCACGCCGCTGCCGAAGCCTTCGGCCAGCTTCGCCAGTTCGGCGGCGGTTGCCGTGACCTGCGTGCCCATGTCACTCGCCTGCGACGCCTGCGCATCGAGCGCGGACGCGAAGCGCACGCCGGCCTGTTCCAGCACCGACGACGCGGACGAGACCATGCCTTCGATCGCCGTGCGCTGCTCGCCGGTGGCCTGGTTGACGGCCTGCAGCAGCGTGCCGAGGCGCTCCAGCAGTTCGGTGCGTTCCTGCAGCGCCAGGTTGTCGCGCCCGGCGACTCGCTGCATCTCCTCGCGCAGCTGCGCGATCACGCCGGCGGCGGCCTGCGGCACTTCGGCGGCGGTGTGCAGCAGGCGCGTGATCGGCGCTTCCAGCGCGGCGCCCAGGGTGGCGAGATGCTGCGTCACCGCGGCCTGCAGCTCGCCCAGGCGATCCACCGCGGCCTGTCCACGCTGGCTCTCCTCGCTGCGCAGGGCCGCGAGCTCGGCGCGCCAGACGCCGGCGAGGCCATCCATGCGCTCGCGCTGCTGCGCCAGCCATTGCGATTCGGTGTCGGCGCGCGAGCGCAGCAGCTCCTGCGATTGCGCCAGCAGCTTGGCCAGCGACTGCTGCTGCGCGCCGGTCTGTTCGCCGAGATTCTTCAACAATGCCGCGCTGCGCTCTTCGAACACCTTCGAAAGAGCATCGACCTGCGTCTTCACCGCGTCGCCCATGCGCGCCTGCACCGACTGCGATTCGGCGACGATGCGCGTCATCGCCTGCTCCACCACCGGCGTGATGCTGCGGCCGGCGGCCTCGGCGCTGGCCGACAGGCTGTCCTGCAGCGACGTCCCGACGCTGCGCGCGAGATCCGTGTAGGCGGTGGTGACTTCACGATGGAACTGCGCCTGCTGTTCCGACAGGCGCTCGTCCAGCTGGCGGCTGCGCTGCTCGATGCGTTCCATCAGCGCTTCCAGCTTGTCCACCACCGCCGGCAGCGCTGTCGACTGCGCCTGCAGCGCGCGGAAGGTCTCCTGCCGCTGGTGTGCGTGCGAGAACGGCTGCAGCACGCCGGCGATGCGGCCGTCGAGGTGGCGCACCACCTCCATCCGTTCGCGCCGGCTGATCGCCGCCATCAGGCCCAGCATCGCCGAGGCCGCGACGCCCGCGACCGAGGTGCCGAAAGACAGTCCCAGCCCCTTGATCGGTTCGGCCAGCGCGGAGCGGATCGCCTGCAGGTCGGTCGATCCCTGCAGCGCGAACACCGCGCCCTTGAAGGTGACCACCATGCCGAGGAAGGTGCCCAGCATGCCCAGCATCACCAGCAGGCCCACCAGGTAAGGTGTCAGCGCGGGGCCGGGCAGCGCGGCGCGCTCGCCTTCGATGCGCAGGCGCACCGCGTGGCGCAGCGTGGCCGGCACGTGCTCGAGCCAGCCGCGCAGGTCGGCGAGCGGTTGCGGGATCGCCGTGAGCGCCGCATCGAGGGCCGACGTCGCCGCGCGGAACTGGCGCAGCTCCCATGCCCCCAGCAGGTACACGCCGGCGATCACGGCGGTCATCGCGACCGCCAGCCAGCTGGCGCCGACGAAGCTCGCGGCCACCCAGGCCACGGCCGCCAGGCCGACGGCGAAAGCCGCCGAAAAGAAACGTTTGCTCATTGCTGTTTCCGGGATTCGTTCGCCAGGGCGTCGATCATTCCCGCCACCGGCTCCAGGCGCAGGTCCAGCTCCGCGAGCAGGGCCTGGCGCCAATCGTTGATGAAGTGCTGCTGCTGCCCCTCGGCGCGCAGCTGTTCGAAGCGCCGCTGCAGCAGCGTGGGCGTCGTGGGCCACAGCGCCTGCTCGCGCGGCGCGAGCATGTCCTCCAGCACGGCGTCGAGGGCGGCGAGCTGGCGCAGCCGCGGCGCGGTGCGCGCGAGCGACTGCCGCACGTGGTCGCGCAGCGGCTTGACCAGCAGGTCCATCTGGCGCTGCAGGTCGGCATGCCGCTCGCGGAACACGGCGTAGGTGACTTCTTCCGCGGCGATGCCCGCGAGCTTCACCGGGTCCTGCGCGATCGCGCGGCCCAGCGTGCCGCGCGCACCCTGCAGGTCCGCGGCGAGGTCCTGCCGGCGCGGCGCCGAAGGCTTCGTCACCGGCGCGACGTGCATCGCGCGGATCGCCTGCTGCGCCGACTGCAGCCGGATCGCATCGAACGCGTCGAGCGACAGGCTCAGGCGCTCGGCGAAATCCATGCCGCCCGCTTCGGGTTCGACCGGCGTCCATTCGCCCAGCAGGCGAACGAGCCGCGATGTGCCGAAGGTGCTGCGCAACAAGTCCATCCTCTGCACCCGCGGGTGCGTTTCCTCGTCGTGGTTTCGGGGCCGGATCGGCCCGCGCGGGCCCGCCGGGCCGCAGTGTGGAGAGTCGCGGCAGCCGGCGAGGCCGGCGCGCGCCCCGTATTAGAAACGATCCGGACCCATGCTCTGCGAGAGCGGGCACGACGTGCCGGCCGCCCGCCGCGAGGGAGGCTCGACCGTGCTTTATTTCCGGCCTGGCGTCTGCCGCCGCTCATGCTTCGCGGTCGGCGGGGTTCGCCTGCGGGCTCACCCCGCCCTACAGGGCTGGACGAGCTTCGGCGAGCACGCGCACTGAAGTACGACGATCCACAAGATCCGAAACGATTTGTGTGAAGCGGTCGAACGTTAGATAGCACTCCGTACATCCATCGACCGATGCCCATCGGCCGATGCGCGGGGCGCGCGCAGCGCCTTCAATGCAAGTCCCTTCCATCCATCCGGGGACTTCCATGCCTGACATCAACGTCAACCTCGACCTCGCCCGCTTCCGGGGCAACCTGCTTGCCGAGATCCTGCTGCGCTTTCCGTGCCCGCAAAAGGTGCTGATGGTCACCGACGGCTCGCTCAGCTTCGGCACCGGCGGCTTCGGGCTGTCGGAATTCGTCGGCATCGTGCAGGGCGCGGGCCACACCGTGTCCACCGCGCGGCGCAATGGCGGCGGCGGCACCACCATCCCCGGCAACTTCAATTTCGCGACGGCCGCGACGCCGGTCACCACGGCGAACTACGACCAGGTCTGGGTGTTCGGCTTCAGCACCGCGGTCATCAGCCCCGACGAGCAGACGACCATCGCCCAGTTCATGCAGTCCGGCGGCGGGCTGTTCGCCACCGGCGACCACGAGACCATCGGGGCCGGCATGGGCGCGCACCTCCCGCGCGTGAACGCGATGCGCAACTGGGCCACGATCCCCATGGTCAATCCCGAGCGGCACGACACGGTGATCAACGCCGGCGCCGACGCGATCAAGCAGTTCGACGACCAGGCCGACCCGATCGCGCAGCCGATGTACCCGGTGTTCTTCTCCAACGGCGGGCCGGACGGCGTGGCGTCCTCCTGGAGCGTGCACCCGGTGCTGCGCCATCCTTCCGGCGCGGTGGACTGCCTGCCCGACCATCCGCACGAGAGCGAATGCCTCGCGCCCGTCCCGGGGGCCGGCACCTTCGCCGGCGTCGAGCAGTGGCCCACGCCGATCGGCGGCGGTGCGCGCATCGCGCCGGTGGTCGTGGGCGTCACCGTGTCGGCCGGCCGCTTCATCACCGACACGCTGAAGCCGCCCGTGCGGCCGCACAGCTTCGGCGCGATCTCCGCCTACGACGGCGACGCCGCGCGCGTGGGCCGCATCGTGTGCGACGCGACCTGGCACCACTTCGTCAACATCAACCTCAACGGCTCCGGCGCCACGCCCGACACGACGGCGTCGCCGCGCACCGGCCTCTACGTGTCCGGCAGCGCGACGCCCGAGTACCAGAAGATCCAGCGCTATTACCTCAACACGGTGCGCTGGCTGGCGCCGCGCAACCGGCGCAACTGCTGGCCCTTCCTGCAGGCGGCGCTGGCGCGCTTCGACTTCGAGATGCTGGAGGTGGCGCTGCCGCATCCGCATCCCTGCCCCTGGGATCCGCTGCAGCAGATCGGCCGCATCGCCGAGGACGCGGTGGCGCGCCACTGGGGCCCGGGCGCGATGGAGGAGATCGTCGACGACCTGCTCGCAGCCGGCAAGGCCGCGCCCGGGCTCGCGACGCTGCTGAAGTCGCAGCCGCAGAAGAACGGCAACGGCCGCGAGCCGTCGCTGCTGCCGCTGCAGGAACTGCGGCGCGCGGTGCTCGGCTCGATGGTCAACGTGGTCGCGCAGCACCTGCCGGCCGACGAGGAGAAGCTCGCCGACCTCATGGGCGACGGCCACGACGAGATCGCGGCGAAGCTGCTGCCCGAAGGCGTCCGCGCGGCCGAACTCGCGGTGCAGGATTTCATGGAGCGCGCGCTGAAGCACACGCGCACGCTGGCGAAGATGATGCAGGAGGGGAAGGAGTCGCGTTGACGCGGCGAACGGCGGGGTTCGCCTTCGGGCTCACCCCGCCCTACGAAAACCAGAAGACCCTTTCTGGTTCCCAGGCACCTCCCAGGCGTAAAGTCCCCCAGGCATCCGGGCCCTGGAGTCGAACATGCCCAAATCCCTACTCGCAGTCCTGCTGCTCGCGCTGGCGGGCTGCGGCAACCTGCCGCCGCCGGAGTTGCAGACGCCGTCGCAACTGGAGTACAGCATCCATTCGCCCTGCGCGGTGGGCGGCGAACACTCCTACGCCTGCCAGGTCGAGCGCTACAACAACGTCAATACGCCGCCGTAGGGCGATCCTGCCGGCGGTCTCGCCCGGCATCCGCCTGCGGGTCGATCGGCCCGACGACCTCGTGCAGCGTCCACGTCCCCGGGCGCCCGCGCAGCTCCACCGGCCCGTGGGGGCGCAGCGCGATGCGACCGTGCAGCGCGGCGGCGACGGCGTCCGACGCCAGGATGCGCGTGCCGAGCTCCTTGTTCATCGCCTCGATGCGGCTCGCGACGTTGACGGTGTCGCCATAGGCGGTGAACGACAGCCGCTCCGCCGAACCCAGCACGCCGGCCACCGCCGGCCCGCAGTGCAGGCCGATGCGCGTGTGCAGCTGCGGCAATCCCTGCGCGGCCCATTCGGCATTGCGCGCTTCCAGCACTTCCTGCAGCTCCAGGGCGGCGAGGGTCGCGCGGTAGGCGGCGTCCGGCTCGGGCCGGGGCACGCCCCAGAGCACCATCATGCCGTCGCCGATGTACTTGTCGATGGTGCCGCCGTGCCGCACCAGCACCTCGGCCGCTGCACTGAAGTACTCGGTGAGTTGCGGCACCAGGCGCTGCGGCGGCACCTCCGCGGCGATGCCGGTGAAGCCCTGCACGTCGGTGAACATGACCGTGAGGTCGACGTGCTCGCCGCTCGGTTCGAGCGTGCGGCCCTGCCGCACCAGCTCGCCCACCACGTCGGCGGGGACGAACTTGCGCAGCGCGCGCAGGCTGCGCGCCGAGTCGCCGAGCGCCTCGTCGAGCCGGTGGATCTCCTCGACCGGGCTGTCCACGCCCGGCAGGCCCGCGAGGTCGAGGCGGCCGATGCGGCGCGCGACGCCCGCCAGCACCTCGATCGGGCCCGTCACCCGCCGCGACAGCCATAGCGACAGCAGCAAGGCGACGGCCAGGCACAGCAGGAGCAGCGCGCCTGCCTGCGCCAGGCTGCGCCGCAGCCCGCTGGTGAGGGCGTCCTCGGGAACCCAGCTCACCAGCTTCCACGGCGTGCCGGGGATGTCGCTGGCGCGCACCAGGAAGTCCTGGCCGCGAAAGGGGAGCAGCGCGCCTTCGCGCCCCTGCGCAGCGTCGGCGGCGAGGGCCGCCTCGAGGATGTCGCCGGCGGGCGGCCGCGCGAGCGTGCGGATCGCGCCGTGGTCGTCGCTGCGCGCGAGCACGAGGCGGTCGGCCGTGACGATGGCGCTCTCGCCGGCGCCGGCATGGCTGAAGGTTTCCACCACGGCCTCGAGGTGGCGCAACGAGATGTCGCCCGCCGCCACGCCGTCGAGCCGTCCCTGTGCATCCTCCAGCGCGTCGGGCGCCGAAAAGGTGATCCCCAGGTCGCCCGAGAGCGGCAGCGCATGCACCGCCGTCCAGTGCGTCTGCATGCTGCTGGTCGCCTCCGTGAACCACGGCATCTCGTGCACGTCGAAACGCGTGGGGTGCGTCTCGACATGCGAAGTCGCGAAGCGCTGCGCCGGGCGCAGGTCGTGCCGTTCCAGCTGCGGCTTGTGTTCCAGCACCTCGCGCAGGCCGGCGCCCTCCCGGTGGATGCGCCGCAGCAGCGGCGCCGGATGGCGCTGCATGCCTACGAGGCTGCCGTCGTGGTGCGCGAAATACAGGTTGTCGAGGACCGGCGATTCGGCCAGCAGGGCCCAGATCAGCTCCGCGCTGCGCTGCTCCGCGCGGGCGGACGACCCCTGCCCCGGCGACACCGCCAGCGTGCGCACGGCGGTGGTGGCTTCCTCCATGAAGGCCTTCACCTCGGTCTGCAGCCGCGTGTGTTCCGACTGGTGGCCGGCGCGGCCGGCGTCGTGCAGCAGGCGCTGCGCGCCCCAGAACCCCAGGACGACCAGCAGGAGGGCCTGGGCGGCGACCACGCCGACGATGAGCGTGCCGACCTCGACGCGGAAGCGGTGCCGCTTGCGCAGCCGGTCGTCTGACGGAATCGGATCCACGGGACGGGAGCGTAGCAGGCCCGCGCTCACCATTCGGCCAGGCTCAGGCCGACGCTGAACACGGAGCGGCGGCGGTTGTAATCCAGCAGCGTGTCGCCGTAGCCGGTGAAGTACTGGGTATAGAGCTGCAGGCCGCCGCCATCGCCGCCTTCCCACAGCGTGCGGAACCATTCCAGGCGCAGCGAGCCGCGCCCCGTGCGCCGCAGGCTGTGGCGCGCGGTCACGGCGAGCAGGTGCGCGTCGTTCGGCCGCCAGCTCGCCTGCAGTTCCGCGCGCCCGAAGAAGTCGCTGATGTTCGGGTTGTCGTCGTTGGCGCGGTCCTCGTCGAGCCGGCGCCAGATCCGCCCCTGCAGCTGCAGGTTGCCGCTTTCGGCGCCCGCCATCAGGTAGGCGCGGTTCCAGCTGCGCGAATAGGGCAGCGACTGGCCGTTCGAGTGGTGCACGATGCCGGCGCCGCCGTAGCGCAGGCGCCAGCCCGCCAGCTCCGCCTGCAGCGGGTAGACGTACATCACCTCGGGCTCGTGGTCGGTGCTGCGGAAGGGCCGCGAGATGCCGGGCGTGAACAGCTGCCAGTAGGACTGCTGGCTGTAGGCGAACCAGATCGAATCGCTCAGGCCGGACGCCGGCGCGGCCAGCAGGTTCTGCGCGAGCTTGCTGCGCACCGAGAGCTGCAGGCGCATCTCGCGCGTGCTGTAGTCGATCGGGGTGGCGGCGTTGTTGGCCGGGTTCTCCGAGGTGGGCTGCCGGTTCACCGTGTCGGCGAAGGCGGCGGCGGCCACCAGCGGGCGCAGGCTGCGCAGGCCGAAGGTGCCGCAGTCGCTGCCGCGTTCCAGTTCCCAGAAGCGCGAGAGCGCGGTGTAGCGCGTGTCGCGGCAGCCTTCCTGCGTGGTGAGGCGCACCGGGGCGGCGGTCGCGGCGACGTGAGCCGGCAATGCAGCAGGCAGTGCGGGCGGTGCCTGCGTGACGGGGGCGGGCGCTTGCTGCCCGGCGGCCCAGCGGTCGAAGCAGGCGAGGCGCGCGCCGTCGTCGCGCAGGGCGGCGCAGGATGGCCAGGAGGAGGGCGTCTGTGCGGACAGGACAAGAGGCAGCAGGAAGGCCCCAGCGAATGCGATCTGTCGAAGCATGGACGATCCTAACCGTAGGTCGGGGTGAGCCCGCAGGCGAACCCCGACGCACGCGTGAGCGCCGGGGTTCGGCGCTACGCGCGCTCACCGCCGACCTACTGTTTGCGCAACACGAACTTGCGTGGGTTCTTCGCGTCGGCTTCGGCGGTCCAGGTGCCGCGGATCTCGCGGCCGCAGGAACCTTCGACCACTTCGCCCAGCCAGGTCGCCGCGATGCGCTGGCCGTCGGCCGACTCCTCCAGCGTGAACTCGCCGTCCTCGACGTCGCCCGCGAGCAGGCGATGCTCGCCGCTGCGGTTGATCGCGCCGCTGAAGCTTTCCGAGTAGGTGGCGTGTTTCTCGAGCAGCAGGGTGCCCGCATGGCCCTGGCCGTCGAACTCGGCGCGCCACAGCCCCACCACGTGCGACTGCTTCACCTCGCTGGCGTGCGGGCAATCCTGCTGCGCGCCGGCCGGCAGCGCGC
The DNA here is from genome assembly GCF_036383835.1 of Ramlibacter sp. GTDB lineage: Bacteria > Pseudomonadota > Gammaproteobacteria > Burkholderiales > Burkholderiaceae_C > Ramlibacter. Next base: position 10,262 of record NZ_DASVNN010000019.1, read on the forward strand.
ATGCGAGCAGCGCCGCGAAAACGACGTGCCTCATGCCGCGCCCGCCGGGCCCGCCGCCGCCGCCGCCGCGGCGGCCTCCGCGCTCTTCTTCGCGAATTCCGCCCGCAGCGCCTTGAGCTTCTCGCGCGGGTCTTCCTTCACCGTCGTCTTGTCCAATGCCATCTCGGCGATGAAGCGGCTCGGTTGCGCGGCCACCAGTTCGCGGCCCTTCTTGCGCTTCCTGCTCCAGCTCACCGCCAGCGAGCGTTGCGCCCGCGTGATGCCCACGTACATGAGGCGCCGCTCTTCCTGCAGCCGCGCCGCGAACGACTCGCTCACCACGCCGCCCTCCGCATCCTCCGGCTTGAACGGCAGCATGCCCTCGACGCAGCCGGCCAGCACGACGTGCGGCCACTCCAGGCCCTTGGAGGCATGCAGGGTCGACAGCGTCACCACGTTCTGGTCCTTCTCGCGCTCGCTGATCGTGGACAGCAGCGCGATGGTCTGCGCCACTTCCAGCAGGCTCTTGCGCTCGCTGGTCACCGCCACGCCGGCGGCGTCGTCGATCTCGCCGCCGCAGCGCCCGCCCATCCACTCGCAGAACTCCAGCACGTTGGTCCAGCGCGCCGCGGCCACCTTCTCGTTGTCCTCGCCGTCGTACAGGTGCTTTTCGTAGCCGATCTCCTTGAGCCACTCGAGCAGGAAGGCCTTGGCGTCCTCGGCGCCCATGGTGTGGCGCGCGCGGTATTCCAGGTCGTTCAGGTAGCGGCCGAACTCCTGCAGGCTGCCGAGCGCGCGGGCGTTCAGCACGCTGGACAGCGACGGCGAGAACAGCGCCTCGAACAGCGACAGCTTGTACTGGCCGGCGAACACGCCGAGCGATCCCAGCGTCTGGTGGCCGATGCCGCGCTTGGGCGTGGTCACCGCGCGCAGGAAGGCCGGATCGTCGTCGTTGTTGACCCACAGGCGCAGCCAGGCGCACAGGTCGCGGATCTCCGCGCGGTCGAAGAAGCTCTGGCCGCCGGAGACCTTGTACGGGATCTGCGCGCGGCGCAGCGCCTGCTCGAACACGCGCGCCTGGTGGTTGGCGCGATAGAGCACGGCGAAGTCCTTCCAGTCCTTGTGCACGCCGTTGGCGCGGATCGACTGGATGCGCGCGACCATGCGCTCGCCCTCGTGCTCCTCGTTGTCGCAATCGACCACGCGCACCGGTTCGCCTTCGCCCAGCTCGGAGAACAGCGTCTTCGGGAACAGCTTGGGGTTCGGCTGGATCACGTTGTTGGCCGCGCGCAGGATCGCGCTGGTGGAGCGGTAGTTCTGCTCCAGCTTGATGACCTTGAGGTTCGGATAGTCCTGCGGCAACTTGCGCAGGTTGTCCAGCGTGGCGCCGCGCCAGCCGTAGATGGACTGGTCGTCGTCGCCCACCGCGGTGAAGCGGCCGCGCTCGCCCACCAGCAGCTTCAGCAGCTCGTATTGCGTGGCGTTGGTGTCCTGGTACTCGTCGACCAGCACGTGGCCCAGCGCCTTCTGCCACTTCTCGCGCACTTCCGGGAAGTCGCGCAGCAGCTTGAGCGGCATGCCGATCAGGTCGTCGAAGTCGACGCTCTGGTAGGCGGTCAGGCGTTCCTCGTAGCGCGACATCACGGTCGCCGTCACGCGCTCGTTCTCGTCCTTGGCCTGCGCCAGCGCCTGCGCCGCGTTCAGGCCCGCGCTCTTCCACGCGCTGATCGTCCACTGCCAGCTGCGCGCGGTGGCCGCATCGGTGGTCCCGCCCGCGTCCTTGAGGATGCTGGTGACGTCGTCGGAATCGAGGATGGAGAACTGCGTCTTCAGCCCCAGCACGCTGCCGTCCTGCCGCATCATGCGCACGCCCAGGGCGTGGAAGGTGCAGATCAGCACGTCCTTCGCCTCGCGGCCCACCAGCGACTTGGCGCGCTCGCGCATTTCGGCGGCGGCCTTGTTGGTGAAGGTGATCGCGGCGATGCGCTTGGCCTCGAGCCCGGCCTGGATCAGGCGCCCGATCTTGTGCGTGATGACGCGCGTCTTGCCGGAGCCGGCGCCGGCGAGCACCAGGCAGGGCCCATGCAGGTAGTTGACGGCTTCTTGCTGGGCGAGGTTCAGGCCGGACATCGAAAGGGGGACAGCGGGGGCGCGGGGAAAAACAGCGGCAGATCATAAGCGGCGGGGCGAATGTGTCCCATTGCATCCGCGCGAACCCGGCGACCGCGCCTGCCCATCCATTGCAACGACAATACGGGCGTGCTAAGCGTCCTGCAGGTCACTTTCCCCTTCTTCGCCCTGGTGCTGGCCGGCTACATCGCCGCGCGCCGGCGCATGCTGCCGTTCGAGGCCATCGCGGGCCTGAACACGTTCGTGCTTTTTTTCGCGCTGCCGTGCATGCTGTACCGCTTCGGCGCCAGCACGCCGATCGCGCAATTGCTCGATCCCGTGGCGCTCCTGACCTGGCTCGCGTGCGCGTTGCTGATGGTCGTCGGCACCGTGAAATCCAGCATGAACGAGCGCATCCGCTGGAACGACGCGTCCTTCGGCGCGCTGGTCGCCGCCTTCCCGAACACCGGTTTCATGGGCGTGCCGCTGCTGGTGGCGCTGCTCGGCGCGCAGGCCGCGGGCCCCGCGATCCTCACCATCCTGATCGACCTGCTGATCACCAGCTCGCTGTGCATCGCGCTGTCGCGCCTCGATGGCGCGGACGAACACGGCGCCGCCGACGCCGCGAAGAAGGCGCTCAAGGGCGTCGCGCTCAATCCCATGCCCTGGGCCATCCTGCTGGGCGGCCTGTCGTCGGCCGCGCAATGGAAGCCGGTCGCGCCGGTGGGGAACACCATCGGCCTGCTGGCCGACGCCGCCTCGCCCGTGGCATTGTTCACGATCGGCGCGGTGCTGGCCCGCTCGCAGTTCGTCGCCGCGGCGGAGGAGCACGGGCCCATGCCGGCGCGCGACTTCGTCCCGGTGGCGCTGGCCAAGCTCGTGCTGCATCCGCTGCTGGTGTGGCTCGCGGGCACCGGCGTGCGCGCGGCCGGCGTGCCGCTCGATGCCTTCACGCTCAAGGTGATGGTGCTGGTGGCGGCGCTGCCCAGCGCCAGCAACGTGTCGCTGCTGGCGGAGCGCTTCGGCGCGGATACAGGTCGTATCGCCCGCATCATCCTGCTCACGACGGCCGCTGCCTTCCTCAGCTTCTCCGGCGTGGTGGCCTTGCTGCGCTGAGCGCCCGCAGGCCGCCTTCAGGCAATCGCGGCTTGTGTCCTGGCGGGCCCAGCCTGTATAAGGATGAGCTGAAAAGGGGGAACGATGACTCCACAGCAAGCGGTCGGCCTGGCCGCCCGGTTGTTCGCCATCTGGCTCGCGCTGGGCTCCTTCCAGTCGTGGGCGGTGACGCGCGCGCTGCGCTCGCAGGGCGTGATGGAGGCCGCCTGGGTGCAATGGTCGGTGCCGGCGCTGTACTGGGTCGGCGCCGTGGTGCTGTGGTTCTTCCCGATGTCGGTCGCGCACCGGCTGGTGCCGCGCAGCAAGTTCGAGGACCGGCTGGCGCTGCCGGCGCAGCAGGCGGTGGTCGTCGCCTGCGTGGTGCTCGGGCTGGCGGTGGTGCTGGTGCGCGCGCTGCCCGCGCTCTCCGGCTACGTGTCGCTCGCGGCCGTCTGGATCGCGAGCGGCGCGCCGCTGTCGGCAATGGACGGCAGCCGCCACATCGAACTGTTCTCCGGCCTGCTGCAACTGCTGGTGGGACTCGCCTTCGTGTTCAAGGCCGCGGCCATCGCGGCGCGCATCCTGCCGCCCGCGCCCACCGGGGAATCGCTGTTCCCCGCCACCTCGATCGTCGCCGACACCCGGCTCTGACATGCAGCTGCCGCGGCACGCCTTCCTCTCCGGCTGGGACGCGATCTTCATCCTGATCGGCCTGCACTTCACCGAGGTGCTGGTGGGCGCCGCCTTCCAGGACTTCGGTGGATCGTTCGGGCTGGACGAAGCGGAAACCTCCGCGCTCACGCTGCTGCTGGCGAGCGGCATCGTCTACACGCTGGCCATGAAGTTCACCCGCACCGGCTGGCGCGACATGTTCCATGCGACCTCCGCTTCGCCGTGGCGGATGGCCGCGCTGCTGCTGCTGCCGGTGATGGCGCTGGTGCCCGCGCTGTCGCTGGCCTGTTCCTCGCTGATGGACCTGCTGGTGGAAGTCGCGCCGCTCGCGCGCTGGGAAGAGGAACTGTTCGCCAGCATGGCGGAGGATTCGCTCGCGGCGATCGTGCTGGTGGTGCTGCTCGCGCCGGTGCTGGAGGAGATGCTGTTCCGCGGCATCATCCTGCGCGGCTTCCTCGCGCGCTATCCGCGCTGGCCGGCGATCGTCGCCTCCGCCATCCTGTTCGGCGCCTCGCACATGAACATCTACCAGTTCATGGTGGGCCTGCTGCTCGGCATCCCGCTCGGCTGGCTCTACGAACGCACCCGCTCGCTGATCCCCTGCATCGCGCTGCACGCGGCCTACAACGTGTCGGTGACGCTGCTGTGGACGCAGGACCCGGTGGGCGCGAGCGGCGCCTGGTGGGACGGCACCTGGATCGCATGGGCGGTGGCCATCGGCCTCGCCGCAGCCTCCTCCTTCGTGCTGGTGCGCATGCTGCAGCCCGCGCGGGCGTGACCGAGTTCCTTGGCGTCCGTGCGCGGACGCCCTAGAGTGCCGGCCACATACAACAACGAAGGAGGGATCATGCCGATCGTCGCCGCCGCCCTGTATTTCGGGCTGGCCATCTTCTGCGCCGTGCATGCGGTGCGCACCCGCCAGAACCTGTACTGGCTGTTCATCCTGTTCGGGTTCCCGCTGCTCGGGAGCCTGGTGTACTTCTTCGCGATCTGGTTCCCGAACTCGCGCCTGCAGCGCCAGGCGATGAAGACCGTGGCCGCCGCCGCCAGGGCGATCGACCCCACGCGCGAGGTGCGCGAGGCGCGCGCCGCCTTCGAGGAAACGCCCACGGCGCAGAACCAGATGCGGCTCGCGTCCGCCCTGCTGGAAGTGGGACAGCCGCAGGAGGCGGCGAAGGAATACGAGAGCTGCCTGCGCGGACCGTTCGCGAGCGATCCGGAGATCCGCTTCGGCGCCGCCCGCGCCTACGTGGAGTGCAACCGCTGGGGCGACGCGCTGCGTTATCTCGAACCGCTCAAGCGCGAGCATCCCGACTTCCGCCCGGAGCCCGTCTCGCTGTTGCTGGCGCGCGCGCTCGCGGGCAGCTCGCGCGCCGGCGATGCGCGCGCCGAATACGAATCGGCCGTGGCGCGCTTCGGCACCTGGGAGGCCAAGGCCGAATACGCGGTCTGGGCGTATGCGGTCTCCGATCTCGCCACCGCGGAGCGGCTGCACGCCGAACTGGAGAAGATCGCCGCGCGCTGGAACACGCTGACGCGCGAGCTCAACGAAGTGTCCGCGCGGCGGCTGCGCGCGGCGCGCGAACTGGCCGCGCGCGAGCGGGCGGCCACCACGAACGCCTGAGCGCGTGGAGGCCCTGCGCGCACGCACCGTGGCCACGCCGCTCGAGGCGTTCACGGTCATGGCGATCTGCTTCGGCCTGCCGATCCATGCCTCGGTGTGGGCCATGCTGAATGGCTTTCCCACCGGCAGCGGAGCCTTCTCGGATGCCAGCTTCGTCAGGCTGATCGGGCACGAGCTGCTCACGGCCTTCGTCGCGCTGTTCTACCTGCGCGTGCGCGGTTGGGACGTCGCCAGCCTGCGGCCGCTGCCCACCGCGGCGGGCGTGGGCATGGGCGTCGTCCTGTACGTCGCGATGTGGGTGCTCGGCGCCATGCTGGTGTCGCCGTTCGAGACGGAGGCGGCGGAGCAGCCGATCCAGCGGATGGTGCAGGAGGCGAAGCTCTCGCTGCCGATGATCGTGCTCACTGCCGTGGTGAACGGGACCTTCGAGGAAGTGTTCCTGCTCGGCTTCCTGCTGCGCGGCCTGCGCGCCCACGGCCTGTCCATCGCGCTGGGCGCGATGCTGCTGGTGCGGGTGCTGTATCACCTGTACCAGGGGCCGATCGGCGCCCTTTGGGTGCTGGTGTTCGGGTTGGTCGTGGGCCTGTACTACATCGCGAGCGGCAAGCTGTGGCCGGCGGTGGTCGCGCACATCCTGGGCGACATCGTCCCGTTCCTCTGGAATTGAACCGGAGGTCGTCCGCGGCGGACGAACGGCGCACGGTGTGCGCTTTGTCCAACGCCGCGATTCCATCTTCGCGCGAGCGCCGATATATTGTCTGCTCGACAAAAGGGGCCGGAGCCCCGGAGGAGGAGCCATGAGCAACGGGAGCGGTTTCTTCGCGATTTCGGACGACCAGCTGAAGCGCCTGCTGTCGGGTGAACTGCCTTACGGGCCGTTCCTGCAGGCGGGCGGCAGCGAGAAGCCGCGCGAGGCGAACGAGCACGCCATCCAGTGCTGGTACGAACTGAGCCAGGTGCTGCAGGCCGAAGCGGCCTGCGGCGTGGAGCAGACCGACAGGATCCCCTCCATGGTGGGCTTCGCCTACGCCAAGGACGTGCAGGCGATCGCCGGCAAGCTCAAGGCGCTGGCCGAGCCCGAGGTCCGCAAGCGCTGCGAAGGCGCGCTGATGGAAGCCTCCGTCGACGACGTGGTGCAGGCCGTGCGCGGCCTCGCCGGTTTCTACGAGCGCGCCGCGGCCCACCAGGACGCCGTGCTGTTCCGCGTCGCGTAAAGCGCCGCATTTCCCGCGCCGCGAGGCGCATGCTTCGTTCGATGTCCGCCAACCTTCCGCTTCGCCTCGCCTCCCTCTGTTCCGCCGCCTACGCCGTCCTGATCGCCAGCGGGGTCGTGCACCACTTCCAGCGCACCGGCAGTTTCCGCATCCTGTTGCGCAGCCTCGCGCAGCCCGGGCTGTGGGTCGTGCTGCTCGTCGCCGGCGTCGTGTGCTGGGGCCTCTGGAAACGCTACGCCTGGGCCTGGTGGCTGGGGCTCGCGGCCGCCGGCTACCAGCTGTTCCGCATCGTCGCCAGCTACGTGCGCAGCCCGATGTTCGGCAGCGTGCCGCACGCGAGCGTGCTGATCTCCGTCGCGCTGCTGCTGGCGATCCTGCTGCTGCTGGTCACGCGCAAGGCGCGGCTGGGGGCGAACCGCTGATACGGTAGCGCGCCAACAGCGGCGCCAGCTTCGCCGGTGTCGGCGGCTTGGCGATGTCCCCCAGCAGCCGCACGCCGCAGGCGAGCGCCTGCGCCGCCACCGCTTCGCGTTCCTGCGCATCGAGCGCGCTGGTGAGGATGAACGCCATCCCCTCGCCGTTCTCCGCGCTCCGGCGCATCAGCTCCATGCCGTCGATGCCCGGCATCATCAGGTCGGTGACGACGATGTCGATCGCGCCGGCTGCATCGCGCAGCGCCGCCAGCGCGGCCTCGCCGTCCTCGGCCTCGGTCACCGCGGCCGCTTCCAGCCGCAACAGCATCTGCGCGAGGATGCGCCGCTGGAAGGCGTGGTCTTCCACCACCAGGAAGCGCAGGCCGGCTGCTTCAGTGGACATCGGGTGCTCCCAGGCAGGCATCGAGCAGCTGCACTTCGTGTTCCAGCAGCGCGAGCGCCGAAGCAATGCTTTCCGGTGCATCGTTCGCCGCGGCTTCCAGCGCGCGGCTCGCCCGCGCCGCTGCCGCGGCGCCCAGCATCTCGCAGGCGCCGGTGATGCGATGCGCCTGCACGGAAGCGGGGCCGTGCGCGCCGGCGGCCACCAGCGCGCGCAGTTGCGCCATGTCGTTGCGCGTGCTGGCGCGAAAGGCCTCGAGCACGGCGTGGCGCGTCATGCCCGTGCTGCTGGCCATCGTGGCGACGAGGTCGTGGTTGATCATGTCCCGTCCGATTCTGGCGCAGCGCCGCGCGTGCGGGCGTGGCCTGCGCGACGCAGCGCGAAACTTTTCACGCACGACGGCATGCGCATTCGCTAGACTGTGCCGTACAGGGCGGATCGATTCGAAAAATGACATTCCATCGCGGGCACCACCCCGCTTCCAGCGCGCAGCGCCTCCGGTGACATGCTCCGGCGCCTGCCCCTTCCTTCCAATACCGCCGTCCATCTCTCCTTTTTTGCCGCGCTACTAATCCTTTCGTTCGTCGGGTTCACCCTGTACGACACCGTCGAGGAAGCGCGCGCCGCGCAACGCGAGGCCGAATTCACGCAGGAAGAACTGCACGCGATGAGCGATGCGATGGAGAGCTTCGCCCGCGCCGAATCCGCGCAGCGCGGCTTCCTGCTCACGGGTCAGTGGGAATTGCTGCAGGACCGCGACAACTGGACGGAGCGCGCGTTGCGCGCCGCGGCGACCATCGAGATGATGACGGCCGACGATCCCGCGCAGCATGCGCGGGCGCGCGAGTTGCGCGCCGCGCTCGGCCAGCGCGTCGCGGCGGCCGCGGAAACCGCGGGGCAGCGCGCTCGCGGCGGGCTGCCGGCCGTTCCGACACAGCAGCTGATGCTGGCGCACGAGTCCGGCGAACGCTTCTACGCGGCGGCCACCGCGCTGTACCAGCAGGAACGGCGCGAGCTCGAGGAGCGGCAGCAGGAAGAGGTGGATCGCCAGCGCACCGCGGCATGGGTGCTCGGCGGATCCTTCGCCGTGTTCCTCGCGGTGCTCATTCCGGCGTGGCTGGGCGTCGTCCACCAGGCCGGGCGGCGGCAGCGCGCCGAACGGCAGATGACCGAGCTGGTGGAACACCTTCCGGCGACGGTCTGGCAGTTGCGCACGCGGCCGCAGCAGCCGTCGCGTTACGTCTACGTCGGCCCGAATGCCGGGCGCGATCGCGGCGTCGCGCCGGAGCAGCTGCTGCGCGACGCCGACAGCGTGTTCGGCAACGTGGTGGAGGAAGACCGGGCCATGCTGCAGCAGGCCACGCGCGACGCCGAATCGCAGGGCGGCTACCAGAGCGAATACCGCATCGCCCTCGCGGACGGAACGGTGCGCTGGGTCCGCAGTTCCGCCGCCATCCGGGAGCAGCACGACGGCTCGCTGCTGTGGACCGGCTACTGGGCCGACGTCAGCGCGCAGAAGGCCCTGGAGCGCGCGCTGCAGGATGCCACCGACGAGGCCAATCGCGCCAACCGCGCGAAGAGCACCTTCCTCGCGACCATGAGCCACGAGATCCGCACGCCCATGAACGGCGTGCTCGGCCTGCTCGAGCTGCTGAACCTCACGCGCCTCGACTCGGAACAGCGCGCCACGCTCACCGTCGTCTCCGAGTCCAGCCGCGCCCTGCTGCGCATCATCGACGACATCCTCGACTTCTCGAAGGTGGAGGCCGGCCGCCTGGCGCTGGACCCGATGCCGGCTTCGGTGCCGGAAGTGATCAGCCGCGCCTGCCAGATCCACAGCGGCATCGCGAGCAGCCGCGGCCTGCTGCTGCAGCAGCGCGTCGACCCGCGCGTGGGCCCGGTGCTGGTGTTCGATCCGCTGCGGGTCGGCCAGATCCTCAACAACTTCATCAGCAACGCGCTGAAGTTCACGCGCGAGGGCAGCGTGACGGTCGCGGTCGAACAGCTGCATCGCACCGACACGACGGAGCGCGTGCGCTTCAGCGTCATCGATACCGGCATCGGCATCGCCGCGTCCGCCGCCGGCCAGCTGTTCGAGCCCTTTGCGCAGGCCGACATCGCGACCGCGGCGCGCTTCGGCGGCACCGGCCTGGGCCTCGCGATCTGCAAGCGCCTGGCCGAGATGATGGGCGGCAGCGTGCGCATGGACAGCAGCGAAGGCCAGGGCACCACGGTCAGCTTCGAGGTGGAATTCCCGGTGGGCAGCCCGGGCGACCTGCTGGCGGTGGCGGCGCGCGACGAAGCGCCGCGCCAGCTCGCGCGGCAGATGACCGCACGCCGCGCCGCACCGGGCGTCGACGACGCGGAACGCGAAGGCCGCCTGGTGCTGGTGGCCGACGACCATCCGACCAACCGCCTCGTGCTGTCGCGGCAGGTCGCTGCGCTCGGCTACGGCCTGCTGATGGCGGAGAACGGCGTCGAGGCGATGGCCCTGTGGCGCAAGCACCGCGTCGGCCTGCTGCTCACCGACTGCAACATGCCCGAGCTCAACGGCTACGACCTCGCGCGCGCGATCCGCGTGGCGGAGCAGGAGCAGGACCGGCCGCGCACGCCGATCGTGGCCTGCACCGCCAACGCCCTCGACAACGAAGGCGGGCGCTGCCTCGCGGCCGGCATGGACGACATCCTGATCAAGCCGGTGAACCTCGTCGACCTGATGGGCCGCCTCGACCAGTGGCTGCCCCTGCCGGACGAGGACGACGCCGCGCCGCCGGCGCCCGTGGCCCCGGCCATGCGCGACGCGCTGCTGGATCCCGGCGTGCTGGAAGCGATCACCGGCGGCGATGCGGCGGTGGAACGGGAGGTGCTGCTGGACTACCGGCAGGTGAACGAGGCGGACCTCGCCGTGCTGGTCGACGAGGTTGTCGATGCCGACCCGGCGCAGGCGCTGCAGCGCGTGCATCGCATCAAGGGCGCGGCCCGCACGGTCGGCGCGCTGCAGGTGGCGCAGGCCTGCGAGCAGCTGGAGCAGGCGCTGCGCGGCGGCGACGTGCCGGGCGCGCGCGGCGCGCTGGCCCACTTGCGGGCGCAGACCGCCCGGCTGCACGGGCACATCGCCGCGCTCACGGACGGCGGCCAGGAGGGAGTGACGACGGCATGAAATCGAACGCATCCCCCTCCATCCGCATCGTCCTGGCCGACGACCACGACCTGGTGCGTTCCGGCATAGGCGCGCTGCTGTCGTCGATCGGCGGCGTCGAGGTCGTCGCCGAGGCGCGCGACGGCACCGAGCTGCTGCAGGTCCTGCAGACCGTGCGGCCCGACATCGTGATCACCGACATCAGCATGCCCGGCATGGACGGCTACACCGCCGCCTCGCGCATCCACGCCGAGTTCCCGGGCGTGCGGGTCGTCATCCTGTCGGCGCACGACTCGGTGGACGCGGTGAAGAAGGCGGTGGCCAGCGGCGCCTGCGGCTACCTGCGCAAGGACGCGCCGCGCTTCGAGCTGGAGATGGCGGTGCGCAGCGTGATGCACACGGGCAGCTACTTCGGCAACGGCGTCGCGCAAATGCTGCTGCAGCCGTCCGAGCCCGAGGTGGACGCGCTGCTCACCGACCGGCAGCGCGAGGTGCTGGTGATGATCGCGCAGGGCCGGTCGGCCAAGGAGATCGGCTACGACCTGGGCCTGAGCTCCAAGACGGTGGACGTGCACCGCGCCAAGATCATGGAGCGGCTGGGGCTCAACGACATCGCGAGCCTCACCCGCTATGCCGTGCGCAAGGGGCTGGTGAAGGACTGATCCCGTTCAGGCCGGGCTCATCGACACCTGGATCGGCCAGGCGTATTCGCCCGGGGCGGCGCCGGCGGCGAGCCGCAGGCGGAAGCGGAACTCCAGGGTGCCGTGGCGGCGGCCCGACCCGCGCCAGTCCATCATGGCCTGCGAATCCAGCTGCACGCGCTGTCCGAGGCCCTGCACTTCCCCGCCCTGGAAGGCGGCGCCGCCGCGCTCGAAGGTGATGGCGTAGGACGGGTCGTTGCCCTCCACGTCCATCTTCACCGGTGTCGCGACGTCGACGTAGCCGCGGGCCACGTCGTCCGCCGACACGGCGACCGACACCGGCTGCGAGGTGACCCGCACCGTGAAGTAGCTCTTCACGGTGGCCCGTGCCACGAGCACGCCCGCATCGGCGTAGGCGGGCTGCACCCAGGCGGCGAGGGCCAGCAGGGCGAGGGTGGCGGCGCGCAGGAACGTGAGGGCTTGGGACATGCAGCGATGGTCCGCGCCGGCAAGGGGCGCGCCGCCAGCCACTGGCGCGCCGGCGCGCCGCCGATTCCTGTGCCGGCACAGCCGATTCCCTATCCCCCTGAGGAGATGGCCTAGCCGGCGGGTGCGACACACCTGCCCGCGCGGCCGTGGGCGCTGGCCCAATCACGGCATGCACTCGATGACCGCCCCGACTTCCACGCCCTCCCGCCACGCCGGCCGCTGGTCGCGCACGGCGCATCGCCATCCTTACGGCCGCCACGAGGCCGCGCTGCACCAGTTCGGCGACACCATGATCGCCGACGCGCAGGCGGCGGGCCGGCCGCTCACGGTGGTGGTGTTCGAGCAGGCGGACCTGCCGGAGCTGCACGTGTTGTTCGGCAGCGAGGCGGCCCGCACGGTGACGGCGAAGTTCAACCAGCAGCTGCAGGCGCTGGCGGGCAGCCGGGGCCTGGCGATGCGGTCGGACGCCACCACCTGGACGGTCCTGATGCCGGGCCTGGACCACGCGCAGGCGAAGAGCGAGGTCGAGCGCGTGTTCGGCCCCAGCCTCGCGGTGGACGTGGAGAGCGAAGGCGAGGAGATCCTGCTGGTGCCGACGATGGAGGTGCGCACCGTCGTCCGCGGGGCCGCGCCGATGCGCCGGATCTACCAGGAGATGCGCGGGCGGATCGCGGGAACGCTGCAGAGGCAGCAGCGGCGCGAAGAAGTGCTGCGGGCGGAGCGCGAGCGGCACTCGCGTCCGGCGCCGCTGACCTGGGCTGCTACAGCACCGGCGCGAGCAGTGCAGTAAGGCGCTCGCGTGCCTTTTCCAGCGGCGGGCGGCTGCGCCACTCCTGCAGCGTGACGCGCCGGCAGTGGCGCAGGTCGGCCTCGAACACCTCGGCCAGCCGCGCGGCGAAGGCCGTGTCGTAGACGTTGAGGTTGGCCTCGTCGTTCAGGTGGAAGGAACGCGGGTCGAAGTTGGTGGAGCCCACCGACGACAGCAGGCCGTCGGCGATCACGATCTTGCAGTGGTACATGGTGGGCTGGTAGACGTGGATCTCGGCGCCGGCTTCCAGCAGCTCGCCCCACAGCGCGCGGGAGGCGTGGCGCACGGTCTGGGTGTCGATGTGCCGGCCGGGCGTGATCACGCGCACCCGCACGCCGCGCTTGAGCGCCGCCACCAGCGCCAGCCGCGTCATGTCGTCGGGCACGAAATAGGCGCTGGCGATGTCGATGGTCTTCACCGCCGCGGTGATCGCGACCAGGTACATCAGCTGCATGCTCTCGCTGCCGCCGCTGGGCGAGCTGTGGAACATCTGCGCGCGCTGTTCGCCCACCGGTTCCAGTTCGGGGAAGTAGTCCGGCCCGTGCAGGATCACGCCGGTGGTCTTGCTCCAGTTGGACAGCATCACGCTCTGCATCTGCGCGACCACGGGACCTTCGATGCGGAAGTGGCAGTCGCGCCAGTGCTCCTCGTCCTGCGCGTCGCCGGTCCAGGGTGGCGCGATGCCCACGCCGCCGGTGAAGCCGGTGCGGCCGTCCACGATCAGCAGCTTGCGGTGGGTGCGGTTGTTGATGCGGCCCAGGTTGTACCAGCGCATCGGGTGGAACATGTGCACCTCGACGCCCGCCTCCTTCATCCGGTCGAGCATCCGGCGGTCGACCTTGATGCTGCCCACCCAGTCCAGCAGCACGTGCACCTTGACGCCGGCGCGCGCGCGTTCGGACAGCGCCTGCGCGAAGGTGTCGCCGATCTCGCCGGACCAGTAGATGAAGGTCTCGAACAGGATGGTGCCGCGCGCCCCGCGGATCGCCTCCAGCATGGCGGGGAAGATCTGGTCGCCGTTGACCAGCGCCTGCGCGCGGTTGCCGCCGACGATGTCGGGCCCGAGCAGCATGCCCATGGCGCGGAAGAACTGCGGGTCGCCGACCGGATAGAGGTGGGGGATCTCGTGCGAGACGCGCTTCTCGCCGGCGCTCAGGTTCACGTAGAGGAGGGCGACGGCGAGCGCCAGGACGACGCTCACGAAGATCCACATCGGTTCGGACATGGGAAACGGCAGGGCCAAAAGGCCCGATGCTACGGAAGCGCGGCCGCCTTGGGGGCCGGATTCCCCGTCGTCCACGAGCGGCGTATCGCCGTGCGCGGCCGTGGATTTCCTCCGCCAAAGGGATGTGGCGGACGCGGTTCGCCGCATCTACATTGGCGAGCCTTGGCCAGGAGGTCCCCATGCGCCTGTTCTCTTCGCTGGCTTTTCTGGGCGTGTTCATTTCCGCTCCCGCTGCGGCTCAGCTGCTGACCTCGGAGCCCGCGCCGGGCACCTTGCGTGCCGGAGCCGTGGTGTACGTGGATGACGGAAGCTGCGGCGCCGATCAGATCAAACAGGTCATTGGCGGCAACCCATCCAAGGGAATCCGCCGGCAAGTCTCCTGCGTGAATCGGCCGGAGAGAAGGCACATCCACTTCATCCACATGGGGGGCAACGATTGCCCGCCATGCCGGGTGTGGCGAGCACTGGAGCTGCCGAAGCTGCAAGCGTCGCCCTTATTCGGGACGATCACGTACAGCTACGTGACCAAGGCCATCGGTTCGCCTGTTCCGCCGGAAGCCTTCCTGCCTCCGGAGGTCAAACCGCTCAAGGCCAAGCTGGACACGGCAAGTTCGGGGCGCAACGGATCGCCGCACCAGGTGCTCGTGGTCGATGGTGAGGTGTACGACTACTGGTTCGGCGAAAGAAGCGCAGAGGAAATCCTTGCTTCCGTGCAGGCGATCGCCACGGGCGCCAAGTACCCCTTCAGCCGCTGCATCAAGCGATCGGGCACCAAGAGCGGCACGTGTGAGATCAAGGGCTGACGCCTGCGGTAGGCCGTAGGGTGGGCAAGCTTCGCTTGCCCACCGTCGTCGTGCGGCCAATGAATGGTGGGCAAGCGGAGCTTGCCCACCCTACGAGGTCGACGAAGCGCCGTCGCTACCGCCGCTTGCGATAACTGTTCATCGCCAGCAGCACCCCCACCACCGCCCCGGCGACCATGGCCTTGCGCAGGAAGCCCTGGCGGTTGTGGCGCCACTCGGCCGGCCCGCCCATCTCCTTGAAGAGGTTGGGCACGTGGCCGCGCGAGAGGTCGTCGACGATGCCTTCGACCACGTTCACGCGGTCGGCGAACAGCAGCATCAGCCAGTGCCGCAGGTCGTTCTCGCCGTAGCGGAAGGCACTCTTGCGGATCAGGCCGGACACGCCCGAGGGCGGCGTGCTGGTGCCGAACACCGGGGTGAGGCCGGGCCGCTCGATGGAATGGAAGACCTGCACCGTGCGCGGCTGCGGCTCGATGTCGTCGGACTGCACGTGGATGAAGCGCGGCGGCGTGCGTTCCTTCGGCACCGCGGGCCGCACGGCCGGATCGAGGTCCGCGCCCCAGCCTTCGATGCCGGCGGGCGGCTGCCTCCGGCGCTCCTGCGGGTCCGTCTTTTCCACGTAGACCGGCGTGTCCCCGGCTGGCTTGTTCATCGCGGCTCCTTCAGTGCAGCTGCAGGACACGGGCGCGCGGCGGGACCAGCACCGGCTTGATGCAGCCGTCCAGCTTGCTGGAGAAGATGTGGTACGCGTCCGCGACCGCCTCCAGCGGGAAGCGGTGCGTGATCACCTCGCTCGGCTTGATGCGGCCGGCCTGGATGTGTTCGATCAGGCGCGGCAGGTGGCGCTTCACGCTGGCCTGGTTGGCGCGCAGCGTGAGGCCCTTGCTGACGACGTTGCCGATCGGCACGAAGTTGAAGGTCGGTCCGTACACGCCGACGATGGAGACGGTGCCGCCCTTGCGCACCGAGTTGATCGCCCAGTGCAGCACGGTGGCCGAGCCGGCCTGCAACTTGAGCGTCACACCCGTGAGGTGCTGCAGCGCGTTGCCCACGGCTTCGGCGCCCACGCAATCGATGCAGACGTCCGGGCCCAGACCGTCGGTCATCTTCTTCAGGTGCATCGCCATGTCGCCGACGTCCTTGAAGTCGACGATCTCGCACTGGGCGAAATGGCGCACGAACTCCAGCCGGTACTCGACGTGGTCGACCACGATCACGCGGCCCGCGCCCATGAGCCAGGCGCTCTTGGCCGCGAAGATGCCCACCGGCCCGGCGCCGAACACCACGACCGTGTCGCCTTCCTGGATGCCGCCCATCTCGGCCGCCTGGTAGCCGGTGGGAAAGGCATCGGTCAGCAGCACGGCGTCGTCGACGTCCAGGTCGGACGGCAGCACGTGCGGGCCGACGTCGGCCATCGGCACGCGCACCAGCTCGGCCTGGCCGCCGTCGTAGCCGCCGGTGGTGTGCGAATAGCCGTAGATGCCGCCCACCGCCGTGGCTTCCGGGTTGACGTTGTGGCAGTTGGAGAACAGCTCCTTCCTGCAGAAGTAGCAGCTGCCGCAGAAGATGTTGAAGGGGACCAGCACGTGGTCCCCTTTCTTCAGGTGCTGCACCGAAGGGCCGATCTCCTCGACGATGCCGGTGAATTCGTGGCCGAAGGTCATGCCCACGCGCGTGTCCGGCACGAGCCCATGGTAGAGGTGCAGGTCGGAGCCGCAGATGCACGAGCGCGTCACGCGCACGATCGCATCGCTGGGGTGTTCGATCCGCGGCTCTTCCTTCTGCGTGGCGCGCACGCGGTACGGTCCGCGATAGTTCATCGCAAGCATCGATTCTCCCTGTGGGTCTGCGGCCCATTCTCCGGAGCCGATCCCAGCCATGGGGCCCTCGGATGCATCCTGTAGCAAACCTCCCCCGCCGCCGGCGCTTGCGACACAATGCGCGGCGACAGCAGGAGCGATGCACAAGGCATGAAGACGATCAGCCTCATCGGCGCGCCGACGGACGTCGGCGCCAGCGTACGCGGCGCCGGCATGGGACCGGACGCGCTGCGCGTGGCGGGCCTCACCGAGGCGCTGCGCGGGCAGCATTGCGAAGTCATCGACCGCGGCAACCTCGCCGGCCCGCCCAATCCCTGGCGTCCGCCCCAGCACGGCATGCGCCACCTGCCCGAAGTGGTGGACTGGAACCGCAGCGTGTTCGAGGCGGTGTCCACCACGCTCGCGATGGAGCACGTGCCGCTGCTGATGGGCGGTGACCATTGCCTGGCGATCGGCTCGATCAGCGCGGTGGCGCGGCATTGCCGGCAGCAGCGGCGCAACCTGCGCGTGATCTGGCTCGATGCGCATACCGACGTCAACACCGAAGCGATCAGCCCCAGCGGCAACATCCACGGCATGCCGGTGGCCTGCCTGCTGGGCCACGGCCCGGCCGACCTGGTGGGCTGGAGCGGCGAGCGCGCGGCGCTCGACGCCGGCAGCCTCGACTTCATCGGCATCCGCAGCGTGGACGCCGACGAGAAGCAGGCGATCCGCGAACTCGGCCTGCAGGTCTTCGACATGCGCCACATCGACGAGCACGGCATGCGCTACACCATGACGGAGGTGTTGCAGGACGTGGACGAGGACACCCACATCCACGTGAGCTTCGACCTCGACTGTCTCGACCCCATGGAAGCGCCCGGCGTGGGCACCGGCGTGCGCGGCGGGCCGACCTACCGCGAGATGCAGCTGTGCATGGAGATGATCGCCGACACCGGGCAGCTGGGCTCGCTCGACGTGGTGGAGATCAACCCGGCGCTGGACGTGCGCAACCGTACGGCGGAACTGGCGGTGGAATTCATCCAGAGCCTGTTCGGCGCTTCCACTCTGGCACGGTAGAGTGCGGGGGTGGAATCCCCGACCCGCCCGACCGCCACCTCGCCCGACGAGGCGCGCCGACTCGACGCCCTGCACCGGCTCGGCATCCTCGACACGCCGGCCGAGGCCGTCCTGGACAGCCTGGTGCGTAGCGCCGCCGCGGCCTGCGCCGCGCCGATGGCGATGCTCACGCTGGTCGACGCGCGCCGGCAGTGGGTGAAGTCGCAGGTGGGGCTCGACGGCTTCAGCGAGATCCCGCGCGCGGAGTCGCTCTGCACCGTGGTGCTGGAAGCGCGCGACTACGCCGAGATTCCGGACACGCGCGCGGACCCGCGCGTCGCCCACATGACCTGGGCGGCCGAGGCGGGACTCGTGTTCTATGCGGGCGCCCCCCTCGCCACCCCGGAAGGCCACGTGATCGGCACGCTGTGCGTGCTCGATCGCGAGCCGCGCGACGGCCTGGAGGTGACGCAACGCCACGCGCTGCAGGAGCTGTCCCGCTCGGTGATGCACGTGCTGCTGCTGCGGCAGGCGGCGCATCGCGCGCTGCATTCCTCCAGCGAGCAGATGTTCCGCGAGCTGTCGGAGACCTGTCCGGTGGGCATCTTCCACACCGACGCGCGCGGCAAGGTGATCTACGTGAATCCGGAGACGGCACGCATCTTCGGGGACAGCTGCGAGTCGCTGCTGTCCGACAACTGGGTCGGGCGCCTCCACCCCGAAGACCGGGATGGCGTGGTCGTGGCATGGAACGACGCGCAGTCGCGGCAGGAACGCTTCGATCGGAGTTACCGCGTGGTCCGTTCTTCGGGCGAGGTGGTGCACGTGCAGGTGCGCGGCCAGGCGGTGCTGCTGCCGGACGGGTCCACCGGCGGCTACGTCGGTTCGGTGGTGGACGTCAGCGAAGACGTCGCCGGCCGCGCGGCGCTCCAGCAGAGCCAGGAGCGGCTGCACCGCGCGCTGGAAGGCTCGGGCCTCGCGCTGTGGGACCTCGACGTCGCGACCGAGAAGATCTACCTGTCCGAGCACTGGGCGGTGATGCTGGGCGGCGAGGCGCGCGAGACGCGGTGCACCGCCACCGAACTGCTGGACCTGGTGCCGCGCGAGGACCTGCCGGCGATCCAGGCGGCCTTGCAGCCGGTGCTGGGAGGACGTTCCAAGCTCTACCTGGTGCAGCACCGCGTGCGCCGCCGCGACGGCTCGCTGCTGTGGATCCACAGCGAAGGCCGCGTGGCCGAGGGCGGCGCGGGCATGCCGCTGCGCATGGTGGGCACCAACCGCGACATCACGGCCAGCAAGAAGGCGGAGCAGGACCTGCGCGAGGCGCGCGACGCGGCCAACGACGCCAACCGCGCCAAGAGCCAGTTCCTGGCGACCATGAGCCACGAGATCCGCACGCCGCTCAACGGCATCATCGGCATGACCAAGCTGATGCTGGACGAGAAGCTCACGCCGGAGGTGCGGCGCCACGCCGACCTCGTGGACCGCAGCGCGCATTCGCTGCTCTCGCTGGTCAACGACATCCTCGACGTCTCGAAGATCGAGGCGGGCCAGATGGAGATCGAGCGGGTGTCCTTCGACCTGCACGAACTGGTGGAGGACCTCGCCAACCTGTACCGCCTGCGCGCCACCGAGAAGAGCCTGCTGTTCCGCGTGCGCATGCACCCGGGCGTGCCGCAGCACGTGGAGGCCGACCCGACGCGCCTGCGGCAGGTGCTCGTGAACCTGCTGGGCAACGCGCTCAAGTTCACCGCCGCCGGCTGGATCGGCCTGGACGTGCGCGGCCGGCGCGAGGAGGCCGCCTACGTGCTGGAGTTCACCGTGGCCGACACCGGCATCGGCATCCCGCAGGACGTGCAGCCGCAGTTGTTCACGCGCTTCATGCAGGCCGACGCCACCACTTCGCGCAAGTTCGGCGGCACCGGGCTGGGGCTGTCGATCGTGCGCCAGCTGGTCGACCTGATGGGCGGCACGGTCGCGGTGAGCAGCGTGCAGGAGAAGGGCTCGCGCTTCACGGTGACGCTGCCGGTGCTGGCCGCGCAGGAGGCGCCGGCCGCCTCGGCCTGGCAGGACCTGCCGGTGGCGGCGCAGGGGGCGCGCATCCTGGTGGCGGAAGACAACCCGACCAACCAGGTGGTGGCCTTCGGCATGCTGCGCAAGCTGGGCTACGACGACGTGGCGATCGCCAACGACGGCCGCGAGGCCTGCGAGATGATGTCTTGCGAGCACTTCGACCTGGTGCTGATGGACTGCCAGATGCCGGAGATGGACGGCTACGAGGCGACGCGCCGGCTGCGCGCGGCCGGCAGCGAGGTGCCGATCGTGGCCATGACGGCCAACGCGATCAAGGGCGACCGCGAGCGCTGCATCGAGGCCGGCATGAACGACTACCTCACCAAGCCGATCGACCTGAAGGTGCTGCGCGGCATGCTGGCGCGCTGGGTCGCGCCGCAGCCCTCAAAGCTGGCGGACCTGCCGCTGTTCGACGAAACGGCGATGCACTCGCGCTTCGGCCACGACACCGAGCTGGAGCAGGTGGCGCTGGCGACCTTCCGCCAGTCGGTGCCGCCGCTGCTTTCCAGGATGCGCGGCGCGCTGGAAAAGGGCGACCGCAAGCAGGTGGGACTGCTCGCGCACTCCGCCAAGGGCGGCGGCTCGATGATCTCGGCGGAACGCTACGCGGCGATCGCGGCGTTGCTGGAGGAGCGGGCGGCGGTGGCGCCGGAAGACGATCTGCGGCGGCTGGTGGAGGACCTCGCGAAGGCCTTCGAGGAGTTCCAGGCGCTGGTCTCCTGAACGTCATCCCCGCGCAGGCGGGGACCCAGGGCTTCCTGCATTTGAAGCGGCGCTGTTGCGCCGCTTTCCGCTTTTTCGCATCGCGCCCGGCTGCCAGCCCCCGCGCGGGCGGGGCCGGGGTCGCGCTGGCATGGCGTCCTTCGCGCCTGCGGCGCTCGGCAGACCTGCGAGGACCGGGCAGGCGGCCCCCGCGACCGAACTCGCTGCGTGTTTGCCCGCGCGCGGTCAAACACTCCGCTCAACCACCGGATCGCGAGAATGAAACGTACGCGTGGCTCGATACGCGCTACGCGCTCTCGTCCCCGCGCTGGTCCGCCTGCCCGGTCCTCGCAGGCGCCATGCCTTCATGCGCGACCCCGGCCCCGCCCGCACGGGGGCTGGCAGCAGGGCAGGGCGGTGGCGCATCGATCGTTGCCATCTCCACGGCGATGGGTCTGGCGTAGGGTGGGCAAG
>NZ_DASVNN010000020.1:0-109306 GCF_036383835.1 Ramlibacter sp.
CGACCTACGAAGAGCGGGACCCGTAGGTCGGGGTGAGCGCGCGAAGCGCCGAACCCCGACGCCACGTCACGCCGGTTTCACCGCCACCAGGTTCAACAACGTCTCCTCCCGCTCCTTCGGCGGCACCACCCCGAACCACCGCTCCAGGATGCCGAGGTCGCCCCGGCTCCACCAGAGATAGGGATAGGACACCTGCGCTTCCGGCACGGCGAAGCCCGCCTGCCGCAGCATCTGCAGGTACTCCGGTGCGCTGCGCTGCACGTCCATGGGATGGCGGAACAGCGCGCGGATCATCCACGAGTGGATGTAGCGCCGGGTGGATTCCGCGAACAGCAGCAGCCCGCCCGGCTTCAGCACCCGCAGGAATTCGGCCAGCGCCTGCTCCTGCTCCACGATGTGGTGGAAGGTCTGGTGGCAGAACAGCAGGTCCACCGAGGCATCCTCCAGCGGCATGCGCGTGTTGGACGACTCCAGCAGCTTCACCGCCACGCCGGAGCGCGCCGCCTCGGCGCGGGCCATGGCGAGCATCTGCGGATCGATGTCCACGCCCACCAGTTCGCGCGGGACGAAGCGCTGCGCCAGCTTGGACAGCGAGTAGCCGCTGCCGCAGCCGACATCGACCACCACGTCGTAGCTCGCGCGGCGATCGGGGATCAGCCCCACCAGGTCGGACATCGCGCGTTCGAGCACGTGGACGCGCCACGTCTCGGTCTTCAGGAACCACTTGCCGAAGCGCGTCTCCTCCACATACGGGACGGACGCGCGGGGAATCGTCTGCGTGCTCAAGCGGTCAGGCCTTCGCCAGCTCGATGCGGATCGCCTGCACGAGCTCCTGCACCCACTGGTTGTAGAACGGATGGATCACGCCCTTGCCGTCCGGCCCGGGCGCGTACTTCATGTTGATGCTGTCGCGGTAGAACACCGAGAAGTCCGCGGCCGTGTAGTGGATCTCGGACGTCACCGTGTGCGTGCGCACGTGGTAGGTGGCGATCATCCGGCCCGGGGCGACTTCGGTGATCGCCCACTTGCGTTCGGTGGCCAGGGCCGCGGCGAGGATCGCCTTCTTCACGTCCTCCGCCTTCAGCTGCCTGCCGGGAGCGGCGGCGGCGGACAGGTTTCCGGGGTTCACGATCGGCACGGGCAGCCGCTGCGCGGATGCCGGCAGGACGGTGGCCGCGAGCACGGTCGCGAGAAGCAGGTGGAGGACGCGCATCGGGATCTCCTGGCCCTCAGGGCTTCAGCAGCTGCATGCGGGTGTCGTCGATCAGCTTCTGCACCCACATGTTGTACTTGGGATGGATCGTGCCCGCGCCGTCGCCCGGCTCGTAGTTCATGTTGCTGCTGTCGCGGTACTTGATCGCGTACTTGCCGGGGCCATAGGTGATCTCGGTGCTCACCGAGTGCTTGCCGCGCACGTCCAGCACGGCGAGCGCCTTGCCGTTGCCGGCCGGCGTGATCGTCCAGCCGCGGCTGGCGCCGGCCAGCTGCAGCGCGTTGCGGATCTGTTCGGCGGTGGCGGGCTGGCCCGACGCGCG
This sequence comes from Ramlibacter sp., assembly GCF_036383835.1. GTDB lineage: Bacteria > Pseudomonadota > Gammaproteobacteria > Burkholderiales > Burkholderiaceae_C > Ramlibacter. The sequence continues at coordinate 1,536 of NZ_DASVNN010000020.1, forward strand.
CGTGGCGGCAATCGCCTCGTGGTTGACGATGGGGACGTTGCCGCGCGCGTGTGCGTTCAGGGCGGCGGCCAGGGCCAGCATGGCGGCCAGCAGGCGCAGGATCTTCATGGTTTTTCCCTCCAGCGATGCAGCCGCCCGGCCGGTCCCGGGGGCGGTGCACGGTTGTTCGTATGGATGCCCGGGACCCAGCTCGTCAGTGTAGCAACGGCGTTACGACTGGGGCTCCGCCCATCGGCGGAGGCGGCAGTCCGTCACGGAATGGCCCCTGGTGCGTGGCGGCGCGGGCTCATGCCTGTTGCGCATGAGGTCGCCCGCACTTGGCATTGGCACGGCGGCGTGCCCGCTCGTACAGTGGCGCCCAGGAGACCCGCCCATGGCCGCCACCATCACCGAAGCGCAGCGCGAAGAGCGCATTGCCGCCCTGCTCGCCCGCGCGGCAGACCGTCCCGCTCCCGCCAGCGCCGTGCCGCTGGACGGCTTCGCCCGCGAATACTTCCGCCAGGTGGACCTGGAGGACCTGGACGAGCGCACGCCGGAAGACCTGCTCGGCGCCCTGCTCTCGCACTGGCAGTTCGCTTCGCAGCGGCCGCCGGGTGCGCCGAAAGTTCGCGTCTTCAGCCCTTCGCCCGGCGCCGACGGCTGGGGCTCGCGCCACACCATCGTGCAGGTCGTCAACGACGACATGCCTTTCCTGGTGGACTCGGTGTCGCTGGAGATCGCGCGCCACGGCCTGGCGCTGCACCTGATCGTGCATCCGATCTTCGCGGTGCAGCGCGATGCGAACGGCGTGCTGCAGTCGGTGCAGCCGCGGCACAGCGCGCCGGACCTGCCGCGCGAATCCTGGATGTACATCGAGGTGGACCGCACCGTCGACGCCGGGCAGCGCGCCGCGCTGGCCCAGGGCATCGAGCGCGTGCTGGCCGACGTGCGCGCGGCGGTGACGGACTGGCAGCCCATGGTGGCCCGCCTGCACGACGCGGCCAAGGCACTGGAGCAGCCGCCCGCGGGCGTGTCGCCCGAGGAAGCGGCCGAGAGCCGGGCCTTCCTGGCCTGGCTCGCCGAGGACCACTTCACCCTGCTCGGATACCGCCAGCACGACCTGCTGGAAGAAGACGGCAACCTCGTGCTGCGCAGCGTGCCGGGCACCGGGCTCGGGCTCCTGCGCGAGGGCAGCGGTCCCGGCGCCTCGGCCAGTTTCGCCGCCCTGCCGCCGGCGGCACGCGCACTGGCGCGCGCGCCCTCGCCGGCGCTGGTGGTGAGCAAGGCCAACACGCGTTCCACCGTGCACCGCGACGGCTACACCGACTACATCGGCGTCAAGCGCTACGACGGCAAGGGGCAGGTGATCGGGGAGCACCGGTTCATCGGCCTGTTCACGTCGGCCGCCTACATGTCGCGCGTGCTGGAGACGCCGCTGCTGCGGCGCAAGGTCGAGGCGATGGAACAGCGCGCCGGCTTCGCGCCCGGCGGCCACCTCGCCAAGGCGCTGCAGCACACGCTGGAGACCTTCCCGCGCGACGACCTGTTCCAGATCACGCCCGACGACCTGTACGACACGGCCACCGGCGTCCTCGCCCTCGGCGAGCGGCACCGGCTGCGCCTGTTCACCTGGAAGGACCCGTTCGACCGCTTCGTCTCCTGCCTGCTGTTCGTGCCGCGCGAGAGCTTCTCGACCCAGCTGCGCCTGAAGTTCCAGCGCATCCTGATGAAGGAGCTGAACGGCACGCACGTCGATTTCGACGTGCTGCTGTCCGGCACGCAGCTCGCGCGCATCCACTTCACCGTGCGCATCGCGCCCAACCCGATGCCGGCCTTCGACCGCAAGGACCTGGAGCGCAAGCTGGCCGGCGTGGCACGGCGCTGGGAAGACGAACTGCGCGACGCCCTGGTGGAGACCGAGGGTGAAGCCGGCGGTCTCGGCCTGGACCGCCGCTGGAGCGCCGCCTTCCCGGTGGCCTATCGGGAACGCACCGCCGGCCGCGCCGCGGTGCACGACATCCGCAAGCTGGAGACCCTGTCGCGCGAGAACCCGTTCGCGCTCGCGCTGTACTGGCCGCTCGGCGCCACTGAAGGCCGATTGGGCCTGAAGGTGTACCGCCTCGGCGCGCCGGTGGTGCTGTCGGACAGCCTGCCGATGCTGGAGCACATGGGCGTGCGCGTCCTTACCGAGGACAACCACCGCATCGAGCGGCCCGGCGGCGAGCCGGTGTTCCTGCACGACTTCGCGCTGGAGGCGCGGCCCAATCCCGAGATCGATCCGCAGGCCCTGGCGCGCCTGTTCGAGGATGCCTTCGCGCGCGTGTTCCGCGGCGAGGTGGAGAACGACGAGTTCAACCGCCTGGTGCTGCTGGCGGCCCTGTCCGCCGAGGAAGTGGTGGTGCTGCGCTCCTACGCGAAGTACCTCAAGCAGATCGGCTTCGCGCAGTCGCAGGCGACGATCTCCGCCACGCTGGCCAGCCATCCGCGCATCGCGCGCATGCTGGTGTCTCTGTTCCGCCTGCGCTTCGATCCGGAAAAGCAGGACGAGCAGGGCGCGGCTTCGCAGGTGAACGCGCTGCAGCAGGCGCTGGACAAGGTGAGCAACCTGTCGGAAGACCGGGTGCTGCGCCAGCTGCTGGCGCTGGTGCAGGCGACGCTGCGCACGAACTTCTGGCGCACCGGCGTGGGCGCATCGGGGGCTGCCGGCGCGCGCCGTCCCTTCCTCAGCTTCAAGCTCGACTCCGCCAAGGTGCCGGGCCTGCCGCAGCCGCGGCCGCTGTACGAGATCTGGGTCTATTCGCCGCGCTTCGAGGGCATCCACCTGCGCGGCGGCAAGGTGGCGCGCGGCGGCCTGCGCTGGTCGGACCGGCCGGACGACTTCCGTACCGAGGTGCTGGGCCTGGTGAAGGCGCAGATGGTGAAGAACACGGTGATCGTGCCGGTGGGCTCCAAGGGCGGCTTCGTTCTGAAGAAGGCGCCGCCGTCCTCCGACCGCGAGGCCTTCATGAAGGAAGGCATCGCCTGCTACCAGGACTACCTGCGCGGTCTGCTGGACCTCACCGACAACCTGGTGGGCGGCAAGACCGTGCCGCCGCCGCAGGTGCGGCGCATCGACGGCGACGACCCCTACCTGGTGGTCGCGGCCGACAAGGGCACGGCGACGTTCTCCGACCACGCCAACGCGATCAGCGCCGAATACGGCCACTGGCTGGGAGACGCCTTCGCCTCCGGCGGCAGCCAGGGCTACGACCACAAGGCGATGGGCATCACGGCGCGCGGCGCCTGGGAAAGCGTCAAGCGGCACTTCCGCGAGCTGGGGCTGGACACGCAGTCGACCGACTTCACCGTGGTGGGGGTCGGCGACATGTCGGGCGACGTGTTCGGCAACGGCATGCTGCTGTCGCGTCACATCCGCCTGCTGGCCGCCTTCGACCATCGCCACATCTTCATCGACCCGAATCCGGACGCGGAACGCTCGTTCGCCGAACGCGAGCGCCTGTTCCAGCTGCCGCGCTCGTCCTGGGCCGACTACGAGCGCAGCCTGATCTCCGAAGGCGGCGGCATCTGGGCGCGTTCCGAGAAGTCGGTGCCGCTGTCGCCGCAAGCGCGCGCGGCGCTCGGCATCGAGGCGGAGCAGCTCACGCCGGCCGAACTGGTGAGCGCGATCCTGAAGGCGCCGGCGGACCTGCTGTACAACGGCGGCATCGGAACCTACGTCAAGGCGTCGAGCGAAACGCACGCCGAAGTCGGCGATCGCGCCAACGACGCGGTGCGCATCGACGGCGACGACCTGCGCTGCAAGGTGGTGGCCGAGGGCGGCAACCTCGGCTTCACGCAGCGGGGCCGCATCGAAGCGGCATTGGCCGGCGTGCGCCTGAACACCGACGCGATCGACAACTCCGCGGGCGTCGACACCTCGGACCACGAGGTCAACATCAAGATCCTGCTGGGGATCGCGGAAGGCGACGGCGAACTCACCGGGAAGCAGCGCAACACCCTGCTGCCGCAGATGACGGACGACGTCGCCGCGCTGGTGCTGCGCGACAACTACTTCCAGACGCAGGCGCTGTCGCTCGGCCAGCGGCTCGCCCCGCGGCAGCTGGAGGAACAGGCCCGCTTCATCCGCTTCCTGGAGAAGAAGGGCGAGCTGAATCGCGAAATCGAGTTCCTCCCGAGCGAGGACGCGATCGCCGATCGCAAGGCCAAGGGACTGGGCCTCACCTCGCCGGAGCAGGCGGTGCTGCTCGCGTACAGCAAGATGTGGCTGAACGACGAGCTGATCGCCTCCGACCTGCCGGAGGATCCCTGGATCGCGACGGCGCTGGAGCGCTACTTCCCGACGCTGCTGAAGGAGAAGTTCGCTGGCTTCATCCCGCGCCATCCGCTGCGCCGCGAGATCATCGCCACGCACGTGTTGAACAGCATGGTGAACCGGGTCGGCCCGACCTTCGTGCACCGGGAAGGCGAGATCACCGGCGCGACACCGCCGCAGGTGGTGCGCGCCTACCTGGCGTCCCGCGAAGTGTTCGGGCTGGTGCCGGTATGGCAGAAGATCGAGGCGCTGGACAGCCGGGTGCCCGACGCGGTGCAGGCCGAGATGGTGCTCGCGCTGCGCTCGCTGGTGACGCGCGCCACCACCTGGTTCCTGCGCTCGCGCCGCCTGTTCGAGCCGACGCAGCAGCAGGTGAGCCGCTTCGCGCCGGCGGTGCAGGCGCTGCGCTCGCACGCCGAGGCGGGCGCGCAGCCGTCCCCGCGCGCGCAAGGCTGGATCGCCGCCGGCGTTCCGCACGAGCTCGCCGCGCAGGTGGACGGCGCCGAGCGCCTGTTCCACGCACTGGACATCGCGGAGATCGCCGAGGCGAGCAAGCGGCCGCTGGAGCTCACGGCGCAGGTGCATGCCGGCGTCGGCGACCGTCTCGGGCTGGATCGCATGCGGCAGCAGATCGAGCTGCTGCCTGCCGACAGCTTCTGGCAAAGCCTCGCCAAACTGGCGCTGACCGACGACCTCACGGACCTGCAGCGCTCGATCGCCAACGAAGCGCTGGGCCACGAAGCCGGCAGCGTGCGCGAAGTGCTGGACCGCTGGGAAGCGGGCAACCGCCAGGCGCTGGCGCGCGCACAGCGCTTGCTGGCGGAGCTGAAGGACACGCCGGGAAGCGACCTGGCGATGCTGTCGGTGGCGCTGCGGGAGTTGCGGAACCTGGTGTAGCCGTCACCCCCGCCTGCGCGGGGATGACGGGAGTTCATCCCTTCACGCACACCACCTGCTTCAGCGTGTGCACGACCTCGACGAGGTCGCCCTGCGCCTCCATCACGCGGTCGATGTCCTTGTACGCCGCCGGCGTCTCGTCGATCACGTCCTTGTCCTTGCGGCATTCCACGCCTTCGGTCGCGGCGCGGTGGTCGGCCAGGGTGAAGCGGCGCCTGGCTTCGCCGCGGCTCATGGCGCGGCCGGCGCCGTGCGAGCAGGAGTGGAAGCTGTCCGGGTTGCCCTTGCCGCGCACGATGTAGCTGCGCGCGCCCATGCTGCCCGGGATGATGCCCAGCTCGCCGGCTTTCGCGCTGACCGCGCCCTTGCGCGTGACGTAGACCTCCTCGCCGAAGTGCGTTTCCTTCTGCACGTAGTTGTGGTGGCAGTTCACCGCCTCGAGGTGCGCCTGGAAGTTCTTGCGGATCACGGTCTTCGCCGCCTCGATCACCCGCCGCATCATCACCTCGCGGTTCAGGCGCGCGAATTTCTGGGCCCAGCCGACCGCGCGCACGTAGTCGCCGAAGTAGCGCGAGCCTTCCTCGAAGTACGCGAGGTCGCGGTCCGGCAGGTGCACGTCGTTGCGCATCGCATCCTGCTTCGCCAGTTCGATGAATAGGGTGCCGATCGCGTTGCCCACGCCGCGCGAGCCCGAGTGCAGCATGAACCAGACGGCGCCTTCCTCGTCGAGGCAGACTTCGATGAAGTGGTTGCCGGTGCCCAGGGTGCCCAGGTGCTGGTGATTGTTGGTCTTGGTGAGCTTCGGGTAGTCGCGGCACAGCTCGGTGAATTCCGGCTCCAGCTGCGCCCAGGCGGTGTCCACCGCGCCGGGCGTCTTCTGCCAGGCGCCGGGATCGCGTGAGCCAGGCGAGCGCCCGTGCGGCACCGCGCGTTCGATCGCGGCGCGCAGCGGCGCCAGGTTGTCCGGCAGGTCGTCCGCGCGCAGCGTGGTCTTGCAGGCGATCATGCCGCAGCCGATGTCCACGCCCACCGCGGCCGGGATGATGGCGCGGAAGGTGGGGATCACCGAGCCGACGGTGGCGCCGATGCCGAAGTGCACGTCGGGCATCGCCGCGATGTGCCTGAACACGACCGGCAGGCGCGCGGCATTGGCCAGCTGGCGCCTGGCCTCGTCCTCGACGGGGACGCCGCGCGTCCACATCTTCACCGGCACGCCGCCGGTGGAATCGTCCTGGAGGTAGTTGGGTGGCTGCTGCATGGGGGCGGGTAGGACTCGACTTCTCCCGCAAAAGTTCACGGCCGGGCCGCGCTGGCTCTGCAATGAGGGGCCCAGCCGCTATCATGATCCGCACAACATCGAAGAGAGGAGTGCGCCATGGGTCTCATGGACTTCATCAAGAAGCAGTTCATCGACGTCATCCAGTGGACCGAGCAGGACGAGGGCACCCTCGCCTGGCGCTTCCCGATGGCCGGCATGGAGATCCAGTACGGCGCCTCCCTCACCGTGCGCGAGTCGCAGATGGCGGTGTTCGTCAACGAAGGCAAGATCGCCGACGTCTTCGGTCCCGGCATGTACAAGCTGACGACGCAGACCATCCCGGTGCTCACCTACCTGAAGAACTGGGACAAGCTGTTCGAGTCGCCCTTCAAGAGCGACGTGTACTTTTTCAGCACGCGCCAGCAGGTCGACCAGCGCTGGGGCACGACGCAGCCGATCGCCATCCGCGACAAGGACTTCGGCGCCGTGCGCCTGCGCGCTTTCGGCAACTACAGCTACACCGTCGTCGATCCGCGTGCCTTCCACACCAAGATCTCGGGCACGCGCGAGCTGTACACGGTGGGCGAGCTCGATGGCCAGCTGCGCGGGCTGGTGCTGCAGCACATGTCCGACGCCATCGCGCAAAGCGGCGTGCCCTTCCTCGACCTCGCGGCCAACCAGGTGGAGTTCGCCAACGCGCTGCAGAAGGAACTGGGCCCGGCCTTCGAGGCGATCGGCCTGCGCCTGGACGGCATGACGGTGCAGAACGTGTCGCTGCCGGAGGAGCTGCAGAAGGTGCTGGACCAGCGCATCGGCATGGGCATGGTCGGCAACGACATGGGCAAGTTCATGCAGTACCAGACTGGCCAGGCGATCCCCGAAATGGCCAAGGCGGCCGGCTCGGGCGGCGGCATCGCGGGCGATGCGATGGGGCTGGGCGCCGGCGTCGCATTGGGCCAGGTGCTCGCGCAGAACCTGCAGAGGGGCCTGCAGCCGGCGGAAGCGCCCGCCGCGGCGCCCGCCGCCACCGTGCGGCCCGAGGACGTGATGGCCACGCTGGAGAAGCTCGGCGAGCTCAAGGCCAAGGGCATCCTCACGCAGGAGGAGTTCGACGCCAAGAAGGCGGAACTGCTCAAGAAGCTGGTTTGAGGACCACCGGCCTTTGTCGTCCCGGCCTTGAGCCGGGACCCATGGTGGCGCGTGTGCGCCTGGATTGCGGGGCAAGCCCGCAATGACAAGCCCTCAACGTTCCTACACCGCGCCCTGCCCCGGGTGCGGCGCCCCCGTCGAATTCCGCAGCGCGCAGTCGACGCACGCGGTGTGCGGCTTTTGCCGCAGCACCGTCGTGCGCGACGGCGCCACGCTGGCGCGCGTGGGCAAGATGGCGGAGCTGTTCGAAGACCACAGCCCGCTGCAGCTGTTCGCGCGCGGCGCGTATCAGCAGCGGCCCTTCGCGCTGGTGGGACGGCTGCAGTTCCGCGGCCCCTCCGGCGCCTGGACCGAGTGGAACTGCCTGTTCGAGGATGGTGCCAGCGCCTGGCTGGCGGAAGACAACGGCGCCTACGTGCTGGCCCTGCCGGCGCCGTTCGGGCGCAGCGTGCCGAAGCCGGACCAGTTCCGCATCGGCGCCACCACCGCGGTCAACGGCAAGACCTACCAGGTCGCCTCCAACGAAACAGTCGCCCTGGTCGCGGCCGAAGGCGAACTGCCCAAGCTGCCGCCGCTGCATGCGCCTTTCGCGATGGTGGAATTGCGCAGCGCCGACAACGAGGTGCTGTCGCTGGATTTCGGCAGCACGCCGGCCGCCGCCTCGCGGGGCCGGCCGATCGCGCTCGACGAACTGCGGTTCACCGGCCTCAAGGACGGCAACGTCAAGACGGAGCAGGGCCGCCAGTTCAACTGCCCTCGATGCGGCGCCGCCATCGAAGTCCAGTTCACGCAGAGCAAGAGCGTCACCTGCCGCGCCTGCCACAGCCTGATCGACCTGTCGCAGGGTATCGGCGGCGAGCTGGCGCACGCGGAGCAGGACGAGCCGGTGGAACCGCTGGTCCCGCTGGGCAGCGTCGGCCAGCTGCAGGGCGTCCACTGGCAGGTGGTGGGTTACCAGAACCGCGTCGGCACCGAGCCCGACGATCCCGACGAGCATTTCGGCTGGGACGAATACCTCCTGTACAACGCCAAGCGCGGCTTCTCCTTCCTGGTGGACTCCAGCGAAGGCTGGAGCCTCGTCAAGCCGGTGACCGGCGCGCCGAACCCCGGCGCCGATTTCGCCACCGCGACCTACCTCGGCACCACCTATCGCCAGCAGTACGCCTACAAGGCGCAGACCAACTTCGTCGCGGGCGAGTTCTACTGGCCGGTGGAGCGCGGGCAGCGCACCTTCAACCGCGACTACGCCAAGGGCGACAGCCTGCTCTCGATGGAGGAGACGCCGCGCGAGCGCACCTGGTCGATGGGCAGCAGGCTCGCGAGCATCGAGATCGTGCGTGCCTTCAAGCTGGAAGGCAAGAAGGACGCGGTGCAGCGCGGCGACGCCGGCCCCACCACGCCCAGCGGCGGCGGCACGGGCTGCGGCTGCGCCACCATCATCCTGATCCTGCTGCTGATCTTCATCGTCGTGGCCATGCTCAAGGCCTGCGAGGACGAGAACTGGGCCCGCGGCAGCGGCAGCGGCTACACCTCGGGCGGTTCCGGCTACAGCGGATCCGGCGGGGGATTCCACAAGTGAACGCTTTTTCTGGAGGTCATCATGAACCTTGAGTGGCTGAAACCGGGCGCCTTCTTCGGCTCCATCCTCTACGCCTTCATCGGCGTGATGGTCTTCTGGGTGAGCTTCGTGATCATCGACAAGCTCACGCCCTACAAGCTGTGGGAAGAACTGGTCGAGAAGCAGAACATGGCGCTGGCGATCGTGGTCGGCGCCATGGCGCTGGGGCTGTCGATCATCGTCGCCGCGGCCGTCGTGGGATGAGCGTGCAGAAAGGGCCGCGCCCGCTGGAAGTGGCGCTGCTCGCATCGGTGTTCGTGGTCGCGGCCTGCGGCCTGGTGTACGAACTCGCCGCCGGCGCGCTCGCCTCCTACGTGCTGGGCGACTCGGTGCTGCAGTTCTCCACCGTGATCGGCGCCTACCTGTTCGCCATGGGCGTGGGCTCGTGGCTGTCGCGCTTCTTCGAGCGCCAGCTGCCGGCGCACTTCCTGCGCATCGAGCTGCTGGTGGCCCTGGTCGGCGGCCTGCTCCCGGCGACGCTGTTCCTCACGCACGCCTGGCAGCCGCAGGCCTTCCGCGTGCTGCTGTACGGCCTGGTGCTGGTGGTCGGCATGCTGGTGGGACTGGAGATCCCGCTGGTGATGCGCATCCTCAAGCGCAACGTGGCGCTGCGCGAGCTGGTGTCGCAGGTGCTCACCTTCGACTACCTCGGTGCGCTGGCGGTGTCTGTGGCCTTTCCCTTGTTGCTGGTGCCGCAGCTCGGGTTGATCCGCACGGGGCTCCTGTTCGGGCTGATGAACGCGCTGGTGGCGCTGTGGGCGCTCTGGCTGTTCCGGCACGAGCTGCGCCGCTTCGTCGCGCATGCGCTGGCCTGCCTGTTCACGGTCGGCGCGCTGGGCGCGGCCTTCGCCGGCTCGCAGAAGATCACCTCGCTGGCCGAAGACCGCTTCTACCAGGACAAGATCGTGCTCGCCGAGAGCTCGTCCTGGCAGCGCATCGTGGTGACGCAGGGCCGCGCCGGCCTGCGCCTGTTCCTCAACGGCAACCTGCAGTTCGCGCAGTCGGACGAGTACCGGTACCACGAAGCCCTGGTGCACCCCGCGATGGCCGCGCACGGCGCGCCGCGCAAGGTGGCGGTGCTGGGCGGCGGCGACGGCCTGGCGGTGCGCGAGCTGCTGCGCTATCCGGGCGTCGAGAGCATCACGCTGGTGGACCTGGATCCGAACATGACGCGGATCTTCTCGTCCGACCCCGCGCTGGCCGCGTTGAACGACGGTGCCTTGCGCTCGCCCAAGGTGAAGGTGATCAACACCGACGCCTTCCAGTGGCTGCAGCAGGTGCAGGACGTGTTCGACGTGATCGTCGTCGACTTCCCGGACCCCACCAACTTCTCCATCGGCAAGCTGTACACCAACGCCTTCTACGCGCTGCTGGAACAGCGGCTCGCCGCCAGCGGCTATGCGGTGATCCAGACCACCTCGCCCCTGATCGCGCGCCAGAGTTTCTGGACGGTCGTGGCGACCCTCGAGTCGGTGGGCCTGCAGACCGCGCCCTATCACGCGCACGTGCCCAGCTTCGGCGAGTGGGGCTTCATCATCGCCAGCCGCCGGCCGTGGCGCGCGCCGGAGGCGCTGCCCGAGGGCCTGCGCTTCCTCACCGTGCAGGGGGTGCCGCCGCTGTTCGACTTCCCGCGCGACATGGCGCGGGTGCCTGCCGAGGTGAACCGCCTCGCCAACCAGGCGCTCGTGACGACCTACGAACGCGAATGGGGCAAGGTGCATCCATGATCACGCGGCGGGCGCTGCTGGCGGGGGCCGCGGCCCTGGCCGGCTGCGAGTCGCGGCCGGAAGTGGAAGGCGCGTTCGCGGGCGCCGCGGTGGAACGCGGCCACCTGCTGCGCACGCGGCGCGACTGGCCGGCGCCCCACGCCACGCACCGCACGCAGGTGGTGATCGCCGGCGCCGGCATCGCCGGGCTGGCGGCGGCGCGCGCCTTGCGGCAGCGGCGCATCGAGGACTTCGTGCTGCTGGACCTGGAGGATGCGCCGGGCGGCAACAGCCGCGCGGGCCAGGTGGGCGGCATCGCCTGCCCGCTGGGCGCGCATTACCTGCCGGTGCCGGGCGACGACGCGCCCGAGGTGCAGGACCTGCTCGAGGAACTGGGCCTGCGCAGGCGCGTGGCCGGCCGCTGGGAGATCGACGAGCGCCACCTGTGCCATGCGCCGCAGGAGCGGCTGTACTTCCAGGGCGAGTGGCAGGAGGGTTTGCTGCCTTTGAATGGCGTGGGTGCGACGACCCGGGCGCAGTACGTGCGTTTCGCCCGCGAGGTGGCGGCGGCGCGCCGCGGCGGCGCCTTCCGCATTCCGCTGCGCGATCGCCGGCCGCTGCGCGCGCTCGACACGCAAACCTTCGCGCAGTGGCTCGCGGCGCGCGAGCTGAACGATCCGCAACTGCGCTGGTACCTGGATTACTGCTGCCGCGACGACTACGGCGCGGGGATCGCCACGGTGTCGGCCTGGGCGGGACTGCACTACTTCGCTGCGCGCCACGGTTTCCATCCGCCCGATGCGGACGAAGGCGGCGAGCGCGACGCCCTGCTCACCTGGCCGGAGGGCAACGGCTTCCTGGCGCGCGCGCTTGCCGCGCCGCTGCAGGAGCGCTTCCGCGGCGGCCGGCTCGTGCTGCGCATCGCGCAGCAGCGGCATGGCGTCGAGGTCGACACCTGGGACGTGCGCACGCAGCGCGTGGAGCGCTGGCAGGCGCAGCAGTGCATCGTGGCGCTGCCGGCCTTCGTCGCCGCGCGGGTGATCGAGAACCCGCCGGCGGCCGTGACGGCGCTCGCGCGCATGACCCGCCATGCGCCCTGGGTGGTGGCCAACCTGCACCTGCGCGAGCCGCTGTGGAAGACGCCGGGCGCGGCGCCGGCCTGGGACAACGTGGTGTACGGCAGCGAGACCAGCCTGGGCTACGTGGATGCGACGCACCAGGACCTGAATCCGGCGCCGGGGCCGACGGTGTTGACCTGGTATTGCGCGCCGGGGGAGCCCGCGCGCGGCGACGTGTTGCAGAAGCCGTGGACCGATTGGCGCGATCGCGTGGTGAAGGAGTTGTCGGTGCCGCACCGCGATCTCGAGCGGCATCTCACGCGGGTGGAAGTGACGCGGTATGGGCACGCGATGCCGGTGCCGGTGCCGGGGGCTCTGTCGAAGATGCCCTCGCCGCCGCCGTCGGGGCGCTTGCGCTTCGCGCACAGCGACTGGGCGGGGTATTCGATCTTCGAGGAGGCGTTTACCCTGGGAGACAAGGCAGGACGGGCTTCGTAGGCTGGGGTGGAACCCCAGCGCTTCGCGCCGTCGCTGGGGTTGCACCCCAGCCTACGAATGCGAGCCGATCGTGGCGGCGCTCACCCCCGCATCAACGCCTCGATCTCCTCCGCCTTCACCGGCACCCCCCGCGTGATCAGCTCGCAGCCTTGCGGCGTGACGATCGCGTCGTCCTCGATGCGGATGCCGATGTGGTGGAAGTGTTCCGGCACGCCCTCGCCGGGGCGCACGTAGATCCCCGGCTCGATCGTGAGCACCATCCCCGGCTGCAGGATGCGGCTCGGGCGGTTCTTGATGGTCTCGCCCGACAGCGGATCCTTGCGTTCGCTCACCGTCCCGACTTCCCCCGGCTCGACGTAGCTGCCGCAGTCGTGCACGTCCATGCCCAGCCAGTGGCCGGTGCGGTGCATGTAGAAGGGGAAGTAGGCGCGCTTCTCGATCACGTCGTCCAGCGTGCCGACCTTGCCGGCATCGAGCAGCTTCACGTCCAGCATGCCCTGCGCCAGCACCTTCACCGCCGCCTCGTGCGGATCGGTGAAGCGCGCGCCCGGCTTCGTAGCGGCCGCCGCCGCTTCCTGCGAAGCGAGCACGATGTCGTACAGCGCCCGCTGCGGGCCGGTGAACCTGCCGTCGGCGGGGAAGGTGCGCGTGATGTCGCTGGCGTAGCCATCGAGCTCGCAGCCGGCGTCGATCAGCACCAGTTCGCCGGCGTGCACCGGTGCCACGTCGGCGCGGTAGTGCAGAACGCAGGCGTTGGGCCCGGCGGCGACGATCGAGCTGTACGCGGGGTACTGCGAACCGCCCATGCGGAACTCGTGCATCAGCTCGGCGTCGAGGTGGAATTCGCGCACGTCCTGGCCGGCGCGCAGCATGCGCGCGCAGGTCTGCATCGCCCGCACGTGGGCGCGGGCGCTGATCGCGGCGGCGCGGCGCATGATGTCCTGCTCGTGCGCGTCCTTCACCAGCCGCATCTCGTCGAGGACGGAACACAGGTCGCGCTGCTGTTCCGGGCACAGGGCGCCGTAGCGCACGCGCGCCCGCACCTGGTTGAGCCAGCTCGCCACGCGCTCCTCCAGGCCCGGATGGATCGCGAAGGGGAACCACACGGTCTCGCGGTTCTCCAGCAGGCGCGGCATCTGCGTGTCGACTTCGCCGATCGGGAAGGCGGCGTTGACGCCGAGCGCACCGACCGCCGCTTCCGGGCCGAGCCGGTAGCCGTCCCAGATCTCGCGCTCCAGGTCCTTGGGCTGGCAGAACAGCGTGCTCTGGCCGTCGCCCGTCACCACCAGGAAGGCGTTCGGCTCGGTGAAGCCGGTCAGGTAGTAGAAGTAGCTGTCGTGGCGAAAGAGGAAATCGGAATCGCGGTTGCGCGGCCGCTCCGGCGCCGTGGGGATCAGGGCGATGCCGTTGGCCCCCAGCTGGGCGGCCATGCGGGCGCGGCGCCGGGCGTAGACGGAGGTGGGCACGGTGGTGTTCATGGGGACATTCTGGCGTCATTCCCGCGGAGGCGGGAATCCAGGGTTTTGAAGCCGTTCAGGCGTTCAGCGACGCCAGCCGCTCCGGCGTGCCGACGTCGATCCAGGGCCCGGTGTACAGCTCGGCGCTCACCTGGCCGCGGTCCATCGCCTGGCGCAGCAGCGGCGCGAGCGCGACCTTCAGCCCCTGCGGATTGCCCGCCGGCAGCGCATCGAAGAAGGACTTGCGGAACAGGGCCGTCGTCGAATAGGTGTGGCGCACGTCCGCCTGGTTCAGCGCCAGGCCCTCGGGCGACAGGCCGAAGTCGCCCTTCGTGTTGTGCGGCGGATTCGGCACCAGCCACAGGTGCGCCAGCTTGCCGCCCGCGAGGAAGCGGTCGAACGCGGCGCGGGTGAACAGGAAGCCGGGCATGTAGACGTCGCCCGCCACGATCCAGAACGCATCGGCGAGCTGCGGCAGCGCTCGCGCGATGCCGCCGGCCGTTTCCAGCGCGCCGCCGAAGTCCTTGCCTTCGTGCGAGTACGCGATGCGCACGCCGTGTTCGCTCTCGTGGCCATAGTGGTCCTCGAGCTGCTCGCCGAGCCAGGCGGTGTTGATCACCGCATCGCGGAAGCCGCCGTGCGCCAGCGCCTCCAGGTGGTAGTCGATCAGGGGCCGGCCCTTCACGCGCAGCAGCGGCTTGGGGCAGCTGTCGGTCAGCGGCCGCATGCGCTCGCCGCGTCCGGCGGCCAGGATCATGGCTTGGGGGGTGCTCATTCTTCGCCTCGATCCAGGGAGCGTTGTTCGGTCCATTCCGGCTGGAAGCGCTGCACCAGCGCCTCCATCAGGCCGCGTGCCTTGGCCGAGTGCTCGCCGCTGAAGTTGCAGACGTAGACGTCGCAGGTCACCGACTTTTCCTCGGGCCAGGTGTGCAGGCAGACATGCGATTCGGCCAGCAGCACGGTCGCCGTGACGCCGCCCGGTCCCTTGCCGGTGGCCGGAAAGGTGTGGAACAGCTGGTTGACGGCCCGCAGGCCCACGGCGTCCACCGCTTCCAGGCACCACGCGCCGAGCTTGGCTGCATCCGTGAGCCAATCCGGCGCGCAGCGGCAGCGGTACAGGTCGGCGGTGAGGTGCAGGCCCTTCATGCCCTCGAATGTATGCGAAGGGCCCCGCACAGGCAGCCAACAAAGTCGCGCCGGGCCCACAAGATAAAATGCCGGGTTTCCCCTGACCTTCCCCCCGGAGCTGCTCCCGATGGCCAACGATTCCCTGATGGCGAACGCGATCCGCGCGATCGCCATGGACGCCGTGCAACAAGCGAACTCGGGACACCCGGGCGCCCCCATGGGCATGGCGGACATCGCCGTGGCCCTGTGGCATCGCCACCTGCGGCACAACCCGAAGAATCCGCACTGGTTCGACCGCGACCGCTTCGTGCTGTCCAACGGCCACGCCTCGATGCTCCTGTACGCGCTGCTGCACCTCACCGGCTACGACCTGCCGGTCGGCGAGCTCAAGGGCTTCCGCCAGTTGCACAGCAAGACCCCCGGCCACCCCGAAGTGGACGTGACGCCCGGCATCGAGACCACCACCGGCCCGCTGGGCCAGGGCATCACCAACGCGGTGGGCATGGCGCTCGCCGAGAAACTGCTGGCCGCGGAATTCAACCGCGACGGCCACGACGTCGTCGACCACCACACCTACGCGTTCCTGGGCGACGGTTGCCTGATGGAAGGCATCAGCCACGAGGCCTGCGCGATCGCCGGCGCCTGGAAGCTGAACAAGCTGGTGGCCCTGTACGACGACAACGGCATCTCCATCGACGGCCAGGTCACGCCCTGGTTCATCGACGACACGCCGGCCCGCTTCAAGGCCTACGGCTGGAACGTGATCGGCCCGATCGACGGCCACGACATCGAAGCGGTCGACCGCGCCATCGCCGATGCGCGCCGCAGCGCCGAGAAGCCGACGCTGGTCGTCTGCAAGACGCACATCGGCAAGGGCTCGCCCAACCGCGCCAACACCGCCAAGGCGCACGGCGAGCCGCTGGGCGCCGAGGAAATCGCCCTCACCCGCAGCGCGCTGGCCTGGGAGCACGAGCCCTTCCAGCTGCCGCAGGGCGTGTACGAGGAATGGGATGCGCGCGCCAAGGGCGACGAACTCGAGTCCGAGTGGCAGCAGCGCTTCGACGCGTACCGCGCCGCGCACCCGGAACTGGCCGCCGAACTGGCGCGCCGCATGAAGGGCGAGCTGCCGGCGAACTTCGCGCAGCTGGCCGCCGATGCGATCGCCGCCATCCATGCCAAGGGCGAGACCGTCGCCTCGCGCAAGGCCTCGCAGATGGCGCTGGAAGCGTTCACCGCGGCGCTGCCCGAGATGCTGGGCGGCTCGGCCGACCTGACCGGCTCCAACCTCACCAACACCAGGAGCACGCCGCCGCTGCGCTTCGACCCGTCCGGCGACGTCGTGCGCACGGAAGGCAGGATCGGCCGCCACATCAACTACGGCGTGCGCGAGTTCGGCATGGCCGCCATCATGAACGGCGTGGCGCTGCACGGGGGCTACATCCCCTACGGCGGCACCTTCCTGACCTTCAGCGACTACAGCCGCAACGCGATCCGCATGGCCGCGCTGATGAAGCGCCGCGTGATCCACGTCTTCACGCACGACTCCATCGGCCTGGGCGAAGACGGCCCGACGCACCAGTCGATCGAGCATGCCGCCAGCCTGCGCCTGATCCCGCTGCTGGACGTCTGGCGCCCCGCCGACACCGCCGAGACCGCGGTGGCCTGGAGCGTCGCGCTGCAGAACAAGAACCGGCCGACGGCCCTGCTGCTGTCGCGGCAGAACCTGCCTTACGCGCCCAAGCAGCAGCTGGCGGACATCGAGCGCGGCGCCTACGTGCTGGCCGACGAGGAAGAGGCCGCCGCGGTGATCATCGCCACCGGCTCCGAAGTGCAGCTGGCGCTGAAGGCGCGCGAGCTACTGGCCGCCGAAGGCGTCGCCGTGCGCGTGGTCTCCATGCCCAGCACGACCACCTTCGACCGCCAGGACCGCGGCTACAAGGAGAGCGTGCTGCCGGACGGCGTGCCGCGCATCGCCGTGGAAGCCGGCGTGACCGATTTCTGGTGGAAATACGGTTGCGCTGCCGTGGTGGGCATCGACACTTTCGGCGAGTCGGCACCTGCTAATGTGCTGTTCAAGCACTTCGGCTTCACGGCGGAGAACGTGGCCGACACGGTCCGCGCGGTGCTCGAGCGCGCCGAGTAATGTGCCTTGTCATTGCGGGCTTGAACCGCAATCCAGACGGCGCTTGAACCAGCGCAGCCTGGATCCCGGCTCAAGGCCGGGATGACAAGGGTTCGAGGTTTCATCTCAGGAGTCCATGCAATGGCAATCAAGGTAGGCATCAATGGCTTCGGCCGCATCGGCCGCAACGTGCTGCGCTCGGCGGTGCAGAACTTTTCCGACATCGAGATCGTCGGCATCAACGACCTGCTGGAGCCGGACTACCTGGCCTACATGCTGCAGTACGACTCCGTGCACGGCCGCTTCAAGGGCACGGTCGCCGTCGACGGCAACACGCTGATCGTCAACGGCAAGAAGATCCGCCTGACCGCCGAGAAGGATCCGGCCGCGCTGAAGTGGAACGAAGTCGGCGCCGACGTCGTGATCGAGTCCACCGGCATCTTCCTGACCAAGGAAGGCGGCGAGAAGCACCTGCAGGCCGGCGCGAAGAAGGTGATCCTGTCGGCCCCGTCCAAGGACGACACGCCGATGTTCGTGTTCGGCGTGAACCACCAGAAGTACGCCGGCGAGAAGATCATCTCCAACGCGTCCTGCACGACGAACTGCCTGGCGCCGATCGCCAAGGTGATGAACGACAAGTGGGGCATCAAGCGCGGCCTGATGACCACCGTGCACGCCGCCACCGCGACGCAGAAGACCGTGGACGGCCCGTCCAACAAGGACTGGCGCGGCGGCCGCGGCATCCTGGAGAACATCATCCCCTCCTCCACCGGCGCGGCCAAGGCGGTGGGCGTGGTGATCCCCGAGCTGAACAAGAAGCTGACCGGCATGTCCTTCCGCGTGCCGACCTCCGACGTGTCGGTGGTGGACCTGACGGTCGAACTGAACAAGCCGGCGACCTACGCCGAGATCTGCGCCGAGATGAAGGCGCAGAGCGAAGGCGCGCTCAAGGGCGTGCTGGGCTACACGGAAGACAAGGTGGTGGCGACCGATTTCGTCGGCGATGCCCGCACCTCGATCTTCGACGCCGACGCCGGCATCGCGCTGGACTCCACCTTCGTCAAGCTGGTGGCCTGGTACGACAACGAGTGGGGCTACTCGAACAAGTGCCTGGAGATGGTGCGCGTGGTGGCGAAGTAAGGCCAAGCGTCATTCCCGCGGAGGCGGGAACCCAGAGCATTGGAGAAAGCGGCCCGCAGGCCGCTTTTTCTTTGGATGCCCTGGATCCCCGCCTCCGCGGGGATGACGGGTTCGCGGGGATGACGGCGTGCTACTTCTTCGCCAGCAGCTTCGCGTGCCCCGCGCTGTACTCCCCACGCGTGAGCTTGCCGTCCTTGTTCCGGTCCATCATCGCGAACATCGCTTCGGAGCCGGCGGCATGTTCCTCCGCCGACAGCACCCCGTCCTTGTTGCTGTCGATCGCCCGGATCTTTTCTTCCGAGCGCATGGGCGAGCGCTTGCTGCCGGTGATCTTGCCCTGCGCCGCCGTCATCTCGTCGGCGGTCACCTTGCCGTCCTTGTTGGCGTCCATGGCCTGGAACATGGCGCGGGAGGCGGCCGCGTGTTCGGCGGCGCTGATGCGCTTGTCGTGGTTGGCGTCCGTTTTCGCGAACAGGTCGGTGGCGGCGAAGGCCGGCAGGACGCAGGCACAGCCCAGCAGCACGAGGAGGGTTTTCTTCATCATGGGCGGGAGCTTGTCCAGCCACCCGCCCCGGCCGTGTAGGCCGGCTTCGAGGAAAACGGCCCCGTCGATTCCGACAGGGCGCCTGAAGCTCAGCTCTCGGAGCGGATGTTGCGCATCAGGATGATGCCTCCGAAGGTCTTGGTGTCGCTGCGCATGCGGATGCGCAGGCCCTCGGCGGTGGACGGCGTGGGCTGCCAGCCGACGCCGACGAGGCGCTGGCGCGTCTCCTCGCCCTTCACCACCTCGATGATGGCGGCGCCGAGCTTCTCGCGCACGTGCGGCGGCAGCGAGGCCGGGCCGGCCAGTGCGGTCCACAGCTCCACGTCGGCGCCGAGCACGCCCACTTCGCGCAGCGTCGGCAGGTCGTTGGCCAGGATGCTGCGGCGCTCCGAAGTCACGCCGATCGCCTTCAGCTTGCCGGCCTTGACCTGCTGCATCGCCAGGCCCGGCGGCAGCAGCGCGGCGTGCAGCTGGCCGCCCAGCATCGCCGTGATGATCTGCGGGTTGCCCTGGTAGGGCACGTGCATCGCGTCGAAGCTGCCGCGGCTCTTGATCAGCTCCATGCCGAGGTGGCCCGGCGTGCCGTTGCCGGGCGAGCCGTAGCTCGCCTTGGCGCCCTGCGCGCGCAGCCAGGTGAGCCACTCGGCGGGCGTGTTGCCCTGGGCGCCGGCGCTCACCACCAGCACCATGGGCGTGGTGCCGATCAGGGCGACCGGCGCGAGGTCGCGTTCGGGGTCGTAGGCGATGGCCGGGTTCAGCATCTTGGCGATGGTGAGCTGGCTGTTGTTCATCACGCCGAAGGTGTGCTGGTCGGTGGACTTGGCCACCTGGTCGGCCGCGATGGTGCCCGAGGCGCCGCTCTTGTTCTCCACCAGCACCGGCTGGCCGAGCACCTTGGCGAGCGGTTCGGCGATGGCCCGTGCCGAGGCGTCCTGCACGGAGCCGGGCGGGAATCCGATCAGCAGCCTGACCGGCTTGGTCGGCCATGCCGGCGCCTTGGCGGCCTGCGGCGCCGGTTTGGCGGCGGGCACCGCGATGCCCTGCGCGATCACGAAAGTGGGTACGGCCCCCAGCAGCAGCGCCGCTACGAAAGTTCGCCTCATCTCTCCATCCCTGTTGGTTGTTATGGGAGCGAACTTTCTACCGCCGGGCTGGCGGCGGGCCAATCAGCGAAATGCCTAGCGTGGCGGCGCCGTCACGCCGCCGGCGTTTCCTCGCGGCCATCCGGATACTTCGCGAAGCGCTTCGGCTCTCCGCCGTGCACCGGCGCCGCATCCGCGAACGACCAGCCGCCGAACTGCGTGCGGCGGTAGTCCTGCATCGCCTGCGCGATTTCCTGCTGCGTGTTCATCACGAAGGGGCCGTACTGCGCGACCGGCTCGCCGATCGGGCGTCCCTGCAGCAGCAGGAATTCGCAGACGGTGTCGCCCGCCGCGATCGCGACTTCCACGCCGGCATCGAGCGTGATCGCCGCCGGCCCCTGCACCGGCTGGCCGGAGATCGCCGCGGCATCGCCCTTGAACAGGTACAGCGTGCGTTGCGTGCCCGCGAGCTTCGCCGGCGGCAGCTGGAAGCCCGCGCCCGGTTCCATGCGCAGCGTCCAGATCGCGACATCGGCGTCCTCTTGCGCGGCCCAGGAGTCCGGCGGCGCCGCGAGCGATGCGGTGTCGCCGAAGGTGCCGGCGATCACCGCCACTTCGGTCTTGCGGCCTTCGGCGTCCTCGAGCACGCGGCGCGGCACCTGCTCGTTCCAGAACATCGTGAAGTGCGGATCGGCCATCTTGCTGCGCTTCGGCAGGTTCAGCCAGACCTGGAACAGCTCCAGCGGGTTGTCCTCGCCGGTCTTGAGCAGCGGGAACATCTCCGAGTGCACGATGCCGCGGCCGGCGGTCACCCACTGCACGTCGCCCTCGCCGAAGCGCGCGACGGCGCCCAGCGAGTCGGCGTGGTCGATGAGGCCCTGGCGCACGATGGTCACCGTCTCGAAGCCGCGGTGCGGGTGGGCGGGAAAGCCCGGCACGCTGTCGCCGTGGTACATGCTCCAGCCGTCCTTGCGGCTGAAGTCCTGACCGATGTCGCGGCCCGCCAGCGACACGGCCGGACCCATCGCGCCGTTGCCTTTCGGATAGGCATCGTCGTGATAGGCGCAGAACAGGAAGGGATCGGCCGTTTCCCACGGAAAGCCGAGGGGACGCACGGCGAGGACGGGGGAGTTCATCGCTTCATTGTCATCCCGGGCTTGACCCGGGATCCATGGATTGCGGGTCAAGCCCGCAATGACAAGGGGTACTCAGTGGTGGACGCCGCCGTCGCCGTGGACGTGCCGGTGCTGGATCTCCTCGCCCGTCGCCGTGCGCACGTTGGCCACCTTCAGCACGAAGCGCAGCGCCCGGCCGGCCAGCGGATGGTTGCCGTCGAGGTGGACTTCGGGGCCCTTGATCTTCATGACGTGGAAGACGTGCGGGGTGCCGTCGTCGGTGCGGCCCTCGAGCTGGCCGCCCACCTTCACGCCGGGCGGGAATTCGCTCTTGGGGATCACGCGCACCAGCGCTTCGTCGCGCACGCCGAAGGCCTCTTCCGGCTGCAGGTTCAGCGTGATCTCGGCGCCGGGCTCCTGGCCGTCCAGCGCTTGCTCGATCGCGGGCAGGGTGTTGTCGTAGCCGCCGTGCAGATAGACCATGGGGTCCTTGCTCTGCTCGATCAGCTTGCCGGTGGGCTCGGAGACCTTGAAGTGCAGCGTGACGACGGTGTCTTTGGCGATTTTCATGGAGCCGATTGTGACGGCTCGGCCGCAGCCCCGCTGGCCGCACGGGGACCGGGCAGGAAGCGGTAGCAGGCGGTGCCCAGCACGAGCAGGCCAGCGATCGCGCCGAACACGGCCGTGTAGGTTTCGATGCGCAGCGCGGACGCCGCGCTGGCGGCCAGTCCGGTAAGCCACTGCATCAGCGCGACGCCCAGGAACATGGCCATGGTGAACACGGCCATGGCACGGCCGGTCAGGTGCGCGGGGTAGCTGGCGCGCACGTCGGCGTACTGCATCACCATGTAGCCCGAGACGATGCCGATCGCGAGCGCCAGCACCACTTCGACCGTCGCGCCGATCGGAAGGGCCATCGCGGCGAAGATCACTGCGCACGCCAGCGTGAAGCCCGTGATCCACAGGCGCCGCGTGCGGTCGCCCGGATCGAGGCGGCCGAACAGCGGCGGCCCCAGCATGCCCAGCACCGACACCGCCAGCGCCACGTTGCCGGTCTGCACCAGGCTGAAGCCGTAGCGGTCGATCAGCAGCGGACCGAGCCACAGGCCGCGCAGCGAGAGGAAGGACGCATAGGTGAAGAGCGACAGGCCGATGATGCCCAGCGTGTGCGGCAGCCGGAACAGCTCGCCGTAGCCGCGCAGCGCGCCCCACACGTCGAGCTTGTGCGCGCGGGCCGGCGCCTCCTCGCGCACCAGCAGCAGGATCGCCAGCCAGGCCAGCGCCGCGCACACCGCGAGCGCGACGTAGCCCGCGCGCCAGCTCCAGGCCTCGATCACGAAGGCGAGCGGCGTGCCGGTGAGCAGCAGGCCCACCGAGCCGATGCCCAGCGCCGCGCCGTTGACCGCCGAATACTTCTCGATGGGAAAGCGCCGCGCGATGAACACCGTGCAGGCCAGGAAGGCCGGCGCGCAGCCGATGCCGGTGAGCACCTGGCCGGCGATCAGGCCGGCGTAACTGTCCGAACTGGCCGTGACCAATGCGCCGGCGATGGTGAGCGGGAACACCGCCAGCACCGTGCGCCGCGGCCCGTAGAGGTCGATGCCCATGCCCATGAACAGCTGCAACCCGCCGAAGGCGAAGTGGAAAGCGCCGGCGAACAGGCCCAGCTGCTGCGGCGTGAGCGCGAAGGCCTGCGCGAGCGGCGGCGCCATGATGCCGGCGGCGGTGCGGAAGGCCTGGCTGAGGGCGAAGCCGGAGATCAGCACCAGGAGCATCGTCCAGGCGGAGCGGAGGGACGGGGAGGGCGATGTCACGCCCGCATTCTCCTTCGTCGTCATTCCCGCGAAGGCGGGAATCCAGAGCGTTCAAAGAAAAAGCGGCGCAGTGCGCCGCTTCTTCAATGCCCTGGGTCCCCGCCTTCGCGGGGATGACGGAGAGAGAGCCAAGGATGACGGGATCAGAGCTGGACTTCCGCTTCCCCGATGCCCTCGAACACCGCCTTCACCTTGTCGCCCTGCTTCGCTTCCAGCATCCCGCACCACGTGCCCGTGGTGACCACGGTGCCGCGCGGCACGGTGGCGCCGTGGCGCGTGACGTGGCGCAGCCAGGTCGGCAGCAGCCAGGCGGGATCGCCCAGCGAATGCGTGCCCTGGAAGGGTTGCGGCGCGGCGTTGCCGATCTGCACGACGCACGTCTGCTTCGCCCAGTCGCGCGGCGCGAACGGCTTCCACGCACCCAGCACCAGCGCGCCATGCGACTGCAGGTCGGCCAGCTTCAGCAGTGCGCTCGCGGCGCGGTTTTCCCAGCGCGAGTCGACGATCTCGATTGACACCGCCATGCCGTCCAGCCACTGGTGCGCGGCCGCCGGATTGAAGGCCTGCGCATCCGCCGGCGTGACGTCGCGGCCGAGGCGCAGCGCGACCTCGGCTTCGATCAGGCGCCAGTTGAAATGCGTGCCGCCCGCATCCGCGGGGCTCGCCCACACGTGCCGCGGCGGCAGGCCGGCGTGGGTGAGCGTGGCGGCCTGCGAGGGTCCACCCGACTTCCAGTGCTGCGGCACCGGGCGGTCGAACCAGCCCATCGCGCGCGCCACTTCTTCCTGCACCGCGTAGGCCTGTTCGGCCTCCTTCAGCAGCGACTCGAAAGGCGCGGCGGCGATCGTGCGGCGCTGGCGGTGCGCGCCCGCGAGCGCTGCCGCCAGTTCTTGGCTGGACATGGGGACTCCTCGTGACGAAAGAACGCGATCCTACTTGGCCGCGGCCTTCTGCCGGTTGGCGTGCAGGCGCGTGTCCACCAGGTCCACGATGCGGTCGATCACGGGATGGCGCAGGCCCAGCTGCCGCGCGATCAGCTGCACCAGCTTGTCGGCGCGCTCGATGTTGGGCACGCCGTTCTGCAGCGCGCGGGCGGCGGACGCCGGACGCGTGAGGCTCTGCGCCGCGGCGGCGTACTTCTCGAAGGGCACCAGGTCCTCGTCGCGCGCGCCCAGGCGCAGGCAGACGTCGTAGACGAAGTTGTAGACCGACTTGGATTCGGCGATGTCGGTGTGCACGGCTTCCTGCGCGGTGCGCGTGCCGTCGGGCGTGATGCAGCGGTAGTTGCCCGCCAGCAGCATGGACCACTTGGCCAGCGGCACGAAGATCGATTCCGAGTAGCGCAGCTTCACCGGGAGTTCGATCGGGCCTTCCGGCGCCGGGAAGCGCACGTTGTCCACGTCGCGCTCCAGCTGGCGCAGCAGGTCGTTGTGCTTGGCGTTGTCGAAGCTCGCCACCTTGAAGTTGGTGGGCAGCGTGACCTGCAACACGTTGACATTCTCGTCGGGCGGACGCACCGCCTGCGGATCGGGGCTGCACAGCGTCACCAGGCGGTGGTCGAAGGCGTCCCACACGCTGGCGTCGGTGAAGGCGGGCTTGAGCGCATCGGTGTCGAGGCCGGGGATGCGCTTGAGGTAGGGCAGGGGCGGCATGTTCATGATCGACATGCACGGCACCCTGGATTTCGCGACGGCGGAGAGCAGTTCGCGCACGCCCGGCGAGCGGTACTGCGGCTCCTGCATCGCGAGGCCGACCAGGTCGTAGTCGGCGGGGTTCACGTCGTTCGTGCCGGCGGCGGACACCTTGCCGCGCAGCTGGCGCGAATCGATCACGACCTGCTCGGCGCGGCCGCGCACGGGCATGCGCACGCGGAAGCCCTCGCTGTTGATCAGGTCGGCTTCGGCCGGCAGGCACACGAGCTTCACCTCGTGGCCCGCGAACAGCAGCTTGGAAGCCAGGAGGGAGCCATAGGAGGCCCCCAGGATCAGGATCTTGCTCACGTTCGTCTCCTTGTTCGTGTTCGGTACAACCGTGGGCCAGCAGCGTACGCTGCTATCGTTAGCATGCCAAGTCGAAACCGTTTTGCCTGAAAGGGATGGATTCGCTGCGGCGCAGCAAGCGCCGCAGCGTCAGGGTCGCGTCAGCCGTCGACGCGGACGTTGGCTTCCTTGGCCACCTTGGCCCACTTCACGATCTCGGTGCGCACCAGTTCGGCGAAGCGCTCGGGCGAGCCGCCGCCGTCCTCCACGCCGAAGGTATCGAACTTTTCACGGACTTCGGGCAGCGCCAGCACCGCCTGGATGTCCGCATTCATCTTCCTGGCGATCGTCGCGGGCAGCTTGCCGGGACCGGAGAGGCCGTACCAGTTGAAGGTCTCGAAGCCGGCGAAGCCCTGTTCCTGCATGGTGGGCACGTCGGGGTAGGCCTTCACGCGCTTGCCGCGGGTCTGCGCGATCGCGATCGCGCGGCCGGACTTCACGTGGGGCGTGGCCGCCGCCATGGTCTCGAAGCTGTACTGGATCTGGCCGCCGATCAGGTCGGTGAGCAGCGGGCCGCTGCCCTTGTACGGCACGTGCAGCGCGTCGACCTTGGCGCGCAGCTTGAACAGTTCCAGCGCGAAGTGCTGCGCGGTGCCGGGGCCGGCGGAGCCGAAGGTGACCTTGCCGGGTTGCGCCTTGCACAGCGCCACGACGTCCTTCACCGTCTTGGCCGGCTGCTGCGCACCCGCGATCAGCAGGTTGGGCGTGAGGCCCAGCAGCGCCACCGGCACGAAGTCGCGCTCGGGGTGGTAGCGCAGCTTGGGCAGCACCGCCGGCGCCAGCGCATGGCTGTTGATGGTGGTGAGAAGCAGCGTCGTGCCGTCGCTCGCCTGCTGCGCCACGTATTCCGCCGCCAGCGTGCCGGACGCGCCGGGCTTGTTGTCGATCACGACCGGCTGCTTCCACACGGTCTGCAGCTTCTCGCCGACGACGCGGGCGAGCGCGTCGGCGCCGCCGCCGGGCGGGAAGCCGACGACGATGCGGATCGGGCCGCTGGGCCAGGCCTGGGCACGTGCGAGGGGGGTGGCAGCGCAGGCGGCGGCCGCCCCCGCCTGCAGCAGAAGGCGTCTTTGCATGGGATGTCTCCTAGGATGGATGGTGTCAGAGGGTGGGCCAGCGCTGGGCCCAGGGATGCGCCGCCTCGTAGGCGGCGCCGAGATCCAGCAGCGTGTCGTCGCTGCCGTAGCGTCCCACCAGCTGCATGCCGATGGGCAATCCTTCACGAGAGGGTTCGCAGGGAACGGCCAGACCGGGCAGGCCCGCGGCGTTCACCCAGCCGGTGTACACGGCGTGGCCGCGCGGGCCGACTTCCTGGCCGTCGATGCGCGCCGGATAGGCGTCCTCGGCCTTCCACGGCAGCGCCGCGGCCGAAGGCAGCACGATCACGTCGATGTCATGGAACAGGTTCACGCTGTCGCGCCGCAGCTTCTTCACCTGTTCGAGGACCTGCCACAGGCGCGCGGCGGGGAGCTGCTTGCCCTTGTCCGCCATGTCGAGATATTTGGGCGAGGCCTGGGCGGCCCAGTCCGGTTGGCGGTCGAACAGCTGCGCGAGTCCGGCCTGGCCGATCTGCGGCCAGGCTTCGGCGTAGAAGTCCAGGTCCAGCGGCAGCGGGCCTTGCTGCACCCGGTGGCCGAGCGCTTCCAGTCTCTGCACCGCCTGCTGCACGCTGGCCGCGATCTGCGGATCGAGCGGCGCGGCGCCGAACCGTTCGACGTAGAGGATGCGCAGCGACGTGGCGGGACGCACCTGCGTGCGCGCCTGTTCCGCCGCCAGCGAGGAGCGATCCACGTTCGCCGGCCCGCGCATCACGTTGAACAGCAGGCGCGCGTCGGCCACGGTGCGGGCCAGCGGCCCGATCACCTCGAAATCCAGCAGCAGGCTGGGCAGCACGTGCTCGCGCGGCACCGTCGACAGCGAGGGCTTCAGGCCCACCAGCCCGGTGTGAGAGGCCGGCCGGCGGATCGAGCCGCCGCCGTCCTGCCCGATCGCGAGCGGCGTGATGCCGGCCGCCACCGAAGCGACCGCGCCGCCGCTGGAGCCGCCGGGCGTGAGCGCGAGGTTCCACGGATTGCGCGTGACGCCGAAGACCGGGTTGCCGGTGTAGCCCTCCAGCGCGAACTCCGGCACGTTGGTCTTGCCGATGATCAATGCACCGGCGGTCCGCGCCCGCGCCACCGACAGTTCGTCCTGTCCGGTGGCGTGCGCGCGCAGCGCGGGGCAGCCCCAGGTGGTCGGCAGGTCCGCGGTGTAGAGGCTGTCCTTCACCGACAGCGGAATGCCGTCCAGCGGCGACAGCGGCCGGCCCTGCATGTGGCGGTCGGTGGAAGCCGCCGCCTCGTGCAGGAAGTCCGGGTCGCGCCGCGCCACGAACGCATTGATGCGCGGGTTCACCGCTTCCAGCCGCGCGAGGCAGGCCCGCGCCACCGCGAGCGGCGTCAGGCTGCCGTCGCGGTAGCGGCGCTGCAGTTCGGTGGCGGAGAGCTGCCAGTCCATCGCTTCTTACTTGATGCCGACGACCGGGCCCACCACCTGCTTCCAGGTCGCGGAGCACTTGTCGTAGGACTTGTCGCAGACTTCCGTCCAGGTCGGCAGCGACACGGTGTTCAGGGCGTCGTGGATCAGCTTCAGGTCGGCCGGCTTCACCGCCACCTCGGTCATCTTGTACTTCTTGACCGTCTTGCAGGGGTCCTTGCCCACGTTGCAGCGCACGGCGTCGTCGAAGATGTCCTTGGAGTAGTCCCACACCTCGCCCTCGAACTTCTGGAAGGCGGCGGTCAGCTTGGCCTTCTGGTCGGCCGGCAGCGCCTTCCACTTGTCCAGGTTCATCGCATAGGCGTTCAGCGCGATCTGGAAGCCGATCGGCATGAAGTGCGTGGTGACCTCGGGCCAGCCGGCGCTGTTGGCGGAGCTCGGGCCGGTGATCGCGCAGTCCGTCACGCCGCGCTCCAGCGCCTGCTGCGTTTCGCCGAAGGAGATCGTCACCGGGATGCCGCCGATCTTCTCGATGAACTTGGCCAGCGAGGCGTCGTACACGCGGACCTTCTTGCCCTTGAGGTCGGCCAGGCCGGTGATCGCCGTCTTGCAGAACAGCACCTGCGGACCGAAGGCGTAGATGCCCAGCAGCTTGCCGTTGTAGCGTTCCTGCAGGCGCTTGTCGAAGGCTTCGCGGTAGGCGTCCACCACCTTGCGGGCCGTCGCGTAGTCGGTCGACAGGCCGACGATGTCGGGGCCGAGGAAGAAGGGCTCGTCGCGCGACACCTGCGCCAGGCGCAGCGTGACGATGTCGAAGAGACCCGACTTCAGCACGCGCAGGCCGTCGGCGTCCTTCACGCCCAGCACGTCCATCGGCTTGTAGTCGACGTCGATGGGCACGCCGGTGTTCTTCGCGAAGTTCTCGAAGAAAGGCTGCTCCTTGGTCTGCTGGATCAGGCCGGTGGCCACCAGGTTGCCGGCGGCGCGCAGCTTGACGTTCTGCGCCTGCGCGGCGGCGACACCCAGCGCCAGCGCGGCGGCCAGGGCCAGTTTCACGATCTTCATGGCGGGATTTCCTTTCGGTTGGAGAAACGAGATCACTTCAGGCCGACCATCGGGCCGATGGCCTGCTTCCAGGCGGCGGAGCACTTGTCGTAGACCTTGTCGCAGGACTCGGCCCACAGGGGATAGGACACGGTGCGCACGGCGTCGGCGACCAGCTGGCGGTCGGCAGCCGTGGGCGACACTTCCTTCATCTTGAATTTCTTGCCGATGCGGCAGTCCTTGCCGACGTTGCAGCGGGAGGCGTCCTCCCACAGCTCGCGCGAATAGGCCCAGGCATCCGCCTCGAACTTCTGGAAGGCGGCCGCGAGCTTCGTCTGCTGGTCGGCCGGCAGCGATTTCCACTTGGCCAGGTTGATCGCGAAGGCCACCTGGTGCACCTGGAAGCCCAGGGGCATCACGTGCGTGGTGACTTCCGGCCAGCCCGCGCTGTTGGCGGAACTGGGGCCCGTGATGGCGCAGTCGGTCACCCCGCGCTCCAGCGCCTGCTGCGTCTCGCCGAAGGTGATCGTCACCGGGATGGCGCCGATCTTCTCCATGAACTTGGCGAGCACCTGGTCGCTCACGCGCACTTTCCGGCCCTTCATGTCGGCCAGGCTGGTGAAGGCGTTCTTGCAGAACAGGATCTGCGGCCCGAAGGGATAGGTGGCCAGCAGCTTGGCGCCATGGCGTTCCTGCAGGCGCGCATCCAGCGGGCCCTTCCAGGCGTCCCACACCTTGCGGGCGGTGTCGTAGTCGGTGGAGAGGCCCACGATGTCCGGGCCCAGCAGCGTGGGATCGTCGCGCGAGGCCTGCGCGAGGCGCAGTGCCACCACGTCGAACAGGCCCGACTTGATCACGCGCAGCGCGTCGACGTCCTTCACGCCGACCACGTCCATCGGCTTGTAGTCGATCTCGAGGGGCAGGCCGCTGGTCTTGGCGAGGTTGTCGAAGAAGGGCTGCTCCTTCTGCTGCTGCAGCAGGCCCGCGGCGACGAAGTTGCCGGCGACGCGCAGCTTGGTCTGGGCGTGGGCCGTGGTCAGGCCGAACGCAAGCGCGGCGGCAGCGAGGAGGTGGAGAGGCTTCATGGTCTTCATCGTCCGAACATCAGGTTGGGAAGGTAGGTGGCGATCGCGGGGAAGTGGATCAGGATCGCGGTCATGGCGATCATCGCGACGAGGAAGGGCAGCGTGCCCTGGAACACCTCGTTGATGGTCCCTTCGCCGCGCACGCCCTGGATCACGTAGAGCGTCATGCCGATCGGCGGGCTGAGCAGCGACAGCTCGCACATCAGCACCATGAACACGCCGAAGAACACGGGGTCGATGCCGGCGGCCTGGATGATGGGGAAGACCACCGGCAGCGTGCCGACCATCATCGGCATCGTTTCCAACGCGACGCCCAGCACCACGTACATCACCGCGAGCACCCACAGCAGCATCAGCGGCGAGACGTCCAGCGACTTGATCAGGCTGGCCAGCGACTGCGGCACGCCCAGCATCGACAGCACGAAGTTCAGGTACAGCGCAGCGACCAGGATCAGCGCCGTCATGGCCGTGAGGCGCAGCGTCGAGCGGAAGCACTCGTGCAGCATCTTCACGTTCAGCTTGCCGTAGGCCCAGGCGATCGGCAGGCAGCAGATCACGCCCAGCGCGGCGCTTTCCGTGACGGTCGCCCAGCCGGTGTAGATGCCGCCCATGACGACGCCGAACACCAGCAGCGGGCCCATCAGGTGCACCGAGTGGCGCAGGCGCTGGCCCCAGCTCACCGAGCTCTCGGCCTTGCCGGCCATGCCGGGCCGCCACACGCACACCGCGAGGATGGTGATCAGGAACAGGATCGTCATGATCACGCCCGGCACCACGCCCGCCATGTACAGCCGCGAGGCCGAGGTGTTGGTCATCGAGCCGTAGATGATGAAGGCCACCCCCGGCGGGATCAGGTTGCCGAGGCTGGCGCCGGCGGCGATGGAGCCGAGCACCATGCGCTGGTCGTAGCCGCGGTTCTTGAAGGCCGGCAGGGCGACGGTGGAGATCGTGGCCGCGGTCGCGACCGAGGACCCCGACACCGCGGAGAACAGGGCGGAGGCGCCGATGTTGGTGTGCAGCAGGCCGCCCGGCAGGCGCTTCAACCAGTCGGCGAGCGACTGGTACATCTTGTCGGTGGCGCCGCCGCGCATCAGGATCTCGCCGAGCAGGATGTACAGCGGGATCGACAGCAGCAGGTAGTCCTCGCCGGCGGCCCAGAGCTGTTCGCCCAGGGCGTTGAAGGCGGGCATGCCGAAGTGGATCATGGCGCCCAGCAGGCCCACCACCAGCATGGTGGTGGCCACGTGCAGGCCCAGGAACATCAGGCCGAGCATCAGCGCCAGGCCGATGCCGATTTCGACGGGGCTGATCATGCCTTCGCTCCTTCGGTGTGCAGGTCCATCAAGGGCGCGGCCGCCGCGGATGCCGCGGGGGTGGCGGGAGCGTCCTGGTTCATGTGCAGCTCGGTTTCGGCTTCGATTTCTTCATCCAGCGTCTGCGGGCCGAACTGGTCGTTGAGCGCCTCGATGTCGCCGCGCAGGAAGACGCGCAGCGCATGGATCGCGGCCCAGGTCGCCACCACGGCGAAGAGGACGTAGCCCGCCAGCCAGATGCTTTGCGGCACCCACATCGGGGTGGCCAGCGGCGTGGACGCGGTGGCCTTCAGGTCGATGCTTTCCAGCAGCGTGTGGGCGGCGCGCCAGAGGCACAGCACGGCCAGCGCGGTGAGCGTGACCATCGCCGCCAGGTTCAGGACCGCGCGCACCCTGGGCGAGAAGCGCGAGATCAGAAAGTCGACGCGGGTGTGGCTGCGCGTCACCAGCGTGTGGGCGAAGCCGATGCTGCCGACGATGGCGTAGGTGTAGGAACCGACCTCGTCGACGCCCTGCAGGCTGAAGCCGAAGACCTTGCGGCCCAGCATCTCGATGCAGGTGACGATGCTGAGGGCGATCAGCCACCAGCCGCAGGCGAGGGCGGCGGTGTCGGTGAAGCCGGCGATGGCGCGGCTGGTGCGTCCGGGCGGCAGCAGCGTCTTCATGGCAGCGGGGCCGGCCGGCCGGCGATGGAGGGTTGGATCACGGTGATGCTCCTGTTGTGTGTGTGGTGGAGGGTCAGGCACGGGGAGAATCGAGCAGCCGCGCGATCGCATCGGGCAGCCCCCGGTGCGGCTTGGCGGGCGGCAGGGCGAAGCTGCCGCGCCGCGCGCGGCCGGGCTTCAGCGCGGCGAGGGTCTCGGCGTGGCGCACGGCGCTGGAGACGCCGTCGACCACCGGCACCGGCAGCTGGCCCTGCAGCGAACGGGCGAGGCCCGCGAGCGGCGCGCCGGCGAGGATCAGCACCTCGGCGCCGTCTTCGGCGACGGCGCGCTCGGCCAGGTCCTTCAACGCCTGTGCGTGTTCTTCCTGCACGCCGCCGATGCTGCTGAGCGGGCGATCGAGCGCGCGGATGCTGGCCAGGCGGTCGCCGAAGCCGTAGCTCTCGACGACCTCGCGGTACCAGGCCTGGATGCGCTGCGAGATCGCGATGATGGAGAAGCGGTGCCCGAGCAGGTGGGCGCTGGCGAGCGCCGCCTCGGTCATGCCGGTCACCGGCACGGGCAGCAGCTCGCGCAGGCCGGTGAGGCCCGGATCGCCGAAAGCGGCGACGACGACCGCATCGGCCTGGTGGCAGTGTTCGGCGGCGACCTGCGCGGTGGCGTAGGCCCCGACCAGCGCCTCGAAGCGCGTCTCGATGTAGGCCACGCCGAAGGGCGCCGTGAGCACTTCGATCTCGGTGCCGGGCGAGGCACTGCGCTTCGCCTCGGCGCGGATCAGGTCCGACACGCTGTCGGTGATGTTGGGGTTGATCAGCAGCACGCGCATGGTGGTCTCCTCAGGCGCGCCTGGGCAGCAACGAGGGCGTGCCGCAAGGCAGGAACTTGCCGCGGCCGGCCTGGCCGGTGAAGTCCTTGCCGTCCCACACCACTTCGCCGCGCGAGAGCGTGAGGCCGGGCCAGGCCTTCAGCTGCATGCCCGCGTAGGGCGTGTAGTCGACGGCGTGGTGCAGCTTCGCGTTGTCCACGGTCACGTCCCGCTCGTCCCACAGCACCAGGTCGGCGTCGCTGCCGACGGCGATCGTGCCCTTGCGCGGGTGCAGGCCATAGGCCTTGGCGGGATTGGTGGACGTGAGCTCGACGAACTTCTGCAGCGTGATGCGGCCGCCCAGCACGCCTTCGGAATACAGCAGCGGCAGGCGCGTCTCGAGGCCCGGGATGCCGTTGGGAATGTGGCGGAAGGGCACTTCCTGGCCGCCGATCTTCTTGCCCTGCGGATCGTCGAAGCGGAAGGGCGCGTGATCGGAAGAGAACACGGTGAAGAGGCCATCGCCGAGGCCGTCCCAGATGATTTCCTGGTTGGCCTTGTCGCGCGGCGGCGGGCTGCAGACGCAGCGCGCGCCCTGG
This sequence comes from Ramlibacter sp., assembly GCF_036383835.1. Lineage (GTDB taxonomy): Bacteria > Pseudomonadota > Gammaproteobacteria > Burkholderiales > Burkholderiaceae_C > Ramlibacter. The sequence continues at coordinate 34,435 of NZ_DASVNN010000020.1, forward strand.
TAGCTGTCGTCGATGCCGAGGTCTTCGGCGGTGAGGAACAGGTATTGCGGGCAGGTCTCGGCGAAGATCGACAGGCCGTGGCCGCGCGCCCAGCGGATCTGTTCGATCGCCTCGCGGCCGGACACGTGCACGATCAGGATCGGCACGTCGACCAGTTCCGACAGCGCGATCGCGCGGTGCATGGCCTCGCGCTCCACCAGCATCGGGCGCGCATGCGCGTGCCAGCGCGGCGCGGTGCGGCCGGCGGCCTCCAGCCGCTTGGTGAGCCACTCGATGCAGTCGGCGTTCTCGGCGTGGATCATCGCCAGCGCGCCGTGCTGGCGGGCGATATCGAGCACGTCGAGGATCTGCGCGTCGTCCAGCTTCAGGTCGTCGTAGGTCATGTAGACCTTGAACGAGGTGTAGCCCTGGGCGATCAGCGCGGGCAGTTCCTTCGTCAGCACCTGCGGCGTGGGATCGCTCACGATCAGGTGGAAGGCGTAGTCGATGCAGGCCTTGCCTTCGGCGCGGCCGTGGTAGTCGACCACCGCGGCTTCCAGCGACTGGCCCTTCATCTGCGCCGCGAAGGGAATGATGGTGGTGGTGCCGCCGCAGGCCGCCGAGCGGGTGCCGGTCAGGAAGTCGTCGGCCATCTTCGCCGGGCCTTCCATCGGCTGGTCCAGGTGGCAGTGGGCGTCCACGCCGCCGGGGGTGACGGTGCGGCCGGCGGCGTCGATCTCGCGCTTGCCGGCGGGCAGCGCCTCGCCCAGGAGCGCGATGCGGCCGGCGCGGATGCCGATGTCGGCGGCGAAGGTGTCGCTGGCGGTCGCCACGCGGGCGTTTCGGATCACCAGGTCCAGGGTCGGGTCAGCCATGCGCCGGCCCTTTCCGCACCACATCAGTGCGGCGCGTGCGCCGTTGAAGTGCAGACAACATTGTCGACAATGATTCCAGGCTGCGGCCTGGGGCGAAGTTCAGGTGGGTCATGGTTTCCAGGAGGACGACTGCAACTTCCGGGCCATCCGAAGGCGTACTTTCGGGCGACCTCTCGACCGGCGAACTATGGTTGACGGGACCCGGGCGCGGCTTCGGTGTTTACACCAATGTCGACAATTTCGACCGAAATAGGTGGAATCCGCTGGCGCCCATCGCCCATACTGCAGGGCACCGGACGCCCGGCCCATGGAGAAACTTCCCTTGACCCGACCCTTGCGCCTGGGGGTGCTGACCCCCTCTTCCAACACCGCGCTGGAACCGCTGACCAGCGCCATCGTGGCCGGCCTGCCCGGCGCCAGCGCCCATTTCTCCCGCTTCAAGGTGACCGAGATCGCGCTGGACGCGGCCGCCCTGGGCCAGTTCGACGACAGCAAGATCCTGGCGGCGGCCGAACTGCTGGCCGACGCCAAGGTGGATGCGATCGGCTGGAGCGGCACCTCCTCCGGCTGGCTCGGCTTCGACCGCGACCGGCAGCTGGTGGAGCGCATCCGCGAGCGCACCGGCATCCCGGCCACCACCGCGGTGCTGGCGCTCAACGAGCTGCTCGCCATCAAGCAGGTGAAGAGGCTGGCGCTGGTGTCGCCCTACACCCCCGACGTGCAGGAGCGCATCGTCGCCAACTACCGGGCGATCGGCATCGAGGTGGTGGCCGAGCGCCACCTGGGCATCCGCGTCAACCACGACTTCGCCGGCGTCACGCCGCACACCCTGCGCGAGCTGATGGACGACGTCGCGAAGGCGAAGCCGCAGGCGATCACCACCTTCTGCACCAACCTGAACGCCGCGCAGCTCGCGGGCGACATCCAACGCGCGCACGGCATCCCGCTGCTGGACACCGTGAGCACCACCGTGTGGGGCCTGGCGCGCGCCGCCGGCCGCTCGCCGGCCGCGATTACCGTCTGGGGGGAGTTGTTCCAATGGACCTGAACCTGCGAGGGGCGAGGGCCGCCGATAGAATCGCCGCCGGCCACTCCCACCCCCATTCCGGCAAGACCGCAACCATGCCCGCTGCCAGCGCGCGCAAGACGCCACCCGTCCGCGCCGAGCGCGAGAAGACCGTCGACGAGGTCTACGAGCGCATCTACGTCGCCATCCTCGAGCACCGCCTGCATCCCGGCACCAAGCTGGGCGAGGAGAAGATGGCCGACATCTTCGGCGTGAGCCGCGCACGCATCCGCGAGGTGCTGGCGCGCCTGGCGCACGAGCAGATCGTGGAGCTGTTCCCGCAGCGCGGCGCCTACGTCGCCAAGCCCACCACCGAGCAGGCGCGCGACGTCTTCGAGGCCCGCCGCCTGATCGAGCCGGCGGTGCTGCGCCGCCTCATCGACACCCTGGCGCCGGAGAAGATCGCCCGCCTGCGCTCGCACATCGAGCTGGAAGCCGATGCGCGCCGCCGCGGCGACAAGCGCGCGGTGATCCGCCTCTCCGGCGAATTCCACACGCTGGTGGCGGAAATGGCGGGCAACTCCGCCTACCTGCGCAGCATGCGCGAGCTGTGCATGCTCACCTGCCTGACCATCTTCCTCTACGACGCGCCCACGGCGCAGAGCTGCCGCGACGACGAGCACCAGATGATCATCGACGCCGTGGCCAAGCGGGATCGCGCGCGCGCCGAGAAGCTGATGCTCGACCACCTCGACCATATCGAGGGCAGCCTGCAGCTCGATCAGAGCAACGGCGAGGCCGACCTGGAAGCCATCTTCCGCGCGTAGTCTTTACGGCGCCCGGCCCGGCGCCGCGTGAAGAAATCACGTACGGGGATCCCGCCGCGCGGCGGGTTGCGCAATTTACGCAGGGTTTACGGCAGGGGTTCACGCTCGCGCGTTGAGGGACCATGAAGTCCCGCGGAACCACTGCCATGCAAACCCGTACCTCCGCCCTCGTCCGGCGCGGCCTGCCCTGGCTGGCCGCGCTGCTCTTCTTCCCGATCGCTTCCGTCGCCTTCGCGCAGGCGGAAGCGGACCCGCCCGGGCGCGCCGCCTTCGTGAGCGCGCGCCAGGGCGGCATCGTGTTCGCCGCGGACGGCGAAGACGAGTGGGTGGAGCTGCCCCCCAACCGGCCGCTCACCACCGGCGACCGCGTCTGGGCCGACCGCGGCGCGCGCGCCGAGCTGCAGCTCGGCTCGGCCACCCTGCATGTCGACGCGGAAAGCCACCTCGGGGTGAGCGACCTGGACGACCGCAGCGCGCAGTTCATCCTGCAGCAGGGCACGGTCAATGCACGGGTGCGCGACCTCGCGCAGGGCGAGAACTTCGAGATCGACACGCCCAACGTGGCGGTGCGCGCGACGCAGCCGGGCGATTTCCGCGTCGACGTCGACGACCGGGCGGGCGTCACGCGCGTGACGGTGGCCAGGGGCATGGTCACGGTGTTCGGCGAAGGCGGCCAGGCGGTGAACCTGGGGGCCGGCCAGACGGCAGGCTTCTCCGGCCGCGGCCTCGCGCAGGTCCAGGTGCCCGCGTTCCGGCAGGACGAATTCGCCGCCTGGGCCGCGGAACGCAATCGCGCCGAGGACCAGTCGATGGCGGCGCGCTACGTGCCGCGCGGCGTGGTCGGCTATTCGCAGCTGGACCCGTACGGCACGTGGGGCCAGGACCCGAACTACGGCGCGGTCTGGTATCCGCAGGTCGCGGTGCAGGACTGGGCGCCCTACCGCTACGGCCACTGGGCCTGGGTCTCGCCCTGGGGCTGGACCTGGGTGGACGATGCGCCCTGGGGCTTCGCGCCTTTCCATTACGGCCGCTGGGCCATGATCGGCGACCGCTGGGCCTGGGTGCCAGGGCGCCTCGCCGCGCGTCCGGTGTATTCGCCGGCGCTGGTGGTGTTCGTGGGCGGCGGCGCATCGCACTTCAGCCTGAACAGCGGTCCCGGCGTCGGCTGGTATCCGCTCGCGCCCGGCGAGGCCTGGTGGCCGTGGTACCGCACGTCCCCGCGCTACGTGAACTTCGCCAACTTCAACATCGACCTGAACCGCTATCCGCGGCACTACAGCGACCACGTGTGGCGCCAGCGGCCCTTCGCGATCACGGCGATGCGCGACGACGATTTCCGCCGCGGCCGCGCGGTGAACCGGCACTGGCAGGCGGTGGAGCCGCGGATGATCGCCAACGTGCAGCCCGGGGTCGCGCCGCAGCGTCCGGATTTCCGCCGCGAACGCGAGAACCGCCTGATGCCGCGACTGCAGGCCGCCCCGCCGGCGCAGGCGCAGGTGCAGCCCGTCGCGCCGGGTCGCCAGTGGGGCGGTCGCCTCGTCGCCCCGGCGGTGCAGGAGCAACTCCGCGCCCAGCGCGAACAGGACGGCCTGCAGCGCGATGCCGATCGGGCCGCGCGCCAGCAGATCCGCGAGGCGGAGGAGCAGCGCCGCGCCGGCGACTTCCGTCGCCAGCAGGAATCGGTGCGGCAGCAGAACGAGCGTGCCGCGCAGCGCGAAGCAGCGCAGCAACGCGACCAGGAGCGCGGCCAGCGCGAAGCCTGGCAGATGCGCCGCCAGCAGTTGCTGCAGCAACAGCAACAACAGCAGCAACAAATCCAGCAGCAACAAATCCAGCAGCAACAGCAGCAGGTGCAGCAGGAGCGGACGCATCGTGAACGCTGGGCCCAGCAGCGGGAGCGGCAGCAGCAAGTGCAGCAGCAGCAAGCGCAGCCGGAGCGCGAAGCGGCCGCCCGCCCGCACCGGCAGGTCGAACAACCCCGCGCGGTGGTGCCGCAGCAGCAGGTCGTGCCCGCGCAGGCGCACACGCCGCCGGCACAGCGCGAGCCGCGCGAACACGGCCGGCTGGTACGACGGATCGGGCGCGAGGACTAGACTTCGTCATCCCCGCCTGCGCGGGGGTGACTTCATTCCTCCTTCAACTGGTACTTCGACGCCAGCTGCTGCTGCACGGTCGGCGGCACCGCTTCGTAGTGGCTGAAGGCGATCGTGTAGCGGCCCTGGCCGCCGGTGAGCGAGTTCAGCCGCGACTGGTAGCTCGCCAGTTCCGACAGCGGCGCCAGCGCCAGCACCGTGAGCGCGCCGGTGGTGTCGCCCCGCGTGCCGCTCACCTGCCCGCGCCGCGAGGCGAGGTCGCCGGTGATGTCGCCCATGTTGTTTTCCGGCGCCGTGATCTCCACGTTCACGATCGGCTCGAGCAGGCAGGGACGCGCCGCCTGCACCGCGGCGATCAGCGCCTTCTTGCCGGCGGTGATGAAGGCGATCTCCTTGCTGTCCACCGCGTGGTGCTTGCCGTCGTACACGGTGCACTTGAGGTCGACGACGGGATAGCCGGCCACCACGCCTTCCTCCATCGCCTGCCGCACGCCCTTCTCCACCGCGGGCATGAAGTTGCCGGGGATCGTGCCGCCCTTGACGGCATCGACGAACTGGAAGCCGCTGCCGCGCGGCAACGGCTCGATGCGCAGGAACACCTCGCCGAACTGGCCGGCGCCGCCGGTCTGCTTCTTGTGGCGGTGGTGGCCTTCGGCATGGGCGGTGACCGTCTCGCGGTAGGCGATGCGCGGCGGCCGCGTGTCGACCTGGCAGTTGTGCACGTCGGTCAGGCGATCGAGCAGCGTCTTCAGGTGCAGCTCGCCGAGGCCGTAGACGACGGTTTCGTTGGTGCTGGCGACGTGATCCACCTTCAGGCAGGGGTCCTCGCTCACCAGCTTCAGCAGGATGTCGTGCAGCCGCTGTTCGTCACCGCGGCGCTTGGGCGCGATCGCCAGGCCGTGCACCGGCACCGGGAACTCAAGCGGCTTCAGGTGCATGCGCGCGTCTTCCGCCGCGTCGTGCAGCACGGCGTCGTAGTGCAGTTCCTCCACCTTCGCGATGGCGCAGAGGTCGCCGGGCACCGCCTTCGCCACCTCCTCCAGCTCTTTCCCCTGCAGCATGAAGAGGTGGCCCACCTTGAAAGGGCGGCGGCCGTCGCCCACGTAGAGCTGGCTGTCGCGCGTGATGGTGCCCTGGTGCACGCGCATCACGCCCATCTTGCCCACGTAAGGGTCCTGCGTGATCTTGAAGACGTGCGCCAGCACGTGCTTGTCCGGGTCGACCACGGCCTCGACCGGTTTCGCGTCGCCGCCTTCGCCTTCGAGGAAGGCGGGCGGATTGCTCTCCGTCGGGTCGGGCAGCAGGCGCTCGATCACGTCCAGCAGTTCCGGCACGCCCGCGCCGGTGCGCGAGGACACGAAGCAGATCGGCACCAGGTGCCCCTCGCGCAGCGCCTGCTCCAGCGGCGCGTGCAGTTCGGCCGGGTCGACGTCGCCGTCGTTGAGGTAGCGCTCCACGAACGCCGCGTCGACTTCCACCACCTGCTCCACCAGCGCGCGGTGCGCCTGCTCGACGGAGGAGAAATCCGGCGGCGGGCCGTCGTCCTTGAGCTTCCAGAAGCAGTCGAGCACGCGCTCGCCCTTCTGCGAGGGAAGGTTCACCGGCAGGCACTCGCGCCCGAAGGCGGCCTGGATCTGGCCCACCAGCGCCTCGAGGTTCACGCCCTGTGCGTCGATCTTGTTGACGATGACGATGCGGTCGCGCTCACGCTGTTTTGCCCACTCCATCATGCGAACGGCCATCGGCTCGATGCCGGTGGCCGCATTGAGGACGATCGCCGCCGTCTCCACCGCCTCCAGCGCCGGTAGCGACTGCCCGAGGAAATCGGGCGCTCCGGGTGTGTCGATGAGGTGGGTGGTGATCTCGCCGTGGGTGAAGTGCAGCAGCGTCGTGTTGAGCGAGCGCAGCGCCTTTTTCTCGAGGGGATCGTGGTCGGAGACGGTGCTGCCCCTCTCGACGCTGCCGGGCGCGCCCACCGCCCCGGCCTTCCACAGCAAGGCTTCGGCCAGGCTGGTCTTGCCCGCGGCGCTCGGGCCGACGAGGGCCACGGTGCGCCGCGAGGCGATGTCGCGATGCGTTGCCACTGCAAACCCTCCAGCGATCAAAGGGAGGGCCATCGTACGCCTTGCGGCGCGCGCTTCGCAACGAGGACAACGCGCCTTTGCACGCGGCGCCGGAGAGCGCGCCATCGCGGGGTCATCCCCGTCCCACAAGCGAAGCGTCTTTCTCCTACAGAATGTGAGCGCCTGCTTGCTATCCTGCTTCGCTATGCCCGACAGCAACAGGAAACCCGACGGGGGCAGGCCGGAATTCGAGATCGCCTACTACACGAAGGAGCTGGGCAAGGACTTGCAGCGCGAGATGCTGCGCAAGCAACTGGCCCGGTTGAGCGAGAGCACGAAGATCGAGAGCAGCCACGGCGAGGACGGTTCGCCGCAGCTGGACACCGCACCACCCCAGGACGACCGTACCGGCTGAACCCGCCGGCTTGCATCCGCTTGCGCTTGCCCCACGACGGCCGTGAACGCTGTCAAGATGAAGGACGACTGTCCTGCAGGGAGCAAGTGCAAGTGGCCAGCAACCATCCCGCCCTCGAGAAGCTGCGCAAGAGCGGTGCCGCCAAGGTGAAGGTCGCCGTGAGCGACATCGACGGCATCCTGCGCGGCAAGCTCCTGCACATCGACAAGTTCGACAGCGCCGCCGGCGGCGGCTTCGGCTTCTGCGACGTGGTGTTCGGCTGGGATGCCCACGACGTCACCTACGACAACACGAGCGTCACCGGCTGGCAGCACGGCTATCCCGATGCGCTCGCCCGGGTCGATCTCGACACGGCACGCAATGTCCCCTGGGACGGCAACGTGCCTTTCTTCCTCGGCGAGTTCATCAATGCCGATGGCTCGCCGTTCCCGGTGTGTCCGCGCCAGACGCTCAAGCGCGTGCTGGCGCGCGCGGAGAAGCTCGGCTTCCAGGTGATGACCGGCATGGAGTTCGAGTGGTTCAACTTCCGCGAGACCCCGCACACCTGGGCGCAGAAGAAGGGCGCGCCGCCGGAGCCGATCACGCCGGGCATGTTCGGCTACTCGATCCTGCGCATGGCCGACCACCGCGAGTTCTTCAACGCGCTGATGGACGAGATGCTCGCCTTCAACGTGCCGATCGAGGGGCTGCACACCGAGACCGGCCCCGGCGTGTACGAGGCGGCCATCGGTTTCTCCAGCGCGCTGGAGCAGGCCGACCGCGCGATCCTGTTCAAGACCGGTGCGCGCGAGATCGGCAAGCGCTTCGGCATCATGCCCAGCTTCATCGCCAAGTGGAGCCAGCACTATCCGGGCTGCAGCGGCCATATCCACCAGAGCCTGTCGGACGGCAAGACCAACCTGTTCCACGACGAGGGCTCGCCGCGCAGGATGAGCCCGCTGTTCGAGAGCTATCTCGCCGGCCAGGTCGCCTGCATGATGGAGTTCGGGCCGATGCTGTGGCCCACCGTCAACAGCTACAAGCGCCTCGTCGACGGCTTCTGGGCGCCGGTGAAGCCGACCTGGGGCATCGACAACCGCACCGCCAGCTTCCGCGTGCTGGCCGGTTCTCCCAAGGCGACGCGGCTGGAGACGCGCTGTCCCGGCTCCGACGTGAATCCCTACCTCGCCATGGCCGCGGTGATCGCGGCGGGCATGCACGGCGTCGAGAAGGGGTTGAAGCTCACCACGCCGCCGATCACCGGCACCAACCAGGGCGGCGAGGACGTGCCGCGGGCGCCGCGCTCGCTGATCGAGACCACGCGGATCTTCCGCGACTCGGAGATCGCGCGCGACTGGCTGGGCGACACCTTCGTCGAGCATTTCGCCGCGACCCGCGAATGGGAATGGCGGCAGTGGCAGGATGCGGTGACCGACTGGGAATTGCGCCGCTACTTCGAGATCATCTGATGCAGGTCCGCCGGCTGACCCCCGCCGATGCCACGCTCTACCGGTCGCTGCGGCTGCGCGCGCTGCGCGAGCACCCGGACGCCTTCACCTCGTGCTACGAGGAAGACCGGACGCAGCCGGTGGAGGCGGCGGCCGCGCGCCTCGCTTCGCATGCCTTCTGGGGCGCTTACCGCGCGAGCGAGCTGTACGGCTTCATCGGGCTGGAGCGCGAGCCGCGGCCGAAGAACCGGCACAAGGCCACGGTGGTCGGCATGTACGTCGCCGCCGAAGTCGCGGGACAGGGCATGGCACGCGCCCTGCTCGACGCGCTGATCGCCCATGCGCGCCACGAAGGCCTGGAGTCGCTGGTGCTGACGGTCACCGACGGCAATGCCGCGGCGCTGCATCTCTATGAACAGGCCGGCTTCCGCTCCTTCGGCGTCGAGCCCGATGCGATCCGCGTGCACGGCCGCTCCTTCGGAAAGAACCACATGCAACTGCACCTGGACCGCGCACCATGAGCCTGTCGAGCTTTTCCTTTCCCACGGCGATCGCGTTCGGCCCCGGCGCGCGCAAGGAGGTGCGCAAGCATCTGCAGGAGCAGGGCCTGAAGCGGCCGCTGGTCGTCACGGACAAGGCGCTGGCCGCCTTGCCGGTGCTGCAGGAATTCCGCTCGCATCTCGAGGGGCTGGCCGTCGCCGTGTATTCAGGCGTGGCCGGCAATCCCGTCGCCAGCCAGGTGATGGCGGGCGCGCAGGCCTACCGGGAGCACGGCGCCGACTGCGTGATCGGCTTCGGCGGCGGCGCGGCGCTCGACGTCGCCAAGGTGGTGGGGCTGGCGGCCACGCACGAGGGCGACATCATCGAGTACGCGTGGGACCACCCGCGGGTGCGGCAGATCGAAAAGGACCTGCCGTACTTCGTCGCGCTGCCCACCACGTCCGGCACCGGCTCGGAAGTGGGCCGCTCTTCGGTGATCAGCGAGGACGCCACGCACCTCAAGCGCGTGGTGTTCAGCCCGAAGATCCTGGCGAAGAAGGTGTTCGCCGATCCGGAGCTCACGGTCGACCTGCCGGCGCACGTGACGGCCGCGACCGGCATGGACGCGCTCACGCACAACGTCGAGAGCTACCTGTCGCCCGCCTACCACCCGCTGTGCGACGGCATCGCGCTGGAAGGCGCGCGCATCGCGGCGCGCTCGCTGGTGCGCGCCGTGCGCGAACCGAAGAACATCGCCGCGCGCAGCGACATGATGATGTCTTCCATGATGGGCGCGATTGCCTTCCAGAAGGACCTGGGCGCGGTGCACTCCTGCGCGCATGCGCTGGGTGCGGTGTGCGACTTGCACCATGGCCTGGCCAACGCGCTGATGATCGAGACGGTGCTGGCCTGGAATATCGAGGCGGCGCCCGACAAGTTCGAGGAGCTGGCGCATGTCTGCCGCGTGGGCGGCGGCGGCCCCGGCTTCGTGCGCTGGCTCGGCCACCTCAAGCAGCAGGTCGGCATCACCGGCACGCTGTCCACGCACGGCGTGAAGAAGGAGCAGATCCCGCGGCTGGTGGAGATCGCGGTGAAGGACATCTGCCACCAGACCAATCCGCGGCCGGTGACGGCGCAGGATTTCGAGCGGCTCTTCACGGCGGCGATGTAGATGCAACACGCGCAACCTGTAGGCTGGGGTGGAACCCCAGCGATGCGAAGCAAGACATGAATCGACTCCGGATCGGCATCTCCGCCTGCTTCTTCCATCCCGACGGCGAACGCAAGGCCGCGCCGTCCAAGACCCTGCTGTGGATCGAGCAGTCCACCGCGCACTGGGTGATGTCCGAGGGCGCGCTGCCGGTGATGGTGCCGTCCTTCGCCGGCCAGACCTTCCGCGGCGAGGTGCGCGTGGAGGACTACGCGCAGTGGCTCGACGGCCTGGTGATGCACGGCGGCGCCGACGTCTGGCCGGGCAGCTATGGCGAGCAGCCGCTGCGCCCCGAATGGCACGGCGACCGCGTGCGCGACGAGTACGAGATCGAGCTGGTGAAGGCCTTCAGCGCCGCCGGCAAGCCGGTGTTCGGCATCTGCCGCGGCGTGCAGCTGCTCAACGTGGCTTATGGCGGCACGCTCTACCAGGACATCCGCACGCAGAAGCCGCGGTCGCTGGTGCATCGCGACGCCGTCGCCTACGACCTCAACTTCCACGAGGTCGACATCCTGCCGGACACGCGCCTCGCGCAACTGCTGCCGGCCGGCCGCCACAAGATCAACAGCGTGCACCACCAGGGCGTCAAGGACCTCGCGCCCGGCTTCGTGGTGGAGGCGGTGTCGCCGGAAGACGGCGTGGTCGAGGCGATCCGCCACACCGGCGAATCCTGGATCGCCGGCGTGCAATGGCATCCCGAGTTCCATCGCCCGGAGCTGGGCGTGATCGACGACACGCCGCTGCTGCGCGATTTCCTGGAGGCCGCACGCGCGGTCCGCAAGACATGAGCACCCTCGCCATCCTCAATCCCGCCACCGACGAACTGATCATCGAGCTGCCGGCCGACGACGCCGAGTCGGTCGCTGCCAAGGCGAAGATCGCGCGCGCGGCGCAGCCCGAATGGGCCGCCGTGCCGCTGGCCGGGCGCAAGGCCTGCATCGCGCGCTTCCGCGAGGGCGTGGTGCGCGACCTCGAACAGCTCGCTCTGGTGCTGACACGCGAGACCGGCAAGCCGATCCGCATGGCGCGCAACGAGCTCAACGGACTGCTGCCGCGCATCGATTTCTTCCTGCAGGAGGTGGAGGCCGCGACCGCGCCGGAGCCCATGCACGACGACAGCGGCATGCGCGAGGAGATCCGCCACGAGCCGCTGGGCGTGATCGCCAACATCTCGGCCTGGAACTATCCCTGGTTCGTCGGCTGCAACGTGATCCTGCCGGCGCTGCTGACGGGCAATGCGGTGCTGTACAAACCTTCGGAATACGCCACGCTCACCGGCCTGGAAATCGCGCGCCTGCTGCACGAAGCGGGCGTGCCGCGGCAGGTGATGATGGCGTTGGTGGGCACGGGCGAAGTCGGCGCCGCGCTGCTGGAGCAGGAGGTCGACGGCGTGTTCTTCACCGGCTCGCATGCGACCGGCAAGCGCATCGCCGAGACCATGGGCAAGCGCTTCGTGAAGCTGCAGCTGGAACTGGGCGGCAAGGATCCGACCTACGTCTGCGAGGACGCCGAGGTGCAGGCCGCCGCCGAATCGCTGGCCGACGGCGCCATGTACAACACCGGCCAGAGCTGCTGCTCGGTGGAACGCATCTACGTGCACGAGAAGGTCCACGACGATTTCGTCGATCGTTTCGTGGACACGGTGAAGGGCTTCCGCATGGGCGACCCGCTGCGCGAGGACACCTACATCGGCGCGATCACGCGTGCGCCGCAGCTCGATGTACTGGAAGCGCAGGTCGACGACGCGATCGCCAAGGGCGCGTCGCTGCTGGTCGGCGGCGAGCGCCGCATCGGCGAAGGCAACTGGTTCGATCCCACCGTGCTGGTCCACGTGGACCACACGATGGAGATCATGCGCGAGGAAAGCTTCGGTCCGGTGGTCGGCATCATGAAGGTGCGCGACGACGAAGAGGCCGTGCACTGGATGAACGACACGCGCTACGGCCTCACCGCGGGCGTGTTCACGAAGGACGAGCAGCGCGCCCGCCGCATCCTGTCGCGGGTGCACGCGGGCACCGTCTACTGGAACTGCTGCGACCGCGTGAGCCCGCGCCTGCCGTGGAGCGGGGTGGGCGATTCGGGCGTGGGACTGACCTTGTCGAAGTACGGCATCCAGGCGTTCACGCGGGCGAAGGCATGGCATTTGCGCGGGGCGGGTTGATCCCCAATCCCGACGCAGCTAGATCCAGCCGCCCTCGCGCAACTCCCGCGTCAGCCACGCCACGTAGATCGGCGCCGCGACGAGCCCGGCGATGCCGAAGGCCGATTCCAGCACCAGCATGCCGGCCAGCATCGCGTAGGTCGGCACATTGGTGCGACCGCCCACGATGCGGGCGTTCAGGAAGTACTCCAGCTTGTGGATCACCACCAGGAACACCAGCGAGGCGACGCCCAGCCACACGGAGACCGTCAGCGCCGCCACCGTGATCGCCGCGTTGGACAGCAGGTTGCCCACGATGGGCACCAGGCTGGCGAAGAAGGTGAAGCCCACCAGCGTCGGCCCCAGCGGGACGCGGTAGCCGAAGGCGGGCAGGAGGACGAGCAGGTAGATGCCCGTCAGCACCGCGTTGATCAGGGAGATGCGCAGCTGTGCCGAGAACACGTCGCCGAAGGCCTCGGCCAGCTGCAGCATGCGCGCCTGCGCCAGCAGCACCAGCGGCCGGCGCGGTGCGGCGGGCGTCGCGTGGCGCGCCGACGCGGCCATCAGCCCGATCGCCAGGCCGATGATGATGTGGACCAGGATCTTCAGCGCCTCGGCGCCCCAGCGCTGCATCTCGCCCGCATGCTCGCGCAGCCAGCGGGTGATCGCCTCGCGCACCGCCTCCGCCGATTCGGGCAGCCGGTCGACCACCCAGCCCGGCGCCGTGGCGCGGATCTGGTCCAGCGTGTCGGCCAGCAACTGCATCAGGCGGCCCAGTCCGCCCGACTTGAACAGCAGCTCCGTGGCGGCCAGCAAGGCCAGCCCCACGGCGGTGACGACGGCGAAGACGATCAGCCAGCGCACCGCGCGCGTCTGCCACGCGCCGTGCGCCGGCCCCGTGAAGGCGCGCACGCGGCGGTAGAGCACGAAGCCCGCGAGGCCCGCGAAGACGGCGGACAGCAGGTGCAGCCAGAGAACGCCCAGCAGCAGCACGGTGCCGACCAGGATGCTGCGCAGGCGCAGCTTCTCGATCGAATCGACGAGTTCGGGGGGAAGGCGCGATGTGTCGTTCACCCGCGCATTCTCCCGCGCCGGCTCACTTCCCCTTCGCCCTCCCGTACTTCGCCGTGAAAGTCGCCTTGCCGATCGCGTTGGCGTTGATCATGAAGCCGGCCAGTGCCGCGGTGGCATCCGGCGGGAGCTCCAGCTTGTCGACCTTCAGCGCGTGCACGGTGAAGACGTAGCGGTGCGGCTTGTCGCCGGGCGGCGGGCAGGCGCCGCCCCAGGCGTTGGTGCCGTAGTCGGTGCGGACCTGGCGTGCGCCCTGCGGTACGTTGGCACCGTTGCCGTTGCCGGCATCGGGCTTCAGTTCGGTGACGTTGGCCGGGACGTTGACCAGCACCCAGTGCCACCAGCCCGAGCCGGTCGGCGCGTCGGGGTCGTACACCGTGACCGCATAGCTCTTGGTGTCCTTCGGGGCGCCGCTCCACTGGAGCGCCGGCGACTTGTTCTCGCCGCTGCACCCGAAGACGTTGGCCTCGAACTTCCTGTCCATCGTCGCATTGGCCTTGATGTCGGGGCTTTCCAGCTTGAAGGCGGCATGGGCGCCGGCGGCGGCGAAGGCGAGCACGGCGGCAGCGAGCAGGGAGCGGTTCATGGCGGGTCTCCGGTCGTTGTGGATGCCGGGCGGATCATGCAACGAAGCCGGCGGGCTGTCTCGCGACGGCCACAAGCGGGGCCGTACATCGCCAACAGCTTCACGTTTGTTGACGCGGACGAGGGCGCGATGTTACAAATTGTGCTATGGACACCCTCTCCCTGCCCGAGCGGCGCATCGTCTACGCCCGCCTCGTGCGCGGGTACGCGGACACGGCCTCGCAAGGACGGCAACTCGAAACGCAGTGGACCTGGCTGATGGCCGCGCACGTCGTCGGCCAGCACGATGCCGGCATGCACCTCGACAGCCATCGCCGCATGCTCGCCCTCGCGCAGCAGGCGAAGGACTGGAAGGAAGTGGCGGGGCAGGTCGTGCGCATCGCGCTGCTGCCGCTGGGCCACCTCCTGCGGCGCATCCCCATGGGCAACATCGGCCGCGCCACCGTGCCGATCACGCGCGAGATGCAGCCGCCGGAGACGGTGCAGGTGCTGATCGACTGGGCGACGCTGGCGACGAAGTTGCCGAAGTGAGGGGACCTTACTGGGACGACAGGTGCTTGCCGACGATGCCGGCCAGCTCGAACATCGTCACCTGCGGCTTGCCGAACACCGCACGCAGCTTCTCGTCGGCATTGATCGAGCGCTTGTCCTTCTTGTCCTGCAGGCCCTTTTCCTTGATGTAGTCCCAGATCCGCTTGATCACCTCGGTGCGCGCGATCGGCTCGCTGCCCACCACGGCGGCGAGCTCGGGACTCGGCTTCAGGCCGGCGGCGGGTTTCCTCGCCGCGGCCTTCTTGGCGGGCGCCGCCTTCTTCGCCGGCGCCGCCTTCTTGGCCACCACTGCCTTTGCGGCTTTCGCCGTCGCCTTGACCTCGCTCGCCGGCTCCCTGGCCTTGGCGCGACTGGTGGCGGTCGTCTTCGTCGCGGCGCCCGCGCCCTTGCGCGGCGGGAACTTGGACTTGCGCTCCTCGAACTGGAAATTCACCTTGCTCGCTTCCGCGTCCCACACCAGGAAGGCCTTGAAGGGCCGGCGCGTGCGCATCGAGATGAACTTGTCCAGCAAGTCGGTCTTGCCGGTGGCCAGCAGCTTGGCCATCTGCTCGCGCTCCACCGGCTGCTGCAGGATGATCTTGCCGCTGCGGAAGTCGCAGGTGGGCGTGGGATGCTTCTCGGTGGGCACCGAGCGCTCGCACACGTAGTTGCTGCCCCACTCGAAGACCTGGTGGCCGCACTTGGGGCAGGGCCCCAGCGGCTCCTGCGTGGAGAGGTCGACGATCTCGCCGGTTTCGGCCGGGTCCTTGGTCTCGCCGAAGTCGAACTCCAGCTTCCAGTTTTCTTCTTCCTGGTTGTAGTTGAGCGCCAGTTCGGCGGTGAAGGGCCAGCCCGCCTTGGAACGGAAGCCCTGCAGCGGGCCGATGCGCCGGTCGCGCAGGAAGGCCTCGACCTCGTCCAGCTCGAAGGCACGCCCCGCAGGGATCTTGGTGAAGGAGAAGCCGCAGGGCTCCTGGCCGTTCTTGCCCACGCAGTTGTAGCGGCGATAGGTTTCCTGCACCACGCCGCCGCAGTTGGGGCAGGGCGTCTTCAGCGTCGCGTAGTCGCCCGGCACCGTGTCGCGGTCGTACTCCTTGGCCTTCATGACGATGCGCTTGGTCATGTCGGCGATCTCGTGCATGAACTGGTCGCGCGAGAGCTTGCCGTGCTCCATCTGCGAGAGCTTGTATTCCCACTCGCCGGTCAGCTCGGGCTTGCTCAGTTCCTCCACGCCCAGGCCGCGCAGCAGCGTCATCAGCTGGAAGGCCTTGGCCGTGGGGATCAGCTCGCGGCCCTCGCGCAGCATGTACTTCTCGTTGATCAGGCCTTCGATGATGGACGCCCGCGTGGCCGGCGTGCCGAGGCCCTTCTCCTGCATCGCCTCGCGCAGTTCGTCGTCTTCCACGAACTTGCCGGCGCCTTCCATGGCGCCGAGCAGCGAGGCTTCGCTGTAGCGCGCGGGCGGCCGCGTCTTCAGGCCCTTGGCGTCCACCGCTTCGGTGCGCACCATCTCGCCCGGCTTCACCGGCACCAGGTTCTGGCCCTTTTCGCCTTCCTTGCCGGTCGACTCGTCGACGTCGACGGCTTCCTTGCCGTAGATCGCGAGCCAGCCCGGCTTGACCAGCACCTTGCCTTCGGTCTTGAAGTGGTGGCCCACGGCCTGCGAGATGCGCGTGGTCACCAGGTATTCGGCGCTGGGGAAGAACACCGCCAGGAAGCGGCGCACCACCAGGTCGTAGATCTTCTGCTCGGCGTCCGACAGGCCGCTGGGCGCCTGCAGCGTCGGGATGATGGCGAAGTGGTCCGAGACCTTGCTGTCGTCGAACACCCGCTTGATCGGCTTGACGTAACCCTCGTCCTTCGCCTGCCGCGCGAAGGGCGCGAGGTGCGGCATGCCGCTGCCGGCCAGCACGTCCATGGTCTCGTGCACCACCTTCACGTAGTCGGAAGGCAGGTGGCGCGAATCGGTACGCGGATAGGTCAGCGCCTTGTGCCGCTCGTACAGCGACTGCGCCAGCGCCAGCGTGGTCTTGGCCGAATAGCCGAAGCGGCCGTTGGCCTCGCGCTGCAGGGAGGTGAGGTCGAACAGGCCCGGCGAGGCCTGGGTCGAGGGCTTGGATTCCTCGGTGACCGTGGCGGCCTTGCCGCGCACCGCGTTGGCGATCGCGATCGCGTCCTTCTCGTTCCAGAGGCGATCGGCGCGTTTTTCCGGGTCCTCGGGGTCCTTCCGGAAATTCGGGTCGAACCACTTGCCCGGGTACTCGCCGGCATCGGCCAGGAAGCTGCCGTGGATCTCCCAGTAGTCGCGGCTGACGAACTTGCGGATCTGCTCCTCGCGTTCCACCACGATCGCCAGCGTCGGCGTCTGCACCCGGCCGACGGTGGTGAGGAAGAAGCCGCCGTCGCGCGAGTTGAAGGCGGTCATCGCGCGGGTGCCGTTGATGCCCACCAGCCAGTCGGCTTCGGAGCGCGAACGGGCCGCGTGCGCCAGGCCTTCCATCTGCTTGTCGGTGCGCAGCTTCTCGAAGCCCTCGCGGATGGCCTGCGGGGTCATCGACTGCAGCCACAGGCGCTTGACCGGCTTGAGTGCCGCCGACTTCTTGCCCGCCGCCGCGTTGGTGCCGTCGCTGCCGAAGGCGAACTGCTCGATCAGCCGGAAGATCAGCTCGCCCTCGCGGCCCGCGTCGCAGGCGTTCACCAGGTCGGTGACGTCCTTGCGCTTGGCCAGCTTGACCACCGCGTTCAGGCGGGTCTTGGTCTTGTCGACCGGTTTCAGGTCGAACCAGGGCGGGATCACCGGCAGGTGGGCGAAGCTCCACTTGCCGCGCTTGACGTCGAACTGCTCCGGCGCGTGGATTTCCACCAGGTGGCCCACCGCGCTGGTGACGACGTATTTGTCGTTCTCGAAGTACTCGTCGTGCTTGTCGAACTTGCCGGCCACGGGCGTCAGGGCCCGGACGATGTCCTGGGCCACGGACGGCTTTTCGGCAATGACCAATGTTTTGCTCACGGGATCCAGCGGGCTGCCTTGCGGCCGCCCCTCCTTGGGTTCTTACAATCTGCGCTCTTCTCGCGCGCGCATACGCGCGCACGTGTACGAATTCAACTTAACAGAAATTTTCCGATGCCCGCCAAGCCCGCTCCGGCCGCCCCCCGAACGAATCGCCGAATCCAGGTCCGCAGGTCGGGCGTGCACGGCAAGGGCGTCTTCGCCCTGCAGGACATCCCCGCCGGCGAGACGCTGATCGAATACATCGGCGAGATCATCACGTGGAAGGAGGCCCAGCGCCGCCACCCGTGGAATCCCGAGGAGCCCAACCATACGTTCTACTTCCATATCGACGACGGCCGCGTGATCGACGCCGCGGTCGGCGGCAACGCGGCTCGCTGGATCAACCATTCCTGCAACCCGAACTGCGAGGCCGACGAGGACGAGGGCCGCGTCTTCATCAAGGCGCTGCGCAACATCCAGGCCGGCGAGGAGCTGAACTACGACTACGGCCTGATCATCGACGAGCGTTACACGAAGAAGCTCAAGGCGGAGTATCCCTGCTGGTGCGGCAGCAAGAGCTGCAGGGGCACCCTTCTGGCGCCCAAACGGCGCCGCTGAGCCATGAGGACCGCCGGGCCGTCCGGCCCTGTGACCTGGCCCGCCGAGGCGATCTGGGAAGCCGTCGCGCCTGCGCTCCCCGGCTTCACGGTGGAGATCCTGCCCGAGGTCGACTCCAGCAATTCGGAGCTGATGCGCCGCGCCCGGGCCGGCCGCGACGAGCCGGTGCTGCTGGTGGCCGAACGCCAGACGGCCGGCCGCGGCCGCCTGGGCCGGGGCTGGGACAGCGCCGCGGGCGCCTCGCTGACCTTCTCGCTGGGCCTGCCGCTGGCGCCCGCCGACTGGTCCGGCCTGTCGCTGGCCGTGGGCGTGAGCGTGGCGGAAAGCCTGCATCCGGCGATCGGGCTGAAGTGGCCCAACGACCTGTGGGTGCGCGACCACAAGCTGGCCGGCATCCTGATCGAGACGGCGAGCTTCGGCGCGGGCGCCCGCTACGCGGTGATCGGCATCGGCATCAACATCGCGGTCCGGCCGGCCTCCGGCCTGTCCACGCCGCCTGCGGCGCTGGCCGGGCTGCTGCCCGGGATCGAGGCGCCGGCGGCCCTGCTGCGCATCGCGCCGGCGCTGGTGCGCGACGTGCAGGTCTTCGAGCAGGCGGGCTTTGCCGCCTTCCGCCTGCGCTTCGAGGCGCGCGACGTCCTGCGGGACCGCGCCGTGACGCTCAGCGACGGCCGGTCCGGCACGGCCCACGGAGTCGGCGAGGACGGCAGCCTGCTGGTGCATACTGCGGCCGGCCTGCAGGCCATCAGCAGCTCCGAGGTGAGCGTGCGGCCGGCGGCCTCCTGACCCCACACGCATGCTTCGCCTGATCGTCCTGTTCCTGCTGCTGGCCAACGCGGGCTTCTACGCCTGGTCGCACGGCTACCTGCTCGCCTGGGGCGTCGGTCCCACGCAGCAGTCGGAGCCGCAGCGGGTGCAGCAGCAGATCCACCCGGACAGCGTGCGCGTGCTGCGCCCCGACGAGCTGCGTTCGCTGGAGGCGCAGCTGGCGCAGGCGCCGCGCCCGCCGGAATGCCTGGCCTCGCCCATGCTGGACGAGCCGCAGGTCGCGAGCCTGCGGCCGCTGCTGGCCAGCTTCCCCTCGGCCGCCTGGACGCTGGAGCCCATCGCCGAGCCGGCCCGCTGGATCGTCTACATGGGCCCGTACGCGGGACTGGAGCAGGTGGCGCGCAAGCGCGCCGAGTTGCGGCAGCTGGGGGTCTCCTTCGAGAGCCTCACGAATCCCGCGCTGGAGCCGGGCCTGTCCCTGGGCAGTTTCCCGGCCGAAGCCGCGGCGCAGCAGCAGCTCGCCGCGCTGGCCGCGCGCGGCGTGCGCACCGCGCGCGTGGTGCAGGAGCGGCCCGAGCAGCGCGGCCAGCGCCTGACGCTGCCGGCCGTCGACGACAACCTGCGGCCGCGGCTGGAAGAACTCAAGCCCGTGCTCGCCGCCAAACCCCTGCGGCCCTGCCGCTGACCCCCACGGAGACCCGCGATGACGATGAAGCTGTATTTCTCCCCCGGCGCCTGTTCCTTCGTGCCGCACAGCCTGCTGGAGAGCGCGGGCGTGGCGTTCGAGCCGGTGATGGTCAAGCTGCACAAGGGCGAGCAGAACGAGGCGCCGTTCCGCGCGGTCAACCCGCGCGGCCAGGTGCCGGTGCTGGTGGACGGCGAGCAGACCATCACGCAGATCGTGGCGATCGTGCAGTACCTGGATGCCCGGTATCCGCAGCAGGGCTTCCTGCCCCAGGACCTGCTGGCGCGCACCCGGGTGCTGGAAACGCTCGCGTGGATGAACAACACCGTGCATCCCACCTTCACGCACGTGTTCATGCCCTACAAGTTCGCCGGCACGCCGGAGGCGCAGGCGGAGCTGAAGACCTTCAACGCCAAGGCCTACGCGGGGCTGCTGGCCGACCTCGAACAGCTGGCGAAGCAGGCCGCGGAGAAGGGCCAGGCCTTCCTCGGCGGCGACCGGTTCGGCCCGCTGGACGCCTATGCGCTCACGCTGCTGCGCTGGGGCGGCTTCGCGCAGATCGACCCGACGGGGTTCACGGCGCTGTGGGCGCACGTGCAGAAGGTGGCGCAGCTGCCGGGCGTGGCGAAGGCGATCGAGCGGGAGCGGCTGCAGTTGAACCTGTACAAGCCTTGATCGTCACCCCCGCCTGCGCGGGGATGACGACTAGGCCGCCTGCGCCATTTCTTCCGCCGGCGCATCCGCCGCCGCCACATCGAACCGCACCGCCACCCGCGTCCCCGGCGGCACGTGGCCCGGCCTTGCATCTTGCAGCTCGATCGTCGCGCCGTGCTGGCGGGCGATCTCCAGCACGATCGGCAGTCCCAGCCCGGAGCCGTCGACGTTGGTGCCCAGCGTCCGGTAGAAGGGCTGGAACACCAGCTCGCGCTCCGCTTCGGGGATGCCGGGGCCGGTGTCCTCCACCTGCAGCACCAGCACGCGGCCGAAGGGATCGGCGAGCACGCGCGCCGTGACCACGCCGGGCTGCTGCGCGGACGAAGGCGTGTAGTTGACCGCGTTGTCCAGGAGGTTACGGATCATCTCCTTCAGCAGCGTGGGATGGCCCTGCAGCTTCACCCCGGCCGACCCGGGCTCGGCGCCGTCGTAGCCGAGGTCGAGGCGCTTCTCCATGGCCCGCGGCACGGTGTCGCGCACCGCCTCGATGGCGAGCGCCGCGAGGTCGCAGGGCTGGCGCACCAGGGTCTTGCCGCTGCTTTCGGCGCGGGCCAGCGCCAGCAGCTGGTTGACGGTGTGCGTGGCGCGCATGCTGGAGCGGCCGATCTGCTTGAGCGACTGCTTCAGTTCCTCCGCGTTGAACTGTTCGCGCTGCGCCAGGTCCGCCTGCATGCGCAGCCCCGCCAGCGGCGTCTTGAGCTGGTGCGCGGCGTCGGCGAGGAAGCGCTTCTGCGTCGCGATCGAGCCCTTCAGGCGCGTGAGCAGGTCGTTCACCGAGGACACCAGCGGCGCCACTTCCAGCGGCACCACTTTTTCGTCGAGCGGACTGAGGTCGTCGGGCTTGCGCGCGCGGATGCGCTCCTCCAGCTCCGACAGCGGCTTGATGCCGCGCACCAGCGCCAGCCACACCAGCAGCACCGCCAGCGGCAGGATCACCAGCTGCGGCAGCATCACGCCCTTGATGATCTCGGTGGCGAGCACGGAACGCTTCTCGCGCGTCTCGGCCACCTGCACCAGCACCGGCTGCGCGCCGGGCGCGTCGACCTTCACCCAGGTGTAGGCCACGCGCACGTCGAGGCCGCGCATCTCGTCGTCGCGCAGGCGCGTTTCGCCGGGCAGCAGGCGCTCGTCCTCGGGAGGCGGGGGCAGGTCGCGCTCGCCCGAAAGGAGTTCGCCGCGGGAGCCCAGCACCTGGTAGTAGACCTGGTCGGAGTCGTCGGCGCGCAGGATCTCGCGCGCGGGTTGCGGCAGGCTGAAGGCGGCGCGCTGGTTCTGCACCGTCACCAGCTGCGCGATCGCCTGCACGTTGTATTCGAGCGCGCGGTCGAAGGGCTTGCCGGCGATGCTCTGCGCCACCAGCCAGGTCAGCGCCAGGCTCACGGGCCACAGCAGCAACAGCGGCGTGAGCATCCAGTCGAGGATCTCGCCGAAGAGCGAGCGCTGCTCGCGCTGGAAGATTTTCATGACTTCGTCATCCCCGCGGAGGCGGGGATCCAGTGCTTCCGCATTTCAATGCCCTGGATTCCCGCCTCCGCGGGAATGACGGCAGGTCAAGGGATCTTCTCCAGACAGTAGCCCAGCCCCCGCACCGTGGCAATCCGGATCGGGCCCTTCTCGATCTTCTTGCGCAGGCGGTGGATGTACACCTCGATGGCGTTGTTGCTCACCTCCTCGCCCCATTCGCACAGGCGCTCCACGAGCTGGTCCTTGCTCACCAGGCGGCCGGCGCGCTGCAGCAGCACTTCCAGCAGCCCCAGCTCGCGGGCTGAGAGTTCGACCATCTTGCCGTCGATGGTGGCGACGCGGCCGGCCTGGTCGTACACCAGCGGGCCGTGCTTGATCGTGCTGCTGGTGCCGCCCATGCCGCGGCGGGTGAGGGCGCGCACCCGCGCTTCGAGTTCGGACAGCGCGAAGGGCTTGGCCATGTAGTCGTCGGCGCCGAAGTCCAGGCCCTTGACCCGCTCCTCGATCGCGTCGGCGGCGGTGAGGATCAGCACCGGCATCTGCGAGCCGCGCGCGCGCAGCTTGCGCAGCACCTCCAGGCCGTGCATCTTGGGCAGGCCCAGATCGAGGATCAGGAGGTCGAACTCGTTGTTCGTCATCAGCGCGGCGTCGGCTTCCGTGCCGGTGGCGACGTGGTCGACGGCGGCGCCCGCGGCGCGCAGGCTGCGCAGGAGGCCGTCGGCCAGGACCTGGTCGTCTTCGGCGATGAGGATGCGCATGCTCGTCTCCTGGCAGGTGGCTTCTGCGGGCCTTGCGGAAATTGTAGGCTGGGGTTCCACCCCAGCCTACGAGGCCTTACGGCGACGCGCCATACCCGCCCGCGTAGGCTTCCAGGCCGATCTTCACGACGGTCGCGATGTCCTGTCCCACCTCCGAGCGGAATTCCTTCTCCGCCTGCGCCACGGCGTCCTTGAAGGCCTGCAGCCAGAGCAGACCGGTCGGCGTGAACTGAACGAGCCGCGCCCGGGCGTCGCGCGGATCGGGCTCGCGCCGCACCAGGTCCCAGGCCTCGCACTGGTCCACCAGGTCGCCCATGGCCTGCTTGCTCATGCCGGCCTTGTCCGCCAGTTCCGTGAGGCGCGTGCCCCGCAGGTCCAGGTGGCGGGTGATGTGGATGTGCGCCGCGCTGATCTGCGCCCGGGCCGCGAGGTTGGACAGCGCCAGCGGCACGTCGATGTTGTGGGCCATCAGGTGCAGCACGCGCTCGTCGAAGCGGCGCATGGCGTGCCCGAGCAATCGACCGAGGTGCGTGAGCCGCCAGCCTTCCTCTGCTGTTGTCATTCCGTGATCGTAAGGCAAACTGACAAAAAAACCTGTTGTCCGCGTGGCACCTCGCTCGTTACATTACTGGGCATGCATCCAGCCTGTTCGTCGAACCAGTGGATGTCCCCCAACCACTCAAACTCTGTAAGTCATTGATGCGCAAGGAGAAACCGATGGACACCCAAGTCAAGGGCAGCAAGATCGCGCCGGCGGCGGACACCGAAAAGGCCAAGGCCCTCCAGGCCGCGCTGGCCCAGATCGAGAAGCAGTTCGGCAAGGGAACGATCATGCGCCTGGGCGAAGGCGAGGTCATCCAGGACATCCAGGTCGTCTCCACCGGCTCCCTGGGCCTGGACATCGCGCTGGGCGTCGGCGGCCTGCCGCGCGGCCGCGTGGTCGAGATCTACGGGCCGGAATCCTCGGGCAAGACCACCCTGACGCTGCAGGTCGTGGCCGAGATGCAGCGCACCGGCGGCCAGTGCGCCTTCGTCGACGCCGAACACGCGCTGGACATCCAGTACGCGCAGAAGCTGGGCGTGAACGTGTCCGACCTGCTGATCTCCCAGCCCGATACGGGCGAGCAGGCACTGGAGATCGTCGACTCCCTGGTGCGCTCCGGCGCGGTCGACCTCATCATCATCGACTCCGTGGCGGCGCTGGTTCCCAAGGCCGAAATCGAAGGCGAGATGGGCGATTCGCTGCCCGGCCTGCAGGCCCGCCTGATGTCGCAGGCGCTGCGCAAGCTGACCGCCACGATCAAGAAGACCAACTGCATGGTCATCTTCATCAACCAGATCCGCATGAAGATCGGCGTGATGTTCGGCAGCCCGGAAACCACCACCGGCGGCAACGCGCTGAAGTTCTACGCCTCCGTGCGCCTGGACATCCGCCGCACCGGCACCATCAAGAAGGGCGAGGAGGCCATCGGCAACGAGACCAAGGTCAAGGTGGTGAAGAACAAGGTCTCGCCCCCGTTCAAGACGGCGGAGTTCGACATCCTGTTCGGCGAGGGCATCAGCCGCGAGGGCGAGATCGTCGACATGGGCGTGCAGCACTCCATCCTGGAGAAGTCCGGCGCCTGGTACGCCTACAACGGCGAGAAGATCGGCCAGGGCCGCGACAACGCCCGCGAGTTCCTGCGCGAGAACCCCGACCTGTCGCGCGAGATCGAGAACAAGATCCGCGAAATCATCGGCATCACGCCGCTGCCCACCGACGGCGTCGTCGCGGAGTAAATGCCCTTCGGGCAACTCTCGCTCAAGGGCCGCGCGCTGAAACTGCTCGCGGCCCGCGAGCACTCCCGCAGGGAACTGGAACGCAAGCTCGCCCAGCACGAGACCGAGCCGGGCCAGCTCAAGACCGCGCTCGACGAATTGCAGGCCCGCGGCTTCCTCGACGAACAGCGCGTGGTCGATTCCCTCGTGCACCGGCGCGCCGGCCGGCTCGGCGCCGGGCGCATCAAGCAGGAACTGCAGGCCAAGGGGCTCGACGCCGAGCGCGTCGCGCTGGCGGTCGCGAGCCTGAAGGCCACCGAGGTCGAACGGGCCCGCGAGGTCTGGCGCAAGAAGTTCGGCGTGCCCCCGGTGGACGCGGCGCAGCGCGCGAGGCAGGCGCGCTTCCTGGCCGCGCGGGGCTTCGGCGGCGAGGTGATCCGCCGGGTCCTTCGAATGGAGGAGGACTGACCGACCATCCCGCGCCCGCCCGACGCCTGTCGGCCGCCTGAGGCGCCGCGCGGCGCTCCTGCCCATCATGTCGCCCCAAGAAAACGAGGGACGGAGGGGTAGATGGACGACGCCGATTTCAAGCAGCTCGTCGAGCGGCTCGAGCAGGAAAGCGAAGACGCGCCGGGCGCATACCGGGTCAAGGTGGCGGGGCTGGCGCTGCTCGGGTTCGGGATCCTGGCGCTGTTGCTGGCGGCGATCGGCGGCGGCCTGGCCGGGATCGTGGCGCTGGTCGCCTTCCTGGCCCTGAAGGGCGGCTCGGCGCTCGTGCTGCTCGCCAAGGCCGGCAAGGCGATCTTCCTGCTGGCCGTGCCCCTCTGGTACATGGGCAAGAGCGCGATCCGCGCGCTGCTCATCCGCCTGCCGGTGCCCGAAGGCCGCGAGATCCGCCGCGGCGAAGCGCCAGTCCTGTTCGAGGGCCTGGACCGCATGCGCAAGCGCATGAACGGCCCGGCCTTCCACCACGTGCTGCTGGTGAACGAGGTGAACGCCGCGGTGGTGCAGCGTCCCGCCTGGGGGCTCGTCGGCTGGCCGCGCAACTACCTGCTGCTCGGGCTGCCGCTGCTGGAATGCATGCCGCCGCGCGAGGCCTTCGCGGTGGTGGCGCACGAATACGGGCACCTGGCCGGATCGCACGGCCGCTTCTCGGCGTTCATCTATCGCCTGCGCACCACCTGGGGCACGATCCAGGACTTCACCGAGCAGGTGGAAGGCTGGCTGGGCAAGGCGGTGGCGCCGCTCGTGCGCTGGTACGCACCCTACTTCAATGCCTACACCTTCGTGCTGGCGCGCACCAACGAATACGAGGCCGATGCCGCCTCGGCGCGCCTGGTCGGCAAGGACAACGCGGCGCACGCCCTGAAGCGCGTGAACGTCGCCAGCTCCCGGCACGACCGCTTCATGGAGCTGACCTTCGAGCGCATCCGCCACGAGCCGCAGCCGCCCGCGGACCTGATGCACCGGTGGGCCGCGCACCTGGACCAGCCGGCGCCGGCCGCCGACGCGAGCCTGTGGCTGCAGAAGGCGCTCGACCGGCAGGCGAGCGTGTGGGACACGCACCCGACGCTGCGCGCGCGCCTCGCCGCTCTCGGCGTCACGGCGGACGCGATCGACCTGCCGCCTCCCGAAACCGACGAATCCGCCGCCCGCGCCTGGTTCGGCAAGCGGCTCGAGCTGCTGCGCAAGCAGCTGCAGTCCGAGTGGGTCCAGCGCGTGCAGGAGCCCTGGGCGGAGCGCCACGAGGCGGCGAAGCAGCAGGTGGAGCGCCTGGCCGGACTGCGCCGGCAAGCCACGCGCAGCAGCGACGAGGAGCTCGAGATGCTGCGCCTCGCCTTGCGCTTCGAGCCGGAACAGGACTGGCGCGAAGCGCTCGCCGCCTTCAACGCCGAGAATGGGGACCACCCGCTTGGCCTCTTCACCGAAGCGACCGCGCGCCTGGAGAAGGGCGACCGGGACGGGCTGAAGCTGCTCGATCGCGTGATGGAACTCGACGAGGATGCGATCAAGCCGGCGTGCGACGTGGCGTATGGCTTCCTGAAGGAGCGCGGCGAGCACGATGTGGCGGACGTGTACCTGCAGCGCTGGAAGCGCCGCGACGAGAAGGAGACGCGGCACCACAAGGCCTTGAGCAACGTGGACCCGAAGCATCCGGTCGTCCCGCACGGCCTGGAGGACAAGGTGGCGGACGCGATCCGCGCGACCATCGCCAGCCTGGACCACGAACACGTGAAGGCGATCTACCTCGGCCGCCGCGTGCTTCCGGGCAGCGAGAAGATGACCCAGCTGCTGCTCGCGGTGGAACTCACCTGGTGGGGCCAGTACCGCGATCAGCAGGGTGCGGTGGTGAACCGCCTGGCGGAGATCGAATGGCCGGTGGAGCTGATGATCATCAGCCTGGACCACCAGTACAAGCCGATGAAGAAGAAGTTCCGGGCGCTGGGGGGCGAAGGGTTGGTGCACGGTTAACCGTCACCCCCGCGGAGGCGGGGGCCCAGGGCATTGGAAAAAGGCGGCCAGTGGCCGCCTTGTTCTTCGGACGCGCTGGATCCCCGCCTCCGCGGGGATGACGGATCAGATCCCCAGCATCAACTTCAGGTTCTGCACCGCCGCCCCGCTGGCGCCCTTGCCCAGGTTGTCCAGCCGCGCGACCAGCACCGCGTGGCGGTAGTCCATGTTGTGGAACACGCGCAGTTCCATCTTGTTGGTGTCGTTCAGCGCGGTGGGCTCGAGCTTGCCGTCTTCCGTCGCCGCTTCCACCGTCACCCACTCGCTGCCCTCGTAGTGGCGCTTGAGCACGTTCTCCAGGTCCGCCGGCGTCGGCTTGCCGGCAAGCGTGTCGAGGTGCAGCGGCAGCTGCACCAGCATGCCCTGGCGGAAATTGCCTACCGAGGGAATGAAGATCGGGCGGCGCACCAGCCCGGTGTATTTCATGATCTCGGGCAGGTGCTTGTGCTTCAGGCCCAGGCCGTAGACCTCGAAGGGCGGTGCCGAACCGGCTTCGTAGGCCTCGATCATCGAGCGGCCGCCGCCCGAATAGCCGCTCACCGAGGGCAGCACCACGGGGTAGTCGGAGGGCAGTGCGCCGGCATCCACCAGCGGACGCAGCAGCGCGATCGCGCCGGTGGCGTAGCAGCCCGGATTGCTCACGCGCTCCGCCTTGCGAACCGCTTCGGCCTGCCCGCGCGACAGCTCGGGAAAGCCGAACACCCAGCCTTCGGCCACGCGGTGCGCGGTGGAGGCGTCGATGATGCGCGGCTTCCTCCCGCCGGCCTTGCCGATCTCCTCGATCATCGCGGCCGACTCGCGCGCCGCATCGTCGTGCAGGCAGAAGATCACCAGGTCCACGCCCGCCATCAGCTCGCGCTTGGCGGCCGGGTCCTTGCGCTTCTCGGGCGCGATGCTCACGAGTTCGACCTGCGGCATCTGGACGAGCCGCTCGCGGATCTGCAGGCCGGTGGTGCCGGCTTCGCCATCGATGAAGACCTTGGCCATGTGTTTTTTCCTATAGCGGCAGCTTATCGTTACTCCAAGCAAACGTGCCGGAATGGTGCATTGCACCATGATACAGTTCGTGCCGGTTCCATGCAGCCCGGCCGACGAAGCCGCGCGTCCCGCCGCAGGGACGCACCTCCCCCGAATTCCAGTTCCTCGAGAGACACCTCATGAAGATTCACGAGTACCAAGGCAAGGAGATCTTGCGCAATTTCGGCGTGCCCGTTCCGCGCGGCATCCCGGCATTCACGGTGCAGGAAGCGGTGGAAGCCGCGCAGAAACTCGGCGGCCCGGTCTGGGTGGTCAAGGCCCAGATCCACGCGGGCGGCCGCGGCAAGGGCGGCGGCGTGAAGGTCGCCAAGTCGGTCGACGACGTCAAGAAGCTCGCCGGCCAGATCCTGGGCATGCAGCTCAAGACGCACCAGACCGGCCCCGAAGGCCAGAAGGTCCGCCGCCTCTACATCGAGGACGGCGCCGACATCCAGAAGGAATACTACCTGTCCGCCGTGACCGACCGCGCGACGCAGAAGGTGGCCTTCATCGCCTCCAGCGAAGGCGGCATGGACATCGAGGAAGTGGCGCACGCCACCCCCGAGAAGATCGTGAAGATCTTCGTCGACCCGCTGGTGGGTTTCACGCAGGCGCAAGGCGAAGAGCTGGCCAGGGGCATCGGCATGCCGGCCGACTCGGTGGCCCAGTTCGTGGACATCTGCCAGAAGCTCTACAAGTGCTACATGGACACGGATGCCTCGCTGGTCGAGATCAACCCGCTGAACCGCGACAGCAAGGGCAAGGTCGTCGCCCTGGACGCCAAGTTCAACTTCGACTCCAACGCGCTGTTCCGCCATCCCGAGGTCGTCGCCCTGCGTGACCTGGACGAAGAGGACCCCGCCGAGATCGAGGCTTCCAAGTTCGACCTCGCCTACATCTCCCTGGACGGCAACATCGGCTGCCTCGTGAACGGCGCGGGCCTCGCGATGGCGACGATGGACACCATCAAGCTGTTCGGCGCCGAGCCGGCCAACTTCCTCGACGTGGGCGGCGGCGCCACCCCCGAGAAGGTGACCGAGGCCTTCAAGATCATGCTGAAGAACAAGAAGGTCGAGGCCATCCTGGTCAACATCTTCGGCGGCATCATGAAGTGCGACACCATCGCCACCGGCGTCATCACCGCCTGCAAGGCCGTGAACCTGAGCGTCCCGCTCGTCGTGCGCATGAAGGGCACCAACGAGGAACTGGGCAAGAAGATGCTGGCCGAGAGCGGCCTGCCGATCATCAGCGCGGACACGATGGCCGAGGCTGCGCAAAAAGTTGTGGCCGCGGTGAAGAAGGCGTAAGGAACAGACATGTCGATCTACATCAACAAGGACACCAAGGTCATCACCCAGGGCATCACGGGCAAGACCGGCCAGTTCCACACCGAGAAGTGCCAGGAGTACGCGAACGGCAAGAACTGCTTCGTCGCCGGCGTGAACCCCAAGAAGGCGGGCGAGTCGATCTTCAACATCCCGATCTACGCCTCGGTGAAGGACGCCGCCAAGCAGACCGGCGCAACCGTCTCCGTGATCTACGTGCCGCCGGCGGGCGCCGCCGCGGCGATCTGGGAAGCGGTGGAAGCCGACCTGGATCTCGCGATCTGCATCACCGAAGGCATCCCGGTGCGTGACATGCTGGAAGTGCGCAACAAGATGAAGGCCAAGGAAGCCAAGGGCGGCAAGAAGACGCTGCTGCTGGGCCCCAACTGCCCCGGCCTGATCACGCCCGACGAGATCAAGATCGGCATCATGCCCGGCCACATCCACAAGAAGGGCCGCGTCGGCGTGGTCTCGCGCTCCGGCACCCTGACCTATGAAGCCGTGGCGCAGCTCACCGAGCTGGGCATCGGCCAGTCGAGCGCCGTGGGCATCGGCGGCGACCCGATCAACGGCCTGAAGCACATCGACGTGATGCAGGCCTTCAACGACGATCCGGACACCGACGCCGTGATCATGATCGGCGAGATCGGCGGCCCCGACGAGGCGGACGCCGCCCGCTGGTGCAAGGCCAACATGAAGAAGCCGATCGTGGGCTTCATCGCCGGCGTCACGGCGCCCCCCGGCAAGCGCATGGGCCACGCCGGCGCGCTGATCTCCGGCGGCGCCGACACGGCCGACGCCAAGCTGGCGATCATGGAAGAGTGCGGGTTCAAGGTGACCCGCAACCCGTCGGAAATGGGTAAGCTCCTGAAGGCGCTGCTGTAAGCGGCACCCGGCCAGCCACAACGACCAGACAGAGCCGATTGCCTCCGCAAGGAGGCAGTCGGCTTTTGCTTTGAGAACACCAGCGAGACGACATGGCAGAGTTCCTCACCGCCGCCTTCTGGGTCGCCGTCGGCCAGATCATCCTCATCGACATCCTGCTCGGTGGCGACAACGCGGTCGTGATCGCGCTGGCCTGCCGCGGCCTGCCGCCCGGCCAGCGCAGGATGGGGATCCTCTACGGCACCGCCGGCGCGATCGTCCTGCGGGTCTTCCTGATCGCCTTCGCGCTGGCGCTGCTGTCCATCCCCTACCTGAAACTGGTGGGCGGCCTCCTGCTGGTGTGGATCGGCGTGAAGCTGCTGGTGCCGCAGGAAGAGGAGGACCACGGCGACATCCGGTCCAGCGACAAGCTGTGGGGCGCGGTGAAGACGGTGATCGTCGCCGACCTCGTCATGAGCATCGACAACGTGCTGGCCATCGCCGGCGCGGCCGAGAGCGCCGGCCAGCACCAGCTGTTCCTGGTGATCTTCGGCCTGGTCGTGAGCATCCCCATCATCGTGGCCGGCAGCCAGCTGGTGCTCAAGCTGATGGACCGCTTCCCGGTCATCATCACGCTGGGCGGCATGCTCCTCGGCTGGATCGCCGGGCAGATGATCTATACCGACCCCGGCCTGAAGCCCTACCTGCCCGAGTCCAAGACCTGGGAGTACGGCGCCGCGATCGCCGGCGCGCTGCTGGTGCTCGTGATCGGCAAGATGATGGCGCTGCGCCGACCGGGGGCCGGCGAGAACGAGCGCGCGAGCGAAAGCGAAGCCTGAGGCCCGCCGCGTAGTTGCAACAAAAGGTTCAACGGGCGCAACAAAGTCCCTTGTCCGTTGCAATGCCCTCTGCTACCGTCCAACGCAAGAGAGTCCTGCGGCCCCGGATGGCGCTGTTGGGAAGGCATGGGCTGTGGTTTTCCACAGCGAACGGGCCGGCATGCGCCGGGCAAGGGGCTGGCAGTGAGCACATCGGCGTCCGCGCGGCGCGGGCAGTTCTGGCGCACCGACTGGTTCGTCGGCGTGCTGGTGGTCGTGGCGGTCTTCGCCTTCCACCAGGCCGCCGACTTCATCGGCACCCTGGAGCGGCGCTACTACGACTTCGCCAGCACCGCCAGCGCGCGCCAGCCCTCCGACCGCATCGCGATCATCGCGATCGACGACCAGAGCATCGCCAACATCGGCCGGTGGCCCTGGCCGCGTGACGTCCACGCCGACCTGATCGACAAGCTGGCGGCGGCCAAGGCCAGGACCATCGTGCACACGGTGGTGTTCTCCGAGCCGCAGACCGACCGCGGCCTGGCGTACATCCGCAAGATCAGGGACGCCCTCGACCACGCCGGCGGCCCCGGCGCGGCGGCGCCCCTCATCGCCGAGGCCGAACAGGCGCTCGACACCGACGCCAAGCTCGCCGCCAGCATGGCCCGGGCCGGCAACGTGCTGGTGCCCTCCTTCTTCACGCTCGGCGAGCCGCAGGGCAAGGCGGACCGCCCGCTGCCGGCGGCGGTGCTGCGCAGCGCGATCGACGAGAACCAGGCGTTCTCGGTGCCCAGCATCGGCACGCAGCCGCCGATCGAGGCGATCGGCAATGCGGCCGCGGGCGTGGGCCACCTGAACCTCACCAACGACGTCGACGGCTCCGTGCGCTGGAATCCGCTGCTGGTGAACTACTACGGCAAGGCGGTGCCTTCGATGGCGCTGCTGGCGGCGGCCAAGAGCCTCAACCTCGGACCGGCCGACATCAAGCTGCATGCCGGCGAATCGGTGCAGGTCGGCAAGCTGCGGGTGCGCACCGACGCCTCGGCGCACCTGCTGCCGCAGTTCTACAAGGGCCGCGACGGCAAGCCGCCCTTCGCGATCGATTCCTTCTACGACGTGCTCTCCGGCAAGATCCCGCCGTCCAAGTACGCCGGCAAGATCGTGCTGATCGGCGCCACCGCCACAGGCGTGGGCGTGCAGTCGCCGGCGCCCGGCTATGCCGCGGTGACGCCGGTGGAGATGATGGCCCACGTCACGTCCAGCATCCTCGGCGAGCATTTCATCGTGCAGCCCGCGTGGGGCGTGCTCGCGGCCCTGGGCGCGTTCCTGCTGGTCGCCGCCTACCTGGTCGCGCTGCTGCCCCGGCTTTCCGCGGGCGTGGCCGGCACGCTCACCGCCGTCCTGTTCCTCGGGCTGCTCGGGGCGGAGTTCGGGCTGCTGGCCGGCGCCTCGACGTGGGTGCAGCTGGTGTTCCCGGCCACGCTGCTGCTGGTGGGCCACGTCGCGCTCACCACCAAGCGCTTCCTGGTCACCGAGGCCGGCAAGGCGAAGGCCGACGAGGAGTCGGCCGAGACCAACCGCATGATGGGCCTGGCGCTGCAGGGGCAGGGCCAGCTGGACATGGCCTTCGACCGCTTCCGCCGCGTGCCGCTGGGCGACGAAGTGATGGCCAACCTGTACAACCTGGCGCTGGACTTCGAGCGCAAGCGCCAGTTCAACAAGGCGCAGGCCGTGTACGAGCACATGGCCTCGCACAACCCGAAGTACAAGGATCTCGAATCCAAGCTGAATCGGGCGAAGAACCTGTCCGAGACCGTGATCCTCGGCGGCGGCGGCACGCATCCCGGCGGCACCCTGCTGCTCGATGGCGGCGCGGTGGAAAAGCCGATGCTCGGTCGCTACCAGGTGGAAAAGGAACTGGGCAAGGGCGCGATGGGCGTGGTCTACCAGGGCCGCGACCCGAAGATCGGCCGCGTGGTGGCGATCAAGACGATGGCCCTGTCGCAGGAATTCGAGGGCGAGGAACTGGAGGACGCGCGCCAGCGCTTCTTCCGCGAGGCCGAGACGGCCGGCCGCCTGCAGCACCAGAACATCGTGACCATCTTCGATGCCGGCGAGGAGCACGACCTCGCCTACATCGCGATGGAATTCCTCAGGGGCCGCGACCTCACCGGGCACTGCAAGGACGGCAGCCTGCTGCCGGCGCCGCAGGTGCTCGCCATCGTCGCGCGCGTCGCCGAGGCGCTCGCCTATGCGCACCGGCAGAACGTGGTGCACCGCGACATCAAGCCGGCCAACATCATGTACGAGGCGGCGTCGGACACGGTGAAGGTCACCGACTTCGGCATCGCCCGCATCACCGATTCCAGCAAGACCAGGACCGGCCTGGTGCTGGGCACGCCCAGCTTCATGTCGCCGGAGCAGCTCGCCGGCAAGAAGGTCGACGGCCGCTCCGACCTCTATTCGCTGGGCGTCATGCTGTACCAGCTGCTGACCGGCACGTTGCCGTTCCGCGGCGACTCGATGGCGGAGCTGATGTACAAGATCGCCAACGAGGACGCGCCGGATCCGCGCACCGTCCGCCAGGACCTGCCGGAACGCCTGGCGCAGGTGGTGGCCCGGGCGCTGCACAAGAAGCCGGACCTGCGTTACCAGGACGGCGAGGAGTTCGCCCGCGAGCTGCGCGGCGTCCTGGCGCAGGCCGCGGAGGCCGCCCCGGCCGTGCGGCCCGTCGTGACCACCGCTCCGTCCGCCCCGGCCGACGACCAGCGAACCGTGGCCTTCCGCCACGGCCGGCCGGCCGATCCGGACGGTCCGCCGGTGATGGGCGCCCACAACGCTTTCGTACGCGGAACCCAATCGGCCGGGCAGCCCGGCTATGATGCGGCCCAAAGAGACGACGGGCTGCCCGGGCAGGCCGGCCAGGAGCCACCCCGCGAACTATGAACTATGAGTTTTGCTTCCGCACCGACCCCGGTCTGGCGCGGGAAAACAACGAGGATTCGGTGACGGTCGACGAGCCGACCCGCCTCGGCATCCTGGCGGATGGAATGGGCGGCTACAACGCCGGCGAAGTGGCCAGCGGCATGGCCACGACCTTCATCAAGTCGGAGCTGGGGCGCTGGCTGGCGCAGGCCGGCCGGCACGCCAACGCGCGCGAGGTGCGCCGGGCGATGGAGATCTGCGTCGACAACGCCAACCGCTCCATCTTCAACGCCGCCAATTCCAACCCGCAGTACAGCGGCATGGGCACCACGCTGGTCGTCGGCGTGTTCCAGGACGGCCGGCTGATGCTGGGGCACATCGGCGATTCGCGCTGCTACCGGCTGCGCGCGGGCCACTTCGACCAGATCACCAAGGACCACTCCCTGCTGCAGGAGCAGATGGACGCCGGCCTGATCACGCCGGAGCAGGCCGCGACGTCCACCAACAAGAACCTCGTCACCCGCGCCCTGGGCGTGGAAGACGCCGTGCTGCTGGAAGTCAACGAGCACAGGGTGGATCCCGGCGATCTGTATTTGATGTGTTCCGACGGCCTGTCCGATATGCTGGACGACGCCGCGATCGCGCACATCCTTTCGTCGGAGGGTTCGCTCGAACAGAAGTCGGTCCAATTGATCGACGCGGCGAACGCCAATGGCGGGCGCGACAACATTTCGGTGCTGCTGGCCCAGGCCAACAGCGGCTCCAGGAGGAGGGGCCTGATCTCGCGATGGCTGGGACAGTGACCTCGGGGAAGAGTAACGGGCTAGGATGAAATACAGGAGTCGGCCATGCCGAAGATGATCGTTTCGATCGACGGTGTCGTCATCAAGGAAGTGCAGTTGACGAAGGACCGGACGACGCTGGGCCGGCGTCCGTACAACGACATCGTGATCGACAACCTGGCGGTGTCCGGCGAGCACGCCGTGCTGCAGCTGACCGGCAACGAGGTCTACCTGGAGGACCTCAATTCCACCAACGGCACCTACGTGAACGGGAAGGCCGTGAAGAAGCAGTTGTTGCAGAACAACGACACGGTGGAGATCGGCAAGTACAAGATCAAGTTCATCAACGAGGCGCCGGGTGCGACCTTCGAGAAGACCATGATCATCAAGCCGGGGATGGTGCCGCCGCTGCCCAAGCCCGGCGCCCCCGCGGGCGCCGCGCCGGCCGCGGCCGTTGGTGCCGGTGCTGCCGTGGCGGCCAAGCCCGCCGGGGCCCCGGCCGCCGCTGCCGAAGGCGCTCCCGCCAGCGGCACCGCCAGCATCAAGGTGCTGTCCGGCGCCGCCGCCGGCCGCGAGGTGCCGCTGGTGAAGGTGGTCACCACGATCGGCAAGCCCGGCGTGGCGGTGGCTGCCATCACCAAGCGGTCGCACGGCTTCGTCGTGGCCCATGTCGAAGGTTCCAGCAAGCCCACGCTCAACGGCGCCGCGATCGGCGCCGAGCCGGTGGCGCTGAAGAACGGCGACATGCTGGAACTCGCCGGCACCCAGATGCAGTTCCTCCAGGCGGGCTGAGCTCGCCTTGCGGCCGATGGTGGAGCAGCTGCGGCGGCACGGGTCCCGCATCGCGGTCACGCTCGTCCCGCTGCTGTTCGCGCTCGCGCACGCGATCGGCCTGCTGCCGGTGCACGTGGTGCAGCGCCTCGACGACATCGTCTACGACGCCCGGCTGCGCGCCACCATGCCGCGCACGCTGGACGAGCGCATCGTCATCGTCGACATCGACGAGAAGAGCCTGGCGGAAGTCGGGCGCTGGCCCTGGGGCCGCAACAAGCTCGCCGGCCTGGTCGATGAACTGTTCGACCGGCAGAAGGTCGCCCTCCTCGGCTTCGACGTGCTGTTCGCGGAGGCCGACGAGAGCTCCGGCCTCGCGCGCCTGAAGCAGCTGGCGCAGGCGGAACTGAAGGACCAGCCGGCCTTCGCCGAACGCCTGTCGGCGCTGCAGCCGGCCCTCGACTACGACGCGGTGTTCGCCAAGGCGCTGAAGGACCGCCCCATCGTGCTGGGCTACTACTTCACCGCCGACCGCCAGGGCCGCACCAGCGGCGTGCTGCCGCAGCCGGTGATGACGCGCGAGGCGCTGCGCGGGCGGCCGATCCGGTTCACCAGCTGGGACGGCTACGGCTCCAACATCGACGCGATCGCCAGGGCGGCGCCGGTGGCCGGCTTCTTCAACTCGCTGCCCGATCCCGACGGCGTGGTGCGCTCGGTGCCGCTGGTGGCGGAGCACAGGGGCCAGTACTACGAATCGCTGGCGCTGGCGATGTTCCGCATGCTGATGGGCGGGCCCAGCGTGGAGCCCGGCTTCCCGCCGGAGCAGTTCCTGCCCCGCGGCTACCAGGGCCTGGACCACGTCGACCTGCGCCTGGGCAGCCGCAGCCGCGCCATCCCGGTGGCCGAAGGCGTGCTCACGCTGGTGCCCTTCCGCGGCGAAGGCGGGCCCGAAGGCGGCTCCTACCAGTACGTCTCCGCCTCCGACGTGCTCGCCAGGCGGCTGCCGGCCGAATCGCTGCGCGGCAAGATCGTCCTGTTCGGCACCACCGCGCCGGGCCTGCTGGACCTGCGCGTCACGCCGGTGGGCGAGGCCTATGCGGGCGTGGAGACCCACGCCAACCTGCTCTCGGGCCTGCTGGACGACCGCGTGCCGGTGAAGCCCGACTGGGCGCTCGGCTACGACGTCCTGATCCTGCTGGTGTCCGGCCTCGTGCTGGCCTTCGCGCTGCCGCTGATGTCGGCGCCGCGCGCGGTGATCCTGTCGGTGGCGGCCGCCGCCGCCATCGTCGCGCTCAACTTCTGGCTGTACCACGCGCACATGCTGGCGCTGCCGCTGGCGGCGGCGCTCACCATGGTCGGCACCGCGTTCGCCCTGAACATGAGCTACGGCTACTTCGTCGAAAGCCGCAGCAAGCGCGAACTCGCCAACCTGTTCGGCACCTACGTGCCGCCGGAGCTGGTCGACGAGATGGTGAAGGATCCCGACAGCTACAGCATGAAGGCCGCCAGCAAGGAGCTGACCGTCATGTTCTGCGACATGCGGGGCTTCACCAAGATGTCGGAGAAGATGGAGCCGACGCAGCTGCAGGAGCTGCTGAACGTGGTCTTCAGCCGGCTGACGGACATCATCCGCGCGCAGCGCGGCACCATCGACAAGTACATGGGAGACTGCGTGATGGCCTTCTGGGGCGCGCCGGTCGACACGCCCAACCACGCCGCGCTGGCGGTGCAGACCGCGATCGGCATGTCGCAGGCCGTGCTCCGCATCAACGAGGAGCATCGCGCCAAGGGCATCCCGGAGATCGGAGTTGGCATCGGCATCAACACCGGCACCATGTGCGTGGGCGACATGGGCTCGGACGTGCGGCGCAGCTACACCGTGATCGGCGACTCCGTGAACCTCGGCTCCCGCCTGGAAGGCCTGTCCAAGGTCTACGGCGTCGACATCGTGGTGAGCGAGAGTGCGCGCAAGCAGGCGCCCGACTTCGCCTGGCAGGAACTGGACCGGGTGCGCGTCAAGGGCAAGGAGCAGGCCGTGGCCATCTACTACCCCGTCGCTCCCGCGGGCGCGCTGGGCAAGGAGGGGGCCGACGAACTGCGCACCTGGGGTGCCTTCCTCAAGGCCTACCGCGCCCAGGACTGGGACCAGTGCGACCTGCAACTGCTGAACCTGCAGCGATTGGGCGCCAAAAAATACCTTTACGAGCTGTACGCCGAACGTGTAGCCTCGATGAGGTTGCCGCCATTCGACCCGGCGTGGGACGGCGCGACCACGTTCGAGACGAAATAGTAGAGGGGCGCTGATTCATGAGGGTGCGCGTGCTGGGCTGCTCCGGCGCGATCGCGAAGGACTGCCGGACCACGTCCTTCCTGATCGACTCCGATGTGCTGGTCGACGCCGGCACGGGCGTCGGCGACCTGTCCCTGCAGGAGATGCTGGGCATCCGGGACGTCCTGCTCACGCACTCCCACCTCGATCACGTGGCGGCGCTGCCACTGATGATCGATTCGGTCGCCTCGCAGCTCGATGGCCCGATCCACGTGCATGCGCTGCCCGGCACGATCGCGGCGCTCAAGGCGCACGTCTTCAACAACGTGATCTGGCCGGACTTCAGCCGCATCCCGTCGCCGCAGGAGCCCTTCGTCGCCTTCCACGAGGTCCAGGTGGGCCAGGTGCTGGAGATCCGCGGCAAGCGCGTCGAGGTGATGCCCGCGGTGCACACCGTGCCGGCCTGCGGCTATGCGGTCAGCGGCGGCCAGGGCTGCTGGGTGTTCACCGGCGACACCGAGCGCAATCCGGCGTTCTGGCGCCGCATCAACCAGATGGACGTGGCGGCGCTCGTGATCGAGACGGCTTTCAGCAACCGCGAGCAGGACCTCGCCAGGCGCAGCCTGCACCTGTCGCCGCAGGCGCTCGCCGACGAACTCGATTGCATCGACAAGGGCCGGCGCTTCCCCATCTTCATCACCCACACCAAGCCGGCGGAGACCGAGCTGATCATGGCGGAGATCCAGCGCTTCGACCAGACGCAGCCCTTCGGGCCCGACGTCGCGCATGACATCCGCTGGCTGCGCGCCGGCCAGGAGTTCGAACTGTGAGTGCAGTGTTGAAAAACACCGAGCAGGAGTTCCTCAGCTCGCAGCAGCTGCCGCCCGACAAGCGCGGGGTCAGCTTCGAGGCGCTGTTCTTCCGCCAGCTGCAGGCCGTGACCACGCGGATCCACGCGACGGAGAACGTCGACGAGATCATGCTGGACGCCAGCGCCGAGATCTGCAAGCTGTTCAACGCCGACCGGCTCACGCTGTACGCGGTGAGCGAGGACCGCACGTCGATCGTTTCGAAGGTCAAGACCGGCCTGAACACCAGCCGCGACCTGAAGCTGCCGATCAGCACGCAGAGCATTGCCGGCTACGTGGCGCATGCCAAGGAGCTGGTGAACATCGCCGACGTCTACGACGACGAGGCCCTCAAGCGCATCCATCCCGGCCTGCACTTCCTGAAGGAAGTCGACAAGCGCTCCGGCTACCGCACCAGGCAGATGCTGGTGCTGCCGATCCTCGACGGAACGGTGCTGCACGGCGTGCTGCAGGTGATCAACAACAAGAGCGACCAGCCTTTCGGCGAGCTGGAGGTCGAGGGCGCGACGCAGCTTTGCAAGACGCTCGCCACCGCCATCCACCAGCGCGTGCAGCGCGCCGCCGAAGCGACGCGGCGCAAGGCCACCAAGTACGACGGCCTCGTGGCCGACGGCGTGGTGACCCACGAGGAACTCCAGCAGGCCGTGCAGAAGGCGCGCGAGGAAGCGATCACGGTCGAACAGGTGCTGACGGAGGACTTCTCGATCCGGCCGGCGCAGATCGGCCCCTCGCTCACGAAGTTCTTCGGCGTGCCCTACGAGCCGTCCAATCCCGGCCGCATCCGCGTGGAGACGCTGCAGGGATCGCTCAAGCCCGAGTTCGTGATGGAACAGGGCTGGATCCCGCTGGAGGAAGGGCCCGAGGGCCTGGTCGTGATGTGCCTGGACCCGGAGCAGGTGCGCAACTCGCGCATCGTGCCGCAGGTGTTCCCGCGCGTGGGCAAGTTCGCCTGGCGCGTGACGACGCAGACCGACTTCAACCAGACGCTCAACCAGCTGTGGGGTTCGCAGGACTCCGGCCAGTCGGTCGAGGAACTGCTGGCCGACCTCAACGCGCCGCTGGACGACGAGTCCGGGCCCGAGGAGGGCTCGCTCGAATCGGCCGCGGCCGACAACGAGCTCGTCAAGTTCGTCAACAAGATCATCATCGACGCCTACCACCAGCGCGCCTCGGACATCCACATCGAGCCGCTGCCGGGCAAGGCCAAGACCGGGATCCGCTTCCGCATCGACGGCTCGCTCACGCCCTACGTGGAAGTCCCCGCGCACTTTCGCCAGGCGATGGTGACGCGCCTGAAGATCATGTGCGACCTCGACATCTCCGAGAAGCGCAAGCCGCAGGACGGCAAGATCAAGTTCAAGAAGTTCGGCCCGCTGGACATCGAGCTGCGCGTGGCGACCATCCCGTCGGCGGGCGGCGTCGAAGACATCGTGATGCGTATCCTTGCCGCCGGCGAGCCGATCCCGCTGGAGAAGCTGGGGCTCACGACGCACAACCGCGAGGCGCTGGAGGCGACGGTCAGCAAGCCCTACGGCCTGTTCTACGTCTGCGGCCCCACCGGTTCCGGCAAGACGACCACGCTGCACTCGGTGCTGAAATTCCTCAACACGCCGGAAACCAAGATCTGGACGGCGGAGGATCCGGTCGAAATCACGCAGAAGGGCCTGCGCCAGGTGCAGGTGAACAAGAAGGCGGGCATCGACTTCGCCATGGTGATGCGCGCCTTCCTGCGCGCCGACCCGGACATCATCATGGTGGGCGAGTCGCGCGACAAGGAAACGGTGGCGATGGGCGTCGAGGCCTCGCTCACCGGCCACCTGGTGTTCTCCACGCTGCACACCAACTCCGCGCCGGAGTCCATCACGCGACTGCTGGACATGGGCATGGACCCGTTCAACTTCGCGGACGCGCTGCTCGGCATCCTGGCGCAGCGCCTGGCCAAGCGCCTGTGCGACTGCAAGGAAGCCTATGCGCCTTCGCACGAGGAACTGCGCGGATTCATCAGCGAGTACGCGCTGGACCTGAAGCAGACCGAAGCCTGGAAGGAAGACCCGGGCGGCGAGGCGCAGAAGCTGTACGAGGACTGGGTCGAGACCTACGGCCACGACGGCTCCGTCAGGCTCTATCGCGCCGTCGGCTGCGACAAGTGCAACAAGACCGGCTACAAGGGCCGCGTCGGCCTGCACGAACTGCTGGTGGCGAACGACGAAGTCAAGCGCCTGATCCAGGAACGTGCCCGCGTGGCGGACATCTTCGTCGCCGCGGTGGCCACCGGTATGCGCACGCTGAAGATGGACGGCATGGAGAAGATCCTGATGGGGCTGACGGACCTGAAGCAGGTTCGGTCGGTTTGTATCCGGTAGCGACAAGATTTGTCAGCGTGTTCCGACGTTCTTCGTCGCAGCTTCGCCGCTCATCCCCCAAAACCGACCGAATAGTTCGCGAACCGGCTTGGCACACCGCTTGCACTACCTCCTCGCTTCTTTCAACAAACCTGGAGGTATCTATGAAGCGTTCTATCCAGAAGGGTTTCACCCTGATCGAACTGATGATCGTTGTCGCGATCATCGGTATCCTGGCCGCCGTGGCCCTGCCGGCGTACCAGGACTACACGATCCGCGCCAAGCTGTCCGAAGTGCTGCTGGCTGGCTCGGCCGGCAAGGTGCCGGTGGCGGAGTTCTACCAGAACCGCGGCGTGATGCCTGCCAACGGTGCCTCGGCCGGCGTGCAGAACAACGCCACCAACAAGGTCGCCAGCGTGATCTATAGCAAGACGTCTGACACCGTCGGTGTGATCACCGTCACCGTGGCCAACGGCGTCCACACCGACGTGGATGGCAAGACCGTCGCGTACACGGGCACGGGCACCCCGACCACCGGTATCATCAACTGGGTTTGCGCCGGTGGCACGGGTACCCCCGTTCCGCCCAAGTACCTGCCGTCTTCGTGCAAGTAATCGCAAGCTGACTGTTGTTTTCAAGGCCCCACTTCGGTGGGGTCTTTTGCTTGGGTCGCATGGAAGCCCTCATCCCGAAAAAGCCGACGTTGTCGCAGCGCGGCGCAACGCCGGCGCTGCTAGTTTTGCTGCTTGTCGCGGCTGCCGTCTACTGGCCCGGTCTGGCCGGCGGGTTCGTCTTCGACGACTACGCCAGCATCGTGAACAACGCTTCCCTGCGCTTGTTCGATGGCTCCCTGGCGAGCCTGGCGGATGCGACTGCGGGCGGGCTGGCCAGTCCGTGGGGTCGGCCTCTCAGCCTGGCCAGCTTCGCGTTCAACTCTTACCTGACGCCGGGTGACCCGTACTACTTCAAGCTGACCAACCTGTTCATCCACCTGGCCAACGGCCTTCTGGTGTATGCGCTCGTCAAGCAGGTCTGGCCGCATCTGATCGCCGGCGCAAGCAATGCCCGGTGGGCCGCACTGTGGGTTGCGGCTGCCTGGCTGCTGCATCCCATCAACCTGACGCCTGTACTCTTCGTGGTGCAGCGCATGACGAGCCTGGCCAGCTTCTTTACCCTGGCCGCGATCTGCCTGTACCTGTTCGGACGACAGCACTTCGGCTGGAAACGCTGGAGCGCCATCGGTGCCAGCCTGCTGCTCCTCTGGCCGGCTGGCGTGCTGTCGAAGGAAACGGCGCTGGTCCTGCCCCTATTCCTCCTGCTGTGCGAGTGGCAGGTGTTCAGAAGTTTCGACGGCATCCCGCAAAAGCACCGCTGGCTTGTGCTGGGCGGGTGCATTCTGCTCGCCGCCGGTGTGCTGGCCGCGAGCTGGCCGCTGATCGGCCGCACCTATCTGCTTCGGGATTTCACGCTGGTCGAGCGTCTGATGACCGAGGCGCGCGTGCTCTGGCTTTACGTGGCACAGATCGCTTTTCCGCAACCGGATCTCTATGCGCTGCATCACGATGATGTCGTGATCTCCAAGGGCCTGCTGGCGCCCGCGGACACGATTCTTGCCATCCTGGGCTGTCTCTTGCTCGGCGCGATCGCCATCATGCAAAGGACGGCCAGGCCTTGGCTGACTTTCGCCATCCTCTGGTTCCTGATCGGGCATGTGCTGGAATCGAGCTTCCTGGGCCTCGAGATTGCCTATGAACATCGGAACTACATTCCATCGATCGGCTTGATCTTCGGTATCGCGGCCTTGTTCTTTTCCTCCAGTGCGAAGAAGACGCAAGTGCCGCGAATGGCACTGGCCGCATGTTTTTTGGTCCTGTGCGGAGTCATCACCGGCGTGCGTGCCATGCAGTGGGGCGATGAGTACATACGCACCCAGATCGAATCGAACACGCACCCCAATTCAGCGAGAACGCATTCCGAAGCGGCTCGCGCGATCCTGGACAGGACCTTGCCTACAGGCTTCATGAGCGTGCCTGCCTACAACATGGCGCGCATTCACTACCAGCGCGCGGCAAAGTTCGATCCGCACAGCAAGGCGGCGCTGGTAGGCGTTCTCTTCGTCGATTGCGCCGTTGGCGCGAAAAAAGATGCAGAGGTATTGCAGACTTTGCTCGATCGTCTTGCAACAGCGCGCATGACCTGGGCTGACCAAGTATTCATCCAAAGCCTCTCGGACATCCTGGCAAACAACATGCTGTGTTTGAGCGATCAGGAGGTCGAGGCACTGTTCACGGCTGCACTCTCGAATCCGATGGCATCAGGAAAGATCCGTGGCATGCTGCATGCACTCGCGATGGATTACGCAGCCGCGAAGCTGGGTTCCTTGCCGCGTGCGCGCATTCATGCCCTTGCAGCGGTGAAAAGCGATCCGGGGAGCGTGCCGCTCCGGATCAACCTCATTCGTGTGCTTGTCAGGCTGAACGACATCGAAGCGGCCAAGCGGCAGTACGCGGAGTTGAGCAGGCTCCCGATCCCCGCTATCAACAGAAGCGAAGTGGAAAACATGGGTCTCGGCCTGGGGGATCCCAAATGAGCGGG
Source organism: Ramlibacter sp. (assembly GCF_036383835.1). Lineage (GTDB taxonomy): Bacteria > Pseudomonadota > Gammaproteobacteria > Burkholderiales > Burkholderiaceae_C > Ramlibacter. The sequence goes on from NZ_DASVNN010000020.1 coordinate 77,982, forward strand.
TCGACATCGATGGAAAATCCCTTGAAAGTGGATAAACCACGCATTTCCATCGTCATCCCGGCGAAGAACGAGGCGGCGAGCTTGCGCGAGTTGCTGCCTCGCATCGAGGCCCTGATGGGCGATGCCGAGATCCTGGTGGTCGACGATGGCTCTAGCGACGATACGCCCGCCGTCTGCGCTGCAGCCAAGGTCAAGCACTTGCGCCATCCTTATTCGATGGGCAATGGCGCGGCCATCAAGACCGGTGCTCGCGCGGCACGCGGTGAAGTGATCGTCTTCATGGACGCCGACGGCCAGCACAGACCTGAAGACATTCCCGGCCTGCTCGAGCGGTTCGACGAAGGCTTCGACATGGTGGTGGGCGCGCGCCAGTCGGGTTCACAAGCCGGGTTTCATCGCGCCGCCGCCAACGACATCTTCAGCCGCTTCGCCAGCTGGATGGTCCTGCAGCCGATCGCCGATCTCACCTCGGGATTCAGGGTCGTGCGGGCGTCGAAGTTTCGTCAGTTCCTGTACCTGCTGCCGAACCGGTTTTCGTATCCGACGACGATCACCATGAGCTTCTTTCGCGCGGGCTACAGCGTGGCTTACGTCCCGATCCACTCGCCGCGCCGGAGCGCGGGCGCCAGCCATATCCATCCCTTGCGGGATGGCCTGCGGTTCCTGCTGATCATCATCAAGATCGGCACCCTCTTCTCGCCACAAAGGCTGTTTCTCCCGATCAGTGCGGGCTTCGCCCTTACGGGGGTGGCCTACTATCTGTACACGTACACGACGGCTGGCCGCTTCACCAACATGAGCGCCCTGCTGTTCATCTCCGCCATCTTCACCTTCCTGATCGGCATCGTGTCCGAGCAGATATCGGCGCTTCACTACAAGAACATCGATACGAGCGACCGCGACGGCCGCTAGAGATTCGACGCCCATCGACTTCCGCAGGTAGAACGCTTGAACATCCTGATGAGCAGTACCTCGTATCCTGAGGATCTTCAGGATTGGCGTGGGCGCTTCATCGCCAACCTGGCGGCCGGCCTGGCGCGGCGTGAGGACACGGAGCTCTCGCTGTGGGCGCCGCCGGGTGAACTGCCTGCCGGGGTGGCGCCCGCCTCGACACCGTCCGATGCACGCTGGCTGGGTCGCCTGTCGCAGCAGGGCGGCATCGCGCACCTGATGCGAACCCGGAAGGTGTTTGCCCTGGGGACGATCCTGGCGTTGATCGGGCGGCTCGGTTCGGTTTACCGCAGGCACCCGGCCGACGTCGCCCATGTCAACTGGCTGCAGAACGCGCTGCCGCTCTGGGGCAGCAAGACCCCCGCGTTGATCACCGTCCTGGGAACGGACTTCGGCTTGCTGCGTCTCCCTGGCATGAAGATGCTCCTGCGCTCCGTCCTGAAACAACGCACCGCCATCCTGGCGCCCAACGCGGAATGGATGCGGCCTGCCCTGGAGAAGGCTTTCGGCGACGTCGCCGAAATCCGTCCGATTCCCTTCGGAGTGGACGACCCGTGGTTCGCCGTCGCGCGTCGGCCGACCGAAGAGCCGCTGCGCCACTGGCTGGCCGTCACCCGCCTGACCCGGAACAAGATCGGAGACCTGTTCGACTGGGGCGATGGATTGTTCGGGGAGGAGCGGCAGCTGCACCTGTTCGGCCCGATGCAGGAGGAGCTCGAACTTCCGCGCTGGGTGAAGTACCACGGCGCGACGCACCCGCGTGACCTGCTGGAGCGATGGTTTCCCACGGCCTGCGGCCTGATCACGCTGAGCCGCCACGACGAAGGTCGCCCCCAAGTGATGCTGGAAGCGATGGCCGCGGGACTGCCGGTGCTGGCATCCGACCTGCCGGCGCATCGCGATCTCCTGCAGCATCGGCACACCGGCTGGCTCGCGGCCAGCCGAGACGCGCTCTGCGAGGGGCTGGGCTGGCTGGAGGACCCGGCGCACAACCAGCACACGGGGCAGGCTGCCCGCAAGTGGATCAAGGACTCGGTGGGGACGTGGGACGACTGCGCCGGCCGCTATGCCGCCGCGTACCGAAGCCTGCTGGAGCGTCGAGCGTGAGCCGTGATGGCGTGTTGCTGCTGGGTGGCGCGGGCTTCATCGGCAACGCCCTGGCCAGGCGATTGGCGCGAGACGGCGTTCCCGTGCACGTCATTGGCCGCGACCAGTCCGACCGGGTGGAGTCGGTGCTGCCTCTTTGCAGTACGGTGATCCACCTGGCATCGGCCACCACGCCGGGATCGTCCGCCACCCAGCCGGACCTCGAACTGGACAACCTCGCGTTGACCTTGCGCCTGCTGGAGTTGCTGAAACGACAGCCGCAAACCCACCTGGTCTTCTTTTCCTCCGGCGGCACGGTGTACGGCAATCCGCATCGCTTGCCCGTGACGGAAGACAGCCCGATCGCGCCGCTTTCCAACCACGGTGCAGGCAAGGCGTCTTCGGAGGTCTTCTGCCAGGCCTTTCGCGCCCGAGGTCACGCCGTGACCATCCTTCGCCCGTCGAATGCCTATGGGCCGGGGCAAGGACTGAAAAGCGGTTTCGGGCTGGTCCGCACCATGCTCGAACACGCTCGCGCCGGCACCCTGCTCGAGATCTGGGGAGACGGCGAGAACGTGCGGGACTTCATCCACATCGACGACGTCGTCGAGGCCACCACCCGCCTGGTCAGGCTGCCCCAGGACTCGGGAACCTACAACCTCGGGAGCGGCATCGGCTTCAGCATCAACCAGGTCAGGCGCATCGTCGAAGCGGCGATCGGCGCGGAACTGCCGGCGCTCCATCGGCCGGCAAGAGGGATCGATGTCCGCAGCCTGGTACTGGATACGTCGCGTCTCCAGGCGCGTCTGGATTGGCGGCCCGGCATCGGGCTGGCGGAAGGCGTCAAGGGAACCTGGGAATGGCTGCGTCTGACGTGACCGGAAGCACGCCGCTCGTTTCCGTATGCATTGCCAATTACAACGGCATGCAGGTCATCGACGACTGCGTTCGGTCCATCCTCGAGCAGGAGGGCGGCATCGACGTGGAAATCCTGGTCCATGACGATGCCTCCAGCGACGACTCGGCGGCCCATATCCGCGCCTGCTATCCGGATGCGAGGCTCATCGAAAGCAGCAGCAACGTCGGTTTCTGCGTAGCCAACAACCGCATGGTGGCCCAGGCCAGGGGAAAGTACATCCTGCTGCTCAATAACGATGCCGCCCTTTACCCGGATGCGTTGGCAAGCCTGCTCGCGGAAGCCGATCGCCTGGGCCGGCCCGCGATCCTGGGACTTCCTCAATACGATGCCGCCAGCGGCGAACTGATCGATATCGGCAGCCGGTTCGATCCCTTTCTCAATCCGGTTCCCAACCTCGATGCGGAACTCAAGGATGTGGGCATGATCATCGGCGCCTGCCTGTGGCTGCCCAGGACCCTGTGGGCCGAACTGGGCGGCTTTCCCGAATGGTTCCACACCCTGGCCGAGGACATGTGGCTTTGCGCCCGGGCCCGCCTCGCGGGCCACCCGGTGCGTGCGATCGCGCGGTCCGGGTTTCGCCATCGGGTGGGCCACAGCCTCGGCGGTGGCAAGGTCACGGCCGACAGGCGCCTCGTCACGTCGAGGCGCAGACGCGCCCTGTCCGAACGCAACAAGAGCTTCGTCATGGCGGTGACTTATCCGAGCCCCCTGTTCCAGGTGCTTTTTCCCTTGCATCTCGTCCTGCTGTTGCTGGAAGGCGCGGTCCTGGCGCTGGCCAAGCGGGATCTGAAACTACTCCGCGATATCTACTTCGCGTGCCTGCGCTCGCTCTGGCAAGAACGGAAAAGGCTCATTCGCTTGAGACAGGAAATCCAAGCCGAAAGAGTCGTCGGCCTGCGGAGCTTCTGGTCCGCGTTCCAGGCGGCGCCCTACAAGCTCCAGATGCTCCTTCGACATGGATTTCCGCACTTGAAATGATGGCCCCGTCCTTCTTGATTGCCCGTTCAGGGGAGGTGAATCGGTGAAAAGCGATGCGTTGACTCGTGATCGCTCGGATGCGCTTCGAGGGGTCGCTTGCGTCGGGGTGGTCCTGTACCACATGGCGCACACCACTCCCGGCCCGTCAAGTCCGTTCTATTGGCTTGCCGGCACCTTCCTGGGACTGGGCGTGCCGCTCTTTTTCATGATCAGCGCATTCGCGCTGGCATCGCGATACGCCGATGGCATCGATTCCCGCCAAGCGCTCGCGAGGTATGCCACACGGCGGGTCATGCGGATCTACCCGCTTTATCTCGCGCTGTTGCTGTGCCTCCTCTATCGCAACGGGCCCACTCTCTCTGCGGGACAGGTCGCGCTGTATGCCTCTCTCCTGTTTGCGGTGGTGCCGGCGCTGGCAGAGGGACTGGTGTGGGCTTCCTGGTCGATCGGCGTCGAAGTTCTTTTCTATTGCGCATTTCCGCTGATCCTTCGTGCTGCGCCCAGCACGGCGACCTTGCTCGCGGTCGCGGTAACTGCTCATATCGTGAGCCTTTTGCTGGCCCCCTTCACGGCGCCTGCTTTCACTGGCTCACCTCGGTACTATGCGATTGCCTGGCATCAGTACATCCCGTTTTTCGCGCTCGGGCTGGCGGCCTTCCGCTTGCAGACGCCGCTTATAGCCCGCGGGAGCCGATCGACCTTCGGACTTGTCGCGCTCATGGTCGGAAGCACCGTGCTCGCGGCGGTGACTCTCACGTTGCCGGGCCGGCCGTTGGGATTCAGCTACGTGCATCTGCTGATCGCCAGCACACTGCCGCTCTTTTGCCTGATGCTCTGGATCGTCACGCATCCCCCCGTTGCCGTGGTCAATCCGCTCACGCTCTACCTGGGCAAGATCAGTTACAGCATCTTTCTGCTGCATCCGTACGTGGTGTACAAGCTGAAGCCGGTGTACCTCGCAATCCAGCGGGAGGTTGGCGCGGGGGGAGTCGCTTTCGCCCTGTCCGCGGCAATCACCTTTGCAGTGGTCCTGCCGTTGGCGGCGCTTTGCTATCGATGGATCGAGGCGCCGGCCATCCGGTTGGGGGCACGATGGACTCGCAACAAGGGACTGGCCGGCATTCCGGTTCCGGTCTTGAAGTAGTGCAGTTCGCAGCCTGCCCAGGAGCCTAGCCAGGCCTGAGATTCAACACCCATCTGACGATCTTCCTCAGGCGTGAATGTCGCTTGAGCCAACTGGCGAGCCGCCTCACCAGCGCGAACGAATGGTAGGCAGCTACTTCGCGCAAGTCGCGCAGCAATGATCGTTGCCGATCCCCGCTGAGCGGAGACGCCTCTCGCCCGGAAAATCCCGTCAGCGTGGACAGACCACTCCTGGCACGCAAGGTTGCCTCGAGGAACTGGCGCCCGTATTTCCGGTCCGGTTCGAGATGGCACCCTTCCGCCCATTCGTTCCACGCATTGACGAACACGAGGCGGTCCTGGCCCGGAAAGTCCTCGCTCGTTTTCCTGAGGCTCTCCGCAAGCCAGAATTCGTAGTTGGCCGGCGTGGCGCCGAGAGCCATGACGGCGCGGTTGCCTGTCCGTGCCGTGTTGTCCCAGGAGGGAAACACGCCCCGGAAAACGTTGCGATGCGCGTACGTGCGCTCCAGGTAGGACTCGGCAACGGTCTGGTAGTCCAGCACGACACCCCGGAAAGGCTCGTAGAACGAAACCTGATCCGCGATGCTGGGGCATTTCAGGTTGTGCGGCGGGAATTCGACGCCGCTGTCGAAGCCGAACTGGGCGTAGTCCTCGTTGCCGTGGGTCAACGCCGCACAGAGGTGGATCTCCCCGAGACCCACCGAACGGCAATGGTCGCGCCAGGTGGCGAGCGTCTTCCGGGCATCGGGCAGGTGCTGGGGCCGATAGACGATCAGGAGCGGAGCACCGTCTACGCGGATGTAGCGGGGGTCCGAAAAGACGGGAACCAGCCCCTTGATGAAGTTGAGGTCGTCTTCGGGCAGGTAGCGCTGTGCGATGAGCACCTGGTGCTCGGCGGCGTCCCAGCGCCGCGTCCAGTTTTCATTCGCCCAGCACAGGCAGAACGGCATGTCGCTGTCCGGGTCGGCCAGCATGTCATCGAGTGGCTGGTTGAGGAGTCGCGTTCCGGAAAACCAGTAGTAGTGGTAGCAGAAGCCGTCGATGCCGTATTGCCTGGCCATTCTTATCTGGTCGTGCCGCGTGGCTCGCACTCTCAGATCGTAGAACCCGAAGTCCGTCGGCAAGTGGGGCTGCTCATGCCCATCGAAAAGCGGCTTCGCCTTCGTGACGTTGGTCCATTCGGTAAAGCCTTTTCCCCACCATGCGTCGTTCTCGGGGATGGGGTGAAACTGCGTCAGGAAGAATGCGATCACGCGGGGATCCGCGGATCGGGTCGCGACGTTCGTGTGCGGGACCATGTTCTGGGATTCCCTTGGATGGTTCATGTGCCCGGATCGGAATCAGGTCCGGATGCCGAGGCGCTCGAGCCCGCGAGAAATACGCTGCCGCGTGCGGGGGCCGAGCAGAGAGACGAGGAATCGCAGCACCGGGTTCCCCTGGGCCCTCTCGCTGAAGGTCATCGCCAGAGGCGACGGAATGGGGAGGGAGGCAAGTTGCAAGCCCTTGCCTTCGGCGTGCCTGGGAACCGCCTTGACGACCACCTGGTAGATCGTGCCGAACCGGTTGGCCGCAAGTGCTTGCCTGGTTTCCGCAGGAAGCTGGCTCCACTGCCGTGAGAACTCCGTCTGTTCGGGAGACTTCGTCACGAAGCCGGCGTCGACGATCTTGAAGCCTGCATTCTCGAAGAGCTTCTGGATATTCGCGATGCCGAAAAAGCGGATGTGCGTCTTGTCGAGCAAGCCCCATGGCTGGTACTCGAAGTTCCCCGCCAGCAGGCAGGCGATGGCCGCGTTATGCCCGATGTGAGGAAGCGAGAGGACGACGTAGCCATCGTCCGCCAGCAGTGACGGCAGTGCGCCCAACACGGCCCACGGATCGTACAAGTGCTCCAGCACGTCTCCAGCGACGATGACGTCGAACTTCCCGGCTCCGGGAAGCTTCGTGGGCCAGTCCGCATCGTTCAAGTTGCACGGATGGACGCTCTCGCAATATTCAGAGACGATCTCTATGGCCTTGGCGTCGAGCTCCAGGGCAGTGACGCGACAGTTGTTGTCCTTCAGCAGGCGCGTGATCGACCCGGGTCCGGGGCCCAGTTCAAGGACGCGCTTGTCCGAACCGACCATGTTCACCACCTTGTCGGCCGCCGTATGGCGCTTCACCTTGTACTCGTACTTGTGCCGTTGATCGTTCATAGGTCCTACCCGATGACTCGCCGTTTCCGCAGAGGGTGCGAGGAAAGAAAGGCCAAGCCAAGGCCGACTTTTCTGCCAAGGAAGGCCAGAAAGCGCAATGGCTTGGTGATCTGCCAGGAAAAGGTGCCCTTGACGCGGGCGATCTCCTCGTTCAGGCGGGCGATTTCCTGATCGAAGGTCGTGGGTGCGTTGCTGGAAATGGGTTCGGCCAGGAATTCGGCAAAAGACCTCACGACGCTATCGCGGCCGAACACCGCGCCACGCAGGCTGTCCTCGAAAAGAGCGGCCGTCGCGAAATCTTCGTCCGAAAGCGTCCGGCCCGATTTCTCGAGGATCCGGCGCACGCCCTCGCGGAACGTCAAACCCGTGAAGCCGGGAGATGGCGGGCAGGCGGCCAGGGAATTGAACAGTCCCCTCACGAGCACCCAAGCGAGCGGCACCGGCGCTTTGGCTCCCCACTCCAGGTCGATATCGACCAGCCCCCCTGAACCGTCCCGCACCATGTTGGCAGGGATCGCGTCCAGCCATCCACCAGGCAGCACAAGCACGTTTTCCGGCCCCGGTACCGCCTTGGCGACGAGTCGCTCCACCCATGGGGCTGCCCACCGGGCCACCGCCGCAGGATCTCCGCCTCGAGCCATGATCAGTTGCAGTTCGGCGGCATACAGCCGCCCGGGAACGTACGGCGCGCGCGCTGGCGGGTGGTGAACAAAATCCGGACCCTCCACGTGGCCGGGCGGGAGGGCCTCGGGAAAAAGCGCACGCTTTGCGACGGCGACCCCCTCGCCATCGGGAAGGAAGATGGTTTCGGTCTGGAAGGCAGGCAGGCGGCCGGAGCTGTAGATGCGGGCCAGCCACTCGGGTCGTGGCGAATCTTCGGGTCTCGTCTTTCGCCCGACGACGAGGAACGAATTTGCATGGTCCTGGACGAGCCCGTTGCGCGCCAGGGGTTGCCACGCGAGGTTTTCGTGGAACGCCCGGGGCCTCTCGCCGGCATAGTCGCGGCTGAAGCTGCGGCAAAGCAGATCGGCAACCGAAAAGTCCGCGCGATCGAACGCGCGTTCCGTCAGGATGACATTGGGGAGCTTGTAGTCGGGAAACGGGTAGAGGAACGACGCATCGGCCAAGCCGCTCGCGCGCAAGCGAGACTCCAACTCCTCCTTGCCGAAGGTGATCGCCGTCCCCGCGCCGTAGAGGTCATGGACCCCGAAGAAGGGGAGGCCGTTGTGGTCTTCGCCGCACCCGGCCAGGTACTTCAGTCCAAGCTGGTTCTCGATGGCCAGAACCAGCGCGCCGTCGTCTTTCAGGAAGGCGCCGGCCTGCTTCAGGCAGGCACCCACCGGATCGGGTGCCTGGATGAACTTGGGCGCATATTCCAGCACGCCGATGAGAGTGACATAGTCGAACTTGTCGACGGGCGCGAAGTCCGCGATGTTGTCGCAGTAGATCGTCACGTTGGGCAGGTCCCGGCAGCGCTCCGCGGCGATCGCCGCCCGGCGCCGACTGCCTTCCACCGCCACGACGGTCGCACCTGTTTCCGCCAGATAACGGGTCATGGCACCACAGCCGCAGCCCAGCTCCAGGATCCTGTCGGTGGGCTTGAACGGAAAGGGCCGGAGCAGATTGTGGCGGGCCGGGCTCAGGTGGTACTCGCTGGGCCAGTCCTTGATGGCGGCGAGCAGTTCCGCGGATTGGGTGCTGACATCCGCGGATTCCTTCAGGACCGAATAAAGGTAGTCCTCGGCGCTGTCGCCGTCCGAATAGTTGAAAGCGTCCGACGCCTGGTCCAGCCAAACGCGTTGAGTCGCATCGAATCGATATTGCTTAGTCATGGGGCCGCATGAGTCGGTTCTGGTGAGCCTGACGCCTGCCACTTCGGCTTGTCGCGCGCGTCTTCCCTGGCCTTGAAGATCCTGTAGGCCGGGTTGGGCGAGCCCGGAAGTGCTTCGAAGCGATCCAGAAGGTATCGATGAAGCAGCGGATGCGTATTGCCGAAGCGCAAGTCGTCGCGGCCGTCCAGCGGCAGATCCAGGACGAAGGCAAAACCGAGGTCCGATGTTTTCAATCGGTCGATCTCCTCTCGTTCGAATTCTTCGGATCGAGGGAACAGTGCGTAGATCTCCCACGCGGGGGACTTGCGCTCGAGCAAGGCGTAAGCGCCCGGCCAGTAGGGCGTGACGATGAAGCCCTTGCCGTCCGGTGCGTACTTTTCAGCCAGGTTGCGCAGCAACGCGATGTCGCCCGCCGTCGAGGGATCCACCCTGAGCCTGTCCCCCGAGACTTCCACGTCCACGCAGTGCGTGCTGGTGCGACACTGCCAGCCCGGATGAAATCCGTGCATGACCCAAAAGCTTGCTGCACAAAGAACGAGTGCCGCCGGCCACTTGACCGTCGCAGGCTGGGTGGCCAGGACGGCGAGACCGCCAACCAGCAGGGGAAAGATGCCCTGGGCCAGGTGCCCGACGTCGGCCCTCGAAAACGCGTGATGCGCATAGGGAAGCGCCAGTACCGACGCGGCAACCAGCACGGGGGAGATCCGTTGGGACTGCAATTTTTGCCGGACCGCCCACAGGACCGACAGCACGCCGAATACGAGGGTCCCGACGAAAAACAGCCCGACCAGCACTGCGCGGATTCCATCCCCGGAGCGTACTGAAGGATCCACTCGCCATGGCCAGGGCACTGGAATGGGGAGCATCTGAAACCGGATGTCGAACAGGAAGCGAATGCTCTCCCAAAACGCGGATCCGAAGCCCGGTATCAGCCATGCCATCAGGACGATGGGCGCGAACCCGACGCCGACACCGGCCAGCCAGAACGCGAGCCCCTCGTACGCCACCGGGCCGGAAGTGCGCCTGATGCCCAGCCAGGCAATGGCCGCGATGCTCCCTACGCTGCCGTACATCCCGTGGTTGCGGCCGAACACCGCAATGAAACCCACGCAAAGGCCAGCGACGAAGTAGCGCCTGCGTGTCGGCTTCCGGACCAGGAAGGCCAGTACGCCGATCAGCAGGATCGACAGCGAAATGTCGAACAGCTTGTGGCGGGGAAACATCCACAACGCCAGCACGGACGCAGCCACGAGCAAGTAGGGGCGATCCGGCTTGCCATCGGGGTCGGAGGCCCGTGAGATCAGAAGCAAGCCGACAAACAGGCCGATCGCCTGGAAGATCGCCACGGCGCTCCGCAAGGCCATGATGCCGTTGTCGCCCCAGGCGCTCATGAAGGCCGCCGACCAGTAGTACCGGCCGGGATCGTAGGCCATGAAATCGCGAATGGGCACTTCGCCCAGCATCACACGCTGCGCGCCGTACCAGAGATAGCCCTCGTCCCAGAGGTTGAGGCCTGCGCTGCCTTGCCAGAGGAATGACGCAACGACGACCGCTGCGCTCAATACCAGTAGCTGGAGGGAATTCTTGTGCGCCACTCGCTCAATCCAGGATGCGGAAGGAAGGGCGCACCGCAACTTCACCCGAGGGCGTCAGTGTGCGGCCGATGCAAAAGGCGATCGAGTCGTAGCGACGATCGTGGACAACGATCCCCTCCTGGGTTTCACCGACCACGCCGACGGAAATGGAATACTCGCCCGCATCGAGAAAGGGTTGGAAGCGAAAGCAGGCCTGCACGATGTCGCCCGGCCCCTGGGGCCGAAACCTGGAGCCGGCAGGGGATTGAAGCGAGTTCGTCGTGAAGAGCGGCGCCCCGTCGGAGGACTTGACCGTCAAGCCATAGATGGGCCTCTCGACATCGGCGTGGTATTCGATGGTGAGCGTCAGTTCCATTTCAAGGCCTGCATGGAAGGTTGCGGGATCCTTCAAGCCTTCCTGGGTCAAGCAGATGCCCGCAATGGTTGCGGCGCGGTCGCCCCAACGGGTTTCCTTTTCGTTGTACGAGGGATGGGACGAGAAGGCATCGATCGAGGCGGGAGCGCTTTCCATCCGCCTGCCGGTCCCGGTGATTCTCTCGCCGTAGGTTGTCAGCGTTCGAGAGGCGCTTCCGTCGGCCACCAGCTTGCCGCGATCCAGCAGGAGGGCCCGATCGCAGAAATGCCCGACCTGCTCGAGCGAATGCGTCACAAGCAGAATGGAGCCGCCGCTTTTCTGGAAAGCCTTGATGCGTTGAAAACACTTCGCTTGAAAGTCGGCATCCCCCACCGCGAGCGCCTCGTCGACGACGAGGATTTTCGGGTCCACGTGGACGGCCACCGAAAACGCCAGTCTGACGAACATGCCGCTCGAATAGGTCCTCACCGGCTGGTCGATGAACTCGCCGATGCCTGCGAAGGCGGCAATATCGTCGAAACGGTCCGCCATTTCGGCCTTCTGCAAGCCCAGGATGGCCCCTTGAAAGTAGACATTCTCCCGCCCCGTGAACTCCGGGTTGAACCCGGAACCCAGCTCCAGCAAGGCGGCGATCCGGCCGTTCACTTCGACTTTGCCCGACGTCGGTTTCAGAATGCCGCAAACCAGTTGCAGGAGCGTGCTCTTGCCTGATCCGTTGCGCCCGATGACCCCGACCGTCTCGCCCTTGCCGATCTCGAAGGAAACGTCCTCCAAAGCGGTAAAGCCCCGGTGGAAACTCTTTCGTCCGAGCGTGAAGGCCTGCTTGATCCGATCGCCGGGGTGGTCGAAGATGCGGTACGTCTTGGTCAGGCGGTCGGCCGCGATCGCAACATCAGAGCGCATCGGCAAACTCCTCCCGGGCATGCTGGAAGAAGGCGTGTCCCAGGATTGCCGCCGCCAGGGAACAGGCGAGCGTGATGCCCCAGAACCTCCATTCGACCGGCTGACCGCTGACGAGGGCCCGGGACGCTTCGATCACCCCTCCCAAAGGGTTGTAGTCGTACAGGGGGCGCAGCACGGCGGGGACGGCGCTGGCTGGGTAGAAAACCGGCGACAGGAACATCACGATCTGCACGAACATGGGCACGATCTGGCTCATGTCCTTGATGAAGACGCCCCATGCCGCCACGAACCACGAAATGCCCAATGCAAGCAGCAACACGGGCAGGATCAACAGCGGCAAAAGGAACACTTGGCCATGGAGGCTGCCCGTCCAGGCCAGCGCGGCCAGGAGGATGAGAAAGTTGAATGCTCCATGCACCAGCGCGGCTCCAAGCGGCACCAGCGGCAGGATATGCACCGGGAAGATGATCTTCTTGACGAAGCTCGAATAGCCGCGCACGGAGGTCGGCGCACGCGACACCGTCTCGGCAAAGATATTGAAGGTGATCAGGCCGCTGTAAAGCAGCAACCAGAAAGGCAGGCCGTTCTCTTGCTGAGGCCATCGCGCCTGGAACACCTGGCCGAACACGAAAGCGAAAACCGCCAGCATGAACAGCGGGCTCAGAAAAATCCACAACACGCCGAACAGCGCACCTCGATAGCGCAGCAGCACGTCCCGCTTGATCAGCTGGCCGAGAAGGTAGCGGTGGCGCCAGATGTCCGAGGAAATACGGAATGGGTTGAATGCGATCGCGCTCATCGCACTACGAATGCCCCATGCCAAGCCCGCGGCGTTCAGCCTGGCCGAATGCCACGGCGAGCGGAAGGTCGACGTACCCCAGTCCCAGGATTGCGATTGTTTGCATGCGTGATTCCTACTCGCGCGCTTTCGCCTTCGCCACGAACCGGAATTCGAGGCCCCCACGGCATGCGCAGACGATGAGCTGGATCGACGCGGCTACTGTAGCAGCGCCATCCCCATCGGGCACAATGGAAGCTGTGCAAAACCGGCGCATCCTGGCGTTCTGGGTACGATTCCGTCCGTGGTGTTGTTGGTGAGTAACTGCTTGGCCGCCCTGCTGGTGGCCTTGCCCTGGATCAATCCGGCGGCGTACGGCCCCTCGGCCGCGGCCATCCCCTGGCTGGTGAGCGCCGCCAGCGTCCTCGCGCTGTGGGGCGTGGCTTCCCGCGGCTTCCGGTTGCAGCTGGTGCCACCCGTCCTTGCCTGGTTGGCCGCTGCCACGGTGCTGTGGGCCGCCCTGTCGCAATTCACCGTGCGACCGGAGCTGGCGATGCTGGCCGGCGGACTCGCCGTGGTCGTGCTCGCCGTCGCCGTGGCCCGCAATGCCGAACTGGCTTGCGCGTTGCAGGCCGGCCTGCTCGCCGCGGCGGCAGTCAATGCGCTGTTCGGCTTCGTGCAGTACTTCGGTGGATCGGCGGCCCTGTCACCGGTGGTCAACCTGACCGTGCCCGGCGAGATCTACGGCAATCTGCGCCAGACCAACCAGTTCGCCACGCTGTGCTGGATGGGCGCGGCCATCGTGTTGTTCGGCACGTTGCACCTGCCCCGTGCCGCCGCGACGACGCTGCTCGTGCTGCTGGCCGCGGCCTGTGCGGCCACCGGATCGCGCACCGGCGTGCTCGAAGGCATCGCCCTGGCCACGCTCGCGGCCTGGTGGCGCGGTCCGGAGCGCCGCGGGCGTCTCGTCCTCGCGGGGATCGCCGCGGTCGCCTACGTGTCGGCGGCGCTGCTGTTGCCGCTGCTGCTGGAGGCCGCGACGGGCATCGCCAGCGATCGAACCCTGTGGGCGCGCCTCGGCGCCGGCGACCCGTGCATCAGCCGCCGCGTGCTGTGGTCCAACGTGCTGCACCTCGTCGCGCTGAAGCCGCTGGCCGGCTGGGGCTGGGGCGAGCTCGATTACGCGCACTTCCTGACGCTGTATCCGGGTGCGCGCTTCTGCGAAATCCTGGACAACGCGCACAACCTGCCGCTGCACCTGGCCGTGGAACTGGGCGCGCCGGCGGCGCTCCTCGCCTGCGGCGGCGCGCTGTTCTGGGCCTGGCGGCAGCGGCCCTGGGCCGAGGCGGTGCCCTTGCGCCGCCTCGCATGGGTCGTGCTCGCGCTCGTCCTGTTGCACAGCCTGCTCGAATACCCGCTGTGGTACGGGCCGTTCCAGATCGCCGCCGGCCTCGCGCTCGGCTGGCTGCTGCCGGTAGCGGCGGCAGCCGTCGTGGTTCCGCGGCGCGGTGCGGCGGCCGCGGTGCTGCTGGGCGCCGCGCTCGCGTACGCGGCCTTCGACTATGCGCGCGTGAGCCAGGCCTACATCGAACCGGAGGCGCGCTGGCGCCCCTGGCGCAAGGACACGCTGAAGCAGGTCCGCGCGTCCTGGCTGTTCTCGGGGCAGGCGCGCTTCGCCGACTTCACGCTGGCGACGCCCACGCGCGCCAATGCGCAAGAGATGTATGCCCTGTCGCAGCAAGTGCTGCATTACTCGCCCGAGCCCCGCGTCATCGAGGGTGCCATCGAAAGCGCGGTGCTCGCCGGGCGCGAGGACGAGGCCTTGCTGCACCTGGTGCGCTTCCGGGCTGCTTTCCCCGCGGAGTACGAGAACTGGCGCGCCCGGCAGCGCCAGCCCCTGCCCGCCGCGCCCTGACGCTCAGCGGTCGTGCTTGCCGCGGACGCTGGAGAAGGGATCGAGTTCGTCGAGCTGGCTGGGGCGGGTGTCGCGCACGTACACGCGGTCGCTGGGCAGGAGGGACTGCAGCTGGCTGTCCAGGGCGGTCATCGAGTCCTCCCACGCGCTCCAGTCGGCCTGGGTGTTGCCCTCGCCGACGACCTCGGGCAGGGGCGCCGTGTCCTGGAAGGCGGCAGGCACGGCCAGGGGATCAGCCGCGGCCGCCCGCCTCGCCGGTGCATCCTTCTTCGAGGACGCGGACGCGGACGTGGGCGGCGCGGCGTTCCCGCGCTTCCTCAGCCAACCGAACATGGACGATCCTCCGGGCGCGCGGCGCCTGCGGCGGTCCGTCGCGTCCAACAGCTGCTCCCTGCAGGGCGGATTCTCGGCGGCCGCGGCGCGCAGCCCATCAGGGTGGACCCGGAGTCAGGCCGCCCGGTAGCTGCCCGACTTGCCGCCGTGCTTTTCCAGCAGCTTCACGTCCGTCATCGTCATGCCGCGGTCGACCGCCTTGCACATGTCGTAGATCGTGAGCAGGCCGACGTTGACGGCGGTGAGGGCTTCCCGAAAACTCTGGTCTTGTTCAACGCAGTTGGACAGAAAGTGGACAGGAACCGTCCACGCGGGGAGCTTAGGCCCAGGCCTCCGCAGAAGTCAATCTGCGCTGCTAGCGTGTGTACCTCTGAGAGACGGCCATGTGGTCACTGGGCCGCCGGCGGCCGCCTCAGACTGAAGCGTGCATCCCCAGCCTCACTCTTCGGATGATGTGGACAGGTGCGATCCCTAAGCTCCTTCAATCGGGGACTCTCTCGCACCGTCTGCTTATTGCCGTCGTATTCGAGATACGCCGTTTGTATTCCGGCGGCATGCCAAGGCGTCACCTGCTGCGCCAATAGGCCGACTGCTAGCGAGGCGAGGACCCCGTTGGGCCATACGACCTGCGGTTTTCCTCCAGCAGCTCCGTAGCGCCCCCCTTCGGCTGCGAGCGCGTTATCTGTGACAACCCCCAGGCACCGCAGGCAGGGCCCCCCCGGAGAAGTCATCACGACTTGACCTGCGATCAGGTACTCAGATCCGAGCTTGTGTACATCCATTCCGATGTCGATATACACGATCGAGTACCGCTTGCAGAAGGCGTCAAGTTGGTCCTTGGCAATCACCGAATCCAAGGCGCCGACGATCACGGCACACCCCTTCAGGTACGGTAGCGCCTCTTGCCAGCGCTGTGCAATGCACCTGGTTCGGTCGCCGCCCACTAGCCCCTGGACGACTCGGAATGCAATTTCCACCTTCTTGATCTTGCTCAGTGCGTCCGCCGTGGTCGCGCCTACAAGTCGGTTCAGATTCGTTTCCTCCACTACATCAGGATCGATCAGCACGAAGTTCCTCACCCCCATATGCGCGAGTTGCTGCACAACGTGGGACCCGCCACCGCCCAGGCCGACTAGGCCCACGCGGAGCGCTCCCAAAACTTTGTCGCTGTTAGGGCCGAGGAAGCTCTGTCGGTCGTACTTAGCCATGCTGTTGCCCATAAACCCGGTAGGGGCCCGAAGGTTGAACAAACGATGTGACTGGGTGCGGTCTTCCACGCTGCGCCGTCCAAACCAAGCCAGCGGCAGAATCGTCGCTCAGCACGAGGACGCCATGCGGCAGATCTGGAAGTACGTTGAAGAACCCCGGCACGAAGGTCTTCGAGCTGGCGAGGTCCACGCCGCTGAATCGGGGCCTGCCGCGTCCTGAATGCACATGTACGTGCAGCAGGGATGCCTTTGCTTTGTACGCCTCCTGCAAAGCTTTACGCATTGCACTTGAACCGATGCTCGCCCCTACGCTCTCGTCAGGAACGTAGTCTTCATCATCGACACGCAGGTACGTTGTCACCACGAGGTCGATGGCGTCCGGGGTCATCCATGAGGGCCGAGCTAGAAGAAACCCCACGCGTTCGAATGCGAATGCATGGGGAACAGCTAGGTCCGCACGCGCCAGTGCTAGCTCGCCGGAGCTAAGCTTAATGGTCAGCTGCATCTGAAGGCCCTGAGGTGGTTTGCGAGGATTTCGACCCAGGGGAGCGATGCGGGCACTTGGTTCCAAGAGCAGACCCACCACGTTTGGCCGCACACAGTGTGGCTTTGCCAGTTTGCGGCGCCCGGTGCCCGCAACGGGCGGCTTACAAACAGGCGCGTGGTATACCCAGTGGGGTGGGCGTACGGGTCAAGCAGCGCGTCGAATGTAGTAGGCCCATCACTCGTGGTAATAGTGATGTTGGGGATGAACGCGAGCGTTTTCCCCCCTTCATCCGTTGGTTCGGTTCCCGGGTAGAGGGAACGCAGCCGCACCAGTTGCTCCGGCGCGTTCACGACGACTGCCCACACGGCGGATGCGAGACGAAGCGCATGTCCTCTCGCACTTTCACCTCCTCACCCGGTTTGAGCTCGACAAAATCCCCGTTCCCGGCAATGAGGTCCAGCACGTACCCCTGTTCGACCTGAAAGACGGCTCGGAGCTGCTCCGTGGTGTAGCGTTCCTTCTCCAGTTCCAAAGGAGTGCCGGCGTAGTACACGGTCACCGTCTTCTTGGGCTTGTGCGCCCCCTCGGCAGTCACATTGGCTACTTCGCTCATGGTCGAACCTTTCATCGGCAGCGCTTGCTTGTTAGACACCTATTTGCTAAAAAGCAATCGCTTGACGAGAATGTAGCCTTGAAGTTGCCGACGGGCAAGTAGTTGCTGAAAAGCAAGTGTAACCACATGAATCAGGAGGTGCCGCCGCATGAAGGACATGTTCGACGCGGACTCGTTCTATGCCGCGATTGACCGTACCTTGCGGGAAAGGCAGGTCAACTGGAAACAGGTCAGTACTGCCACAGGAGTCAGCCCGACGACTCTGACTCGAATGAGCCAGGGTAGGCGGCCCGATGCAGCAAGCCTTGCGGCGTTGTCGGCGTGGGCTGGAATTAACCCGGCCGATTACGTTGCCGGGGTTTCACCGCCTAGCGACGGGCCAAGCACGTTGGAGAAGGTTTCAGCCATCTTTCGGCAGGACCCGTGCTTGGACGAGGATGCCAGACACAAGCTGGAAAGCATCCTGGAGTCTGCGTACTTGGCGCTCAGGTCTCCCGAGTAGAGCTCGGCACAGCTTGTGCTTGTAGTCGAAAGCCCTAGAGGTGACACGGCGAAGACTTACCTCAGGAGAGTCTGGGTCGCGTCAAAGTTGGCTATCGCCTAGGGAATACGTGAGTCTCCCGTTGGGTGGTAGCATCATAGGCTTTGCTTCGCGTGGGCTGAGCCTTGGCAAAAGAAGTTTATGCGACTAATAATCGCGCCAATCCGAAATGAGGCGTCCCTGCCGCCTGTCAGGAGAAAGTGATGAACACAGCAACGCTGGGCCAGTTCGTTCTCGATACTGCTCGGAGCGCTGAAAAGAACAAGAAATTCCCGGAGCAGCAAGCAGCTCAAGTGCGAGACCTCCTCACGGAACGGATGAACGAGAAGATCGAAGAACTCCGCGCACTCCAGAGAAGGGCGTACGAGGACTCCAAGTCCGTTACCGTCTTCTAAGCACTGACAACTCAGACAAGCCGCAGTAGCGGCTTTTTTTTTATGCCAAATCGCCTCCAGCTGATCGGCGCCGCGAGTGCCAAGGACATCCGCGAGATTGCGTATGCCGAGCTAAAGGACCTTACTGGCAAGACGGAAGCCGCCTCACCGAGCACTCAGGCGCCGCTAGAGAATTGTTGCAAGGCGGTCGCAACCTCTGGAGTTGCCGCGGTCCTCGTTCAGCGAAAGGTTCAAGATCCGGACTTCTCCGCAGAGTTTGCGGCGTACTACAGCCGTCAGTTTGCGTCCGTTCCAAAGCAATGCACGCGACTTCATCTGTTCTCTGTCGCCCCGGCCAGCCCGAATGAGACCGTCCTAGATTTCTTGGACAGAATTTCTCCGGCTGACTACCTGGGCTTCATCACGTTGCGGCCGGTGATCAAGAGTCCAGTCGGCGCGACCATACTCAGCAGCTCCATTACGGGCGGCTTTATCCGCAGTGACGACAGTTTTCCGGTGCACATAGCAGGAAAGGAGCTTTCAGTTCGAGGGACGCCGTTCATGCAGCAGGACAATGCTGTTGGGGCGTGCGCTCAGGCCTCGATCTGGATGGCGCTACGCACGCTTCGGAAGCGAGAGGGAGACCGCGCTTACGACCCAGCACAGATCACAGATGCGGCAACTCGGTACTTCGTCACTGGTCGGACTCGTCCCAATCGAGGTGGCCTCACGCAACAGCAAATGACAGAGGCCATTCGGGCCGCCGGCTACTCGCCGCACCTAATGCCGCTCGGTGACTTTTGGTACAGCAACGGTCATCCCGCTATGAGCGATGATCAACTTGATAGTGCGCTTCGGGCAATCCACCCCTACGTGGAATCTCAAATCCCGGTCGTCTTGATTCTCTTCCCTCCGTCCGGAGGAGGACATGCAGTCGTCGCGATCGGGCACACGTGGACAGACAATCCACAAGCGCCGGTCAAGGTGAAGGTCAACCGAGGCAACGGAAAGGCCTTCCGGTTCACCCATGCCGCCAGCTGGACACCCAGCCTAATTGTTCACAACGACAACACCGGTCCGTACCGACTCCTAGACCGTCGCAATCCCGCGGACTACAGCTTGGAGCACGGGGCTTCCGCGATTCCCCTGCTGCCGACGGATGTTTTCATGTCCGCCGAGGAGGCTTTCGAGCTTGGCTTGCAGGTGGTGTCGAGTCTTTTCGACGGATTTGTCACGGCGAAGCTCAGAACAGATGCCGAGATGGAGGCGCTCACGGATTCGCTTGTCGTACGCCTCTCCCTTGTCGACAAGCGCAAGATTCGTCAGTGGGCGGCGGTTAATCCGATGTCACCGGAGTTGCGCGAAGAACTTCGCTTGATGGAACTGCCGAAGCGGCTCTGGGCGTTTGAGCTGCATTTGGCGAGCCGGTATCCCCAGCACGGTCATGCCATCCAGAACTCACTTATCGGCCTGGTACTGATCGATTCAACGGGCGATGACGTTGCATCGTCTCCACTTCTCATGCACATGAACTTGCCGGAGTTGTTCCCTCAGCTCCAGAGTGGAGCGATCGTCAAATGGGACTCGACTACTGGACTCCCTGACGCTAGCGTCAAGACAAACGAACAAGGAGCCACTCTCCCGGTGAGGTAAGAGCCTGCGGCCCAAAAACGTCCGTTTGTGGTCACCGGCACCGGGCCTGTCCACAATCCTGCTTGACGGCTTTCGGGCATGCTGGTAGTTGTGGCCTCCCTTTTCGAGCACCCAGGAGGCGCAGTACATGTCCCGAACCTTCGCGTATTGCCGCGTGAGCACGTCCGATCAGACGACGGAGAACCAAGTCCGGGAGATTGAGGCGGCAGGCTTCGCGGTTGCGCCTTCCCGGGTCGTGGCCGAGACGATCTCGGGCAGTGTTCCTGCCGCCGAGCGGTCTGGCTTTTCACTTCTGCGACACAAGCTAGAGGCGGCCGACGTGCTTGTTGTCACCAAGCTAGACCGCCTGGGGCGTAACGCCATGGACGTTCGGGCTACTGTGGAGGGGCTGGCAACGGAAGGCATTCGCGTGCACTGCCTCGCGTTGGGTGGGGTAGACCTGACTAGCGCGGCGGGCAAGATGACCATGGGCCTGATCGCCGTCTTCGCCGAGTTCGAAAGGGACCTGCTGCGCGAACGGACCATCTCTGGACTCGCCCGTGCGAAGGCATCTGGAAAGGCGCTGGGCCGCCCGCCAGCCCTGGGGCAGGCGCAAGTAGCCACGGCGCTTGAAAAGCTCGCCAGCGGTGCATCTGTGGCCTCCGTGGCCCGAGACATGAACGCGAGCCGGGCAACCATCGCCCGCGTCCGCGACAGTGCAGCGGCAATCTGCACGTAGCACCGCAAGATGCGGTGCGCTCCGCATGATTGGAGACCGCCGGAGCGCCCGCGAATTGGACGCTCGTAGTCGGCCGGTTCAGGTCCTCAGTCCGCACCTCTCATGCAGTTCTTACCAGCCTTCCCGACAAGACCCAGCCGGGGCGCACGGGGGAAACTGGCCCACTAATTCTCAGGGGTGCCGCTTCGCTATTGCGAAGCAGTTTTGGGCCGCCTCGCCTCTCCGGCAGGCATGAGGAGCTCGTAAACCTGCAAGCCGAACACGATTGCCAGCTTCTCGATGTTGTCCAAGGAGATGTTCCGCGCTTGCCGCTCCACGTGAGCCACGAATGTGCGATGTAGTCCGCACTCAAGTGCCAAGTCCTCTTGCGACCATCCACGCTCCGCTCGCAGACGAATCATGTTCAGAGCCAGGACCTCACGCGCTGGCGCGGAGCGGGTCTTGGTCTTGGTGAGGGGCGGCACGGCGCGAAGTCTTTAGTCTTCGAGCTTTTGCGTCAGCCGCGTTTACGTCACATTCTGGTATACACGCCCATACCTCATAAGTCTGGAGAACCCGTGAGCGACATCAGGCGCATAGCCGCACTCATTTGCCTTTCCGCTTCCCTTGGAACTGCAGGGGCAGTCGAACCGCCGTCTGATTACGAGTTGGCCTCGGAAGCCATGAGGGATCACTGCGTCGCAGGTGTCTGTATCGGCATGACCGTCAAGGAGGTCGAGAACCTCGGCGCGTTCCACGGCCTGTTTTCTGGCAGTCCGAGAGAGACGCTCAAGTGCGACCTGAACAATCCATTTATGAAAGTCGGGGCTCGCCTCGTGACCCCTGAGGGGACGCGTCTCAGGCTTACCTTCGATCTCGTTACGCAAGGTGGAGACCCGTCCACCAAGTACCGGCTCCACTTCATTGCAGTTGAAGTGCCGGACGGCACCCCGGCTCAGATCGCCGAGCTCCTAGACACACTGCAAGCACGGTTCAAGACGACAACCCGGCTGGACCAACAGACGTGGCTTCGCCCCGTGAAGCCAGGAGACGATTTCACCGTGTTCGTGGCCGCTACTGCACCAGGCCAGTATCAGCCGGGCGATCCGCCCAGCGTGGTCCTTATGGCGGAATACCGGCGTAAGAAGCAGTGGCTGATGAGCCTGCCTGTGTGTCGGCAGGGCATGCCCAAGCTGTAGAAGCAAAGACAGATCGCGTGCAGGCGCACGTAGAGCTGCAGCCGCCCCCATGGGGGGCAGCGGCCTTATGTCGCCTTGGGCTTCGAACGCAGAGCAGCCTCCAGCGCAGGGATCGCCATCCGGGCAATGGGGTATTCCTTCCCTTTGACCCGGTTCATGGTGCGAGCGAACCGGTGTCCGTTCACCAGCACAGCGTCCTCAGTTACTGCCAGGACTACCGTTGCCTGAGTTCCTTTGCCTTCGACAGCCGCCCGGACGGCGTTGTGCAGGTCTTTCAAGGTCACTCCGGCCTTGATCTTTAGCGATGAGATCGGCGGCGGTGACCCGGCGAGCATCGCCTTGGCGCGAGAAACCGCCCAAGGGGGCAGGGGCTTCGTCCAGGTCTTGTAGACAGCGTGATTCGGAAACTCCGTCTCCACAATTTGTCGACACTCCTTCTGCGTTCGCGTGGCAGATGCCGGGCTCAGAATCACCTGAATCAGCCGCATCAGTACCGCACTGTGTCCCTTCGTCGGCGCTGGTCTGAAATAGGCCTGCCCAGAACTGGAGAGGCCTTCGCACAGTTCAGGGTGGCTGCGGCGAAAACTCGTGAGGGCCGCCTCCAATAAAGGTTGAAATGCCTTCGCCGCCGCTGCGCCGCGTCGCAGTAGTTGGCGGTCAGACGCCCTCCGATGACCAGCTTGAATTTCCTCGGGTGACGGGGCTTCCCCGAGAAGAAACGGCAGGTCTTCGGGGACTAGTTCAAAATCGCTCATCCATTCTCCACCCCTAAGTCTCCATAGGAGATTCTTAGGAATTTTGTCCAACGGTGTGACGGCGCACCGCGAGCGCCACGGGCAGTGCCTGCCTGTAGTACAGGTACCGGAACTCATTACCCGCGCGAGTCAGCCCAATTTTTGTGCGAGTGCCTCTGCGGTCGGGTGGTAATAGCGCTTCAGCATCTGAATGGTCCGATGCCCGGTGACGGCGGCGAGCTCGATCACGTTGGGCAGCTTGGCCGCCATCTCGCTGGTCGCGGTATGCCGCAAATCATGGAACCGGACGTCTTGAAGGCCCGCCCGCGTTCGCGCCCGCTTGAAAGCGGCTTCCATCGTCTGCGCCGAAATCGGGAACACCTGCCCGTCAGCGGAGCGAGGCATTTCGGAGAGGAGCGTTACCGCATTGCTTGATAGCGGGACCGCTCGGGGCTGGCCATTCTTCGTCATCGGAAGGAAAGCCACTCTGCGGGCAAGATCGAATTGCTCCCAGCGGAGCGCGAGCAATTCACCGCGTCGCATGGCTGTCCAAAGAGCGAGCTGAGCGAGCGGCAGCATCCACGGGTTGCGCCGCCCGGAGGGTGCCAGGGCGGCAAGAAGGCGCTCTTGCTCGATGGCTGAGAGGACCCTGCTGCGTCCCGGCGGCGCGGTTGGCTTTCGGACAAGGACGCAAGGGTTCTCAGTGGCAAGTCCCCACTCGCGGCGAGCGTGGTTAATAGCGCTCGATAGCAGCGAGAGATCGCGGATGACTGCTCCAGCCTTTACCGTACGCAAGCGCTCGTCCCGGAATGCTGCGATCACCTCTGGCGTCAAGTTGGCCAAGCTATACCCGGCCATGCGTGCCCGCTGCAGCGCTTTGATTCGAATTGCTTCGTCGGCATAGCCCCGCTTCGTGGGGGAGACCTGCTCTACGTACCGCTGTAAGAGGGCCCGCAGCGTCAACGCTGCCGCAACTCCAGACGATCTGAACGAGCCCGAGTCCATTGCGAACTCGATCTCTCGCGCCCACCTGACTGCCTCAGAGCGCGTTCCAAAGCTCTTGACTTCTGGCGGGAAACCCTTTCGGGCGATACGTGCTTGCCACTTGTCGGCTCGTTGCCGGATTGATGCCATGCGCCTCTCACTTGGACAGGCGTTGGACAAGACCGAGTTTTCGAGGCCGCTACCGCACCATGAGCGCCGTTCCCGGAAGTCCGGAGCATGCTCGGATGCCACGACGCTTTGTCAGCGGATCCCTAACGAAATCAACGACTTACGTCAGGGTGCCACGTAGCTGCCCGACTTGCCCCCGTGCTTTTCCAGCAGCTTCACGTCCGTCATCGTCATGCCGCGGTCGACCGCCTTGCACATGTCGTAGATCGTGAGGAGGGCGACGTTGACGGCGGTGAGGGCTTCCATCTCGACACCGGTGGGGCCGACCGTTTCCACCGTGGCGATGCAGGTCACGGCGGCCGGACGGCCGCCCTGCGCGGGATGGAGCTCGAAGTCCACGGCCACGCGCGTGAGCGCGAGCGGATGGCACAGCGGGATCAGCTCGCTGGTCTTCTTGGCCGCCTGGATCGCCGCGATGCGGGCGATGCCCAGCACGTCGCCTTTCTTCACCGTCCCGCTTTCGATCAGCGCGAAGGTCGCCGGCAGCATCTCGATGCGGCCGCTGGCGACCGCCACCCTCTTCGTGGCCGCCTTGCCGGCCACGTCCACCATGTGGGCCTGGCCCTGCTCGTCGAAATGGGTGAGTCCGTTCATGCGGGAACCATCGCTGCGGGCCGCCATCATACGACCAGGGTGCGCTGGCCCATCCCTGGAGGCGAGGCATACTGTCCGAAACGGCACCGCGGCCACCGCCGCCCAATCGATTGGCCTTGAAGATCCCGCTTTCCTCCCTGCGCCGCAAATCGGCCCTGCTGTCCCTCGCGCTGCTGCTGGCGCTGCCGCCCGCGGGCGCGCAGTTGCCCACCCTGGGCGACACCAGCGACATGACGCTGGGGGCGGAGCGCAAGCTGGGCGAGCGCATCGCCCGCGAGCTGTACCGCGATCCCGACTACATCGACGATCCGGTGCTGGTCGAATACGTGCAGGACATCTGGCAGCCGCTGCTGAAGGCGGCGCGTGCCCGGGGCGAGCTCGGCCCGGAGCTCGACCAGCGCTTCGCCTGGCAGGTGCTCCTGGGCAAGGACCGCAGCATCAACGCCTTCGCGCTGCCGGGCGGCTGGCTGGGGCTGCACAGCGGGCTGGTCGCCGCCACGGCCAGCCGAGACGAGCTCGCTTCGGTGCTGGCCCATGAACTGAGCCACGTCACGCAGCGCCACATCTCGCGCCTGATGACGCAGCAGAGCCAGCAGACGCCGCTGATGATCGCGGCGATGATCCTCGGCGCGCTGGCGGCCAGCAAGAACCCGCAGGCAGGCGGCGCGATCATGCACGGGTCGCAGGCGCTGGCCGCGCAGCAGCAGCTCAATTTCTCCCGCGACATGGAGCGCGAGGCCGACCGCATCGGCTTCGGCGTGATGACCGCCGCCGGCTTCGAGCCGCAGGGCTTCGTCACCATGTTCGAGAAGCTGCAGCATGCCGCGCGCCTGAACGACAACGGCAACTATCCCTACCTGCGCACCCACCCGATGACCACCGAGCGCGCGGCCGACATGCAGTCGCGCCAGCAGCTCGCCAGCCGGGCGCCGGTGCCGTCCACGCTGGAGCACGCGATGGCGGCGGCGCGGGCGCGCGTGATCTCCTACCCCGGCGTCGATTCGCTGCGCGCCGCGGTGGCCGAGGCCGAGGCGGCGAGCTTCGCCTCGCTGCCCAGGGCGCGCCAGGCCGGCGCGCTGTACGCCGCGATCCTGGCTGCCACGCGCCTGCGCGACAACGCCACGGCGGCGCGACTGCAAGCCCGGCTGGACGCCGTGGCGGGAGAGGATGCGGCGGCGCAGCGCCTCGCCCGGCTGCTCGCGGCGGAGGTCGCGATCGGCCAGAACGACGCGGCGCGCGTGCTGAAGCTCGTCGACGTCGACAGCCGGCGCCGGCCGGACCTGCTGCTGTCGGCGCAGGCGCAGGTGCAATCCGGCAAGGCGGCCGAAGCCGCGCAACGCCTGCAGACCTGGGTGACGAACCAGCCGCGTGACGCCACGGCCTGGCAGCTGCTCGCATCGGCGTACGCCGCACAAGGCCAGCAGCTACGCGCGATCCGCGCGGAAGCGGAAGCGCGCGTCGCCGACCTGGACTACACGGCAGCGCTGGACCGCTTCAAGGCCGCGCAGGACCTGGTGCGCCGTGGCGGCGCCGGCGGCGACCACATCGAGGCGTCGATCGTCGACACCCGGGCCCGCCAGGTCGAATCACTTGTTCGCGAACAGGCGCTCGAGCGCTGATTCGATCACCACGCCGATCGCGGTGTAGAGCAGCGAGCCGACCAGCGCGCCGACGAAGCCGCGCACCTGGAAGCCGTCGAGCACCGCGGCGGCGGCCCAGAACACCAGGGCGTTGATCACGAACAGGAACAGGCCCAGCGTCAGCACCGTGACGGGCAGCGTGAGCACCACCAGCACCGGCCGCACGACCGCATTGAGCAGCCCGATCACGAGCGCGGCGAGCAGCGCGGAGGTGAAGGTGCTGACCTCGACGCCGCTGTAGACGTAAGCGACGAACAGCAGCGCCGAGGCGCTGAGCAGCCACTTGGCGAGGAGCTTCAGCATGATGGGCGCAGAGCATAGCACTGCGCCCAGCAGGGGCTTAGTCGAAGGCGAGCAGCAGCAGGCCCAGGCCCAGCAGCGCGCCGCCCGGGGTGGCGCGTCCGCCTTCGCTGCCCTCGGGCGCCTTGGGGCGGCGCACGTCCATCACCCGCGCCGTGCCGTGTTCGGCCATCAGCACGCGGGTGAGTTCCGGCAAGGGGCCCCGGGCCAGCACCGGCGTGACGGCGTCGCCCCGCGCGCGCAGGGGCGGCACCACCTGGTCGAACAGCTTGTCGGCCCACTTGGCCCGCCAGTTCTCGCGCGCCGAGTGGCTCACCCACTTGCTGATGCGGTGGGTCATGCGCGGCGCGCAGGCCACCAGCACCCAGTGCGTGGGCGAACCGGCCGGCATGCGCTGGGCCGCGTAAGCCGGATCGTCGAGATACACGATGACCTTGTCCATGGTGCCTCCTTGGGGCGCCTTCCGTCAGCTGGCGCCAGTGGACCGGCGCCCGCCGCGCGTGGCCAGCCAGCCCGCGCCGAGAACGCCCGCGATGCACACAGCATACGTGCTCCAGCGCGCGACCGCATGGGGGTCGAACACCGGGTCGAGCAGCGGCTCGCCGATGATCATCTTGGCGGCGGTGAAGGCCAGCACGGCGGCGCCGGCCTGGATGATGATGGGGAAGCGCTCCACCAGGCGCAGCACGATCTTGCTGCCGAACACCACGATGGGCACGCTCACCAGCAGGCCGATCACCACCAGGTCCATCGAGCCGTGGGCGGCGCCGGCGACGCCCAGCACGTTGTCCACGCCCATCAGCGCGTCGGCCACGATGATGGTCTTCATGGCGCCCCAGAAGGTGGTGGCCATGGGACCGTGGTCGTCGCCGCCCTCGTCCTGGGAGATCAGCTTGTAGGCGATCCACAGCAGGCCGAGGCCGCCCACCAGCATCAGGCCGGGGACCTTCAGCAGCCAGACCACGCCCAGGGTCATCACGGAGCGCACGACGATCGCGCCCACCGTCCCCCACACGATCGCCTTGTTCCTGTGCTCGGGCGGCAGGCTGCGCGCGGCGAGCGCGATGACGATGGCGTTGTCGCCGGCGAGGACGAGGTCGATCAGGATGATGGCCAGCAGCGCGGACCACCAGGCGGCGGACAGAAATTCCATGCAAGAGCTCCGAAAAGGTGGGAAACCACCCGAACGAGCCGGACCGAAGCCGCAGGGAAACGCGGAAGAGGGCGCTTCGATCCGGACCGCGCGGGTCCGTTTCGAAGGTCTTGCTCGGCCTGCCCTTGCGGCAGGCCCGGCGCGCCGGAAGCCAGGCTTCGTATTGACGACACACCGATTGGGAGCTACTCCCCTTCGCGAAGCGGATTAGACCACAAGCGGGCCGCGCTGGCGAGTGTTGGCTATCATGCCCGTCCGCAGTACCGTTCCCCATGGCCGGCATCCACATCACCGACATCGAAGCCGCCATCAACTTCTGGCGCGACCGCAAGCCCTCGCCGGACGGGGTGACCCTGGCACCCGAGCTGCGCGCATTGGCCGAGGTGTACGCCCTGATGGTCTTCCACCACGAGGACGAGGCCGACGAGTGGACCTTCCCGCCCAAGGCCTTCGCCGCCTGGAAGGCCTGGTACGACACGCAGGCGGACACGCCCTGCATCGCGATCTGCTCCACCAGCCAGGGCGACGCCCAGTGCAAGGGCTGCGGCCGCAGCTTCGAGGAGGTGCAGCGCTGGACCGAGCTGTCGCCCGCCGAGAAGCGGCACGTCTGGCGCCGCATCACGCTGGAAGGCGATGCCTGGCGCTTCAACCGCTACGCCGAGCGCTCGCGGTGAAGCGCATCGCCAAGGCCCCCAATGCGGCGATCGCCGCGCTGTGGGCCGACCTGCTGCACGAAGCCGGCATCCACGCCAGCGTGCAGCGGCAGTTCCTCTCCAGCGTGGCCGGCGAGATCCCGCCGGACCAATGCCTGCCGGAGATCTGGGTCACGCACGACGAGCAGGCCGATGCGGCGCGGACGCTGTTGCGCCAGCTGCAGAGCCTGCCGCAGCGGCGCTGGGTGTGCGCGTGCGGCGAGGTGGTGGAGGGCGGGTTCGAGTCGTGCTGGAACTGCGGGCGGGCGATGCCTTGAGACTCCGTCATTCCCGCGCAGGCGGGAATCCAGCGCTTCCGCTTTCCTGAATGCCCTGGATCCCCGCCTGCGCGGGGATGACGGGAATCACTTCCAGCGAACCGGCTCGATATCCACGTGCCGCGCGCCGTCCCCGAGCATCAGCGTCCCTTCCTGGATCGTCGCCTGCAGCTGCATGCTCCGCTGCGCCAGCGTCGCGAGCTCCTGCGACGCGTCCGCGGGGATGCGCCACACCGCCAGGTTGTCCAGCCGCGTCAGCTTGTTCTGCACGCCTTTCCACCACACCTCGGCCGAATGCTGGAAGACGTACACGTCCACCTGGTCGGCCCGGCGGCAGGCCTTGGTCATCGCCACTTCGTCGGGTTGCCCCACCTCGATCCACAGCCGCGTCGCGCCGGTGAAGTCGCGCAGCCAGACGTCCGGTTCGTCCGGATCGGACAGTCCCTTGCCGAAGGCCAGCGTGCCGTCGCCATTGCAGGTGGTCTGCAGTTCGTGTGCGTGGAAGGCGAGCGCCGCGAGGCGCACCATCATGCGTTCGTCGGTTTCGCTCGGATGGCGCGCCAGCGTCAGCGCGTGGTCCGCGTAGTAGCCGTGCGTGATGTCGGCGACCGAGAGCTGCGCCTTGTAGATCGTGGACTTGAGGGCCATGGACCGTCGACGGGCCGCCCCTAGGCGGTCCAGCCCCCTCGGGGGGCAGCGACGACACGTAGTGCGGAGCGTGGGGGCACCATCACTTCAGGCGCGCTTCGCGAGTTCGGCGGCCTTGCCGATGTAGGAAGCCGGCGTCATCGCCAGCAGGCGGTCCTTCTCGGCCTGCGGGATCTCCAGCGAGCGGATCAGCGCATGCAGGTCCGCCGCGGCGACCGTCTTGCCGCGCGTCACTTCCTTCAGTTTCTCGTAGGCACCCTGCACGCCGAAACGGCGCATCACGGTCTGGATCGGTTCGGCCAGCACCTCCCACGAGGCATCGAGGTCCTCGCGCAGCGCTTCCTCGTTCAGCTCCAGCTTGCCCAGGCCGACGCCCAGCGAGTGGTAGGCCAGCGCGGCGTAACCGAGCGCCACGCCCATGTTGCGCAGCACCGTGGAGTCGGTCAGGTCACGCTGCCAGCGCGAGATCGGCAGCTTCTCCGACAGGTGCCGCAGCAGCGCGTTGGCCAGCCCCAGGTTGCCTTCGGCGTTCTCGAAGTCGATCGGGTTGACCTTGTGCGGCATGGTGGAGGAGCCGATCTCGCCCTCGCGCAGCCTCTGCTTGAAGTAGCCGAGGCTCACGTAGCCCCAGACGTCGCGGCTGAAGTCCACCAGGATCGTGTTGGCGCGGGCGATCGCGTCGAACAGCTCCGCCATGTAATCGTGCGGCTCGATCTGGATGCTGTAAGGCTGGAAGGTGAGCCCCAGGCCCAGGGGCTCGGACGACTCCACCACCTTGCGCGCGAAGGTTTCCCAGTCGAAATCGGGCCAGGCGGCCAGGTGCGCGTTGTAGTTGCCGACCGCGCCGTTCATCTTGGCCATCAGCTTCACGCCCGCGATGCGCTCGCGCGCGCCGGCGAGGCGCACCACCACGTTGGCGATTTCCTTGCCCACGGTCGTGGGGCTCGCCGTCTGGCCGTGGGTGCGACTGAGCATCGGGATCGCGGCATGGGCGTGGGCCATGTCGCGCATGCGTGCGATCACCGCGTCCAGGCCGGGCAGCAGCACCTGTTCCCGCGCGCCCTTCAGCTGCAGCGCGTGGCTGGTGTTGTTGATGTCCTCGCTGGTGCACGCGAAGTGCACGAACTCGCTGGCGGCGCGCAGCTCGGGCCGCGCCTCGAACTTCGACTTGATCCAGTATTCGACGGCCTTGACGTCGTGGTTGGTCGTCTTCTCGATGTCCTTGATCGCGGCGGCGTCAGCTTCGGAAAAGTTTTTGACCAGGCCCAGGAGGTAGGTGCGCGCTCCCGGCGACAGCGGCTTGAATTCGGCAAAGCCGGCGTCGGACAGCGCGATGAACCAGCACACCTCCACCTGGACGCGCTTGTGCATGTAACCCTGTTCGCTCATCAGGGGGCGCAGCGGCGCCAGCCGGCCGGCGTAGCGGCCGTCGAGCGGGGAGAGGGCCGAGATCGTGGAGAGTGCCATGGCGGAATTGTAGGCGGCGCACCACCGGGCTTTTCCCCGTACGCCCTGTCGCACACCGACGACGGCCCGGAAATCCCTTACCCTAGAATGAATCGGAACCCCCCAACCAGAACTCGAACACGCCATGAAGTTGATCGGATCCACCACCAGCCCCTACGTGCGCAAAGTCCGCGTCGTGATGGCCGAGAAGAAGCTGGACTATCAGTTCATCGAGGAGGATGTCTGGTCGGCGGACACCTCCATCATGCATTCCAACCCGCTGGGCAAGGTGCCCTGCCTGGTGATGGAAGGCGGCGAAGCGCTGTTCGACTCGCGGGTGATCGTGGAGTACCTCGACACGCTGTCGCCGGTGGGCAAGCTGATTCCCCCCGTGGGGCGCGAGCGCGCCGAAGTGAAGACCTGGGAAGCGCTGGCCGACGGCGTGATGGACGCATTGATCCTCGCGCGCCTGGAAGGCCACTGGTCCGGCCGCACGGCCGAACAGCGCAGCCAGGCCTGGATCGACCGCCAGCTGTCCAAGGCGCAGTCCAGCCTGAAGGCCATGAGCCAGGGCCTGGGCGACAAGCCCTTTTGCGCGGGCATCTACCTGAGCCTCGCCGACATCGCCGTGGGCTGCGCGCTGGGCTACCTCGATTTCCGCTTCAAGGACATCGACTGGCGCGCCGAGTACCCGAACCTCGCGAAACTGCAGGACAAGCTGGTCCAGCGGCCGAGCTTCGTGGAAACGCTGCCGGCGTGAAGGGATGGTGGGCAAGCGAGCTTGCCCACCTGTTTGGACCGGGGACATGGGTAACGGGTGTGCGAGGACATAGGTAACACCCTGGGCTCAAGTATCCACAGGCTTGTGGCGCAGGTCCAAGCGGCCGAAGCGTTGGTGGCAAAAATACAGGTCAA
>NZ_DASVNN010000021.1:0-74106 GCF_036383835.1 Ramlibacter sp.
CGAGAACGTCGACGAGGACATCTGCGCCATGGGGCAGGGGCCGCTGAGGGTGGAAGTGGACCTGATGCAGCCGCTGGACCCGGAGAAGAAGCCGGCGGTGCACGCCACGCCGCTGAACCATGTGGGCCTCTGGATCGACGACCTGCCCAAGGCCGTGGAATGGCTGTCGGCGCAGGGCCTGCGCTTCGCGCCCGGAGGCATTCGCAAGGGTGCGGCCGGCTTCGACATCTGCTTCGTCCATCCCAGGGGCAACGAGGACTTCCCGGTGGGTGGCGAGGGCGTGCTGATCGAGCTGGTGCAGGCTCCGCCGGAAGTCGTTCGCGCCTTCGACGCCCTCGCGGCACGCGATTAGCGCACATTCGCCGCCGTTGGTTCCATCCCGGGTGCCGCCGGGAGGTTGGCGCGCGTGTCCTCTCGTCCGAGCCCGACAATGATCTGGATGTAACAAGGGGTGCGCGCGGGAATGAAGGGGGCACATCCGGTGATGGAGGGTCTGCGGCGGGGCGGCATCGAGCACGAAGGCGCGGCGCCCGTGGACGTGCCGCTGCTGCAGGCGGGATGGTCCTCCCTGTCCGACGCGGAATCGCGGGCGCTGTCGCCCGACGACATGCCCTGGGCCCATCGCTCTGCCTCGGTGCTTGCGGACTCCCCCCTCTTGCTCCTGGACAACCGCGGCCCCGACCTGGACGCCGCGAGCAGCTTCCTCGGCGCGCTCGGCTATCGCTGCCTGGCACACGTCCACGATCCGGTGGAAGCGCTGGCCGCGGTCCGGCGCGAGGCGCCCTGCCTGATCGTGCTCGTCATGCGAGCCCCGGTCCTCGCCGGCATGACCGTCCTTTCGGCGTTGCGGGAGGATCCCGTGCTCCGCCACGTGCCCACCGTGGTGCTCGACGCGACCGGCCACCCGCAGGCCATGCAGCGCTCCCTGGCAAGTGGCGCCGCGGATTGCCTCGAATGTCCCGTGGCCGCATCGGAGCTCGCGCTGCGCGTCCGCAACCTTCTCGCGGCGCACGCCTATCGCGAATACCTGGGCCAGCACGACGTGCTGACCGGGCTGTCCACCAGGGCGGCCTACCGCCAGGCTGCCGCCAACGTGCTCGCCGAATCCAGCGCTGGCGCGCTGCTGCTGGTCGGCGCCGACGGGCTCGCCGACGTGAACGACGCGCTGGGCCAGGGCGTGGGCGACCAGCTGCTGCAGCGGATCGCCAAGCGCCTCGGCAGCTGCGTGCAGACGGAAGCGGGCGGCGAGCTGAGTTCCGAACGGCACGACCCCATGCTGTTCCGCATGGATGGCGACGAGTTCGCGATCCTCGTTCCCCACATGGAAGGGGGGCACAGCACCGCCGCCTTCATCAACAAGGTGCTCGAAGACGGCACGGCGACCCTCCATCCGCACGGCCGGCCCGAGCTGTTCGTGACCTGCAGCATCGGCGTGTCGGTGTTCCCGCGGGACGGGGACGACCCCGAGACCTTGCTCCGCCACGCGAGCGTCGCCCTGCGGCAGGCGAAGGAGGCAGGAGCCCATCGCTACGAGTTCTACGCGCCGGACTTCGGCGAACTGGCGCAACGCCGCCTCGACCTGAGCGCCGAGCTGCGTCACGCCGTGCGCCGGGACCAGATCGAACTGCTGTACGCACCGGTGGTCGACCTGGCGAGCGGCCGGCTGGCGGAGGCGCAGACGATCGTCGCGTGGCGCCACGCCTCGGGCCGCGTGATCGCCGGCGACGAGCTGATGGACCTTGCGGGGCGGTCCGAGATGGACGTCACGCTCACGGAATGGATGGTGGAGCAGGCCCGCAAGCACATCCGCAACTGGCGTGCCGCGGGATTGCAGCCCGTGCCGCTGGGACTGAAGGCCTCCCTGGCGCACATGCAGGTGCGCGACCTCGTGCACCTGGTGCAGGCCGCGACCTCCTCGGGCATCGAGCCGCAGCTGCTGCACCTGCAGTTGCAGCAGCTCGGGAACCTGGCCGCGCCATCACCCAAGGACGCATCGGCCCTGGTCGCCCTGCGCAAGAAGGGCGTGCACCTGGCGCTGGATCGCTTCGGCGCCTGCGGCACCGTGGGCGATCTGCGGCGCCTGCCGTACGACGAACTGAAAGTCGACGGCTCGCTGTTCGACGACGTGGAGCGCGACGGATTCCAGCAGGCCATGCTGCTTGGCATCAACGACCTCGCGAAGCGGTTGCGCCTCTCTTCCGTCGCCTGCGGGATCGACACGCCGCGCAAGCTCGACTTCGTGCGCAAGCACGGCTGGGACCGGGCGCAGGGCACGCTGTTCGGCGAGCCGCTGGAAGGGCTCGCGTTCGCGGCCCGGTGGCTCACGCGCAGCGGCAAGCCGCAGCGCGTCTCGATCCCCGGCGAGCTCGCCTGACGGCCGCTGGCGCGGCGCGCATCGGCTGCGCCCGCCAAGTCCTCGCGCTAGTGGAATCCACCGAGTAGGCAGCCGCGCCGGTCGAGGCGTAGACTGGACCGCGGCCCCGCATCCGGGGCCGCCCGTTCAGGAGGCCTTCTTGCTGCCGACGAACATCGCCAACCCGGCGTACTTCCACAAGGTGGTGGACTGCCAGTGGGCGTGCCCCGCGCACACCCCGGTGCCCGAGTACATCCGCCTGATCGCCCAGGGCCGCTACGGCGACGCCTACATGGTCAACTGGGTCTCCAACGTGTTCCCCGGCATCCTCGGCCGCACTTGCGACCGCCCCTGCGAGCCAGCCTGCCGCCGCGGGCGGGTGGAGCAGAGCAACACGGGAGATCCGGAACCGGTCGCGATCTGCCGCCTGAAGCGCGTGGCGGCCGACATGAAAGAAGACATCCGCCACCGCCTGCCGCAGCCCGCCCCGCACAAGAACGGCAAGCGCATCGCGTGCATCGGCGCTGGACCGGCTTCGCTCACCGTGGCGCGCGACCTCGCCCCGCTGGGCTACGAGGTGACGATCTTCGACGGCGAGCGCAAGCCCGGCGGCTTCATGCGCACGCAGGTGCCACGGTTTCGCCTGCCGGAGGAAGTGATCGACGAGGAGACCGGCTACATCCTGGAGCTCGGCGTCCGGTTCGCCGGCGACCAGCGCATCGATTCGATGAAGTCGCTGATGGGGCAGGGCTACGATGCCATCTTCGTGGGCTGCGGCGCGCCGCGCGGGCGCGACCTCGAGATCCCCGGCCGGCGCGAAGCCGCGGCGCAGGTCCACATCGGCATCGACTGGCTGGCTTCTGTGTCCTTCGGCCACGTCACCTCCGTCGGCAAGCGCGTCATCGTGCTCGGCGGCGGCAACACGGCGATGGACTGCTGCCGTTCGGCACGGCGCCTGGGCGGCACCGACGTGAAGGTGATCGTGCGCAGCGGCTTCGAGGAGATGAAGGCCTCGCCCTGGGAGAAGGAGGATGCCATGCACGAAGGCATCCCGATCCTCAATTTCCACGTGCCCAAGGCTTTCGTGCACGAGGGCGGGCGTCTGGCCGGCATGCGCTTCGAGGTGGTGCGGGCCGAGTACGACGCGCAGGGCCGCCGCACGCTGGTGCCCACCGGCGAGCCCGATCCCTTCTTCCCCTGCGACGAGGTGCTGATCGCCGTCGGCCAGGAAAACGCCTTCCCGTGGATCGAGCGCGACTGCGGCATCGCCTTCGACCGCTGGGGGCTGCCGCAGCTGGATGCGGTGACCTTCCAGTCCACGGTGCCCAACGTGCTGTTCGGCGGCGACGCAGCGCTGGGCCCCAAGAACATCATCACCGCGGTGGCCCATGGCCACGAGGCGGCGATCTCGATCGACCTCCTGCTGCACGGCGGCGATGCACGGGCGCGGCCCGCGCCCACCGTCAACCTGATGTCGCAGAAGATGGGCATCCACGAGTGGAGCTACGACAACGCCACCTCGCTCGACGCCCGCTTCAAGGTGCCCTGGGCCCAGGCCGAAAAGGCGCTGGCCAGCATCCGCGTGGAAGTCGAGCTGGGCTTCGACGTGCCCACCGCCTTGCGCGAAGCGCAGCGCTGCCTCAACTGCGACGTGCAGACGGTGTTCAACCAGAACACCTGCATCGAATGCGACGCCTGCGTGGACATCTGCCCGATGGACTGCATCAGCTTCACGGCCGACGGCGAGGAGCCCGACTTGCGGCAGCGGCTGAAGGCGCCTGCGCTCAATCTCGCGCAGGACCTCTATGTTTCCGGCGAACTGAAAACGGGACGCGTGATGGTGAAGGACGAGGACGTCTGCCTGCACTGCGGCCTCTGCGCCGAGCGCTGCCCCACCGGCGCCTGGGACATGCAGAAGTTCCTGTTCAAGTCGGCGATGGCGGGCGGGGGCTGCCGCGATCACGCGTCGCACCGGTCTGCGGAGGTTGCAGCATGAACCGCATCGAAGCCGTCAACGACTTCGTCGTCAAGTTTGCGAACGTCAACGGCTCCGGTTCGGCCTCCGCCAACGAGCTGTTCGCCAAGGCCATCCTGCGCATGGGCGTGCCGGTGAGCCCGCGCAACATCTTCCCCAGCAACATCCAGGGCCTGCCCACGTGGTACGAGGTGCGGGTCAACGAGCAGGGCTGGCTCGGACGCCGCGGCGGCGTCGACATGATGGTGGCGATGAACCCGCAGACCTGGGACGGCGACGTCGCGGAGCTGTCGCCGGGCGGCTACCTCTTCTACGACAACACGCGGCCCTTGCCGCCCGCGGCGTTCCGGCCCGATATCAACGTGATCGGCATGCCGCTCACCGAGATCTGCAACGCGGTCTATTCCGATCCGCGCCAGCGCCAGCTGTTCAAGAACATCGTGTACGTGGGCGCGCTGTCGGTGCTGCTGGAGATCGACCCGGCGGAGATCGAGAAGCTGTTCGGCGAGCAGTACAAGGGCAAGGAGAAGCTGCTGGCGTCCAACGTGCAGGCGCTCCAGCTGGGGCGCGAATTCGCGCAGGAGCACCTGCAGCATCCGCTGGGCATCCGCGTGCGCCGCGCCGATCGCGTGGGCCGACGCATCTTCGTCGACGGCAACAGTGCGGCGGCTTTGGGCTGCGTCTACGGCGGCGCGACGGTCGCGGCCTGGTACCCGATCACGCCGTCGTCCTCGGTCGCCGAAGCCTTCCAGCGCTATTGCGGCCGGCTGCGGGTCGATCCCGACACCGGCCAGAACCGCTACGCGATCGTGCAGGCGGAAGACGAGATCGCCTCCATCGGCATGGTGGTGGGGGCAGGGTGGAACGGCGCGCGCGCCTTCACCGCGACGTCGGGCCCGGGCATCTCGCTGATGACCGAGTTCATCGGCCTGGCGTACTTCGCCGAGATCCCGGTGACCATCATCAACGTGCAGCGCGGCGGGCCTTCCACCGGCATGCCGACACGCACCCAGCAGGCGGACATCCTGGCCTGCGCGCATGCCTCGCACGGCGACACCAAGCACGTGCTGCTGTTCCCGGAGGACCCGCACGAGTGCTTCGAGCACGCGGCGCGCGCGCTCGACCTCGCCGACCGCCTGCAGACGCCGGTGTTCGTGATGACCGACCTCGACATCGGCATGAACCAGCGGCTGTGCGAGCCTTTCGAGTGGAAGGACGCCGTGCCCTACGACCGCGGCAAGGTGATGAGCGCGGCGGAACTGGAGGCGGGCAAGGACTTCGGCCGCTACAAGGACGTCGACGGCGACGGCGTGCCCTGGCGCACTCTGCCGGGAACGCACCCCACCAAGGGCTCCTATTTCACGCGCGGCACCACGCGCGACCCGTACGCCCGCTATTCCGAGCGCGGGCCGGACTACGTCTACAACATGGAAAGGCTGCTGCGGAAATTCCGCACGGCGGCCGGCCTGGTGCCGCAGCCGCTGGTGCGCCGCGCGAATGTCGAAACGCCGCTGGGCGTCCTCTACTTCGGCTCGACCAGCCCGGCGATGCAGGAAGCGCTGGAGGTGCTCGCCGCCGAAGGCATCCACCTCGACGCGATGCGGCTGCGCGCCTATCCCTTCCCCGACAGCGTGGCGGAATTCATCGCGCGCCACGAGCGGGTGTTCGTGGTCGAACAGAACCGCGACGCGCAGATGCGCACGCTCCTGATCAACGAGCTGGAGTTCGGGCCGGACCGGCTGGTGAAGGTGCTGCACTACGACGGCACGCCCATCACCGCCCGCTTCATCACCGAAGCCATCGGCGCGCACGTGGCTGCGCGGGAGAACGTCGGATGACCTACATCGCCAAGCCGCCGCTGCATCATCCGACGCTGGAGAAGAACCGCGTCGGCTACACGCGCCGCGACTACGAGGGCAAGATCTCGACGCTGTGCGCCGGCTGCGGCCACGACTCGATCTCGGCGGCGATCATCCAGGCCTGCTGGGAGCTGGACATCGAGCCGCACCGCGTGGCCAAGCTGTCCGGCATCGGTTGCAGTTCCAAGACGCCCGACTACTTCCTGGGCGCCTCGCACGGCTTCAACACCGTGCACGGCCGCATGCCCTCGGTGCTCACCGGAGCGAACCTCGCCAACCGCGACCTGCTGTACCTGGGCGTGTCGGGCGACGGCGATTCGGCGTCGATCGGCCTCGGTCAGTTCGCGCATGCCATCCGGCGCGGCGTCAACATGGCCTACATCGTCGAGAACAACGGCGTGTACGGCCTCACCAAGGGCCAGTTCTCGGCCACCGCCGACAGCGGCTCCAAGAGCAAGAAGGGCGTGGTCAACAGCGACAGCCCGGTGGACCTGGTGGCGATGGCGCTGCAGCTCGGCGCGACCTACGTGGCCCGCGGCTTCTCGGGCAACAAGGCGCAGCTGGTGCCGCTGATCAAGGGCGCGATGACGCATGGCGGCGCGGCCTTCATCGACGTGATCAGTCCCTGCGTGGCCTTCAACAACCACCCGGGCAGCACCAAGAGCTACGACTACGTGCGCGAGCACAACGAGGCGGTGAGCCGCATCGACTTCATCACCGGACGCGAGGAGATCACGGCCGAGGCCGCGCCCGGCGAAGTGGTGGACGTGCGCCAGCACGACGGCGCGCTGCTGCGGCTGCGCAGCCTGCATCCGGACTACGATCCGACTGACCGTTATGCCGCCATGGCTTTCATGCAGGCCCACCAGGCACGTGGTGAAATCGCAACCGGGCTGCTGTACGTGGACCCGCTCGCCACCGACCTGCATACCGCGCTGAACACCACCGCGCGGGCGCTCAACACGCTGGAGGCGCCGGAGCTTTGTCCCGGCGGTTCCGTGCTGGACAGGATCAACGCGTCCCTGCGCTGACCTTCGCAACGCGGCCCCTTCGTGCCGGGCTGCCTGTGCCTTGCAGTACACCTCGAGAGGAGGATGCCATGGCCGAACGCACCGTCTTCCAGTCCATTCCCAAGCGGCACGTGCTGAGCCTGGGCCCGCACGCCAACGTGTGGGAGGCCGCCTGCGCGATGACGCGGGCCAATTGCGGCAGCATCCTGGTGATGGAGCCGCCGGACAAGCTGGCCGGCATCGTCACCGAGCGCGACCTGATGACGCGCGTGCTGGCGCGTGCGC
Organism: Ramlibacter sp.; assembly: GCF_036383835.1. Classification (GTDB taxonomy): domain Bacteria; phylum Pseudomonadota; class Gammaproteobacteria; order Burkholderiales; family Burkholderiaceae_C; genus Ramlibacter. The sequence continues at coordinate 7,483 of NZ_DASVNN010000021.1, forward strand.
TCGACCCGAAGCTGACGACGCTGGCGCAGGTGATGACGCCGCATCCGCAGTGCGTGCCGCCGGAGACGAAGGTGTCGGACGCCGTGCTGATCATGCTGGAGCGCGGCTTCCGCCACCTGCCCATCGTGGACGCCGACCGCAAGATCCTCGGCGTGTTCTCGATCCGCGACGCGCTGCCGCGCGAGATCGGCGCGGCGCTCAACGAGGCGGAGTTCAACGAGCAGGTGAACGACGTCCTGGGTTAGCGTTCGACGGCGAAGCGGATCGCCGTTTTCGCCTTCGCCTTGGCGGCCTCGACTTCACGGTTGCGCGGCGGCGCCTGCGTGACCAGTGCCTCCATGAGCCGCCTCGCCGAGCCTGCCACTTCCTCGACGGCCCGATCGAAGGCTTCCGCGTTGGCTTTCGACGGCACGCTGAAGCCGCTGAGCTTGCGCACGAACTGCAGGGACGCATCGCGGATCTCGAGCTCGGTCGCCGGCGGCTCGAAATTGAAGAGGGTCTTGATGTTGCGGCACATGCGGGTCATGGTACCTTTTGCCGCTCGAAGGAGTGCATCGTGAAGCTGGATGCCCTGATGGTTCGATACATCGTCGACGACGTCGATGCGGCGATCGCCTTCTACACGCAGCACCTGGGGTTCCGGGCGCAGGCCCAGTCGGGCCCGTACTTCGCGATCCTCGAGCGCGAGAACCTGCAGGTGGTGCTGAGCCCGCCGCACGGGCCCGGCGGCGGATCGCAGCCGATGCCCGATGGCACGCGGCCCGCGCCCGGCGGATGGAACCGGATCATCGTGAAGACCGCGCGCCTGGACGCCGACGTGGCAACCCTGAGGAAGGCCGGCGTCAAGTTCCGCAACGACATCGTGTCCGGTCCCGGCGGACGTCAGATCCTGCTGGAGGACCCTTCGGGCAACCTGGTGGAGCTGTTCGAGCCCGCGGATCCGGCTGCCGGCTAGGACCCGGCGCGTTTCGCCCGCGCGCGCGCCAGCGCCGCCTCGATCACCGCCTTCTTGCGCGCGAGCTCCTCGCCTTCGGCGTTCTTGGTGAGCGCTGGCAGGTCAGCGAGCTTGGCGCGCGCCTTCGCTTCCATGCGCTCCGCGTGCTCGGCTTCTTCACGCACCTTGCGCGCCTGTCGCGTCTCGTAGCGCGCAAGGGCCTCGTCGGCCTGTTGCTGCGACCAGGCGTCCCAGCCGGTCCGCTCGCCGGTGATGTTCTCCAGCGTGATGCAGTCGACCGGGCAGACCGGCACGCACAGCTCGCAGCCGGTGCAGTAGGGCTCGATCACGGTGTGCATGCGCTTGTTGCCGCCGAGGATCGCGTCGGTGGGACAGGCCTCCAGGCACAGCGTGCAGCCGATGCACCAGTTCTCGTCGATCACCGCCATCTGGCGCGGACCTTCGACGCCGTTCTCCGGGTTCAGGGGCAAGGCCGTGCGTCCGCCGATCTGCGCGAGCCGCACGATGCCCTGCGCGCCGCCCGGCGGGCATTGGTTGATCTCCGCGTCCCCGCTCGCGATCGCCTCGGCGTAGCCGGCGCAATCCGGATAGCCGCAGCGCGTGCACTGGGTCTGGGGCAGGGCGGCGTGCAGCCGCGCCGCCAGCGCGTTCACTTGCGGCGGGCGCGTGCCGTGCTGGTGGCCCGCGCCTGGACCGGAGCCTTGCGCGCCGCGGCCACGGCCGCCTTGCGCGCCGGCTTGCCTTCGCCGGCGGCCGGCTCGTTGAATTTCAGGATGAAGTCGCGCACCTGCGGGTACACCACCTCGCGCCAGCGGCGGCCGCTGAAGATGCCGTAGTGGCCCGCGCCCTTCACCTCCAGGTGCTTCTGGCGCGCCTTGGGCACGTTGAAGCACAGGTGGTGCGCGGCCTCGGTCTGGCCGGCGCCGGAGATGTCGTCCAGCTCGCCTTCGATGGTGAAGTGCGCCGTCGTCGCGATGTCCTCGGGACGCACGCGCTCGAGCTTGCCTTCGGCATTGCGCACGTCCCAGGTGCCGTGCACCAGCCGGAACTCCTGGAACACCACCTCGATGGTCTCGAGGTAGTAGTCCGCGTCCATGTCGAGCACCGCGTTGTATTCGTCGTAGAACTTGCGGTGCGCTTCCGCGCTGGCCTCGTCGCCGACGATCAGGTGCTTGAAGTAGTCGTAGTGGCTCGAGAGGTGCCGGTCGGGGTTCATCGCCACGAAGCCGGAGTGCTGCATGAAGCCGGGGTACACGCGGCGGCCGGCGCCCGGGAAACTGGTCGGAACGCGGTAGATCACGTTGTTCTCGAACCATTCGTAGCTCTTGTTCATCGCCAGGTTGTTCACCGCGGTCGGCGATTTGCGGGCGTCGATCGGGCCGCCCATCATGGTCATCGTCAGCGGCGTGGTCTCGCCGCGCGAGGCCATCAGCGACACCGCGGCGAGCACCGGCACGGTCGGCTGGCACACGCTGATCACGTGGCAGTTGCCGTACTGCGCCTGGAGGTGGCGGATGAACTCCTGCACGTAGTTGACGTAGTCGTCGAGGTGGAAGGGCCCCGCTTCCAGCGGCACCATGCGGGCGTTGCGCCAGTCGGTGATGTAGACCTTGTGGTCGCGCAGCATCGCGCGCACGGTGTCGCGCAGCAGCGTGGCGTAGTGGCCCGACAGCGGCGCGACGATCAGCACGGCCGGCTGGCCCTTGAGCCTGTTGAGGGTGTCGGAATCGTCGGAGAAGCGCTTGAAGCGCCGCAGCTCGCAGAAGGGCTTGTCGATCTCGACCTTCTCGTGGATCGCGATGTCGACGCCGTCGATGGACAGGGTGTTGATGCCGAACTCGGGCTTCTCGTAGTCCTTGCCGAGGCGATAGATCAGGTCGTACGCGGCCGCCATGCGCTGCGCGAACGGGTTCTGCCCGAAGGGCGAGATCGGATTGCTGTAAAGCTTGGACGCCGCCTGCGCAAAATCGGCAAAGGGCTCCATCAGGGAGCGCTGTGCCTCGTAGATCTGGTAGAGCATGGGGAGTCCTGTTGTTGCAGTGCAATATACCAGTGGCGGAACAAGGCCGCACAAGGTAAAACTACGGATGAGTGGGATCCTGGACCGTTCGTCAGGCTCCTACAAGCTCGTCCGGGACAGTAGAGGAAGAAACGTTGAACAGGCGCAACTGGATCGCCGCCGCGGGCGCGGCGATCGCGGGGGGAATGCCCCTCATGGAATCGGCAGCGGCGGCGGCCGGGCTGCAATCGCTGGCGAAGAGCCCGCGCATGCCGGTGCTCTTCGTGGGGCACGGCAGCCCGATGAACGCCATCACGGACAACGAGTTCCGGCGCGCCTGGCAGGCGCTCGGGGCGGAGTTCGGGCGAACCCTGCCGAGACCGCAGCTCGTCCTGTGCGTGTCGGCGCATTGGTTCACCAAGGGCTGGTACCTCACCGGCATGCAGGAGCCCAGGACGATCCACGACTTCGGCGGTTTCCCCAAGGAGCTGTTCGCGCAGCAGTTCGCGGCCCCCGGCGCACCGGCCGTGGCCCGGCAGATCGCCGCCGGGATCGCCGAGCCCGAAGTGCGGCTGGACAAGAAGGAATGGGGTTACGACCACGGCACCTGGTCGGTGCTCAAGCCGATGTTCCCGGCGGCGGACATCCCCGTGCTGCAGCTCAGCATGGACTATTCGCGGCCGCCGGCGGAGCACTTCGCGCTGGGACGGCAATTGCGGGCGCTGCGCGATCGCGGCGTGCTGATCGTGGGCAGCGGCAACATCGTGCACAACCTGCAGGCCACGCGGCGCGAAGCGGGACCCATGCAGGCCTATGACTGGGCGTACCAGTTCGATGCGGTGATCGCGAAAGCGATCGAGCAGGGCGCCTTGAAGGAGCTCGTCGATTTCCAGAAGCTCGGATCGGTGGCGCAGATGGCGCATCCGACCTATGACCACTACCTGCCGCTGCTGCATGCGGCCGGAGCGGTGGAGGCCGGGGAGAAGATGCGCTTCTTCAACGACCGCTTCCAGTCGGGGTCGATCTCGATGCGGTCGGTGGTGTGGGGATGAAAAAAGCGGCCAGTGGCCGCTTCCTCCGATGCCCTGGGCCCCCGCCTGCGCGGGGGTGACGGGTCTTAAACCACCTTCGAAATCGACTCGACCACGTAGTCGATGTTCTTGCTGTTCAGCGCCGCCACGCAGATGCGGCCGCTCTCGATGCCGTACACGCCGAACTCGTTGCGCAGCCGGAGCATCTGGTCCTTGTTCAGGCCCGAGTAGCTGAACATGCCGACCTGCTGGGCGATGAAGCCGAAGTCGCGCTTCACGCCCTTGGCCTTGAGCTTTTCCACCAGGGCCAGGCGCATTTCCTTGATGCGGATGCGCATCGCGGCCAGTTCCTTTTCCCACAGGGCGCGCAGTTCCGGCGTGTTGAGGATGGTGGCCGCGACCTGGCCGCCGTGCGTGGGCGGGTTGCTGTAGTTGGTACGGATCACGATCTTCAGCTGCGACAGCACGCGGGTCGCTTCTTCCTTGTTCTGGCACAGCACCGACAGGGCGCCGACGCGCTCGCCGTAGAGGCTCAGGCTCTTGGAGAAGGATGTGGAGACGAAGAAGTCCTCGCCGGAAGCCACGAACTTCTGCACGGCCAGGCCGTCTTCGGCGATGCCCTGCGCGAAGCCCTGGTAGGCCATGTCGAGGAAGGCGACCAGCTTGCGCGCCTTCACGGCGGCCACCACCTGGTCCCATTGCGCCGGGGTCATGTCGTAGCCGGTGGGGTTGTGGCAGCAGGCATGCAGCACGACGACGGTGCCGGCGGCCGCGGCGTTCAGCGCGGTCAGCATGGCATCGAAGTCGATGCCGCGCTTCTCGGCGTCGTAGTACGGGTACGTGCCGACCTCGAAGCCGGCGTCGCGGAAGATGCCGCGGTGGTTTTCCCAGCTCGGGTCGCTGATCAGGGCCTTGGCCTTGGGGTTGAGCTTGTGCAGGAAGTCGGCGCCGATCTTCAGGCCGCCGGTGCCGCCCAGGGCCTGCACGGTCGCGACGCGGCCGGCCTTGACGGGCTCGGATTCGGCCCCAAATACCAGTGTCTTGATGGCCGCGTCGTATGCCGCGATGCCGTCGATGGGCAGGTAGCCGCGCGCTGCGTGGGCCGCCATCATCTTCTCTTCGGCCTTCTGCACGCACTCCAGCAGCGGCAGCTTGCCGTTGTCGTCGTAGTAGACGCCGACGCCGAGGTTCACCTTCTTCGGGTTGGTATCGGCAACGAACTGCTCGGTGAGACCCAGGATCGGGTCACGGGGCGCCATTTCGACGGCGTTGAAGAGAGACATGGGGTTCCTTGGGATGCGGTGGCAAGAACTCCCGGCCTGTTGTACTCTGGCCGGCTGCCCGCAATTTTAATGGGTCGATTTCAGTACTTTCCCGAATGAGCGCAATTCCCGAGGCCGGCGAGGCCCAGCAGGACGAAAAAAAGGGCCGGTTCGTCACCTTTCCCGATTCCCCGTTCGAGCTGTTCGAACCCTATCCGCCCGCCGGCGACCAGCCGCAGGCCATCGAGAAGCTGGTCGAAGGGGTGAACGACGGCGAGGTCTTCCAGACCCTCCTGGGCGTGACGGGCTCCGGCAAGACCTACACCATGGCCAACGTGATCGCTCGGCTGGGCCGGCCCGCGATCGTATTCGCGCCGAACAAGACGCTGGCGGCGCAGCTGTACTCCGAGTTCCGCGAGTTCTTCCCGAAGAACGCGGTGGAGTACTTCGTGAGCTACTACGACTACTACCAGCCGGAAGCCTACGTCCCGCAGCGCGACCTGTTCATCGAGAAGGACAGCTCGATCAACGAGCACATCGAGCAGATGCGGCTGTCGGCCACCAAGAGCGTGCTGGAGCGGCGCGACACCGTGATCGTGGCCACCGTGTCCGCCATCTACGGCATCGGCGCCCCCGAGGACTACACGCAGATGCGTTTCATCGTGCGGGTGGGCGACAAGATCGGCCAGCGCGACGTCATCGGCCAGCTCATTCGGATGCAGTACAACCGCAACGAGCAGGACTTCTCCCGCGGCACCTTCCGCGTGCGCGGCGACACGATCGACATCTTCCCGGCGGAACACAGCGAGCTCGCGATCCGCGTCGAGCTGTTCGACGACGAGATCGAGACGCTGCAGCTGTTCGACCCGCTCACCGGCCGCATCCGGCAGAAGGTGCCGCGCTTCACGGTCTATCCGTCCAGCCACTACGTGACGCCGCGCGAGAAGGTCGTGTCCGCGGTGGAGTCGATCAAGCTGGAACTGAAGGACCGGCTCGACTTCTTCGTGTCGCAGGGCAAGCTGGTGGAGGCGCAGCGGCTCGAACAGCGCACCCGATTCGACCTGGAGATGCTCGCCGAACTGGGGCACTGCAAGGGCATCGAGAACTACACGCGGCACCTGTCCGGCGCGCCGCCGGGAGCGCCGCCGTCGACGCTGACGGACTACCTGCCCAAGGACGCGATGATGTTCCTGGACGAGAGCCACCAGATGATCGGCCAGCTCAATGGCATGTACGCCGGCGACCGCGCGCGCAAGGAGACCCTGGTGGAGTACGGCTTCCGGCTGCCCTCCGCGATGGACAACCGGCCGCTGAAGTTCGCGGAATTCGAGACGCGCATGCGCCAGGTGGTCTTCGTCTCGGCGACACCGGCGGACTACGAGAAGACGCACGCGGGCAACGTGGTGGAGCAGCTGGTGCGTCCCACCGGCCTGATCGACCCCGAGGTGGAAGTGCGGCCGGCCACCCACCAGGTCGACGACGTGCTGCAGGAGATCCGCCTGCGGGCGGACAAGAGCGAGCGCGTGCTGGTCACGACGCTCACCAAGCGCATGGCGGAACAGCTCACCGACTACCTCAGCGAGAACGGCGTGAAGGTGCGCTACCTGCACAGCGACATCGACACCGTGGAGCGGGTGGAGATCATCCGCGACCTGCGGCTGGGCCAGTTCGACGTGCTGGTGGGCATCAACCTGCTGCGCGAGGGCCTGGACATCCCCGAGGTGTCGCTGGTGGCGATCCTGGACGCCGACAAGGAAGGCTTCCTGCGCGCCGAGCGCTCCCTGATCCAGACGATCGGCCGCGCCGCGCGCAACCTGAACGGCAAGGCGATCCTGTACGCGGACCGGATGACCGACTCGATGAAGAGGGCCATCGACGAGACGGAGCGCCGCCGGGCCAAGCAGGTCGCGCACAACGAGGCGCACGGCATCACGCCGCGCAGCATCCAGAAGCAGATCCGCGACCTGATCGACGGCGTCTACAGCGAGAAGGCGAGCAAGGAACAGGAGAAGCAGGAACTGCAGCGCGCGATGGTCGAGGACATGTCCGAGAAGGACATCTCCAGGAAGATCAAGCAGCTGGAAAAGCAGATGCTGGAGCACGCCCGCAATCTCGAGTTCGAGAAGGCCGCGCGGGTGCGCGACCAGCTCGCGTTGCTCAAGGAACAGGCCTTCGGCGGGTCCGCGCACGACAATGTCGTGCCGATCGACGCTGCGAAGAAGAAATAGACTTCGTCATTCCCGCGAAGGCGGGAATCCAGAGCATGAAACGCTTTGCTGTCTTGTTCTGCTGCATGGGCAACATCTGCCGCAGCCCCACGGCCGAGGGCGTGTTCCGTCACGTCGTCCGCGAAGCCGGCCTCGCGGACCGCATCCACATCGACTCGGCCGGCACGCACGGCTACCACGTTGGTTCACCGCCGGACGAGCGCAGCAAGCATCACGCGAGCCTCCGCGGGTACGACCTGTCCCAGCTGCGCGCGCGGCAGGTCGCGGCCCCGGACTTCGAGCGCTTCGACCTGCTGCTGGCGATGGATTGGGAAAACCTCTCCCTGCTGGAAGAGGCGTGCCCGCCCGAACACAGGCATAAGCTCAGGCGATTGATGGAGTTCGCCCCGGAGGGACTCAGCGACGTGGTGGCCGATCCGTACTACGGCGGGAAGCAGGGCTTCGAGACCGTGCTCGATCACATCGAGGCCGCGAGCGAAGGCCTGTTGCGGCACATCCGCCGCGAGGCCGGCATCTGAGACAATGGTGCACCGCAGAAAAACCTGAGTACCCGAGAGAGGCACTGGGGTTTTCTGGTATACTTGACCGAAACAGTCAGGAACCCAAGAGAAAGTCAAGAACCGCCGGCGCGAGGTTGCCGGCCGAGGGCCGGCAACCAAGCCGGAGCATGGGTGGAGACGGCCTGTCGTGGCAGGGTGCCCGGCAGGCAAAGGAACAGCAAGCCAGCAAAAGGAGCTAGCGATGCGTCTCACTACCAAAGGCCGCTTTGCGGTCACCGCGATGATCGATCTGGCGCTGCGCCAGAACAATGGTCCCGTCACCCTGGCGGCGATCAGCCAGCGCCAGCAGATCTCGCTGTCGTACCTGGAGCAGCTTTTCGGCAAGTTGCGCCGGCACGAACTCGTCGAGTCCACCCGGGGCCCGGGCGGCGGCTACACGCTGGGCCGCAAGGCTGCGGAGATCACCGTGGCCGACATCATCGTGTCCGTCGACGAACCGATCGACGCCACCCAGTGCGGTGGCAAGGAAAACTGCCAGGGCGACGGCGGCCGCTGCATGACGCACGAGCTGTGGGCCGCGCTGAACCAGCGCATGGTGGAGTTCCTGGATTCGATCACCCTGCAGAAGCTGGTGGACGACCAGCTCGCCAAGGGCGTGCAGATCGAGGACAAGCCGCAGACCAAGCGCGCGATCTCCAGCGCGCCGGTGGTCAAGCCCATTCGCGTGAACGCGCCGAACTCGGTGTTCGCGCTGGGCAATACCTTCGCCAAGCAATAACGCAACGCCTGCCAGCAGAAGAACGCCAGCAATGGACATGACGCCCCATTTCCCGATCTACATGGACTACGGCGCGACGACGCCGGTCGACCCCCGCGTGGTCGACGCCATGATCCCCTGGTTGCGCGAGCACTTCGGCAACCCGGCTTCGCGCAGCCACGCCTGGGGCTGGGAGGCCGAGGAAGCCGTGGAGAAGGCGCGCCAGCAGGTGGCCGACCTGATCGGGGCCGACCCGCGCGAGATCGTCTGGACCTCCGGCGCGACCGAGTCCAACAACCTCGCGCTCAAGGGGGCGGCCCACTTCTACAAGACCAAGGGCAAGCACCTGATCACGGTGAAGACCGAGCACAAGGCCGTGCTCGACACCATGCGGGAGCTGGAGCGCCAGGGCTTCGAGGTGACCTACCTCGAGGTGCAGGAAGACGGCATGCTGGACCTGGAGGCGTTCAAGGCGGCCATCCGCCCGGACACCATCCTGGCCTCGGTCATGTTCGTGAACAACGAGATCGGCGTGATCCAGGACATCCCGGCGCTCGGCGCGATCTGCCGCGAGAAGGGCGTTCTGTTCCACGTCGATGCCGCGCAGGCCACGGGCAAGGTCGACATCGACGTGACGAAGCTGCCGGTCGACCTGATGAGCCTGGCTTCCCACAAGACCTACGGTCCCAAGGGCATCGGCGCGCTGTACGTGCGCCGCAAGCCGCGCGTGCGCCTGGAAGCGCAGATGCACGGCGGCGGTCACGAGCGCGGCATGCGTTCGGGCACGCTGCCCACGCACCAGATCGTGGGCATGGGCGAGGCCTTCCGCCTCGCCAAGGAAGAGATGCACAAGGACCTGGACCACGCCCGCAAGCTGCAGCAACGGCTGCTCAGTGGCCTGAAGGACGTGGAGCAGGTGTTCATCAACGGCAACCTGGAGCACCGGGTGCCGCACAACCTGAACATGAGCTTCAACTTCGTCGAGGGCGAGTCGCTGATCATGGGCATCAAGGGCCTGGCGGTGTCTTCCGGATCCGCTTGCACCTCGGCTTCGCTGGAGCCCAGCTACGTGCTGCGCGCCCTGGGCCGCAGCGACGAACTGGCGCACAGCAGCCTGCGCATGACGATCGGCCGCTTCACGACCGAAGAAGAAATCGACTACGCGATCACGACGATCAAGCAGAACGTCACGAAGCTGCGCGAGCTGAGCCCGCTGTGGGAGATGTACCAGGACGGCATCGACATCAGCACGATCCAGTGGACCGCCCACTAAGAGACAAGAGAGATCCAGGAGTACAGACATGGCCTATTCGCAGAAAGTCGTCGAGCACTACGAGAACCCGCGCAACGTCGGTTCTTTCGCCAAGGGCGACGAGTCGGTCGGCACCGGCATGGTGGGTGCGCCCGCCTGCGGCGACGTGATGAAGCTGCAGATCAAGGTGAACCCGTCCACCGGCGTGATCGAGGACGCGCGCTTCAAGACCTACGGCTGCGGTTCCGCCATCGCTTCCAGCTCGCTCGTGACCGAGTGGGTCAAGGGCAAGACGCTGGACGAGGCCGCATCGATCAAGAACGCGCAGATCGCCGAGGAGCTCGCGCTGCCGCCGGTGAAGATCCACTGCTCGATCCTCGCCGAGGACGCCATCAAGGCGGCCGTCGAGGACTACAAGAAGAAGCACCCCGTCGCGGCCGCCGCCGGCGCCGCGCAGGAGGCCTGACCGAGCGATGACTGTGACGCTGACCGAAGCCGCGGCGCGGCACGTCAACCGCTACCTTGCCAAGCGCGGCAAGGGCGTGGGCGTGCGCCTCGGCGTCAAGACCACGGGCTGCTCGGGCCTCGCGTACAAGCTCGAGTACGTCGACGAAGTGGCGCCGGAGGACATCGTGTTCGAGAACCACGGCGTGAAGCTGCTGGTGGACCCGAAGAGCCTGGCCTACATCGACGGCACCGAACTCGATTTCGTGCGCGAGGGCCTCAACGAGGGCTTCCGGTTCAACAACCCGAACGAACGCGACCGCTGCGGCTGCGGAGAGTCTTTCCGCGTCTGAGCCGGTGAACCTGCACTACAGCGATTTCGAGTTGTTCGGCCTGCCTCAGCGGTTCGCCCAGGACCAGGGAGCGATAGCCGAGCGATGGAAACAGCTGCAGCGCGAAGCGCATCCGGACAGGTTTGCCGCCCAGGGCGCCAGCGCCCAGCGGGCGGCGCTGCAGTGGTCCGTGCGCATCAACGAGGCCTACCAGCGCCTGAAGGACCCGCTGAAGCGGGCCAGCTACCTCTGCGAGCTGCTCGGCGCGCCGATCGAAGCCCACAGCAACACCGCCATGCCGCCCGACTTCCTCATGGAGCAGATCGAGTGGCGCGAGGCATTGGACGAAGCGCAGGCGGAAGACGAGCTCGAGGAGCTGTCGGAGCGCGTCACGCAGCGCCGGCGCGAGATGCTGGCGCAGATCGGCCAGCTGCTGGACCTGGAGGCGGACCCTCCCGCCGCGGCGCAGCAGGTGAGAGCCCTCATGTTCATCGAGCGCTTTGCGCACGACATCGAGTCCCGGCTCGCACAGCTGGGACAATAGCGGGCTGACCATGTCCCTGCTGCAGATTTCCGAACCCGGCGCCTCGCCGGACCCCCACCAGCGCCGCATCGCCGTCGGCATCGACCTCGGCACGACGCATTCGCTGGTGGCTGCCGTGCGCAACGGCGTCTCCGAATGCCTTCCCGATGGCGATGGCCGCGTGCTCCTGCCCTCCGTGGTGCGCTACCTCGGCGAGGGCCGCCGCCAGATCGGCCACGACGCGCAGGCCGCGCAGGCCGAGGACCCCGAAAACGCCATCGCTTCGGTGAAGCGCTTCATGGGCCGCGGCCTGGCGGACATCGCCAACCGCGAGAAGCTGCCGTACCGCTTCGCCGAACATCCCGGCATGGTCACGCTGCACACGCGCGAAGGCGAGAAGTCCCCGGTGGAAGTCAGCGCCGAGATCCTCGCCACGCTGCGCTACCGCGCCGAGGACACCTTCAACGACGACCTGTACGGCGCGGTGATCACCGTCCCCGCCTATTTCGACGAAGCGCAGCGCCAGGCCACCAAGGATGCCGCGCAGCTTGCGGGCCTGAACGTGCTGCGCCTGATCAACGAGCCCACCGCCGCCGCGATCGCCTACGGCCTGGACAACGGCAGCGAAGGCATCTACGCGGTGTACGACCTCGGCGGCGGCACCTTCGACATCTCCATCCTGCGCCTGTCGCAGGGCGTATTCGAAGTGGTGTCCACCGGCGGCGATTCCGCCCTGGGCGGCGACGACTACGACCGCGCGCTGGCCGACTGGCTGCTGCATCGCGCCAGCCTGCAGGCCGAGACGCCCGCGGAAAAGGCCACGATCAAGATGCTGGCGCGCCAGGTGAAGGAGCGCCTGTCGGACGAGGAGGCCATCACCGTGCCGGTGCAATTGGGTGGCCGCTCGGTCGAAGTGCGCGTGTCGCGCAACGACTTCGAGCTGGAAACGCGCGACCTCACGGCCCGCACCATGGGCGCGGTGCGCAAGGCCTTGCGCGACGCGAAGCTGGCGAAGGACGAAGTGCAGGGCGTGGTGCTGGTGGGCGGTTCCACCCGCATGCCGCAGGTGCGCCGCGCCGTCGCGGAGTTCTTCGGCCGCGATCCGCTGGTCAATCTGAACCCCGACGAGGTCGTGGCCCTGGGCGCCGCGATCCAGGCCAACCAGCTCGCCGGCAACAACCCGCAAGGCGACCTGCTGCTGCTGGACGTCATCCCGCTGTCGCTGGGCATCGAGACCATGGGCGGGCTGGTCGAGCGCATCGTGCCGCGCAACGAGACCATCCCGACCGCCAAGGCGCAGGACTTCACCACCTTCAAGGACGGCCAGACCGCGATGGCGATCCACGTGGTGCAGGGCGAGCGCGACCTGGTGGCCGACTGCCGCAGCCTGGCGCGCTTCGAGCTGCGCGGCATCCCCCCGATGGCGGCGGGCGCGGCGCGCATCCGCGTGACCTTCACCGTCGATGCCGACGGCCTGCTGAAGGTGTCGGCGCGCGAGCAGAGCACCGGCGTCGAGGCGCAGATCGCCGTGAAGCCGTCCTATGGACTGTCCGACGAGCAGATCGCGAAGATGCTGAGGGAAAGCTTCGCCACCGCCGAAGCGGACATGAAGGCGAGGGCGCTGACCGAGGCCCGCGTCGATTCCGAACGCATGCTGCTGGCCACGCAGAGCGCGCTGGATGCCGACGGCGACCTCCTGGAGCCGGAAGAGCGCCGCGCCATCGAGCAGCTCGTGGCGAGCCTGCGCGAGACCGTGAAGCACAGCGAGGATGCCGCCGTCGTCGAAGCTGCCGTCCAGGCGCTCGCCAAGGGCACGGAAGCCTTCGCCGCGCAGCGCATGAACGAGGGCATCCGCAAGGCCCTGGCCGGCAAGAATCTCGAAGCCATCTGATCCCATGCCCGTCATCAAGATCCTGCCCCATCCCGAGTACGCCCCGAACGGCGCGGAAGTGAAAGCGCCTGCGGGCACCTCGATCTGCGAGGCGCTGCTGGACAACGGCATCGAGATCGAGCACGCCTGCGACATGAGCTGCGCGTGCACCACCTGCCACGTGATCGTCCGCGAAGGGTTCCCCTCGCTCAACGAGATGGACGAAAACGAGGAAGACCTGCTCGATCGGGCGTGGGGGCTCGAGCCGAATTCGCGGCTGTCGTGCCAGGCGATCCTGGACCACAAGGACCTGGTGGTGGAGATCCCGAAGTACTCCATCAACCACGCGAAAGAGAAGCACTGAGTCTTCGGTCATCCCCGCGCAGGCGGGGAGCCAGGGCTTCCGGGGGAAAGCGGCCGCAGGCCGCTTTTTCAATGCCCTGGGTTCCCGCCTTCGCGGGAATGACGGCTTGGGTGGCTCAAGCCACCGAATACCCTCCATCCACCGGGATCGCCGTCCCGGTGACGAAATCGCTCGCCCTGCTGGCGAGGAACACCGCGATACCCGCCAGGTCCTCCGGCCGGCCCCACCGTGCCGCCGGCGTGCGCGCCAGAACGCGCTCGTTCAGTCCCGCGACCTGCGCCCGCGCCCCCACGGTGAGGTCGGTATCGATCCATCCGGGCAGCACCGCATTGGCCTGGATGTTGTCCTTGGCCCAGGCCAGCGCGATCGACTTGGTGAACTGCACGATCCCGCCCTTGCTCGCGCAGTAGGCCGGCGCGTAGGGGGCGCCGAAGATCGACAGGATCGAGGCGATGTTGACGATCTTGCCCGCGCCTGCCTCCAGCATCAGCGGATGCGCCGCGCGGCAGCACAGGAACATGCTCGTGAGGTTCACGTCCATCACCTGGTGCCATTCGGCCAGCGTGAAGTCCTGCGGCAGCTTGCGCACCGTGCTCCCCGCGTTGTTCACGAGGATGTCGAGGCGGCCATGCCTCGCGCGTACCTGGGCGAACAGGTCCTGCACCGCGGCTTCGTCGGTCACGTCGCAGGCGAGCGACTCGGCGCGCACGCCCAGCGACTGCAGTTCGCGCAACGCCGCCGCGGATTTTTCCGCGTTCCGGCCGACGACGATCACCGTCGCGCCGGCCTGTCCCAGGCCCCGTGCCATCCCGAGGCCGATGCCGCCATTGCCCCCGGTGACGAGGGCGATCCTGTCGGTGAGGTCGAACATGCGCTCAAGCATAATCCCGGCGATGCGCCAGATCGTCCTCGACACCGAAACCACGGGTTTGTCCGCAGAAGGCGGCGACCGCATCATCGAGATCGGCTGCGTCGAACTGGTCGCGCGCAAGCTCACCGGCAACAACAAGCATTGGTACCTGAACCCCGAGCGCGACTCGCACGAGGACGCCCTCAAGGTCCACGGCATCAGCAACGAGTTCCTGCGCGACAAGCCCAAGTTCGCCGTCATCGCCGACGAACTGATGGAGTACTGCGCGGGCGCCGAGATCATCATCCACAACGCCGCCTTCGACATCGGCTTCCTGAACAAGGAACTCGATCTCCTGAAGCGCAAGCCCTTCACGGGGCACGTGGCGAAGGTGATCGACAGCCTGGCCATGGCCAAGGAGATGTTCCCCGGCAAGCGCAACAGCCTCGACGCGCTGTGCGACCGCCTGGAGGTGGACAACTCCGGCCGCACGCTGCACGGCGCGCTGCTGGACGCGGAACTGCTGGCCGACGTCTACATCAACATGACGCGCGGCCAGGACGCGCTCCTGATCGACGACTCGGACGCCGGCGCGGTGGGTGCGATCGTCACGCGCGTCGACCTGCGCCAGTTCACGCTGCCCGTGCTGCTCGCGAACGACCAGGAGGCCGCCGCGCACGAGGAAGTCCTCAAGCAGTTGGACAAGGCCTCGGGCGGCAAGACAGTGTGGCGTCAGGCGCCCATTTCAGCTGTGGCATAATCGCGGTCTTGCCAAACGGCAACGGGTGATTAGCTCAGCGGTAGAGCACTGCCTTCACACGGCAGGGGTCGCAGGTTCAAACCCTGCATCACCCACCAATTTGAAAAACGCCACCTCCGGGTGGCGTTTTGTCTTTCATTTCCAGCCCCCGTTCGAGCCGGTGGAGTGCGGGGCTGCTTGGGTTTAGCGAAGCCAACCCATTAACCCGGCAATGAACGCCGCCACCGCAACGATGACTAGCTTCCAAAGCATGTAATCGGTGAATTCCACAAGTGGACTCCAGAAGCAGCCCGTCTCGCTCGCACAGAAGCGAAGGTAGGCAGAGACCTTGCCGCAACCGCACAGGGGAGCCTAGTACGGCATCTCGAAATGCTGCTCATGTGTGACGTCACGGATTCGCCGATCTTCTGGGGGGACAAGCTTCAGGCCGCGCTCTGTAGCTAGCTTGCGAATCTCGGAGCTCCAGCTCGATGCTCGCACACAATCGGCGCCAAAAATTCGTTGGTTCAGATATTCGATCTGTCGGTGAGTCAGCGGATGATCCAACCCGTACACGCCTCCTATCATGACGCGCTGCTGCGGGTGCTTCTGACGAATCGCTTCGGCAACCGGCCGCGGCAGGCGGACCAGCAGCCGCCAGAGCAGACCGTTGGGCCGGACCCGGTAATTCAGCCCTCTGAGGATGAAACTGTTCGCACTATGACTGGTGCGCGAATTGAACACGACCACGTCCCCGATCTCGACAGCGGGTGAGACATGTGTGCCGACTCTGTAGTTCGGAAAGAAGTGCGAGCCCTCCAGAATATCCAGTCCTTCCGGGAGCTCTCCGTGAGGTTGGCAATAGAGACAAAACTGGATCACTGGGTATCGATCCGTTTGCCAGTCTGGCGCGGCAGCCACGTAACGGTCTGAGTTGTCCTTGTGAAAGCCGCCAATCCTGTCGATTCCCACCACGGAGTAGGAATTGCAGAAGTACAGGGGCTGCCCTCCAAGGATCTCGCGGATTACGTGCAGCAGGCCAGGATGCAGGACCACCTCGGAAAGGACGGGATCGGACAGCAGGTCGGCTTTGCTATTCCGTTCAAGCGCGCGTTGACGCCACCTCTGGACCTCTTCGCGAGTGAAGAGGCCCTTCACCACCGTGTAGCCGTCGCGCCAGAACTGTTCCTGCATTCGTTTTCTCCGTGCTTCTCGTCTGACGCAGAGCGTCACCTGCGCGCGTGGCGGAACCCCGCGCGCGCAAGCATGTTGGTCCAAGTTGGACTGCAGTAGTGTTCGTCAATCGATCGATCCTCCTCAATTTGAAGGAGACCCAATCGCCTTCGAGATCGCGTGCCTCGTCGGAAAGGAGGATCAATGAAGCAGACAGTTGTTGCAGCCAGGTGGCGCGCGTCATTTCCATCCAACCGTCCTGCGGCCTTTTCGCCGCATTCGCTTCACGAATGCGGGACTACCGCTTGCTCCGATGCATCGCAGGCTTCGGCAACCCGCGGATCGTCGACGTGCGGGCGGAGCGCGCCCGGAATGCGCTGCTGCTCGAGTCCTCCGCTTTCGAGCCAGCGCCGCGTGCCCTGCGCGGCGCGCTCGATCAGCTCGTGTGCGCGGGAGAAGTCGTAGGCGGAGACTTCGAGCGGGCACAAAGGGGGCACCGTCGCGACTTCGACGAGGCCGGACAGCTGCTCCAGGTCGCGTACCAGCTGTCGGGCGACCAGCAGGTTCAGTGCGTGGAAAGCACTCGCGAGCGCTCCCGTCGGCGCCGTACTCAGGGCGCATGCGAACCCGGTGGGCAGGACCACCAGGCGCGTGCACCCGAGCGCCAGCGCCGCCATCACCGGCGTGTTGCTGGCGACGGCGCCGTCGATCAGGTAGCGGTCACCGATGCGCACCGGCGGGAAGGCGCCGGGAATCGCGCAGCTGGCCAGGACGGCGTCGTCGGCGGCGCCGGACGAGAGCAGCACCGAAGCACCCGTGAGCAGGTCGGTCGCCACGACGTGCACCGGGATGACGGTGTCTTCCAGCTGCTGCCGGGAAAGGTGGCGCGCAACCAGGCCGCGCAGCCCGCTCGGATCGATGAACGAGGCCGCTCCAGTGAAGACGCCGAGCAGGTGGCGCGGCGACAGGGGAAACACGTCGCTGCGCCGCAGCCCGCACCAGACCGCCTCCAGGTGTGCCACGCCGTCGGGAGTGGGATCGCAGCAGAAGGAGATGCCGTTCAGGGCGCCGACCGAGGCGCCGACGACCAGGTCCGGCACCACGCCGCAGGCCACGAGCTCGCGCAGCATGCCCACCTGGATGGCCCCGAAGCTGCCGCCTCCGGCGAGTACGAAGCCTGTCTTCTTCCCGACGCTGCCGGCCATGGCCATCCCCCCGTCAATAGCCGTAGAACTCCTCGCTGCGGATGTCGTCGCCGTCGACGCCCGCACGTTCCAATGTCTCCCGCAGGGCACCCACCATGGCCGGCGGACCGGCGACGTAGTAGACGGGATGTGCCAGCTCCGCGGCCATCCGTTTCACGAGAGCTTCGTCGATCGGGCCCGTTGCACCCCTCCACGGCAGGCGCGACTCTCCCAATCGCGTCATGGTGGCCACCAGCCGGAAGTTCCGGTTCTCGCCTTCCAGCCGCTGCAATTCGGACAGGAACGCGCTGTCCTCGGGCCGCCGATTCGAATACAGCAGGAGCAGCCGCTGCTGCAGGGCGTTGTTCGTTGCGTGCCGCAGCATGCTCATGAAAGGCGTGATGCCGATGCCGCCGGCGATGAACACGGCAGCGCGGTCCAGCTTGTTGTGCAGGGTCAGCGAGCCGAACGGACCTTCGACCTGGACGGGCGCACCGATGGGCAGCCGCGCCAGGGCGTTCTTGAAATCGCTGTTCCGCATGCGCGTGGCGATCGCCAGCTCGCCCTCGTGCGGTGCGCTGACGATGGAAAACGCATGGCGTGCGCTCTCCGTCCCGGAGCCGGCCGGATCCGCGAGGATCAGGTCGATGGCCTGGCCCGGCCTGAAGCTGAAACCGGCAGGCTTGTCGAAGTGAAATGCCATCGTGCCATGGGCAACTTCCTCCCGCTGCCGGAGGTGGACTGTCATGCCGGTCATGATGCTGCTCCTGGGCCTTCCTGTTCATTGGACGCCCGAGCCATGCGAAAGTGACAAGCCCCTGCATGGGTCATGGTGGCACACCCCACCAGGTCCGGAAAACGGCACCTCCGGGCGCCGTTTTCCGCGGCTTCGTTCAGGCGAAGATGAAGTCCGCCTTGCTGATGGTGACCGGCGCGTCGAAGCTCTCGAAGATCGTGATCTGTCCGAATTGCGAGGTGATCGTGGTCTGGAAGTCCTCGTTCACGACCGTCAGGTCCTGGAACTTCAGGCCGCTGCCGCGCAGGTCGAACTTGTCCACGCCGTCCTCGAAGTCGAAGACGACGTCCCCGAAGAAGCTGCCTTCCGCGCTCCAGCGCCCCGTGCCCGTGTAGACGAACAGGTCCTGTGCGCCGTCGAGAGCGAAGTTCACGTCGCGCCCTCCGCTCATCTGGTCGTCGGATGCACCGCTCACCAGGCGGTCCGCGCCGGACCCGCCGTCCATGGTCGTGCCGACGGCACCGGCCCGCAGCACGTCGTTGCCCGCATCTCCCCGCAGGTTGTTGTCGAAGTTGCTGAAGGACGCATCGCTGCCGATCAGCGTGTCGTTGCCGTCGCCCCCTTCGGCCGTTCCGCCGATGTCGCTGCTCGCCAGCGTCACCGTGTCGTCGCCGGCGTCGCCGAACAGGTTCTCGAAACCCGCCCCGCCGTCCACGAAATCGTTGCCGGCGCCGCCGTGGATCTCGTCGTTGCCGCCAAGGCCCGTGATGTGGTCGTCGCCGCCCAGGCCGTACATGATGTCGTCGTTCGCCGTGCCGACCAGCGTGTCGTTCCCGTCGGTGCCGAAGATCACGAACTGCGCGTTGTCGAAATCGGCCTCGTTGAAGTTGTGGACGCCCGTGAACTGGATGGCGGTGTCGTTGGCATCGAGCAGGCCGTCGTCGTTGATGTCGCCGATCACCCAGGTGTTGCCCCCGGAGACGGTGTACATCAGGTCGTGCAGGCCGTTGCCGCCGCCAGGCAGTACGGCGCCCGCCACCAGGCTGATGGCCTGCGCGCCGCGCCAGGCGATGTGTCCGCCCTGGTTGTACTCGATCACGTCGCCGCCCACCGCTCCGGCGCCCTGGAAGTCCTGCACCAGGTCCGATACCGCGAAGGTGGAACTCGGGTTGAACGTGCCCTGGAAGAACACGAACGCGTCGGCATCCGCACCGCCCTGCAGCTGGTCCGAGCCTCCTTCGCCGGCGACCTCGTCGATGCCGCTGCCGCCGGACACGACGTCATTGCCGTCGCCGCCGAACATGCTGTCGTTGCCCGCCTCGCCCGACATCGTGTCGTTGCCGTCGCCGCCGAAGAAGTCGTCGTTGCCGGCGCCACCGGTCATCACGTCGTTGCCGTCGTCGCCGTCGAGGACGTCGTCGCCATTGCCGCCGTTCACTTCGTCGTTCCCGGCGCCGCCTGCGACGCGGTCAGCGTCCGCGTCGCCGAAGAGCCGGTCGTCCCCGGCGTCGCCGCGGACGAAGTCGAGCCCGTTGCCGCCGTGGATCACGTCGTTGCCGTTGCCGCCGAGAAGCCCGGTGGCAATGCGGTCGTTGCCTTCGCCGCCGTTGATCACGTCGTCGCCGTCGCCGCCGCGGATGCCGTCGTCGCCGGCGTCGCCGTTGAGCGTGTCGATGCCGGCGCCGCCGTCGATGCGATCACTTCCCGCGCCGCCGTTGACCAGGTCGTTGCCGTCGCCGCCGGCGAGGACGTCGTTGCCGTTGCCGCCATTGATCGTGTCGTTGCCGCCGCCGCCGTCGATCGTGTCGTTCCCGTCGCCGCCATTGAGCGTGTCGTTCCCGAGCAGGCCGAGGATGGTGTCGTCGCCCGCGGTGCCGGTGATGTTGTCGTTTCCGTTCGTGCCGACGATCGCGAAGCTGGTGTCGGCGAAGTCGGCCTGCGTGAAGTTCTGGACGCCGGTGAAGCGCACCGTGAAGTCGCCGGCATCGAGCAGCCCGTCATCGTTGGAATCCGCGAGCAGGAAGGTCTCGCCTCCCTGCACCGCGTAGAAGACGTCCGTGGCGCCGTTGGCACCGCCTGCGAGTGCCCCACCCAGCGCCGGCATCGCGGCGAGCGCGCCCTTCCACACGAAGGGACGGTCGCCCGGCGGGCGAGCGAGGGTCAAGGTGTCGCCGCCGACGGCGCCGGCGCCTTCGAAGTCCAGCACCAGGTGCTGCGACGAGAAGGTCGATTCGGCCCCGGAGAAGAAGGTTGCGGCGAGCGACCAGATGAAGTTGTCGTTGCCCGCGCCACCCCGCAGCCTGTCGAGGCCCGTGCCGCCGCGGAGGATGTCGTTGCCGTCGCCGCCGAAAAGCTGGTCGTCGCCCTCGTTGCCGCTCACGAGGTCGTCGCCGGCACCGCCGTCGATGACGTCGTTGCCCAGGTCGCCGATGATCCCGTCGTTGCCGAGACCTCCGAAGATCTGGTCGTCGCCGGCGCCGCCGGCGAGCGAATCGTCGCCTTCGCCGCCGTCGATGACGTCATTGCCGCCCTGGCCGAACAGGGAATCGTTGCCACCGAGGCCGGAGATGTTGTCCGCTTCTTCGGTGCCGAAGAAGAAATCGTCGCCCGCAGTGCCGATGAAGATCGCCATGCGTTGTCTCCTGACATTGGGAGATGGGGAACGGGCACCGGGACCCTCTCCCCGGGCCGCGCGTGCGGAGGCCCGCGAAGCGCCGGACCTCCGACGCGGATTGTTCGCGCCGTCTCTGTCAGGGGAAGCACCTTTACCTCCTGATACCCGCTATGGGGCCAGGAGCAATGTTTTTCAGGCGAGCGACAAGGGCGGTGCCTGGGGCCCGCCCAAAGCAGAGCGCGCTCTCAAACGTCCAGCTTGCCGGCCAGTTCCGTGGCTTCCGCCGCGCCGGCGCGCACGTTGCGGATGTGGCGCTGCGTCTCGACGGGCAGGGCCGCCGTGTTGGTGCCGTCCCACTTGTTGCGGCCCTTGACGGACAGGTTGTAGTAGATCGACACGCCCTCGCGCAGCTTCAGCGCGCGCTGCTCCGGCGTGAGCGTGAGATGGTCGATCCTGTCCTCCGCCCATTCCGCGCCGTGCTTGATGTTCAGTGCAGCGGCGAACACGGCCTGCACCGGGTCGTTGGGGTTCTTCAGGCCCAGGCCCTTGGCCGTGCGCGGCTCGAACTGCGCCAGGCCGTGGCTGGTCACGCCGTTGCGGCCCATGCCGGTGCGCGGGATCCAGGAGGTCTCGGCTTCGATGACGCCGTACACGTCTTCGAAGGTCAGGCCGACATCGTTCAGGCCCGCGTGTTCGGCGGCGGCCTGCACCAGCAGCAGGCGCGACTCGTCGTCCAGCGTCTTGATCTGCTTGCCGGCATAGCGCACCGTGTCGAACTTGATCTGCGCACGCACCGCTTCCTGCGAAACGATCTTCACGGCGGCCTTGGCGACCGGGGCGGCGGCGAATGCGATGGCGGCCGGGGCGGCGTGGCTGGTCGCGGCCACGGCGGCCGCGGCGGTCACGCTCTTCACGGCAGGACCCGCGACTTCCGCGGCGGCGTGCGCCGTGGCACTCACGGCGGCGGCCACGGGGCCCGATGCGGAGCCGTTCGAAACCTGGCTCGACAGGGCGCCGAACGCGCCGACCACGGCGACGGTGACGGTGGCCCAGGCGGGGAAGGTGTTCTTGGTGCTTTGCATTGTGTCCTGTAGGTCTTGCGCTACGAAGCTGTAGGAGGCTTCTGATAGACCTGTAGGACACGGTGGAGTTCTTCTCCAGCCCGTGAGTATTCCCGCATTCAGCGCCGGGTTGGGCGCAGATGAGCGAATTTTCGGGGAAGTAGCGCGACAGCAGCGCCCGCGGAGGCCCGGGGCGCTGTGCGCAGGGAGCGGCCCGGCAGGGCTAGCTCTTGGTGGATTCCTTGCCGGCCGCGAAGGTCTGCTTCACGCGGTCCTTCTTCCGCTCCGATGATCTGGCGGAGGCCTTCTTGCCGGAATCCTTGTCGCCGTCCTTGCGGTCGGCCACCACCGTCTTTTTCTTCTTGCCGCCATCCTTGCCGCGGCTGGCGGCGCTCTTCTTGGCGTCGTCGTCATCATCGTCCTTGCCGGCGACGACTTTCTTCTGCTTTTTCTCCGACGCGGCGTGTCGCGTTTCGTTCCGCTCCTTGCGCGCCGCGGCCTTGCGCGCCGCGGATTTTTCCGCATCGAGCGCCGCCAGCGCCTCGGGCCCGCCGATCTGCGCGACCGCGAAGCGCCGCAGCTTCTCGGCATCGCTCAGCCGGGTGCCGTTGCTCTCGGAATCCAGCAGCACCATGATGAGGTGGCGGCCCGCCACTTCGGTCGACATGGTGAGGCAGCGGCCGGCCTCGACGATGTAGCCGGTCTTCTGCAGCGCGATGTCCCAGCCCGCCTTGTGATTGCGCACCAGCCGGTTGGAGTTGATGTACTGCATGCTCTTGCCGCCCAGCGAGGCGACGTGCTGCGGCGTGGTCGAAAACGCCGCGATCGTCGGATTCTGGGCGGCGGTCCGCACCAGCAGCGCCAGGTCGCGCGCCGTCGACTTGTTGGAGTTCGACAGGCCGGTCGGGTCGACGAAGCTGCTGTTCTTCATGCCGAGCTGCGCGGCCTTCGCATTCATGGCTTCCACCATGCGCGGCAGGCCGCCGGGATAGGTGCGGCCGAGCGCGTGCGCCGCGCGGTTCTCGCTGGACATCAGCGCCAGCTGCAGCGCTTCCTCCCGGGTGAGCGTGGTGCCCACCCGCAGGCGCGAGCGGCTGTGGCGCTCGTTGTCCACGTCCTCCTCGGTGATGGTCAGCACTTCGTCCTTCGGCTGGCTCGCCTCCAGCACGACCAGGCTGGTCATGAGCTTGGTGAGCGACGCGATCGGCAGCACCGCCTGGTCGTTCTTGCGCACCAGCACTTCGCCGCTGGCCTGGTCCACCACCAGGGCGGCGCTGGAGTTCAGCCTGAGCGGGTCGGGCGTCTGGTGCAGGCCCTGCGCGCGGCCGAAGGACAGCGTCGGGCCGGCGGGCGACGCGGACGCGGGGCCGCGGTCGCTCTCCGATTCCTCCGGCGGCACGACCTCGGTGCCCGGAGGCGCAGGCGGCACGGCCTCTGCGTCGGATTCGGCGGCCGCGCCGGGTGCAGGCACGGGCGCCGCCGCGACCTGGTCCTGCCGCATCGAGGCCTCGCGGCGCTGCCAGGCGTCGTAGGTGAGCGTGCCCAGGAAGCCGGCGGCGAAGAGCGCGGCGAGCATGGCGGCGAGGCTGAGGTTTTTCTTGGTGGAAGAGCGCATGGGCGTGTCCTTCGGGGGTGACTCTACCCAGCGGCTGCGCGGCGTCGCGGCGCAAAGGGAGCAAGCTTGTGTAGTCCGCCGACGACGGGGGCTGCGGGGACGTTAACATCGCCGCAGTCCCATTCGCGGGTGCGGTCCCGTCCTTCAGAAATTCCTGCTGCTGCCACTCCCCTGCGGCTGATCCTGCTGCTGACGGTCGCCCACACCAGTTTCGGCGGCGCGCGCCTCGCCATCTCGCTGCAAGCCCTGCACCTGCAAGCCTCGCCGATGCTGGTGGGGCTGCTGATGAGCCTGATCATGCTGGTCCCCACGTTCGTCGCGGTGCACGTCGGGCGCTGGGTCGATCGCGCCGGCTACCGGCGTCCGACCGTCATCGCGCTGGCAGGCATCGCACTCGGCGCGGCGGTCGCTGCCTTGCTGCCTTCGCTGCCGGGCCTCGCGCTCACCAGCCTGCTGGTGGGCACGTCCTTCATGCAGGCCCACGTGGCCGTGAACAACGCGATCGGGCACATCGCCGGCGCCGCGGGCCGCACGCGCGCGTTCGGCTTGATGGCCGTGGGCTTCTCCCTTTCCGCCCTGGCTGGTCCGATGATCGCCGGCGCCGCGATCGACCTGGTGGGGTATCGCTGGGCGTTCGCCTTGCTGGCGGTGCTGCCGCTCGCCGCCGGCTGGCTGCTGCGCGATGCGCCGGCGATGCCGCAGCCCGAGCGGCCGGCGCAGGCCGGGTCGCAAGGCGTGCTGGACCTGCTGCGGCTGCCGCCGCTGCGCGCCGTGCTGCTGGTGAGCGCGATGGTCTCGGCGGGCTGGGACCTGTTCACTTTCCTGGTGCCGCTGCACGGCGCGCAAAGCGGCCTCTCGGCCACCGCGATCGGCGTCGTCGCCGGCGCCTTCGGCGTGGGCAGCGCCACCGTGCGCGTCGCGTTGCCGTGGATCATGCGCCGCGTGCCGGAGTGGAGGCTGATCGGTGCGGCGCTCGTGCTATCGGGCCTCGGCTACTTCCTGTTCCCGTTCTGCGTGACGGTGGGGACGATGCTGCCGCTGGCGCTCGTGCTGGGCCTCGTGCTCGGATGCGGCCAGCCCGTCGTCATGAGCCTGCTGCACGTGACGGCGCCGGCCGAACGCACCGGCGAGGCCGTGGGCCTGCGCGCGGCGATCACCAGCCTGGGCCAGACGGTCTTGCCGCTTGCTTTCGGCGCATTCGGCACGGCGCTGGGCATGCTGCCGCTCTTCTGGGCCGCGGCCGCGCTGCTCGGATGCGGCGGCGGCTTCGCCGCGACCCGCCGGCGCCTCCACTAGCAATCACCATTGCGTGGAGCAGGGTGGCTGTGCCAGATTGGCGCACCACCGAAGGAGACCGCATGCTGTTTCCCACCACCATCGTCGGCAGCTTTCCGCAGCCCGAATGGCTGATCGACCGCGCCAAGCTCGCCGGCCGTTTCCCGCCGCGCGTGCGCGCCCGCGAGCTGTGGCGATTGCAGGAGCCTTACCTGGCGCTGGCGCAGGACGACGCGACGCTGCTGGCGATCAAGGCGCAGGAAGAGGCGGGCCTGGACATCGTGTCCGACGGCGAGATCCGCCGCGAGAGCTATTCGAACCGCTTCGCCACCGCGCTGGACGGCGTGGACCTCGACAACCCCGGCTCGGCGCTCGACCGCTCCGGCCACCCCAACCCGGTGCCGCGCATCGTCGGCCGCATCCGTCGCCGCCATGCGGTGGAAGTGGACGACCTGAAGTTCCTGAGGGCGAACACCACGCGCAGGACCAAGATCACCGTGCCGGGCCCGTTCACGATGCTGCAGCAGGCGCAGAACGACTTCTACGCCAGCGAGGAAGAAGCCGCGATGGATTACGCGGAGGCGGTGAACGCGGAGATCCGGGACCTGTTCGCCGCCGGCGCGGACGTCGTGCAGATCGACGAGCCGTACATGCAGGCGCGGCCGGAGAAGGCCCGCCAGTACGGGCTGGCGGCCCTCAACCGCGCGCTGGAGGGCGTGAAGGGGACCACCTGCGTGCACATCTGCTTCGGCTACGCAGCCGTCATCCACACGCGGCCGAGCGGCTATTCCTTCCTGCCGGAGCTCGCGGGCTGCAGTTGCAAGCAGGTCTCGATCGAGACGGCGCAGTCGCACCTCGACACGAAAGTACTGCGCGAGCTGAAGGGCAAGCAGATCCTGGTGGGCTGCCTGGACCTGTCGGACATGGACGTGGAGACGCCGGAAACGGTGGCCGAGCGCATCCGCCGCGCACTGGAACACGTCGCGCCCGAGCAGGTGATCCTGGCGCCCGACTGCGGCATGAAGTACCTGCCGCGCGAAGTGGCGCAAGGCAAGCTGCAGGCCATGGTGCGGGCGGCGCAGCAGCTGCGCAAGGAATACGGGGAGGCCTAGGCCCCGCGCCCGCGCGCGGTGCGCGACAATCGGTGGATGGAATCGCTGATCCGATACATCCCCGGCAGCGCCCCCCTGGTGCTCGATTCGCCGCACAGCGGCGTGACCTATCCCGACGACTTCCGTTCCGTCGTGGACCTCGCCGTGCTGCGGCGCGCCGAGGACACGCACGTCGAGAAGCTCTACGACTTCGCGCCCGGCCTGGGCATCGCCTGGATCGAGGCGCTGTTCCCGCGCAGCTATCTCGACGCCAACCGCGACCTCACGGAACTGGACGTCTCGCTGCTCGAGGACGCCTGGACCGAGCCGCTGTCCGACGACCCGGTGTTCCTCGCCAAGGTGCGCCTGGGCAAGGGACTGATCTGGCGCTGCACCGACGAGGGCCTGGACATCTACGACCGCAAGCTCACCGCCGACGAGGTGCGCGGGCGCATCGCGCGCTGCTGGCAGCCGTACCACGCAGCGGTGCAGCAGGCCATCGAAGCCGCGCATGCGCGGCACGGCTACAGCATCCACCTGAACTGCCATTCGATGCCGGCCATCTCCGCCAGCCACGCCACCGATTTCCCCGGCCTCGTGCATGCGGACTTCGTGATCGGCGACCGCGACGGCAGCACGGCGTCGCCGGCGCTCTCGGGGCTGGTGTGCGACACGCTGCGAGGTTTCGGCTACGACGTGTCGTACAACCATCCGTACAAGGGCGTGGAGCTGGTGCGCCGCTACGGCGACCCGTCCTCGCAGCGCCACAGCATCCAGGTCGAAGTCAACCGCAAGCTGTACATGGACGAGGATTCGCTGCAGCAGCACGCCGGCTTCGAGCGGCTGAAGTCGCACTTGCGCCAGATGGTGGAACGCTTGCTCGCGACCGACCCACGGGACCTGCGCTGATGGACCGCGTCGAAGCGGTGGTGATCGGCGGCGGCGTCGTCGGACTCGCCGTCGGCCGCGCACTGGCGCAGGCCGGCCGCGAAACCATCGTCGTGGAGGCGCAGGACGGCATCGGGCAGGGCGTCAGTTCGCGCAACAGCGAGGTGATCCACGCGGGCCTGTACTACACGCCGGGGTCGCTGAAGGCGCGCCTGTGCGTGCGCGGCAAGGAACTGCTGTATGCGCTGTGCGCGTCGCACGGCGTGGAGCATCGGCGCTGCGGCAAGCTCACGGTGGCCAACAGCCCGGACGAAGTGCAGGCGCTGCGCGGCCTGCAGGACCGCGCGGCGGCCAACGGCGTGCCGGTGGAATGGCTGGACGAAGCGCAGGCGAAGGCCCTGGAGCCGGCCCTGCGCTGCATCGCCGCCCTGCATTCGCCGACGACAGGCATCGTCGACAGCCATGGCTTCATGCTGGCCCTGCAGGGCGACATGGAACGTGCGGGCGGCATGGTGGCCTTCGGAGCGCAGGTGGGGTCGGCGCGCCTGTCGCAGCGCGCGGGCGAGCCGCACGTGCTGCGCTTCGCCGACGGCAGCGAACTTGCATGCGAGCTGCTGGTGAATGCCGCGGCGCTGCATGCCTGCTCGCTCGCGCGCCAGTTCGAAGGACTCGATGCGCGCTTCGTTCCGAGCGAATCCTTCGCCAAGGGCAACTATTACGCGCTCGCCGGCCGCGCGCCGTTCACCCACCTGATCTACCCGGCGCCGGGCGATGCGCATCTCGGCACGCACCTCACGCTGGACCTCGGCGGGCAGGCCAAGTTCGGGCCCGACATCGAATGGCTGGACGTTCGGGCGCCCGAGGAGATCGACTACCGCGTCGACCCGGCGCGCGCCGAAGGCTTCTATGCCGAGGTGCGGCGCTACTGGCCCGGCCTGCCCGACGGTGCGCTCGCCCCGAGCTACAGCGGCGTGCGGCCCAAGATCCACGCACCGCACGAGAAGGCGCCGGACTTCCGGATCGACGGGCCGGCGCTGCACGGCGTGGCCGGGCTGGTGAACCTGTTCGGCATCGAGTCGCCGGGACTGACCAGCGCGATGGCGATCGCCGAGGACGTGACTGCCGCGATGGTCGGCGAGCTCTTGTAGGCAAACCACTTACGTCCGCTGCCTCCTGTTGCGCTTCAATCGGCGCAAGCAGGTTCCACCACCCAGGAGGCAGCGATGAAAAGAGCAGTCGTCCTCGCCGTGGCAGCAGCCATCGGCGGCCTGTCGTTCGCAACGCTCGCGCAGAGCGGCCGCGACAACCTCGGCGCACTCAAGCAGATGCGGGTCTCGGGCACCGACCTGAACATCCCCACCGTGCCGCAGGAGGGGCGCAACGCGGAGGCGATCCGCGCCAACCTCAAGCGCGTGAAGCTTCCGCCGGGCTTCCGGATCGACCTGTTCGCCATCGTGCCCGATGCGCGCCACATGGCGGTGGCGCCCTCGACCAACATGCTGTTCGTGGGCACGCGCAAGACGACGGTGTGGGCCGTGACGGACCGCAACGGCGACGGCGTCGCCGACGAGGTGAAGCCCTTCGCGCCGTCGCTGAACTTCAAGGTGCCCAATGGCGTGTGCTGGACCAAGGACGGCTTCCTGATCGTCGTGGAGCACAACCGCATCCTGAATTTCCCCGCAGCGGAGTTCTTCTACGAAGGTCCCGACGTCGCGGTGATCGAGGTGGTGGCCCAGGGCAGCCTGATCCCCGTCGACGAGGAGTCGTACAACCACGGCGCGCGCACCTGCCGCGTGGCCGACGACGGCAAGCTGTACGTCACGCTCGGCCAGCCGCACAACGTGCAGCCGCTGATGAAGTTCAGCACCTACGACAAGGTCGGCATCGGCGGCATCGTGCGCATGGACCCGTTCGACGGCTCCAAGCGCGAAGTGGTCGCGCTGGGCGTGCGCAATTCGGTGGGGATGGACTTCAACCCGCGCGACAAGACCCTCTGGTTCACCGACAACCAGACCGACGGCCTCGGCGACGAGAACCCGCCCGGCGAACTCAATCGCCTCACGCGCGCCGGCCAGCACTTCGGCTATCCCTACTGGGGCGGCAAGTTCAAGGTGGCCGGCACCTCCGCCGCGCCCGAACTGAAGGACATGAAGGAGCCGCCGAATGCGGTGTTCCCGCAGGTGGAGTTCCCCGCGCACCAGGCGCAGCTGGGGATGACCTTCTACAACGCGCAGCAGTTCCCGGCCAAGTACCGTGGCGGCATCTTCGTGGCGGCGCACGGTTCCTGGAACCGCACCAAGCCCACGGGCGCGCTGATCAACTTCGTGCCGACGAATGCCGACGGCACCGCGGGCCGCGCCGAGGTCTTCGCCGACGGCTGGCTCGACGACGCGACCGGCACGTACCGCGGTCGCCCGGTGGACGTCGCGGTGATGAAGGACGGCTCGCTGCTGGTGTCCGACGATTACGCGGGCGCGATCTACCGGATCTCGTACCAGCCTTGATCCGCCCGCTGTCGCTGTCGCTGGCCTGCCTGCTCGCCTGCGGGGCCCCTGCTTCGCAGGCGGCCGACCGGGCGGCGGGCAAGGCGAAGGCGGCGGCCTGCGCCGTATGCCACGGTCCGCTGGGCCTGTCGATGTTGCCCAACGCCCCGCACCTGGCGGGCCAGCCGGAGATCTACCTCGCGGAGCAGTTGCGCGCATATCGCAGCGGAAAGCGCGCGCACGAGGTGATGGGCGTGATCGCGAAACCGCTCGGCGACGCGGACATCGACGACCTGGCCGCGTGGTACGGATCGATCAGGATCGAGGCGAGGGAGCCGTGACGCGGTCGTTGCGGAACGCCCGCGCGATCTCGTCGACCAGCGCCGGGCCCTTGTAGATCAGCCCCGTGTAGATCTGCACCACGTCCGCCCCGGCACGCAGCTTGGCCAGCGCGTCTTCGGCGCTCAGCACGCCCCCCACGCCGATGATCGGATAGCCGCTCCCCAGCGTCGCGCGCAGTTGCGAGATCACGCGGTTGCTCGCCTCCAGCACCGGGCTGCCGCTCAGTCCCCCGGTCTCCTCCGCATGGGGCAGGCCTTGGACCTTGTCGCGCGCGATCGTCGTGTTGGTGGCGATGACGCCGTCCATGCCGTGGCGGCGCAGGGTCGCGGCAATCACGTCCACCTGCGCTTCGTCGAGGTCGGGTGCGATCTTCACGAACAGCGGCACGCCGCGGCCGTGCTCGCGCGCGAGTTCCTCGCGGCGCGCGGCGATCGCGGAAAGCAGGGCGTCGAGTGCCTCGTCGCTCTGCAGCGCCCGCAGGTTCTTCGTGTTGGGGCTGGAGATGTTGACCGTCACGTAGTCGGCGTGCGGATACACGCCCGCGAGGCAGGCGAGGTAGTCGCTCGTGGCCTCTTCGATGGGCGTGGCGGCGTTCTTGCCGATGTTGAGACCGAGCAGCCGCCCCTGCTGGCGGAACTGCGAGCGCCGCACGTTCGCGACGAAGGCGTCCAGCCCCTCGTTGTTGAAGCCCAGGCGGTTGATCAGCGCGTTGGCCTCCGGCAGCCGGAACATCCGTGGCCGCGGATTGCCCGGCTGGCCCTTGGGCGTGACGGTGCCCACCTCGACGAAGCCGAAGCCCATGGCGCCCAGCGCGTCGATGCAGCGCGCGTTCTTGTCCAGGCCCGCGGCCAGGCCCACGCGGTTGGGGAAGCGCAGCCCGGCCAGCTCGATCGCATCCGGCACGAAGCCGTTGCAGTAGGCCCAGCGCAGCGGCGTGCCCTGCAGGCGGGCGAGCGATCCCAGGGTCAGCTCGTGCGCGGTTTCGGGGTCGAGCCCGAACAGGAAGGGACGGGCGAGGGCGTAGGGCAGGAGGGACATCCGATAATTCCGGCTTCGAATCAAACCGGGGATTGTCGCGTGACGCAGGATGAACTCAAGGCGCTGGTCGGCCAGGCGGCGCTGAAGTACGTGGTGCCGGGCGAGATCGTGGGGGTCGGCACCGGCTCCACGGTCAACAAGTTCATCGAGGCGCTGGCCACGATGAAGGACCGCGTGCCGGGCGCGGTGTCCAGCTCCGTCGCCTCGACGGAGCGGCTGCGCGCGATCGGCATCCGCGTGTTCGACGCCAACGAGGTCGGCGAGCTGGCCGTCTACATCGACGGCGCCGACGAGATCGACGGCCGCGGCCACATGGTCAAGGGCGGCGGCGCGGCGCTCACGCGCGAGAAGATCGTGGCCGCGCAGTCGCGCCGCTTCGTCTGCATCGCCGACGATTCCAAGCGCGTCGAGGTGCTGGGCCGCTTCCCGCTGCCGGTGGAGGTGATCCCCATGGCCACGCAGCGCGTCGTGCGGCAGTTCCAGCAAATGGGCGGGACGGCCAAGGTCCGCCTGAAGGACGGCCAGCCGCTGGTGAGCGACAACGGCCAGCACATCCTCGACGTCACCGGCCTGAAGATCCGCGATCCGCTCGGCTTCGAGAGCGAAGTGAACCAGTGGCCGGGCGTGGTGACGGTGGGGGTGTTCGCCCACCAGAAGGCGCAGGTCTGCCTGCTCGCCACGGCGAGCGGCGTTCAAACGCTCGAGTTCTAGGGCGCCTTAGAAGCGGATCCCCGCCGGATTCGACGGCGACGGGTCGCTCGGCCGCGGCGACTCGGCCGGCGCTTGCTGCGCGGCCGGCTGCTGCGGGCGATTCGCCGCGGCCGGCGCGGCCTGCACCGCCACCAGCGGGGTGGGCGCCGGATTGCGCCAGCTGGCCGGCAGCTGCGAGGTCGCGGGATAGCCCGCGGCGTCCAGGTACGAGGACCATTCGGACTGGGAGAAGCCGCGCACGTGCTGGCCGCCGATGGTGGCGAAAGGCAGGCGCAGTTCGCCGGAGAGGCTCTGCAGCGCCTTGGCGTCGTCCTGCGTCACCACCGACTTCTCGGTGTACGGGACGCCGCGCGAGGCGAGGAAGTTGCGCGCCGTCAGGCAGGGCGCGCAATCGGCCCCGCTGTACAGCGTGACGGGGAAGCGGTTGGCCGCGGCGCGCAGTTCGGCGGGGAGGGCGGCCGTGGAGCTGCCGCCGCCGCTCGCGACCGGCGCGCCGGCCGCCTGCGTGGCCTTGCCGTCCGGCGGCGGGCGGTCGCTATAGGTCACCTTGCCGTCGGGACCGACGATCCGGTACACCTGGGCCAGCGAGGCCGTGCCCCACAGCGAAGCGAAGCCCACCAGCGCGGCCACGGCCGCGAGACGCACGGAAACCATAGATCCCCCTCGAAACGACTCGGTCGATTGTGTCAGGCCATTCCCTGGTGGCGCAACAAGGCGTCCAGCGTCGGCTCGCGGCCGCGGAAGGCCTTCCACGACTCCATCGCGGGACGGCTGCCGCCGGCTTCCAGGATGGCCTCGCGGTATTTTCTCCCGGTTTTCACGCTGGGCATACCGTCGTCGCCCGCCGTCTCCTCGAACGCGGCATAGGCGTCGGCGCTGAGGACCTCGGCCCACTTGTAGCTGTAGTAGCCCGCCGCGTAGCCGCCCGCGAAGATGTGGCTGAAAGTGTGCGCCATGCGGTTGAATGCCGGCGGTTGAAGCACGGAGACCTCGTCGCGGACCTGCTGCAACAGCGGCATGAAATCGGCCTCGGGGCTGTGTTCTGAATGCAACAGCATGTCGAACAGGGCGAACTCGATCTGCCGCAGGGTGGCCAGGCCGCTCTGGAAATTCTTGGCCGCCAGCATCTTGTCGAACAGCTCCCGGGGCAGCGGTTCGCCGGTGTCGACGTGGGCCGTCATGTGCTTCAGCACGCCCCATTCCCAGCAGAAGTTCTCCATGAACTGGCTGGGAAGCTCCACCGCGTCCCACTCCACGCCGCTGATGCCCGAGACGTCGCGCTCGTTCACCTGGGTGAGCATGTGGTGCAGGCCGTGGCCCGATTCGTGGAACAGCGTGATCACGTCGTCGTGCGTCAGCAGCGGCGGCTTGCCGTCCACGCCTTCGGCGAAGTTGCACACCAGGTGCGCGATGGGCGTCTGCAGCTTGCTGTCGTCCGGGCGCAGCCAGCGGGCGCGGACGTCGTCCATCCAGGCGCCGCCACGCTTGCCCGTGCGGGCGGCGGGATCGAGGTAGAACTGGCCGACCAGCACGCCGCCGCGCTCGATGCGGTAGAACTCGACGCCCGGGTTCCAGGCCGGGGCGAAGTCGCGGCGGATCTCCACCTCGAACAGTGTCTCGACGATCTTGAACAGGCCCGCGAGCACCTTCGGGGCGGTGAAGTACTGCTTGACCTCCTGCTCGCTGAACGAATACCGGGCTTCCTTCAGCTTCTCGCCGACGAACGCCCAGTCCCAGGCCTGCGGGTCCTCGATGCCCAGCGCCTCGTTCGCGAAGCTGCGCATGTCCTGCACGTCCTTCATCGCATGTGCCCGCGCACGGTGCGCGAGGTCGCGCAGGAACTGCACCACCTGCTTCGGCGACTCGGCCATCTTGGGCACGACCGAGACCTCGGCGAAGTTCGCATAGCCCAGGAGCTTCGCTTCCTCCTGGCGCAGCGCCAGGATCTCGCGGATCAGCGCCGAGTTGTCGAACTTGGGATCGCCCTGGTCGCTGGCGCGCGTGACATAGGCGCGGTACAGGCGCTCGCGCAGGGTGCGGCTGGTGCCGAACTGCATCACCGGCAGGTAGCTGGGCATCTTCAGCGTGAGCTTGCAGCCCTGCTTGCCCTCCGCTTCCGCCGCCGCGCGGGCGGCATGCACGACGTCCGGCGGCACCCCATCGAGCTCGTTTTCCGCGGCGTAGTAGGCGAAGCAGTCGGTGGAATCGAGCGCGTTCTCGCTGAACTTCTGGCTCAGTTCGGCCATGCGCTCCTGGATCTGCGCGAAGCGGTCCTTGGCGGCGCCGGTGAGTTCGGCGCCCGACAGCACGAAGTTGCGCAAGGCGTTCTTGTGGGCCTGCTTCTGTTCCCGCGTGAGCTGCGCCGCGTCCACCGCCTTGTACTTGGCGTAGAGCTTCTCGTCCGCGCCCAGGCGGGTCCAGAACTCGGTCACGCGCGGCAGCGCCTCGTTGTAGGCGGCGCGCAGCTCGGGGGTATCGGCGACCGCGTTGAGGTGGCCGACCATGCCCCAGGCGCGGCCCAGCCGCTCGGTGGCGACGTCGAGCACCTTCGCGATCCCGTTCCAGTCCGCCGGGAAGTCCGGTTGCGTGACGGCGGCCAGCGCCCGGTCCGCCTGGCCCAGCAGTTCGTCCACGGCCGGTGCGACGTGCTCCGGCCGCACCTGGTCGAAAAGGGGAAGGTCCTGGAAGTCGAGGAGGGGATTGCTCATGCCACCATTTTGCGGCAGCTCGCCGCCGCACAAGGGCGGCCGGCCATTGGCAATGCCGATGGCCGCCATTGGCGCATGCCGTTCAGGGGATGTTCATGGGCCCCGGCGTACCGTGGAATCCTGAAAGCGAGGAATCCATGAACCTGATGCGCAAGCTGGCCTGTATCGCGCCGCTGCTCACCTCCGGGCCGGGCGGCGCGTCGGATGCGCCGCGCGCTGCATCGGGTCCCGCTGCCGAAACCCGCGAGCTGCCTGCCCCCGGGCCCTGGCTCATCGAGGACGACGACGAGTTCGAGGGCGAGGGCTGGGCCTTCTGGCCGCTGGAGCGTTCGAAGCGCTAGCCGGCGGTGCGCTCGGCGGCTTCGATCGTGTTGACCAGCAGCATCGCGCGCGTCATCGGTCCGACGCCGCCCGGCACCGGGGTGATCCAGCCGGCCACCTCCTTCACGCCGGCGAAGTCGACGTCGCCGCAGAGCTTGCCCTCGTCGTTGCGGTTCATGCCGACGTCGATCACCACCGCGCCCGGCTTCACCATGTCGGCCGTCAGCACGTCGCGCCTGCCGACCGCTGCGACGACGACGTCGGCCTGCCGCGTCATCGCGCCGAGGTCCTGGGTGCGGCTGTGGCAGACGGTCACCGTCGCGTCGCGCCCCAGCAGCATCATGGCCATCGGCTTGCCGACGATGTTGCTGCGGCCGATCACCACCGCGTGCTTGCCGCGCAGGTCGTAGCCGATCGAATCCAGCATCTTCAGGCAGCCGTAGGGCGTGCAGGGCCAGAAGCCGGGCTGGCCCACCATCAGGGCGCCGGCGCTGGCGACGTGGAAGCCGTCGACGTCCTTGGCCGGCGAGATCGTCTCGATGACCTTGTGGCTGTCCATGTGCTTCGGCAGGGGCAGCTGCACCAGGATGCCGTGCACCGAGGCGTCGGCGTTGAGTGCGCGGATGCGGTCCAGGAGCTGCGCTTCGGTGAGGCTCGCGGGATGGCGCTCCAGCGTGGCCTTCAGGCCGGTCTGCTCGCTGTCGGCCACCTTGTGCTTCACGTAGACCTGGCTGGCGGGATCCTCGCCCACGAGGACGATGGCCAGGTGCGGCTGGACGCCCTTGGCCTTGAGGGCCTGGGTGCGGCCGGCGACTTCCTCGCGGATCTTCCTGGCGAGGGCGTTGCCGTCGATGAGTTGTGCGGTCATGGGGGGTTCAGCGTTGGGAGTTGAGCGTTCAGCGTCTTTACGCTCAACGCCGAACGCTGAACGCTGAACCGGGCGTCAGCCCTTCGGGGGCGTCTGCCCCAATGCGATCTTCAGAAGGTCGGCCACCGTGTTGGCGTTCAGCTTCTCCATGATGTTGGCGCGGTGCGCCTCCACCGTCTTGATGCTGATGCCCAGGTCGTCGGCGATCTGCTTGTTCAGGCGGCCGGCCACGATGCGTTCCAGCACCTGCGCCTCGCGCGAGGTGAGCTTGGACAGCAGCGCGTCGCGGCTGGCGGCGCTCTGGTATTCGGCGAAGGTGTCCTTGGCGCGCTCCAGCATGCGCTCGACCAGGCTCACCAGTTCGTCTTCCTTGAAGGGCTTCTGGATGAAATCCATCGCGCCCTTCTTCATGGTGTTCACCGCCATCGGGACGTCGCCGTGGCCGGTGATGAAGACCACGGGCAGCGGAGACTTGCGCTCCACCAGGCGGTCCTGCAGTTCCAGGCCCGTCATGCCGCCCATGCGGATGTCGACGATCAGGCAGGCAACCTCGCGCGGGTCGTAGCGGGCGAGGAAGGATTCGGCGGAATCGAAGCAGCGGACCCGGTAGTCCTTGCCTTCGAGCAGCCATTGAAGGGAATCGCGCACCGCCTCGTCGTCGTCGACCACATAGACGGTACCCTTCTTGGGAATCAAACTCATGCTGTTGTCACCCCCGCGTCCTTGACCACTATCGGACTTGTAGCACCGGAGACCGGAATCCAGAAGGAGAACCGGCACCCCGCGACTTCGCTGCCATTGTAGATGTTCTCCGCCTCCATCCTTCCCTGGTGCGACTCCACGATGGAGCGGCACAGGTTCAGGCCGATGCCCATGCCTTCCGGCTTGGTGGAGAAGAAGGCTTCGTACAGGCGTTCCAGCACTTCGGGCGCGAGGCCGGGTCCGGAGTCCAGCACGGAGAATTCGACGACGTGCAGCGTGTCCACCTGCTTCGGCACCACGCGCAGTTCGACGCTGCGCCGGCCGGCGGGGCGTTTCGCCTGCTCGATGGCTTCGGCGGCGTTGCGCAGCAGGTTGACCAGCACCTGCTCGATCAGGATCGGGTCGACCATGATCTGCGGCAGGCGGGCTGCGATGTAGTGCGTCATGCGCACGTTGCGCCGCCGCAGTTCGATCTCGGCGAGTTCCATCGCCTCGCTGACGATCGCGCTCACGTCGGAAGGCGTGCGGTTCGGCTCGCTGCGTTTCACGAAGGTGCGGATGCGCTGGATGATCTGGCCCGCGCGCTGCGCCTGGCGCGCCGTCTTGTCCAGGGCGGCCAGCATGTCGTCCTCGCTGATCTGCCTGCCGCGGATGCGCGACATCAGGCCGTTGCAGTAGTTGGAGATGGCCGTCAGCGGCTGGTTCAGTTCGTGCGCCACGCTGGAGGCCATCTCGCCCATCGTGATCAGGCGGCTGGCGGACTGCGCGCGTTCGGCCTGCGCCGCGGCCTGATCCTCGGCATTGCGGCGGGACGTGATGTCGGTCGCGATC
Organism: Ramlibacter sp.; assembly: GCF_036383835.1. Classification (GTDB taxonomy): domain Bacteria; phylum Pseudomonadota; class Gammaproteobacteria; order Burkholderiales; family Burkholderiaceae_C; genus Ramlibacter. The sequence continues at coordinate 44,230 of NZ_DASVNN010000021.1, forward strand.
ACCATCTGCGCGAGGCGGCCGTCGACCCAGTTCAGGTAGCGCGAACGCACTTCCAGCCACTTGCCCAGTTCGGGCACGAAGATCTCCGCGTTCTCGGAGACCGCGCCTTCCAGCGTGTTGGTCGGCAGGCCGGCGAAGTGGTCGACGTCGTCGATCGTCGCGTCGGCCGTGCGCGGCGTGTCGCTCATGCCGGCCTGCGCCACCATGCCCAGGTGGCCGGCCGCGCGGCCGCCGAACCAGAGGCGGTACAGCTTGTTGGCGAACAGCAGTTCCTCGCTGCCGAGCGGTGCCACGGACACCGACGCGTCGAGCGCTTCCAGCACCGTGGTGAAGCGCTCGTGCGAGGCCTGCAGCTGCTCGCGGATGCGCGTCGGCTCGGTGATGTCGGTCATCGACGTCATCCAGCCGGTCTGGTGGCCCTTGGCGTCCACCAGGGGCGACACGTACAGGCGCGCGTCGAACAGGCTGCCGTCCTTGCGCTTCACGCGGACCTGGAAGCCGCCCTGGATGGTGCGGCCGCGCAGTTCGTCGTCCAGGCGCGCCATCAGCAGGTCGCGGTCCTCTTCCGGCCAGTAGGGAAAGGGCGGGGTGCGGCCGACCAGTTCGGCTTCGCTCCAGCCGGTCATCTGGCAGAAGGCGGCGTTCACGTAGGTGATGCGGCCGTGCATGTCGAGCGCCCGCATGCCGGTGAGCATGGAGTTCTCCATCGCGCGCCGGAAGTTGGTCTCGGACATCAGCGCCTGCTGCGCCTGCATGCGGCGGCGGGTATGGCGCCAGTTGGCGATCAGCATCCAGGCGGTCATCGCCGACAGCGCGCCGACCAGCCAGAACAGGCCGCTGCCGATCACGCCGAGTCCGGTGCGATAGGCCTGCGCGCGCAGGATCAGTCCGTTGCCCACGGGCGAGACCGGCACCTCGTATTCGTTGGGATGCGCGGCCCAGGGCAGGAACTGCGTGGCCGGATTGCGCGGCGGCACGGCGGTGCCCGCCAGCACGCGGTTCTTGCCATCGAGCAGGGCCACGGCGTACTTGGCCGAGATCTCGGACGGCACGCCGTAGCGCATCAGGCCGTCGATGGAGTATTCGCCCAGGATCACGCCGCCGAACTTGCCCTGGTCCGCCAGCGGCACGTGCAGCTGCAGCAGGCCGGAGCTGTCGGGGCCCGCGACGGGCTGCGAGTACACCGGCTGCTGCAGGTCGCGCGCCAGGCTGTACATGGTCTCGGTCTCGCCGGGCCGCAGCACTTCGCCGGCGACGCGCACCTGCGTGTTGGCGAGGCTCGGCGCCGCATAGCTCGCGGTGACGCGGCGGCGCTCGTCGAGCCAGGTGAGCATCAGCAGTTCGGGATACTGCGCGATCATCGACTCCGCGCGGCCGACGAATTCCTCCGCGTCCACCTCCTTGTTGGAGATGTCGCGGGCGATGCGCATCAGCTGTTCCTGCCGCTCCAGCAGGCGCAGGCGCATGCGCTGCTGACCGTATTCGACGTCGCGCCGGACCGCTTCCTGCTCGCGGTCCATCTCCTCCAGCCGCAGGTACCAGAAGGCGGAGACGATCGCGGCGAGGAACAGCAGCACGGCCGCCAGCGGCGCGAGCATCGCGTAGCGGTCCTGGCGGGTCGGCGTCTGCCGGCGCCACCAGTGGCGCCACCAGTTGGGGATCGGGACTTCGGACTGGAATTCCGAAGGCGGGTGGTCATGCATGAGTTGCGTAGTTTAGGGGCGCGCCTTATTGGGACCAACGCGGACCGCAAAGGTGCCGTGGACAATAATCCGCATTATGAAACGGCTATGCGCGATTTGAAATAGCAACCGGTTTATGCGACACTCCCCGCCGCGTGCGGCAAGCCCGTACTAAATTCACACTCGCCTTCAAGGAGACAAGAAATGTCCGCTCAGCCCGATCGCCTGTTCGGAGCCGCCGCCAACGACGCTGACGCGCAGGAGACGCGGGAATGGGTGGATGCCCTCTCCGCCGTCATCGCCGCCGAGGGCAAGGAGCGCGGCCACTTCCTCATCGAGCAGCTGCTGGAGGAAGCGCGCCAGCAGGGCATCGACCTGCCGTTCTCCGCCACCACCGGCTACGTGAACACGATCGAGCCCGAGAACGAGGAACGCTGCCCCGGCAACCTCGAAGTCGAGGAGCGCCTGCGCGCCTACATGCGCTGGAACGCGATGGCGATGGTGGTGAAGGCCAACCGCCTGCATCCGGAAGACGGCGGCGACCTCGGCGGCCACATCAGCTCCTTCGCCTCGCTCGCGACCATGCTCGGCGCGGGCTTCAATCATTTCTGGAAGGCCGAAACTCCGGAGCAGGGCGGCGACTGCCTCTACATCCAGGGCCACAGCGCGCCCGGCATCTACGCGCGGGCCTTCATGGAAGGCCGCATCACCGAGGAGCAGCTGCTGAACTTCCGCCAGGAAGTCGACGGCAAGGGCCTGTCCAGCTACCCGCATCCGAAGCTGATGCCGGACTTCTGGCAGTTCCCGACGGTGTCGATGGGCCTGGGCCCGCTGATGGCGATCTACCAGGCGCGCTTCCTGAAGTACCTGCACGCCCGCGGCATCGCCAACACCGAGAACCGCAAGGTCTGGGCCTTCCTGGGCGACGGCGAGATGGACGAGGTCGAATCGCTGGGCGCGATCGGCGTGGCGGCGCGTGAAGGCCTGGACAACCTGATCTTCGTGGTGAACTGCAACCTGCAGCGTCTCGACGGCCCGGTGCGCGGCACCGGCAAGATCATCCAGGAACTCGAAGGCGAGTTCCGCGGCGCGGGCTGGAACGTCATCAAGCTGATCTGGGGCAGCTACTGGGACCCGCTGCTCGCCCGCGACAAGGAAGGCATCCTGCGCAAGGTGATGATGGAAGTCGTGGACGGCGACTACCAGGCGATGAAGGCCAACGACGGCGCCTTCGTGCGCAAGAATTTCTTCGGCCGCGATCCCAAGCTGCTGGAGATGGTCGCGAAGATGAGCGACGAGGACATCTGGCGCCTCAACCGCGGCGGCCACGACCCGCAGAAGGTGTACGCGGCCTTCCACAAGGCTGCCAACACCAAGGGCCAGCCCACCGTGCTGCTGGTGAAGACCGTGAAGGGCTTCGGCATGGGCAAGGCCGGCGAAGGCCGCAACATCGCGCACCAGGCCAAGAAGCTGGGCGACGACGACATCCGCACCTTCCGCGACCGCTTCAGCATCCCGATCCCCGACGAGAAGCTGGCCGACATCCCCTTCTACAAGCCCGAGGAGCACACGCCGGAGATGCAGTACCTGCACGCACGGCGCAAGGCGCTGGGCGGCTACCTGCCGGCGCGCCGCGCGAAGGCCGACGAGCAGCTGAAGGTGCCGGGCCTGGACGCCTTCAAGGCGGTGACCGACCCGACCGCGGAAGGCCGCGAGATCTCCACGACGCAGGCCTACGTGCGCTTCCTGACCGCGCTGCTGCGCGACAAGGAGCTCGGCCCGCGCGTGGTGCCCATCCTCGTCGACGAGGCGCGCACCTTCGGCATGGAAGGCCTGTTCCGCCAGATCGGGATCTACAACCACCAGGGCCAGAAGTACACCCCGCAGGACCGCGACCAGGTCTCCTACTACAAGGAAGACCAGTCCGGCCAGATCCTGCAGGAGGGCATCAACGAGGCCGGCGGCATGGCCAGCTGGGTGGCGGCGGCGACGTCGTACAGCACCAGCAACCGCGTGATGATCCCGTTCTACATCTACTACTCGATGTTCGGGCTGCAGCGCGTGGGCGACCTGTGCTGGGCGGCGGGCGACATGCAGGCGCGCGGCTTCCTGCTGGGCGGCACCTCGGGCCGCACGACGCTCAACGGCGAGGGCCTGCAGCACGAGGACGGCCACAGCCACATCCTCGCGCAGACCATCCCCAACTGCGTGAGCTACGACCCGACCTTCGCGCACGAAGTGGCGGTGATCATGCAGCACGGCCTGAAGCGCATGGTGGAGAAGCAGGACAACGTCTTCTACTACATCACCCTGCTCAACGAGAACTACCCGATGCCCGGCCTGCAGCCCGGCACCGAGGAACAGATCGTCAAGGGCATGTACCTGTGCAAGCCGGGCGCTGCCGGCAAGGTGCGCGTGCAGCTGCTGGGCAGCGGCACCATCCTGCGCGAGTCGCTGGCCGCGCAGGAGCTGCTGGCCAAGGACTGGGGCGTGCATGCCGACGTGTGGAGCTGCCCGAGCTTCAACGAGCTGGCGCGCGACGGCCTCGACTGCGAGCGCCACAACCTGCTGCACCCCACGGACGCGCCCAAGGTGCCCTTCGTGACGCAGCAGCTCGACAAGCACGCCGGCCCGGTGGTCGCGTCGACCGACTACATGAAGATGTACGTCGACCAGATCCGCGCCTTCATGCCGAAGGGCCGCCACTACAAGGTGCTGGGCACCGACGGCTTCGGCCGCAGCGACTTCCGCACCAAGCTGCGCGAGCACTTCGAGGTCAATCGCCACTACATTGCAGTGGCGGCACTCAAGTCGCTGGCCGATGAAGGCAGCGTGCCGGTGGCGAAGGTGGCCGAGGCGATCCGCAAGTACGGCATCAAGGCCGACAAGATCAACCCCCTGTACGCCTGACGCGTTCCCCACAACGAGAAGGCCCGCGTCCGGGCCGCGGAGATAGAAGAAACATGGCTCTGGTCGAAGTGAAGGTCCCCGACATCGGGGACTTCGATGAAGTCGCCGTCATCGAGCTGCTGGCGAAGCCCGGGGACACCATCAAGGCGGAGCAGTCGCTGCTGACCGTGGAATCCGACAAGGCCTCCATGGAGATCCCCTCCAGCCACGCGGGTGTGCTGAAGGAGCTCAAGGTCAAGATGGGCGACAAGGTTTCCGAGGGGACAGCGATCGCGGTCATTGAAACGACCGCGACCGCCGCCCCTGCGGGGGCGACGGGCTCCCCCCCTCCCCAACCCTCCCCCTCGAAGGGGGAGGGCTCCGCCGCCCCGATAGTCGCCGCGCCCAGTTCGAGTGCCTCGAGCCCCGTTGAGGTCCGCGTCCCCGACATCGGCGACTTCAAGGACGTCGCCGTGATCGAGGTGCTGGTCAAGCCCGGCGATGCGGTGAAGGTGGAGCAGTCGCTCATCACCGTGGAGTCGGACAAGGCCTCGATGGAGATCCCGTCGTCGGCGGCCGGCAGGCTCAAGGAGCTGAAGGTCAAGGTCGGCGACATCGTCAACATCGGCGACTTGATTGCCGTGGTGCAGGGCAGCGGTGCCGCAGGCGCCGCGAGCCCCTCACCCCAGCCCTCTCCCCAGAGGGGAGAGGGGGCAGCAGCCCCGGCACAGGCAGCGGCTCCGGCGCCGGAACGCCAGGCACCCACTGCCGCACTGCCTCCGCACGAACCCACCGCGGCCACCGGCACCCTGCCGCATGCCTCGCCCTCCGTGCGCAAGTTCGCGCGCGAGCTCGGCGTGCCGCTGGAGGAGGTGAAGGGCACCGGTCCCAAGGGCCGCATCACGCAGGAGGACGTCCAGGCCTTCACCAAGCAGGTGATGGCGGGCGACGTGCGCACCAGGGCCGCGGCCGGCAAGGCGCCCGCGGGCGGCGGCGGCGAGGCGCTGGGCCTGCTGCCCTGGCCCAAGGTGGACTTCGCGAAGTTCGGGCCGGTGGAGCGCAAGCCGATCGCGCGCATCAAGAAGATCAGCGCGGCCAACCTGCACCGCAACTGGGTGATGATCCCGCACGTCACCAACCACGACGATGCCGACATCACGGACCTCGAAGCCTTCCGTGTCCAGCTGAACAAGGAGAACGAGAAGTCGGGCATGAAGCTCACCATGCTGGCCTTCCTGATGAAGGCCAGCGTCGCGGCGCTGAAGAAATTCCCCGACTTCAACAGCTCGCTCGACGGCGACGACCTGGTGCACAAGAACTACTGGCACATCGGCTTCGCGGCGGACACGCCCAACGGCCTGATGGTCCCGGTGATCAGGGACGCCGACAAGAAGGGCGTGTTCCAGATCGCCCAGGAAACGGCCGAGCTGGCGAAGAAGGCGCGCGACGGCAAGCTCAGCCCTGCCGACATGAGCGGGGCGACTTTCACCATTTCTTCACTCGGCGGTATCGGTGGAAGGTACTTCAGCCCGATCATCAACGCCCCGGAAGTCGCTATCCTCGGGGTGTCCAAGAGCCAGACGCAACCCGTCTGGGACGGCAAGCAGTTCCAGCCCCGGCTGATGCTGCCGCTGTCGCTGTCGTGGGATCATCGCGTCGTCGACGGCGCGTCGGCCGCCCGCTTCAATGCCTACCTTGGGCAGATCCTGGCGGATTTCCGCCGCGTCCTACTCTAAGAAACAGAACAAGAGCTGATGACAACAGTTGTGGTGGTGAAGAAAGCCGGACAGATCGCCATCGCTGCGGACACCCTGGTGACCTTCGGCGACACCCGTCTCGCGCACCGGTACGAGGACAACACCAAGATCTTCAAGGTCGACACCGACGACGGCGCCAGCTACATCGGCATGGCCGGCACGGTGGCGCACTTCCCGGTGTTGCGCAAGGCGATGGGGTCCATGCCGCGCGAGATCCTGAAGCTGGGAAGCAAGGACGAGGTGTTCGACACCTTCACCAAGCTGCACCCGTACCTGAAGGACAACTTCTTCCTGCAGACGAAGGAGGAGGACAGCGATCCTTACGAGTCCAGCCAGTTCAGCGTGGTGATCGCCAACGCCAGCGGGATCTATGGGCTCTACAGCTATCGCGAGGTGTTCGAGTTCAAGGAGTTCTGGGGCATCGGCTCCGGGCGCAGCTTCGCCCTGGGCGCGATGCACGCGGCCTACTCCCGGGCCAAGACCGCGCGTGAAATCGCGGAAGCGGGGATCGCCGCGGGTTGCGAGTTCGACCGCAACTCCGAGCTGCCCTGCGACATCTTCACTGTCAAAGCGAAAGAGGCAAAGTAAATGCCCGTGACGGAAGTGAAAGTCCCCGACATCGGGGACTTCGAGAGCGTGGCCGTGATCGAGGTGCTCGTGAAGCCTGGCGACACGATCAAGGCGGAACAATCCCTGGTGACGGTCGAGAGCGACAAGGCCTCCATGGAGATCCCTTCCTCCCACGCGGGCGTGGTGAAGGAAGTGAAGGTCAAGGTCGGCGACAACGTGTCCGAAGGAAGCGTGCTGCTGACGGTCGAGAGTTCAGCGTCGAGCGTTGAGCGTGAACAGCCGAAGGCTTCCGCTCCTGCCGCCGACCGCCCACCGCCCAACGCGCAATCCGCGCCGGCGCCGGCGCCGGCCGGCAGCTATTCCGGCGGCGTCGACCTCGAATGCGAGATGCTGGTGCTCGGCGCGGGCCCCGGCGGCTACTCCGCCGCCTTCCGCGCCGCCGACCTCGGCATGAAGACGGTCATCGTGGAGCGCTACGCCACCCTCGGCGGCGTCTGCCTGAACGTCGGCTGCATCCCGTCCAAGGCGCTGCTGCACGTCGCCGCGGTGATGGACGAAGTGAGCCACTTCGCCGACCTCGGCGTGTCCTACGGCAAGCCCAAGATCGACCGCGCCAAGCTCAAGGCGCACAAGGACAAGGTCACCGGCAAGCTGACCGGCGGCCTGGCGGCGATGGCCAAGATGCGCAAGGTCACCGTCGTGCGCGGCATCGGCACCTTCCTCGACCCGCACCACCTCGAGGTGCAGGAAACGGGCGGCGACGGCAAGGACACCACCGGCAAGAAGCAGGTGATCCGCTTCAGGAACGCGATCATCGCCGCGGGTTCGCAGGCCATGTCGCTGCCTTTCATGCCCAAGGACCCGCGCGTGGTGGACTCCACCGGCGCGCTGGAACTGGCGACCAACCCCAAGCGCATGCTGATCCTCGGCGGCGGCATCATCGGCCTGGAGATGGGCACGGTGTACTCCACGCTGGGTTCGCGCCTGGATGTGGTGGAGATGCTCGACGGCCTGATGCAGGGCGCCGACCGCGACCTGGTCCGCGTGTGGCAGAAGCTCAACGCGCCGCGCTTCGACAACATCATGCTGAAGACCAGGACCGTCGGCGCGGAAGCGACCAAGGACGGCATCCTGGTGCGCTTCGAAGGCGAGCAGGCGCCCAAGGAGCCGCAGCTCTATGACCTCGTGCTGCAGGCCGTCGGCCGTTCGCCCAACGGCGGGAAGATCGGCGCGGAGAAGGCGGGCGTGAGCGTCACGGACCGCGGCTTCATCCCGGTCGACATCCAGATGCGCACCAACGTGCCGCACATCTTCGCGATCGGCGACATCGTCGGCCAGCCGATGCTGGCGCACAAGGCGGTGCACGAGGCGCACGTCGCCGCCGAAGCGGCCGCGGGCGAGAAGAGCGCCTTCAACGCCCGCGTGATCCCGAGCGTGGCCTACACCGACCCCGAGGTCGCGTGGGTGGGCCTCACCGAGGAGCAGGCCAAGGCGCAGGGCATCGCGATCAAGAAGGGCCACTTCCCGTGGAGCGCTTCCGGCCGCGCGATCGCCAACACCCGCGACGAAGGCTTCACCAAGCTGCTGTTCGACGCCGAAACCCACCGCATCGTGGGAGGGGGCATCGTCGGCACGCATGCCGGCGACCTGATCAGCGAAGTGGCGCTGGCGATCGAGATGGGCGCCGACGAGGTCGACATCGGCAAGACGATCCATCCGCACCCGACGCTCGGCGAGAGCATCGGCATGGCGGCCGAGATCGCGCACGGCACGTGCACCGACGTGCCGCCGCAGCGCAAGTAGTCAGCGGCAGCGCAGGGGCAGCATCGCGGCCGCGACGGTCGTGCGGTCCTGACCCTGCGCCGTCATCTTCGCCGGCGCGGGGGCGTGGCCGCACAGCCAGGTGACCGGCACCACGCGGGCGTCTTCCTCCACGGCGGGCCGCAGCGTCAGGACCTTGCCCTGCAAGGTCCGGTTGGCGCGGTTGCCGAAGGTGAGGTGGATCGCGCCGTTCTCCAGCGCCACCGACTGGATCCATTCGCCGACGATCTGGTCCGCCACCGGCAGGCCGGCGGAGGCGTTGTCGACCGGCAGCGGCGTGCCACTGCGCCAGGCCGCTTCCACCGGCGGCTTCAGGATGTCCGCCAGCGGCAGCGCGTCGCGGATCTGCTCGCGCACGATGCGATCCAGGTAGCTGGGTAGCGCGATGAGCGCCAGGATGGCGATCACCGCGACGACCACCATCAGTTCGAGCAGGGTGAAGCCCTGCCTGCGCCTCACTGGGTCGCCAGGGTGCCGGTCTCGGGCAGCACCCGGCGGGCGCCGTCGAAGCGCGAGGACCAGTAGGGCACGCCCATGTCTTCCACGCGCACCTGCGCGCCGGGCTTGGGCGAGTGGATGAACTTGTTGTCGCCGACGTAGATGCCCACGTGGCTGAAGGTGCGCTTCAGGGTGTTGAAGAACACCAGGTCGCCCGGCTGCAGTTCGCGGCGGTCGATCTTCTGCGTGGCGGCGGCCTGTTCGTTGGCGCGGCGCGGCAGGATCAGGCCCACCGTCTGCTCGTACATCGCCTTGACGAAGCCGCTGCAGTCGAAGCCGGTCTCCACAGAATTGCCGCCGCGGCGATAGGGCACGCCGAGGAAGCCCATGGCGGTGACCACCAGGTCGGAGGCCCGGTGGGCGACGCGGTGCGCGCCTTCGCTGACGCGGCTGGCGCCTTCGGTCACGCGCTCGCCGACCTGCGTGCGCACTTCCTCGATGCGGTCCACCAGGCGCTTGTCCGTCATGAAGCGGCCGACGTCTTCCTCCGCGGATACGGGAGGAGCGGCGTGGGCGCCGGAGGCGGCGAGCACGAGCACCAGGCTCAGCCATGGGTTCATGGGGACGGAGTTTCGCTTCCGGCCACCCCGGAGGTCAAGCAGACGATTCATTCCAGGTTCTTGATGTGTCTCGAAAATCAGCCAGGCCCGCGAGGCGCCCGCTTTTCATCGCGGGTGGGGAACAATGGGTTCCACCATGCACTGCAACTTTCGAAGCTTCCGGCGCCGCGGCCTCTGGGGGCTGCCGGCGTCGGGCACGGCGGCCATTCTCGCAGCTTTGCTGCCGCTGTCGGGCCAGGCGCAGGCCGTCCGGGCCGAAACCGTCACGGAAGGCCTGGACCATCCCTGGGCCGTGGCCTTCCTGCCGCAAGGCCGCTTCCTCGTCACCGAGCGGCCGGGCCGCATGCGCGTCGTGACTGCGCAGGGCCGGGCCGGCGCACCGCTGGCGGGCGTGCCGCAGGTCGCGGCGGGCGGGCAGGGCGGGCTGCTGGACGTCGTCACCGATTCCGGCTTTGCGACGAATCGAACCATCTTTTTCTGTTTTTCCGAACCGGGACCCGGCGGCAACAGCACCGCGCTGGCCCGCGCGCGGCTGGCGGCCGACGACGCGCGCCTGGAAGACGTGCGCGTGATCTTCAGCGCCCGGCCCAAGGTGGCGAGCGGCATGCACTTCGGCTGCCGCATCGTGGAGGCGCGCGACGGCAACCTGTTCCTGGCCCTGGGCGAACGCAACTCGCGGCGCACCGACGCCCAGACCCTCGACACCCACCACGGCAAGGTGGTGCGCGTGAAGAAGGACGGCGGGGCGGCCGACGGCAATCCCTTCGCGGGCCGCGCGGGAGCGCTGCCCGAGATCTGGAGCTACGGCCACCGCAACCCGCAAGGTGCGACGCTGGCGCCGGACGGCACCTTCTGGATGCACGAACACGGCCCGCAGGGCGGCGACGAGATCAACCTGCCGCAGCCCGGTCGCAACTACGGCTGGCCGGTGATCACGTACGGCGAGAACTACGGCGGCGGCAAGTTGGGCGAGGGCACCGGGAAGGCCGGCATGGAGCAGCCGCTGCACTACTGGGTGCCGTCGATCGCGCCTTCGGGCATGGCCTTCCTCACCAGCGACCGCTATGGGGCGGGCTGGCGCGGCAACCTGTTCGTGGGTTCGCTGAAGTTCGACTACCTCGATCGCATCGAGCTCGCGGGCGGCAAGGTCGCGCGCGAGGAGAAGCTGCTGCAGGGGATCGGCCGCGTGCGCGACGTGCGCCAGGGGCCGGATGGGTTGCTGTATCTCGTGACGGACGAGGGGAACGGGAAGCTGGTGCGGGTGCTGCCGCCGTGACGGCGGGGTTCGGGCTTCGCCGCTCACCCCGCCCTACACCGACGTGTCCGAGTATTTCGTAGGTCGGGGTGAGCCCGAAGGCGAACCCCGACGCAAGATCACGCCTTCACGAGCCCCTTGCGCACCGCATACCGCGTCAGGCTCGCGATGTCGTTCAGCCGCAGCCGCTCCATGATGCGGGCGCGGTGCACGTCCACCGTCTTCGGGCTGAGGCCCAGCTCGAACGCGATCTCCTTGGCCGACTTGCCCTGCGCGATCAGCGTCAGGATCTCCACTTGCCGCGTCGTCAGTTCGTCGTCCACCGTCGGCTCCGACGGCTGCAGCAGCCGCTGTGCGACCGCGGCGCTGAAGTAGCTGCCGGTGGCCATCACGCTGCGCAGCGCCTGTTCCAGCTCGAAGGGCGGGGCGTCCTTCATGATGTAGCCGCAGGCGCCGTTGCCGACGGCGCGCTTCACGAAGTCCACGGTGTCGTACATCGACAGCACGATCACCCGCACTTCGGGGTAGCGGGTGTGGATCTCCGCGATGGCGGTGATGCCGTCCATGCCGGGCATCGAGATGTCGGTCATCACCACGTCCGGCTTGACCGACTCCAGCAGCTGCAGCAGCTCGTTGCCGTTGCGCGCTTCGGCGATCACCTGCACGCCGTCCACCGTGGACAGCAGCGCCTTGATGCCCGAGCGCACCAGGTCGTGGTCGTCGGCCAGCACGACCTGGATCGGCATGCCGTGGTGGTTCTGCGAGTGGATCATGCTCCCTCCAATCTTTCTTTCTGATTACAGCACCGCGCGGATCGCCACGCCGCGGCCTTCGCGGGTGCGCAGGTGCAGGCGTCCGCCGGCCAGTTCGGTTCGTTCGATCATGCCGTACAGGCCGATGTTCCTCTCGCTCTGCTGCCCGTCGAGGACGGCATGCTTGTCGAAGCCGTTGCCGTCGTCGAGCACCAGCAGGCCGATGCGGCCGTCGGGCAGGAAGCGCAGCCGCACGCGCACCATCGAGGCATGCGCATGGCGCACCGTGTTGGTGAGGGCCTCCTGCACCAGGCGCACCACCACGGCGGCGTTCTCTTCCAGCTTCTTCGGTTCCTCGCCGCGCGTCGTGACGTCCCAGTCCAGGCCGGCCGGCTCCGCGATGCGCTGCATGGCCGACTGCACCGCCGGCAGCAGGCCGAGCAGGTCGAGCTGGGCGGGCCGCAGCGAGAACGACAGCGTCTTCAACTGCTGCAGCGCGCCGTTGGCGAGTTCCGCCGCCGTGGCGCCGTGCTGGCGCGCCGCCTCGTCATCCGGCGCGCGTTCCGCGGCGTGCAGGTGGATCACGACGGCCGTCAGGGTCTGACCGAGCTGGTCGTGCAGCTCGCGCGAGATGTGCGACCGTTCGCGCTCCTGCGCCAGCACGAAGCGGGCGGACAGCTCCTTCAGCCGCGCATAGGCGGACTGCAGTTCGGCATCGAGCCTTTCCTTCTCCTGCGCGCGCCGGCGTTCCTCGAGCACCCGCCCGATGATCTGCGGCAGCGTGCCCAGCTTGTCCTTGGTGAGGTAGTCCTTGGCGCCGCAGCGCAGGACGTGCACCGCCGCTTCCTCGCCGATCGCGCGCGTCAGCACGATCAGCGGGATGTTGCAGCGGCGCGTGACCAGGATCTGCAGCGCCGCGTAGGGCGAGAACCGCGGCAGGTTGAAGTCGCACAGGATCACGTCCCAGTCGCCGGCGAGGGCTGCGACGAAGCTGGCCGCGTTGTCGACGCGGTGCAGGTCGTACTGCCGCGACGGGTCCGCGCGTTCCAGCGCGATGCCCATCAGCTCGACGTCGTCGGGGTTGTCCTCCACGCACAGCAGCCGAATGGGATGGAAATCGGGAGAGGCGGCGCGAAGTGGCATGGCAGGAGGCGTGGCGAGTTTACCGTCGGGCTCGCCACGCCCCTCTTAAGCATGTTCCCTAGGAACAACGCTCAGCGCGGGGTACGCTCCAGCTCGCCCACCAGGTAGTCCACCACGCGCTCGAACGGGTCGAAGCCGAAGGCCTCGGCCACCGACGGCCGCAGGTTGGAGTTGGCGTTGATGTCGTAGAAGACGCGCTTTCCGTCCGGCGTCTCCAGGTATTCGATGCCGCCGACGTCCAGCTTCGCTGCGCGCACGATGCGCGTCGCGGTCTCGACCGCCTCCGCCGGCACCTCGGGATAGGGATAGAACTCCACCGGCGGCGCCTCCACGGGCGCGTGGGCCGGGATCTCGCAGATCCCTTCGCCGTCGTCCGGATTGCACACCGGCGAGGGGCACAGGTTGAAGCGGCCGTGCGTCTTGACGCGCATCGCGTACAGCAGCCGGCCGCCGACGAATTCGAGGCGCACGATGCCCTGGTCGGGATCGTGCGGCAGGTATTCCTGCAGCAGGAACAGGTTGTCCGGCAACCAGTTCGAAGGATCGCGGCGGAAGATCTCCTCGACTTCCTCGACCGAGTTCACCACCTGGATGCGGGCGCCGCTGCCGCCCTGGTCGGGCTTGAGCACCGCCGGCCAGGCGATCTGCCCGGCATGCGCGCGCAGCGCGGCGGGATCGTTGAAGGTCAGGGAGAAGGGCGTCGGGATGTCCAGCGTGTGCAGCAGGGCCGCTTGCACGCTCTTGCTCAGTTCCAGGGCGAACACGTCGGCGCCGTTGAGGACGCGCGCACCCAGGCGCTCGAGTGTGCGCATGTAGGCCAGCGCCAGCGGAACGGCGCGGGTGTTGCCGCGCAGGTAGGCGCTCGGGCTCGCCTGGTTGAAGTACAGCCGGGCGCGCGGCGCCTCGGTGTTGCTGAAGGCGGCGCGGGTGACGTCGAAGGCGGCGAAGGGGACGCCACGCCGATCCAGCGCGGCGAACAGCGGCTTTTGCCACTCGGGATGCTCGTGCAGGACGATGAGTTCGGGACGGGAAGACATTCCGGAATGCTACGGCACGGCGTCGGCCTGTGCCGCAAGAGGGAATAATCGCGCCCATGCTGCTCGACGCCGAAGAATCCCAACTGGTGCTGGTGGACTACCAGACCCGCCTCCTCCCCGCCATCCACGAAGGCGACCGCGCGCTCGCCAACGCCGTGCGCCTCGCGCGCATCGCACAGCTGCTGGACGTGCCGCTGTGGTGCACCGAAGAGAATCCGGAAAGCCTCGGCCCCACGGTCGACGCGCTGCAGCCGCTGGTGGCCGGCCGGGTGCTGACCAAGATGGCGTTCGACGGCAGCAGCGTGCTGCTGCCGCGCCTGAAGCCCGCGCCCAGGCAGCAGGGCGGCAATGCCCGCAGCCTGCCCAAGCACCTGCAGAAGGCGGCGCCGCCGCCGGCGCCCACGCGCGAAAGCCTGGTGCTCGCCGGCTGCGAAGCCCATGTGTGCCTGCTTCAGACCGCGCTGGGCCTGCTGGAGGAGGAGCTGGAAGTCTGGGTGGTCACGGACGCCTGCAGTTCGCGCGACGAGCGCAACCGCGACGCCGCCTTCGACCGCCTCGCCGGCGCCGGCGCGGAACTGGTCACCACCGAGATGGTCGCATTCGAGTGGCTGCGGGATGCGGGTCATCCCCGGTTCGAGGAGGTGCTCGCGCTGGTGAAATGACGGAATGACTTACGCAGACTTCTATCGCCGGTCGCTCGACGACCGCGACGCGTTCTGGGGCGAGCAGGCGAAGCTGATCGACTGGCAGACCCCGCCGGCGCAAGTCTGCGATGCGAGCCGGCCGCCGTTCACCCGCTGGTTCGCGGGCGGCAAGACCAACCTGTGCCACAACGCGGTGGACCGGCACCTGCCGGTGCGCGGGGACCAGCAGGCGCTGATCCACGTCTCCACCGAGACCGACCAGGAGCGCGTCTACAGCTTCCGCGAACTGCACCAGGAGGTGCAGCGCGCCGCGGCGATGCTGCAGGCACTCGGGGTGGGGAAGGGCGACCGCGTCCTGATCTACATGCCGATGATCCCGCAGGCGGTGTTCGCGATGCTGGCTTGCGCGCGCATCGGCGCGATCCACGCCGTGGTGTTCGGCGGCTTCGCCTCGGTGTCGCTGGCCTCGCGCATCGAGGACGCCACGCCCAAGGTCGTGGTCAGCGCCGATGCGGGATCGCGCGGCGGCAAGGTGGTGGCGTACAAGCCGCTGCTCGACGAGGCCATCCGCCTCTCGAAGCACAAGCCGGCTGCCGTGCTGCTGGTCGACCGCGGCCTCGCGCCCATGGAAAAGATCGCGGGCCGCGACCACGACTGGGCCACGCTCGCGGACAGGCACCAGCGGACCGAGGTGCCCTGCACCTGGCTCGACGCCACCGACATCAGCTACACGCTGTACACGAGCGGCACCACGGGCCAGCCCAAGGGCGTGCAGCGCGACGTCGGCGGCTATGCGGTGGCGCTGGCCGCCAGCATGAAGCACATCTTCCTCGGCGAGCCGGGCGAGACTTACTTTTCCGCAAGCGACATCGGCTGGGTGGTGGGCCACAGCTATATCGTCTACGGCCCGCTGATCGCCGGCATGGCGACCGTGCTCTACGAAGGCCTGCCGATCCGCCCCGATGCCGGCATCTGGTGGAGCCTGGTCGAGAAGTACCAGGTGACCGCGATGTTCACGGCGCCGACGGCGGTGCGCGTGCTGAAGAAGCAGGACCCTGCCTTCCTGAAGAAATACGACCTCTCCAGCCTCAAGGCGCTGTTCCTGGCCGGCGAGCCGCTGGACGAGCCCACGGCCCGCTGGATCAGCGAGGGCCTGGGCGTGCCCATCATCGACAACTACTGGCAGACCGAAAGCGGCTGGCCGATCCTGACCGTGGCCAACGGGGTGGAGAAGCAGCGCAGCAAGTTCGGCAGCCCCGGCGTGCCCATGTACGGCTATGACGTCCGCCTGCTGCACGAAAGCACCGGCGAGGAGCTGACCGGCGCGGACCAGAAGGGCGTGGTGGTGATCGAGGGACCGACGCCGCCCGGCTTCATGCAGACCGTGTGGGGCGACGACGAGCGCTTCGTGCAGACCTACTGGTCCGGCATCCCGGGCCGGCAGGTCTACAGCACCTTCGACTGGGGCATCCGCGACGAGGACGGCTACTTCTACATCCTGGGCCGCACCGACGACGTGATCAACGTGGCGGGCCACCGCCTGGGCACCCGCGAGATCGAGGAGAGCATCTCCGCCCATCCCGACATCGCGGAAGTCGCGGTGGTGGGCGTGGCCGATGCGCTCAAGGGGCAGGTGGCCATGGCCTTCGCCGTGGTGAAGGATGCCTCGAAGCTGGCCGGCGACGCCGCGAAGCTGAAGCTCGAAGGCGAGGTGATGAAGGTGGTCGACGACACGCTCGGCGCCGTCGCCCGGCCGGCGCGCGTGCGCTTCGTCACGCTGCTGCCCAAGACGCGCAGCGGCAAGCTGCTGCGGCGGGCGATCCAGGCCGTGTGCGAAGGCCGGGACCCGGGCGACCTCACGACGATCGAGGATCCGGCAGCCTTGCAGCAGATCCGTGATCTAGTTGCCGGCTCCTGAGCGGCCGGTCAGCGCCCTGTCAGTGACCGGACGAAACTGGCAACCAAACTCCTCGTTGTAACCTTTTGTAGCGGCGCCTCGCGGCGCCGGCGAGCGAGCATGAAGCAGTTGTTCCAACCCGTGGTGGCCCTGATGGGCCGCCTGCGTTTCCGTTCCAAGTTCGCCCTCTGCGGGGCCCTCATGGCCGTCCTCCTGCTCTGGCTGGGCTTCCAGCAGGTGGAGCGCCTCGACCGGCGCGTGCGCATGATCGAGCGCGAGCGCGCCGCCGTGGCCATGACCGCCGTCATGACCGAATGGCTGCAGGTGCTGATCGAGAACCGGCGCATCGTCATCATGACCTTCCCCGGCGACGAGACGGTGCGGCAGCGCATGGACCTGCAGGCCGCCGTGATCAACAAGGTGCTCGCGCGCATCGAGGCGCAGGCCGCCGAAGCGAAGCCGCTGTTCGACATGGGTCCCGAGGTCCGGGGCCTGCGCCAGGGCTGGGAGGAACTGCAGAAGAAGGTGGCGGCCCACCCGGTGGACACCAGGTTCGCGCCCGACATGTTCGTGGCCCACGCGCTCGAATACACGCGCATGTATGCCTTCATGCGGGACCTGGGCGACAAGTCCGGGATGGCGCTGGATCCGGACCTCGACCTGTTCTACCTGGGCTTCCCGCTCGCCAACAACGCGTCCAACACGGCCGGCATCATCGTGCGCCTGGGCGCCTACGGTGCCATGAACGTGGCGCGCGGCGACATCTCGCCGAAGGACCGGGTGTTCTACGAGGTCAACCAGGCTCGCCTGGACGACACCTTCAGCACGCTGCAGACGATGCTGAAGCATTCCATGGACACCAATCCGGGCGTGCAGGCCCGGCTGGCGCCGACCTTCGAGAAGCTCAAGGCCACGTCCGCGGAATTCAACCAGTTCGTGCGCCGCAACTTCATCGAGGCCCAGCTGGTCCAGGTGACGCAGCAGCAGGTGCAGGACGCGTCGGCCGCGGCGATCCAGGCGTCCTGGGACGTGATGGAGGGCAACCGCGTCGTCATGGGCGAGCTGCTGCGCGAGCGCGGCGCGACGGCCACCTGGCACCGCAACGTGCTGGTGGCCTTGCTGGGCACCGCGATGCTGCTGACGCTCTACCTGTTCCTCGGCATGTACTACGCGATGGCCACGGGCCTGGCCAAGGCGGGCGACGCCGCCCGCGCGCTGGCGCGCGGCGAGCTGGGGCGCATGCCGCTGGCCGCCACGCGCGACGAGCTGGGCGACCTGGTGTCCGAGCTGCGGCACGCCGACGCCGCGCTGGTGGCCATGATCGGCCACGTGCGCCAGTCGGCGTCCACGGTGCAGGCGGGCTCGGACGAGATCGCCACCGGCAACGCCGACCTGTCGCAGCGCACCGAGGAGCAGGCCAGTTCGCTGGAGGAGACCGCCGCTTCGATGGAGGAGATCACCAGCACGGTCAACCAGAACGCCGAGAACGCCCGCAATGCGAGCGCGCTGGCGCGCTCCGCCTCCGAGGTGGCGAGCCGCGGCGGCGCGGTGGTCGGCGAGGTGGTGCAGACCATGGAGGGGATCAGCGCGGCGTCGCGGCGGATCGTCGACATCATCGGCGTGATCGACGGCATCGCCTTCCAGACCAACATCCTGGCGCTGAACGCCGCGGTGGAGGCGGCCCGCGCCGGCGAGCAGGGCCGCGGCTTCGCGGTGGTCGCGGCGGAAGTCCGCACGCTGGCGCAGCGCAGCGCGGCGGCCGCCAAGGAGATCAAGGGCCTGATCGACGACTCGGTGCTGCGGGTCGACGCCGGCAGCCAGCTGGTGGTGCGCGCGGGCGAGACGATGGAGGAAGTCGTTGCCGGCGTCCGTCGCGTCAACGAGCTGATGGGCGAGATCGCCTCCGCCAGCGCGGAGCAGACCCTCGGCATCCAGCAGGTGAACCAGGCCATCGTGCAGATGGAGCAGGTCACGCAGCAGAACGCCGCGCTGGTGGAGGAGGCCTCGGCCTCGGCGCAATCGATGCGCGACCAGGCCGGCCGGCTGATGGACGCGGTGGCCGTGTTCAAGCTGGAGGAAGAAGCCGTCGCGGCGCCCCGCGAGATTCCTGCCATGCCGTCCGCGCCGCGCTTCATGCCGATGCCGCCGGCCCGCCGCCTGGCTGCCTGAGCCGTCGCCACCAAGGCCCGGGCAGGTCCGGGCCTTGGTGATTACCCTGATTCGGTGGCACAATGCCCACCGCAACCAGGGTCCTTCCACCACAGTCGCATCCGCCAACCGGTTCAGCCGTGTCGCGGAAGGTTTTTCCAACCAGCTCATGCCTCCTGCAGGGGGGCGGAAAGTAGCGCACAGGATGAGCGATCAAAGCTCGGTCTATACGGCCTACCAAGGCAATACCTATCTCTTCGGCGGCAACGCGCCCTATGTCGAGGAGATGTATGAAAACTATCTGGCGAACCCGGGCAGCGTGCCCGACATGTGGCGCCAGTATTTCGACTCCCTCCAGAACGTTCCCGCCGTCGACGGCAGCAACGCCAAGGACGTCCCCCACCTCCCGGTCGTCAACGCCTTCGCCCAGCGCGCCAAGGCGGGCGGCACGAAGGTCGTGGTGGCCGCCGGCGCCGACCTGGAACTGGCCCGCAAGCGCACGGCCGTCCAGCAGCTGATCGCCGCCTACCGCAACGTCGGCGCCCGCTGGGCCGACGTCGACCCGCTCAAGCGCACCGAGCGCGAGAACATCCCCGAGCTGGAGCCTTCGTTCTACGGCTTCAGCGATGCCGACCAGGAAGCGGTGTTCAACACCAGCAACACCTTCTTCGGCAAGGAAAGCATGTCGCTGCGCGAGCTGATGAACGCGCTGCGCGAGACGTACTGCGGCACCATCGGCGCCGAGTTCATGTACATCAGCGACCAGAACCGCAAGCGCTGGTGGCAGCAGAAGCTCGAGTCGATCCGCTCCAAGCCGACCTTCGGCACCGAGAAGAAGAAGCACATCCTCGACCGCCTGACCGCGGCCGAGGGCCTCGAGCGCTTCCTGCATACCAAGTACGTCGGCCAGAAGCGCTTCTCGCTGGAAGGCGGCGAGAGCTTCATCGCCTCGATGGACGAACTGATCCAGCAGGCCGGCGCCAAGGGCGTGCAGGAGATCGTGATCGGCATGGCCCACCGCGGCCGCCTGAACGTGCTGGTGAACACCCTGGGCAAGATGCCCGCCGACCTGTTCGCCGAATTCGACCACACCGCGCCGGAAGAACTGCCGGCCGGCGACGTGAAGTACCACCAGGGCTTCAGCTCCGACGTCAGCACCCCTGGCGGCCCGGTTCACCTGTCGCTTGCCTTCAACCCCTCGCACCTCGAGATCGTGAACCCGGTGGTCGAGGGCTCCGTGCGGGCCCGCATGGACCGCCGCGCCGATGCCGAGGGCAAGCAGGTGCTGCCGGTGCTGGTGCACGGCGACGCCGCCATCGCCGGCCAGGGCGTGGTGCAGGAGACGCTGGCGCTGGCCGAGACCCGTGGCTACTACACGGGCGGCACGGTGCACATCGTCATCAACAACCAGATCGGCTTCACCACCTCGGACCCGCGCGACGCGCGCTCGACGCTGTACTGCACCGACATCGTCAAGATGATCGAGGCGCCGGTGCTGCACGTGAACGGCGACGACCCCGAAGCCGTGGTGCTCGCCACCCAGCTCGCGCTCGAATACCGCATGGAGTTCGCCAAGGATGTCGTGATCGACATCGTGTGCTTCCGCAAGCTGGGCCACAACGAGCAGGACACGCCCTCGCTCACCCAGCCGCTGATGTACAAGAAGATCGCGGCCCACCCCGGCACCCGCAGGCTGTACGCCGACAGGCTGGGCGCGCAGGGCCTGGGCGAATCGCTCGGCGACGACATGGTCAAGGCCTATCGCGCCGCGATGGACGCCGGCAAGCACACGGTCGACCCCGTGCTGTCCAACTTCAAGAGCAAGTACGCCGTCGACTGGGCCCCCTTCCTGGGCAAGAAGTGGACCGACGCCGCCGACACCGCGATCCCGCTGGCCGAGTGGAAGCGCCTGGCCGAGCGCATCACCACCGTGCCGGAGGGCTTCACCGTGCACACGCTGGTGAAGAAGGTGCTGGAAGACCGCGCCGCCATGGGCCGCGGCGAGGTCAACGTCGACTGGGGCATGGGCGAGCACATGGCCTTCGCCTCGCTGGTCGCCAGCGGCTACCCGATCCGCCTGTCCGGCGAGGACGTCGGCCGCGGCACCTTCGTGCACCGCCACGCCGTGCTGCACGACCAGAGCCGCGAGAAGTGGGACGTCGGCACCTACATCCCGCTGCAGAACGTGGCGGAGAACCAGGCGCCGTTCACCTGCATCGACTCCATCCTGTCGGAAGAGGCGGTGCTGGGCTTCGAGTACGGCTACGCCTCCAACGACCCGCACACGCTGACCATCTGGGAAGCCCAGTTCGGCGACTTCGCCAACGGCGCGCAGGTCGTGATCGACCAGTTCATCGCCTCCGGCGAAGTGAAGTGGGGCCGCGTCAACGGCATCACCCTGATGCTGCCGCACGGCTACGAAGGCCAGGGTCCGGAGCACAGTTCCGCCCGCCTGGAGCGCTTCATGCAGCTGTCGGCCGACACCAACATCCAGGTGGTGCAGCCGACGACGGCCAGCCAGATCTTCCACGTGCTGCGCCGGCAGATGATCCGCAGCCTGCGGAAGCCTTTGGTGATCATGACGCCGAAGTCGCTGCTGCGGAACAAGGACGCGACCTCGCCGCTGTCCGAGTTCACCAAGGGCAGCTTCCAGACGGTGATCCCGGACCAGCGGGACCTGAAGGCCGACAAGGTCAAGCGCGTGGTGATGTGCTCCGGCAAGGTCTACTACGACCTGGCCAAGAAGCGCGAGGAAAAGGGCATCGACGACACCGCGATCCTGCGTGTCGAGCAGCTCTATCCCTTCCCGCACAAGGCCTTCGCCGCGGAGCTGAAGAAGTACCCCAACGCGACCGAACTCGTGTGGTGCCAGGACGAGCCGCAGAACCAGGGCGCCTGGTTCTTCATCCAGCACAACATCCACGAGAACATGACCGACGGCCAGAAGCTGGGCTATTCCGGCCGCGCGGCCTCCGCCTCGCCCGCCGTGGGCTATTCGCACCTGCACGTCGAACAGCAGAAGGCGCTGGTCGACGGGGCGTTCGGGAAGCTGAAGGGTTTCGTCCTCTCCAAATAACGATATTTCCGACGCCTGCGGCGCGGAAATATCTCCGCGCGGTCGACTCGGACCTGACGGCCGGTCACCGCGCGGATGCGTGAAAAGAATCTAGGAATTCAAATGGCTATCGTTGAAGTGAAGGTCCCGCAACTGTCCGAGTCGGTTGCCGAGGCGACCCTGCTGCAGTGGAAGAAGAAGCCCGGTGAGGCGATCGCGCAGGACGAGATCCTGATCGAGATCGAGACCGACAAGGTGGTGCTCGAAGTGCCCGCGCCCAGCGCCGGCGTGATGGGCGAGATCGTGGTGGCCGACGGCGGCACCGTCACGTCCGACCAGGTGATCGCGAAGATCGACACCGAAGGCAAGGCCGGCGCGGCCGCGCCCGCTGCCGCCAAGGCCGCGCCCGCCGCCGCCACGGCATCCGCCCCTGCGCCTGCCGCCGCCGCCGGCGGTTCGAAGTCCGACGTCGCCATGCCCGCCGCCGCCAAGATGATGGCGGACAACAGCATCGCCGCCGGCGCCGTGGCCGGCACCGGCCGTGACGGCCGCGTGACCAAGGGCGACGTGATCGGCGCGCTGGCCTCGGGCGTGATCGCCAAGGCCGCCGCCCCGATGCCCGCGGCGCCCGCCGCCAAGGCTTCGCTGCCCGCGGTGTCCGCGCCGGTCGGCGCGCCCGACCTGGGCGATCGCCCGGAACAGCGCGTGCCGATGTCGCGCCTGCGCGCCCGCGTCGCCGAGCGCCTGCTGCAGTCGCAGGCCACCAACGCCATCCTGACCACCTTCAACGAGGTGAACATGGCGCCCGTGATGGAGATGCGCAAGAAGTTCCAGGAGAAGTTCGAGAAGGAACACGGCGTCAAGATCGGCTTCATGTCCTTCTTCGTGAAGGCCGCGGTGCACGCGCTGAAGAAGTACCCGGTGCTGAACGCCTCCGTGGACGGCAACGACATCGTCTACCACGGCTACTTCGACATCGGCATCGCGGTGGGTTCTCCGCGCGGCCTGGTGGTGCCGATCCTGCGCAACGCCGACCAGATGTCCTTCGCCGACATCGAGAAGAAGATCGCCGAGTACGGCGCCAAGGCGCGCGACGGCAAGCTGGGCATCGAGGAGATGACCGGCGGCACCTTCTCGATCTCCAACGGCGGCGTGTTCGGCTCGATGCTGTCCACCCCCATCATCAACCCGCCGCAGTCGGCGATCCTGGGCGTGCACGCCACCAAGGACCGCGCCGTGGTGGAGAACGGCCAGATCGTGGTCCGGCCGATGAACTACCTCGCGATGTCCTACGACCACCGCATCATCGACGGCCGCGAAGCCGTGCTAGGCCTGGTGGCGATGAAGGAAGCGCTGGAAGACCCGGCGCGCCTGCTGTTCGATATCTGACAACGACCACCAACGTTGTCATCCCGGGTTCGACCCGGGATCCATGCGGCGGTCGATCGGCGGCCGTCATGGATTGCGGGTCAAGCCCGCAATGACACGGTCATGGCCCACAACGAGAACAGTCCCATGAGCAACAAGAATTTCGACGTCGTCGTCATCGGCGGCGGCCCCGGCGGCTACATCGCCGCCATCCGCGCGGCGCAACTCGGCTTCAACGCCGCCTGCATCGACGAGTGGAAGAACAAGGACGGCAAGCCCGCGCTGGGCGGCACCTGCACCAACGTCGGCTGCATCCCGTCCAAGGCGCTGCTGCAATCGTCCGAGAACTACGAGCACGCCGGCAAGCACTTCGCCGACCACGGCATCGGCGTGTCGGGCCTCACCATCGACGTGCAGAAGATGGTGGCGCGCAAGGACGCCGTGGTGAAGCAGAACAACGACGGCATCCAGTTCCTGTTCAAGAAGAACAAGGTCAGCTTCTTCCACGGCCGCGGCTCCTTCGGCAAGGCGACCGACGCCGGCTACGAGATCCAGGCCGGCGACGACACGCTCGTCGCGAAGCACGTGATCATCGCCACCGGCTCCAACGCGCGCGCGCTGCCGGGCGTGCCTTTCGACGAGGACAAGATCCTGTCGAACGACGGCGCCCTGCGCATCCCCGCGGTGCCGAAGAAGCTGGTGCTGATCGGCTCCGGCGTGATCGGCCTGGAGATGGGCTCGGTGTGGCGCCGCGTCGGCGCGGAAGTCACCGTGCTGGAAGCGTTGCCCACGTTCCTGGGCGCGGTCGACGAGCAGATCGCCAAGGAAGCGCAGAAGGCGTTCACCAAGCAGGGCCTCAAGATCGAGCTGGGCGTGAAGGTCGGCGAGATCAAGACGGCGGGCAAGGGCGTGTCCGTGGCGTACACCAACGCCAAGGGCGAGGCGCAGAACCTCGACGCCGACCACGTGATCGTGTCGATCGGCCGCGTGGCCAACACCATCGGCCTGAAGCCGGAAGCCGTGGGCCTGAAGCTCGACGAGCGCGGCGCGATCGTGGTCGACGACGAGTGCCGCACCAACCTGCCGAACGTCTGGGCGATCGGCGACGTCGTGCGCGGACCGATGCTGGCGCACAAGGCGGAGGAAGAGGGCGTGGCGGTGGCCGAGCGCATCGCGGGCCAGCACGGGCACGTCAACTTCAACACGATCCCCTGGGTGATCTACACCTCGCCCGAGATCGCGTGGGTGGGCCGCACCGAGCAGCAGCTCAAGGCCGACGGCGTGCAGTACAAGGCCGGCACCTTCCCGTTCCTGGCCAACGGCCGCGCGCGCGCGCTGGGCGACACCACCGGCATGGTGAAGTTCCTGGCCGACGCCAAGACCGACGAAATCCTCGGCGTGCACATCGTGGGCCCGATGGCCAGCGAGCTGATCTCCGAAGCCGTGGTGGCGATGGAGTTCAAGGCTTCGGCCGAAGACATCGCCCGCATCTGCCACGCGCACCCGTCGCTCTCCGAAGCGACCAAGGAAGCGGCGCTGGCGGTGGACAAGCGCACGCTGAACTTCTGAAGACAAGCATCCGGACGCAGAGGACGCAAAGGTTCCGCAGAGGGCGCAAAGAATTCAATGAAGACTTTTTCTGCGTCCTCTGCGAAATCTCTGCGACTTCTGCGTCCGGTTGTTGGTAGTTCATGAGCGTCCGCGACGTCTACTACGACGAACTGAAAGCCAGGGGTTACCAGAGCGATCCGGCGCAGTTGCGCGGGATCGATGCGCTGGAGCGCTGCGCCGCCGACTGGGCGCAGTACAAGGAGCAGCGCTCCAATGCGTTCAAGAAGCTGATCAA
The DNA here is from genome assembly GCF_036383835.1 of Ramlibacter sp. GTDB lineage: Bacteria > Pseudomonadota > Gammaproteobacteria > Burkholderiales > Burkholderiaceae_C > Ramlibacter. The sequence goes on from NZ_DASVNN010000021.1 coordinate 69,152, forward strand.
CCGGCCGGCCGTCCCGCGCGGCGTCTACATGTTCGGCGGGGTGGGGCGCGGCAAGAGCTTCCTGATGGACTGCTTCTTCCAGGCCGTCCCGGTGGTGCGCAAGACGCGCCTGCACTTCCACGAGTTCATGCGCGAGGTGCACCGCGAGCTGGCGGAGCTGCAGGGCACCGTCAACCCGCTGGACGTGCTCGGGAAGAACATCGCCAGGCGCTACCGCCTGGTCTGCTTCGACGAGTTCCACGTCGCCGACATCACCGACGCGATGATCCTGCACCGGCTGCTGGACGCGCTGTTCGACAACGGCGTGGGCTTCGTCACCACCTCGAACTTCCGGCCCGACGAGCTCTATCCCAACGGGCTGCACCGCGACCGCATCCTGCCGGCGATCGGGCTCCTGAACGAGAAGCTGGAAGTGATCAACATCGACAACGGCACCGATTACCGGCGCCGCACGATGGAGCAGGTGAGGCTGTACCACACGCCCCTGGGCCCGGAGGCCGACGCCCAGATGAACGAAGCCTTCACGCGCCTGTCGGCTTCGCACGACGAGGACCCGCTGCTGCACATCGAGCAGCGCGAGATCCGCGCCCGGCGCAAGGCCGGCGGCGTGATCTGGTTCGACTTCAGGACCCTGTGCGGCGGCCCCCGCTCGCAGAACGACTACCTGGAGATCGCCACCCAGTTCCATACCGTGCTGCTCAGCGACGTGCCGCGGATGTCGGCGCGCAACGCCTCGGAAGCACGAAGGTTTACCTGGCTGGTGGATGTTCTTTACGATCGGCGTGTCAAACTGATCCTGTCCGCCCAGGTTCCGCCGGAGGAGCTGTACACGGAAGGCGCGCTGGCCCACGAGTTCCCCCGCACGGTGTCGCGCCTGAACGAGATGCAGTCCACCGAGTACCTGGCCCTCGAACACCGCACCGTCGACACCCGACTGACATGAAACCCTTCCTCGTGCTCGCCCTGGCGATGGCGGCCGTGCTGCCCGCGTATGCGCAGGGCGACGATACCGAACGCGCCGAGCGCGCCGAGCGCGCGCGCATCGAGGCCGAACGCAAGGCGGCCGATGTTCGCTTCGCCGAGCGCCGCAAGGAGTGCAACGCGCGCTTCGCCGTGACCGACTGCATGAAGAAGGCGGAACGCGAGCGCAGTGCCGCGCAGGCCGACCTGCGCCGCCAGGAGCGCGTGCTGAACGACGCCGAACGCAAGCGCCGCGGCGCCGAGCGCCTGCGCGACCAGGCGGAGCGCAACTCGCCCGAGCGCCAGCGCGAGGAGCAGGAGCGCCGCGCGAAGGCGGTGGAGCAGCAGCAGGGGCGCGAGGCGCAGGCCGCGGACAAGGCGCAGAAGCGCGCCGGGCAGCAGGCCGAGCGCGCAAGCGCGCCGCGCCACGACAAGTCGTCCGCCGGACACTCGGGCCTGCGAGGCAAGCCGCGCGAGGCCAGGGCGCCCAAGCAACCCACCGTCACGGCGGAAGAGGCGGCGAAGAACCGCGCCGCCCACGACAAGCGCTTGCGCGACGCCGAGGCGCACCGGGCCGAGATCCAGGAGCGCGTGGCGAAGCGCGCGAAGCCGGCGGCCTCCGGCTTGCCGGTCCCGAAATAATTTCGCGGGCAGGGCGGGCAAGCTGCGCCTGCCCACCGTCGCTCACTCCGTCAGCGGCTCGAACTTCACGATCAGCAGCGACAGGTTGTCGCCGCCGCCGTGCGCGCGCTGGCGCGCCTTGTCGATCAGGAACTCGCTCGCCTCGCGCGGGGACAGCGAGGACAGCACCGAGCCGAGCTCCTCGGCGCTGAAGTAGTGCCACACGCCGTCGCTGCAGGCGAGCAGGCTGTCGCCCGGTCGCAGCTGCTCGATGTGGTGCACGTCCGCCGGCGGGTCGTCCTCGGCGCCCAGGCAGCCCATGAGGATGTTCGACTGCGGATGCACGTTGGCTTCCTCCTCCGTCAGCTCGCCGCGTTCGACCAGCGTCTGCACGTAGGAGTGGTCCATCGTGCGCTTGACCAGGCGGTTGCTGTGGAAGTGGTAGATGCGCGAGTCGCCCGCGTGCGCCCAGTGGCATTCGCCGTTGGGATTGATGATGAAGGCGGCGATGGTGCTGTGCGGCTCCTGCTCGGAGGAGATCGCGGTCAGCTTGATGACCAGGTGCGACTCCTGGACCATCTGCTTGAGCAGTGCCGGCGCGTAGTCGGAGGTCGGCGAGTAGCGCTCGAACAGCTGCTTGCAGGTCATCATCACCTGGTCGGAGGCCTTACGGCCGCCGCTGCGGCCGCCCATGCCGTCGGCCACCACGCCGAGGATGCAGCCGTTGACCCGCGCATGCGACACGAGGGCGATCTGGTCCTGCTGGTATTCGCGGTCGCCCTTGTGGATGCCGGTGGCGGCGGTGATGCGGTAGCCGTTGCTCATGAACTTCTTCGAGCCTGCATGGATGAGATCGCTCGATTATCGCCCGGCAAAGACGTATGATCGAAAACTCTCGGCGGCGCCCCGCTTTTCACCCTTGGACTCCAACCTGCACTCCCCCGAAAGGCGCCTGATCGAGCTGCGCATGGAGCACGCCGACCTCGACGCCATGATCGACCGGACGGCGGAGCAGAGTCCCGTGGACGAACTCATGTTGCGTCGCCTCAAGAAGCGCCGCCTCGCGTTGCGGGACCAGATCGCGCGGCTCGAACTCGCGCTCGATCCCAAAGAACCCGCGTGATGACGGATCCGGCAGTCGCGCCGCCCGAGCGCCACGACGGGCCCGCGCACGCCTGGACGCCACCGGCGCAGCACCTCGAGGACCTCACCCGCGAAGCCTTCGTGCCCGGTGGCGTGCTGTCGCGCGCAGCCGAAGCGTTCCGGCCGCGTTCCGGCCAGACCGAGATGGCGGCTGCCGTCGCCCGGACCATAGAGCAGGGCGGTGCGCTGGTGGTGGAGGCCGGCACCGGCGTCGGCAAGACCTTCTCCTATCTCGTGCCCGCGCTGCTCAGTGGCGAGCGGGTGCTGATGTCCACGGCCACCAAGACGCTGCAGGACCAGCTGTTCGCGCGCGACCTGCCGCGGCTCGCCGAAGCCCTGGCCCTGCCTTTGCGCATGGCGCTGCTGAAAGGCCGCGCGAGTTACCTGTGCACGCACCGGCTCGAACTGGCGCGGCGCGACGCCAGCCTGCCGGATCGCACCGCCGTGCGCACGCTCGCCAGGATCGAGCAGTGGGCGCAGTCGACGCGCACCGGCGACCTCGCGGAGATGCCGGGCCTCGACGAACGCTCGCCCTTGCTGCCGCTGGTGACGTCGACGCGCGAGAACTGCCTCGGCTCGCAATGTCCGAAGTTCCGCAGCTGCCACGTGAACAACGCGCGGCGCGAGGCGCTCGCCGCCGATGTCGTGGTGATCAACCACCACCTGTTCTTCGCGGATCTCGCGGTGCGCGAGTCCGGGATGGCCGAACTGCTGCCCACCGTGCGGGTGGTGATCTTCGACGAGGCGCACCAGCTCAATGAAACCGGGGTGCAGTTCCTCGGGCACCAGGTCGGCACCGGCCAGGTGCTGGACTTCACGCGCGACATGCTCGGCGCCGGCCTGCAGTTCGCCCGCGGACTCGTGGACTGGCAGCAGCTCGCCGGCGCGACGGAACGCGCGGCGCGCGAACTGCGGCTGGTGATCGGCCGCACACCCCTGGGCAGCCGCCTGCGCTGGACCGCGCCAGCGCCCGAAGGGGTGCACGAGGGCACCTGGCTCGATGCGCTCGACACCCTGCGGCAGGCGCTGGAGCAGGCCGCCGAAGGGCTGGCCACCGTGAGCGAGGCCGCGCCCGACTTCGTGCGGCTGCACGAGCGCGCAGCGGCACTCGCGCAGCGGGTGCAGGCCTTCACGCGCGAAGCGGAGCCTGGATCGGTGCGCTGGGTCGACGCCGGCACGCACCTGCGCCTGGTGGAATCGCCGCTGGACATCGCCGAAGCGGTGCAGGGCAAGTTGCTCAAGACCGGCCAGGAGCAGGATCCGGAAGCGCCGCGGCGCGCCTGGGTCTTCACTTCCGCCACGCTGGGCGACGATCCGCGCCTGTCCTGGTTCACGGAACCCTGCGGGCTGTCGGAAGCGGAAGTGGTGCGCGTGGCCAGCCCCTTCGACTATCCCTCGCAGGCCGCCGTCTACGTGCCGCGCCAGTTGCCGCGCCCGAACGATCCCGGCCACAGCCACGCCGTCGGCCAGCTCGCGCAACGCGCGGCGCTGCGCATCGGCGGCCGCACCATGGTGCTGACGACGACGCTGCGCGCGCTGCGCGCGATCGGCGAACAGCTGCAGGCCCGCTTCGAAGGCTCTTCCGAGATCGAGGTGCTGGTGCAGGGCCAGTGGCCCAAGCGGCGCCTGATCGAGCGCTTCCGCGAGGGCGCGAGCGAAGGGCGGCCCGGCTGCATCCTGGTGGCCTCGGCTTCGTTCTGGGAAGGCGTGGACGTGCCCGGCGACGCGCTGCAGCTGGTGATCATCGACAAGCTGCCTTTCCCCCCGCCCGGCGACCCGCTGGTGGAGGCGCGCGGCCAGCGTCTGGAGTCGCAGGGCCGCAGTCCCTTCAACGAGTACTTCGTGCCCGAAGCGGCGGTGGCGCTGAAGCAGGGCGCGGGGCGGCTGATCCGCCGCGAGACCGACCAGGGCCTGCTGGTGGTGTGCGACACGCGGCTGGTGCAGATGGGATACGGCCGGCGCCTGCTGGCGGCGCTGCCGCCGATGCGGCGGCTGAACGACGAGACGGAGTTCGACGCAGCCCTCGACGCCCTGGCCGGTTCCGGTCCTCCCCGCGAAGGCGAGGAGTCGGAGTTGCCGTATTGAAGCGGCGCTATCGCGCCCCGCTTTTTCGCATCGCGCCGGCTGCCAGCCCCCGTGCGGGTGGGGCCGGGATCGCGCTGGCATGGCGTCCTTCGCGCCTGCGGCGCTCGGCAAACCTGCGAGGACCGGGCAGGCGTCCCCGCGGCCGA
>NZ_DASVNN010000022.1:0-40028 GCF_036383835.1 Ramlibacter sp.
GTTGGCAAAAAGTTATGCCTGATGACCATAGCGAGGTGGTCCCACTCCTTCCCATCCCGAACAGGACAGTGAAACGCCTCTGCGCCGATGATAGTGCGGGTTCCCGTGTGAAAGTAGGACATCGTCAGGCTGTTATAGCGACGAAGGCCCGGCAGAAATGCCGGGCCTTTTGTTTTTTAAGGCCTGCATTTTCAGGCATTGTGAATTCGAGTGCCCTCGCGCGCGGCCACGCCGGATTTCACCAACTCCCCGAGCAGTTCGTTGGTCCAAGTCGTAGCCGGCAGATCCGCGAACCAGCGCTGGTGCACGATGCGAAAGTAAGCCGTACTTTCGGCCCAAGTGAGAAAGTCCGCGACGTCCACCTGCTGTAGCTCGAGCAGCTTGAACTTCAGCAGAACCTTGGCGGCATGCGTCGCATGCCGGCGCGGATCAGCGACATAGGCGGCAAGCCGGCTGCGCGCGCGGTCCAAAGCGCCGTCCACATCGTTGAAGACATTGCCGTGCCCAGGAATCACCACGACCGGCCGAAGGTGCTCGATGACGTCCAGGGTGCGCTCGACTTCATCGAATGCGACATGCCCTTCCAGCTCGGGAAACACCACTCCGAATCCGTTCTGCCACAAGGCGTCGGCTGAAATCAGGGTGCGGGATCTCGGCTCGAACAGCACCACGGAATGTGGATCATGGCCGGGCGCGGCGTGAACCTCCCAAGCCAAGTCGCCGAGCTGGATCGTCTGCCCGGCGGAGAGCACGGAGTCGATGCGGAAGGGCGGGCAATGTTGACCGGTCGGGACGTACGTCAACGCAACCGGATCCCACTGCCGTACCGAGGCCGCCAGGCCCGGTGGAATGAACGTCTTCAACCCCGGAAAGTGCGCCTGGAGAGCCGAATTTCCTCCGCAGTGATCGCTATGGAGGTGCGTGTTCACCAGTACCGACACCGGCTGGTCGCCGGCAGCTCCGTCCACCAGCGCAATGGTCTGTTCGGCATGCGTCCAATAGCCGCTGTCCACGATGGCCGCCTCGGTTGAGCCCCGGACCACCACGTTGTTGGACGACAACCAGCCGCGCTCGAGCACGACCACACCGGGCGGCAACAGGGCATGCGCTGGCGACTGCATCAGCCGAGGCTACCTCGCCGCGCGGAGCTCGCGTCTCAGGATCTTGCCCACGTTCGACTTTGGCAGTTCATCCCGAAACTCGATGTACTTGGGCATCTTGTAGCCGGTAAGGTTCTGCCGGCAGTGATCTGCGAGCCCTTCTTCCGTCAGGGCCGGGTCGTTCTTCACGACGAACACCTTTATTGCCTCTCCCTGCTTATCGTCCGGGATGCCGATCGCCGCGCACTCCACCACCCCGGGACACAGCGAGATGACGTTCTCCAGTTCGTTGGGATAGACGTTGAATCCGCTGACCAGGATCATGTCCTTCTTGCGATCGACAATGCGCGTGAACCCGCGCTCGTCCATGACGCCGACGTCCCCAGTGCGCAGATAACCATCCGGCGTGAACGCCTTCGCGTTCTCCTCCGGCTGCCGGTAATACCCGCGCGTGACGTTCGGGCCGCGGATGCAGATCTCGCCGGATTCCCCGAAGGGCAAGGAACGTCCGGTGTCATCCTTGATCGCGAGATCGATGCTGGGCAGCGGCAGGCCGATGGTCCCCGAGAACTCGCGCGTGATGACGGGATTGTTGGTGCCGATGGCGCAGGTCTCGCTCATGCCCCAGCCTTCGACCATCACGGAGCGTGTGACCTGCCGCCAGAGTCTCGCCGTGCCTTCCGAAGCCGCCATCCCGCCTGCCTGCGAAACACAGAGCTGCGAGAAGTCCACGCTGCGGAACTGCGGATGCTGAAGCAGCGCGTTGAACAGCGTATTCACTGCCGGCAGCATGTGGAAGGGCCGCTTCTTCAGGACTTCCACGAATTTCCCGATATCGCGCGGATTCGGCACCAGTGTCATGTGCGCCCCCCAACGGACTGCCAGCAGGCAAAGGATGAGCGCGAAGATGTGATACAGCGGCAGCGCCGCTATGCCGTTGGTCTTGCCGACGTCGCCGATGCGTCCGAGTGCCGGCGTGAACCAGGCTTCCGCCTGCAGGATCGCGGCAACCACATTGCGATGCGTCAGCACGGCGCCTTTGGACACACCCGTGGTGCCGCCGGTGTACTGAAGGAAGGCGATCGACTCCGGGTCCTGCTGCGACGGGCGCAGCGAAAGGCGGGAACCTTCGGCAATTGCCTGATTGAAAGGCGTCACCGTCCGTCCGTCACCCAGCGGCAGGCGGAATGCGGGCACCATCTTGGCCAGGTGCCGGACCGCGAACGTGATCCATTGGCCGTAGACCGTCCCGAGCAAGTCCCCGAAACCGGTCACCACGACGTGACGCACTTCCGTCGGCCCGATCACCTGCTCCAGCGTGTGCGCGAAGTTCTCCAGGATGACGATGGCAGACGCGCCCGAGTCCTTCAGCTGGTGCTCCAGCTCGCGTGCCGTGTACAGCGGATTCACGTTCACGCAGGTGTACCCAGCGCGAAGCACGGCACACATCGTCACCGCGAACTGCGGCACGTTGGGCAGCATGATGGCGATGCGGCTACCCGGCTCGAGGCCACGCGCCTGCAGCCAGGCGCCCAGCGACTGCGAGAGCTCGTCGAGCTGCCGGTAGGTCATCCAGCGCTCCATGCACACCGAGAAGGGCCGCGCCGCGTTCTTGCGGAACGACTCTTCCAGCAGCTGCGTCAGCGACGTGTACTTCTCCGCGTCGATCTCGTGGGGCACCCCTTCCGGGTAGCTCCTGAGCCAGGGTTTCTGCTCCATACGGCGCTCCTTCGCGCGGATTGTGCAAACCAGCCCCGCGCGCTCGCTAGCGGGCTTGTCCCAGGATGCGCAGAAGCTCGGTCTCGCAGGCGACAGTCTCGGCGTCGAACAGCAGTTCCACCAACCGCTGCTCACGCTCCCGGATCGTGCCCAGGAAAGTCTCGGCGCCCCCTTGCAGCCTGGTCACGGAGGCAAAGGTGTCGAAGCCAGACTCCAGAAAGCGCTGCAGCGACTCCATTCCCGCGGCCGAAGCCGGACCGCGCATCATCCTCAGCATGGTGCGCAGGCCGGGCAGGCGCGTGAGGCGGGTCATCTCCTGGCCGATGGCCACCACCGCTTCCACCTGTCGCTGTCGCTCCTCGCGCCGCCCCGTCGCCTTCCACGCCAGCACGTAGGTCGGCACGTCCTCGACATCGGCAAGAGGCAGTGCGCGGGCCATGGCGTGATCCAGCGATTCGGTCAATGCATGGAGCCGTGCCAGCCCCACAGCCGTCGCCGCGACATCCTTCGGGAACAGTCTCTCGACGGCGCCGGCGATACGCGCGAACTGGGCGTCGCGCTCGCGAAAGTCCCGGTCGCCATACAGCTCCTCGAGGAAGAAGCGCGCCGCCGCGCCGTAGGAGGGCGACGCCAGCAGATCCGCATAAGTGCCCGCGAAGCGCCGCGCCTGGAAACGCTTGGTGTGTCCGACCGCGGCCGCAATGCCCAGCGACGACCGGCTCTCCTCGCGCAGCCGCTGCACCTCGGCGACGCATTGGCGGATCGTTTCGGCGGTGTTCATGGGCACCGCACAGTCTATCCAGACCGCGCCGGCCGGGGAACACGCGTGGGATACTCGTTCCATGCCCGGCCACTCGCGTCTCGCCCGCCTGTTGCAATGGACGTGCGCGATCCAGCTGGGCGCCGCGGTCGCATGGCTCGCATGGCGATGGACTGCATCGCCCGTGCAGGCCATCGCCGGCGCCCTGTCGATCCTCTTGATCGCGCCCATCGTGCTCGGTCTCGAGCTGTGCATCGTCGCGGTCGTCGCGCGCACGGATCACGCGACCCCGATTCCGGCCGCCGCCCAGTTGCTGCGTGCATGGTTGTCGGAAAGCGCGTACTGGTACCGCACCTTCTGCTGGCGGCAGCCCTTTCGCTGGAACACGCTGGCGGACCAGCCCTCATCGGCCTCGCAGCGAACCGGCGTCGTGCTGGTGCACGGATTCATGTGCAATCGCGGCTTCTGGACGCCCTGGATGCGGATGCTCCGGCAGCGCGGGCACCCTTACGTGGCGGTGAACCTGGAGCCCGTCTTCACAGGCATCGAGGACTACGCGCGCACCATCGACGACGCGGTGTGTCAACTGACCGAGGCAACCCGCTCCCCGCCCGTCCTCGTGTGCCACAGCATGGGCGGGCTCGCGGCACGCGCGTGGTGGCGTAGCACACGCGGCAACCGGTCCGTGGCACGCATCGTCACCATCGGCACGCCGCATCGCGGCACGTGGTTGGCTCGCTTCAGCCGCCGCCCGAACGGACGCCAGATGCAGTTGCAGAGTGCCTGGCTGGAGCAGCTGTCCGCGCACGAAGCGGGACAGCCCTTGCCCGTCACGACCTGCTGGTACTCCAACTGCGACAACGTCGTCTTCCCCGCTTCCACGGCGACGCTGCCCCTTGCCGACAACCGCTTCGTCCCCGGCCGCGCGCATGTCGACCTCGCCTTCGACGAAACCGTGATGCGCGGCACCCTGGCACTGCTCACCGAAACTTCCTCGCGCCGTCAAGGTGAATCCGTCACCGGATCGCACGCCGAAATTGGCTAACCCGGTGCTGGACCGGCTTCCTAAGCTTGGCTCTTGACTGCAGGGGAGCAATGATGGATGGAGCCTTGGGCATAGCCACCGGCGCGGCAATCACGCACAGCCTTCTCGACAACACCGCCACGAGCCTGTCCATGGTCATGGACGAGCTGGCTTACGGCGTGTTGATCGCCACGGCGAAGGGCCAGCTGCAGCACGCGAATCTCGCCGCGCGCCGCGAACTCGCCCGGCACCAGCTGCTCGGCGTGCAGGACGGCCAGCTCCATGCCGTCGATCCCGTCCAGGCCAAGCTCCTGGTGCAGGCGATCGCCAAGGCCGAAGGCGGCCGCCGCAGCCTCGTGGCCCTGCGCCATGCCGGCAATCGTCTCAGCGTCGCGGTCGTGCCCCTGCGGGCCGAGCGCCCGCGCGAGCTCCCTTCGGTGGCGCTGATCTTCTCGCGGCCTGCGGTCTGCGATGCCGTCATGCTCTGCTTCTTCGCCCGCGCGCATGGGCTGACGCCCTCCGAGGAACAGGTGCTCGCGATACTTTGCCAGGGCTACTCGGCCCCCGAGATCGCGCAGCAACTCGAGGTGGCCGTATCCACGGTGCGCAGCCATGTGCGCAGCATGTGCGCCAAGACGCACTCCAACGGCGTGCGTGCCCTGGTGAACCAGATCGCCGTGCTGCCGCCCATCGGCGCGGCGCACCTGCAGGATCCGCTCCACTAGTCCCCGCCCTCTTGGGCATTCCACGATCGTCGTGTAGAGTTTTTTCCAGAAGGGGGAGGACGCCATGAACGTGTCCCGGACAGCCATGGAACAGGACAGGCTGATCGCCAAACTCGAGCCCGCCATCGGCCGCCTGGCCGGGCGCGGCATCGTTCGCAGCTACCGGAAGAACACGATCATCATCAATGAAGGCGAGGTGGGCGACTCGCTGTTCGTGCTGCTGCAAGGCGAGGTGAAGGTCTACGCCACCGACGAGAACGGCCGCGAGATCACCTACGGCACGATCGACGCCGGCGACTACTTCGGCGAGATGTCGCTCGATGGCGGCCCGCGCTCCGCTTCGGTGATGACGCTGGATTCCTGCCTGTGCTCGCTGGTGCCGCGGGCCGCCGTGCAGCAGCACCTGGCCGACGAACCCGACTTCGCGTTCGCGCTCGTCGCCCAGGTCATCCGCCGTGCGCGGTCCGCCACCGAGACGGCGAGGCAGATGGCCTTGCTGGATGTCTACGGCCGCGTGATCCACACGCTGGAAGGCCAGCGGGGCCCCGCCAGCAGCCAGGCGCCGGTGCAACTCACGCAGATCACGCACCAGCAGATCGCGAGCCGCGTGGGCGCCTCGCGTGAAATGGTCAGCCGGCTGCTGAAGGATCTCGAAAAGGGCGGCTACGTCGAACTGGGCATCAAGCAGATCACGCTGAAGAAGAAGCTGCCCGCGCGCTGGTAGCCGGAAGGCCCTCAACCCGGCGGCGTGCCCGCCTGCAGCAGGCCTTCCGCGAAGCGACTGGCCAGTTCCTCGCTCATCGCGGTGCCCGCCAGGAAACTTGCAACGCTGCAGGAAGGCTGCCGGCGCATCAGCCGCTGCTGGCTGGCGCGCGCCTCGCCCAGCCGCTCCGCCTCCACCTGTGACACGACCAGCGTCCGCCATGCCGGCAGGTAGCGCGGATTGCGCTGCAGCGCTTGTTGCGCGAGCGGGATGGCCCCTTCCGGATCGCCGTCGGCCCAGGCCGTCAACGCCGCCACGGCGTCGTAGAGGTAGCGCAGCGGCTCCATGCAGCGATGCTGGATCGCGCGGCCGATCGCCGACCGCGCGGCCCGGGCGGAGCCCTGCAGCGCGAGCAATTCCGCCTGGAACAGCAGCGCGATCGAATGGTCGCCCCGCAGGCTGAGCGCCTGCGCGTAGCGATCTTCCGCGCCCTGCAGGTTGCGGGCCCCGTGCACGCAGGCATAGCCGTCCATTGCGAGGACCACGGGCGAGGAGGGGTCGTACTGCACCGCCGCGGCGGCATGCGCGCGCGCCAGCGCCTGGTCGTGCCCGCTCACGCCGGCGAAGGCCTGTTGCACGCGCAGCAGGTGCAGGTGCGCCACCCACGCGTGCGCATGCGCCTGCCGGCGCCACCGGTCCGTCAGGTGATCCAGCAGCAGCCGGGCCTGCTCCATGTCCACGGGCGAAAGCCGGTGCATGAGGCCGATGGCGGCCAGCAGCAGCGTCGATCCATCCAGCGAAGGCATCGGGCCCTGCGTGCCGCGCTCCACCTCGTGCTGGAAGATCGCGGCGTGCACCGCCGGTACGATCTTCGCCAGCAGCCTCGGGTCGATGGTGCCGGCGACGCAGGGCGCGGCCGTGAAATGTTCGGCCCACACGACGAGCCCGCTCCGCGAATCCGCCAGTTCGGCATGCAAGGCCAGCTCGCCGCCGTGCAGATGGGCGCGGCCGGTGAGCACGTAGGCCGCGCCGACCTGGCCCAGCACGCTGCCGAGCGTGTCGCGGGCGGCGTCGATGGGCGAGGTGGTCATGCGCGATACGACCTGCAGCACGTCGCTCTTCGCCAGCGCGACCACCAGTTCGTCCGCGAGCGTCTCGCCGCCGCTGCCTTCCGCCGTTGCCCCATGGCTCGCGAAAGGCAGCACGGCCACGGACGCACGCAGGCCGCGCGCTTCGAAGGGGAGCGAGGGGATCACCGGCGCGCCGCCCGCCTGGCCGATGCGGAACGCGTGCACCGGCCGCTTCACGTGCTTGAGGTGGCAGGTCCCCAGGTCCTCGAGCGGCAAGGCCGGCTTGCGTCCCAGGCGCTCCCGCAGGGCGGCGGAGATGACGATCTCGCCGGGCCCCGCCAGCGTGGCGATCCGCGCGGCGAGGTTCACGTCGGTGCCGTAGATGTCGTACTTGTCGGCGACGAAGTCCGCGAGGTGCGCGCCGATGCGCAGGTGCACGTGGCCTTCCGGCGGGAGACCCTGGTTGCCTTCGTGGAACCAGGCCTGCATGGCGAGCGCCGCGCGGATGCAGCCATGCGGATCGGAGAACTCCAGCATCAGCCCGTCGCCGAGGCTCTTGTGCAGGCGACCCGAAACCTGCGGCACCTGCTCGTGCACGAAGTTCACGAAGCGGTGCCAGCGTCCGATGAACTCCTGCTCATCCTGTTCCATGAGGCGCACCGACTCCACCACGTCGGCCACGGCGATGACCTTGGTGGCACGCGTGAAGCGCGACGTGTCGACGGCAAAAGGCGGCATGGTGGCTGCTTAAGGACGCTCCCTATTTCAAGTTGTATCCATGGTCTCGACGTTTGACAACAGCCCAATGGCTGCTTGCCGGACAATCGGCGCCCGCAGAGGCCCTTCACCTTCCCCGGTGCGGGCAAACCCTTATATTGTCGGTGTGACGCAGCAGCAACCCATCAGCACATCGAGCCGGCGCGTCCCGATCCGTTCGCTCGGTGCGGGGCATCGCGCGCGGATCGCCAGCCACCTGCTGGCGCTGGATCCGCAGGACCGCTACCTGCGTTTCGGTTATGCGGCGAACGACGAGCAGATCCGCCGCTACGCCGGCCAGCTGGACTTCGAGCGCGACGAGATCTTCGGCATCTTCAACCGCGCGCTCGAACTGCTGGCGGTGGCCCACCTGGCCTTCCTGCCGCACGAGGAGGGTTCGCCGGCCGGGGCCGAGTTCGGCGTCTCCGTGCTGCGCAAGGCACGCGGCCGCGGCTACGGCGGCCGGCTCTTCGACCGCGCGGTCATGCACGCGCGCAACGAGGGCGTGGAGCTGATGTTCATCCATGCGCTCTCCGAGAACACGGCCATGATCCGCATCGCGCGCAATGCCGGCGCGACGCTGGAGCGCGACGGCAGCGAGACCGAGGCCTACCTGCGGCTGCCGCCGGCCACGCTGGACAGCCGAGTGAGCGAAATGGTGGAGGAACAGGTGGCACAGGCCGACTACCGCCTGAAGAAGCAGGCCAAGAACTTCCTCGAGTTCCTCGCCGGCGTGCAGGAGATCCGCCGCGGCGCCAGCAACGCGCGCGGCAAGAGCGGCCGCTGACCGGTCGCCCGGCTGAGCCAGCGAGCCCAGCCAATCCGCTATCCTATGGGCTCCTCCACTCCCGCCTGACGGCCTGTGTCAGACCCTCACCCTGCGCGCGCGGCGCACGAAAAGCAGGACAAACGAACCTTCCTGCAAAAGGTCGCCGAGTTCATCCACCCGGGTCCGGACTCCAAGGCGGAACTGATCGAGACGCTGGCCGACGCCGAGGACAACGACATCATCGGCCCCGAGTCGCGGGTGATGCTCGAGGGCGTCATCAAGATGGCCGAGCTCACGGCGGGCGACGTCATGGTCGCCGCGCCGCGGATGGACCTGGTCAACATCGACGCGCCCTACGACGAGATCCTGCACCTGGTCATCGACACGGCGCATTCGCGCTTCCCGGTGTACGAGGGCGACCGCGAGAACATCATCGGCATCCTGCTCGCGAAGGACCTGCTGAAGCTGCAGCGCTCGCCCGGCTTCCACCTGCGTGCGCTGCTGCGCCCGGCGGTGTTCGTCCCGGAGAGCAAGGGCCTCAACGACTTGCTGCGGGAGTTCCGAGGCAACCGCAACCACCTGGCCGTCGTGATCGACGAATTCGGCCGCGTCGCCGGCCTGATCACCATCGAGGACGTGCTGGAGCAGATCGTCGGCGAGATCGAGGATGAATTCGACATCGTCGAGGACGAGGGCGACATCTTCGGCCTGGCCGACCGCACCTACCGCGTCAGCGGCGACACGTCGATCGACCGCGTCAGCGAAGCCTTCGGCGTCGACCTGTCCCAAGTCGCCGAGGAGCGCGAGTTCGACACCATCGGCGGCCTGATTGCCCACGAGATGGGCCACGTGCCCAAGCGCGGCGAGGCGGCCACGCTCGGCGGCCTCAGGTTCGTGGTGCTGCACACCAAGGGCGGCGCGGTCCGCTGGTTCAAGGTCTCTCCCGCCGAAATCACCGGCAGCGCGGCTTGAGCGTGCCGCGCGTGAGGAATGTCGCACCGTGGGTGCTGGCAGCCGCCGCGGGCGTGCTGCAGGCGCTGTCGCTGGCCTGGCCCGGCAATGGCCAGCCGCAATGGTGGATGCAGGTGCTCTCGCTGGCCGTGCTCGCGGGATTGCTGCCGCGCGCGGCGACCTGGAAGCGCGCCGCCGCGCTGGGCTGGGTCTTCGCCGCGGCCTGGCTGGTGGGCACCTTCTGGTGGCTGTTCATCTCCATGCACGTCTACGGCGGGCTGGCCGCGCCGCTGGCCGCGCTCGCAGTGCTGCTGCTCGCCGGCTTCCTCGCGCTCTTCTATGCGCTGGCCAGCGCCCTGTTCGCAGCGGCCGCGCGCGGTCGTGCGTGGCGCGACGGTGCCTTGTTCGCGGGCCTGTGGCTGGGCGCGGAACTGCTGCGCGGCACCCTGTTCACCGGCTTCCCGTGGGGCGCGGGTGGCTACGCGCACGTCGACGGTCCGCTCGCGGCGCTGGCGCCCTGGGTCGGCGTGTACGGCATGTCGGCGGCGGCGGCATGGCTTGCCTGCCTCGTATCGCAGCTGGCGCGTGGACCCGCGCGTGGTTCCTGGCGCTACTGGCTCGCCGTCCTGGCCAGTGCCGGCCTGCTGGCCGCCTGCAACGTGCAGACGGCGGCGCAAGTGCCGCAGGCCGGCGCCGGCCCGAAGCTGACGGTGGCGCTGCTGCAGGGGAACATCCCGCAGGACGAGAAGTTCGAAGGCGGCACGGGGATCCCGATCGCGCTCGGCTGGTACGGCCAGGCGTTGCGCGAAACGGATGCGCAGCTGGTGGTGGCGCCGGAAACGGCGATCCCCCTGCTGCCGCCGCAACTGCCCGAGGGCTACTTCGACGCCTTGCGGGGGGCCTTCGCGCAGGGCGATCGCGCGGCGCTGGTGGGCATCCCGCTGGGCAGCTTCGAAACGGGCTATACCAACTCCACGTTGGGCTTCGCGCCGGGCGCGCCGGCCTACCGCTACGACAAGCACCACCTCGTGCCCTTCGGCGAATTCATCCCGCCGCTCTTCAAGTGGTTCACGCGGATGATGAACATCCCGCTGGGAGACTTCAACCGCGGCGATGTCGGCCCACCGTCCTTCGCCTGGGCCGGCCAGCGTCTCGCCCCCAACATCTGCTACGAGGACCTCTTCGGCGAAGAGCTGGGCGCGCGCTTCCGCGATCCCGCCACGGCGCCCACCATCTTCGTCAACCTCAGCAACATCGCCTGGTTCGGCGACAGCATCGCCATCGACCAGCACCTGCAGATCAGCCGGCTGCGCGCGCTGGAGTTCCGGCGCCCGATGATCCGCGCCACCAACACCGGCGCGACGGCGATCATCGACCGCTTCGGCCGCGTCACGCACCTGCTGCAGCGGCATACCCGCGGCGTGCTCCTCGGCGAGGTGGAAGGCGGCAGCGGAATGACGCCGTTCGCGCACTGGGTGTCGCGATTCGGGCTCTGGCCGCTGTGGCTGCTGTCGATGGCCGCGGTCGTGGCGGCATGGCGCGGCCGGCGGGCACGGCCGCAGCCCTAAAATGGAAGGTTCCGCGGGCTCCCGGGCCTGCGCCATCCCGGGACGGCCCTGGCCGTCCCGCAGCCTATGCTCACATTCCAGCAAATCATCCTGAAGCTGCAGTCGTACTGGGACGCCCAGGGCTGCGCGCTGCTCCAGCCCTACGACATGGAAGTCGGGGCGGGCACCTCGCACACCGCGACCTTCCTGCGCGCGCTCGGCCCCGAGCCCTGGAAAGCGGCCTACGTGCAGCCGAGCCGCCGGCCCAAGGACGGCCGCTACGGCCAGAACCCGAACCGGCTGCAGCACTACTACCAGTACCAGGTGGTGCTCAAGCCCGCGCCGGACAACATCCTGGAGCTGTACCTGGGTTCGCTGGAAGCGCTCGGCTTCGACCTCAAGAAGAACGACATCCGCTTCGTCGAGGACGACTGGGAGAATCCGACGCTGGGCGCCTGGGGCCTGGGCTGGGAAGTCTGGCTCAATGGCATGGAAGTCACGCAGTTCACCTATTTCCAGCAGGTGGGCGGCATCGACTGCAAGCCGATCACGGGCGAGATCACCTACGGCCTGGAGCGCCTGGCCATGTACCTGCAGGGCGTGGACAACGTCTACGACCTGAAGTGGACCGAAGGCCTGACGTACGGCGATGTGTACCACCAGAACGAGGTGGAGCAGTCGACGTACAACTTCGATCACAGCGACGCCGAATTCCTGTTCACCGCCTTCGGCGCGTACGAGAAGCAGGCGAAGCACCTGATGGAGCAGCAGCTGGCGCTGCCCGCCTACGAGCAGGTGCTCAAGGCGGCACACACCTTCAACCTGCTGGATGCGCGCGGCGCGATCAGCGTCACCGAACGCGCGGCCTACATCGGCCGCATCCGCAACCTGGCGCGCAGCGTCGCCCAGAGCTACTACGAGAGCCGCGAGCGTCTCGGCTTCCCCATGGCGCCGCGCGAGTGGGTGGCCCAAATGCAGAAGAAGGTTGCCTGAGATGAGCGTGCAGAACCTCCTGGTCGAACTGTTTGTCGAGGAGCTGCCGCCCAAGGCGCTCCGCAAGCTGGGGGATGCCTTCGCCGGCACGCTGCTGGAGCAGCTGAAGGCGCAGGGCCTCGTGACCCCCGGATCCCAGCTCACGGCTTTCGCCTCGCCGCGCCGCCTGGCCGCGCACGTCACCGCCGTCGCTGCGCAGGCCGCGGACAAGCCGGTGTCGCAGAAGCTGATGCCGGTGAGCGTCGGCCTCGACGCGTCCGGCAACGCGACGCCGGCCCTGCTGAAGAAGCTGCAGGCGCTGGGCACCGATGCGTCCGCCGTGCCGCGACTGAAGCGCGCGATGGACGGCAAGGCCGAAGCCCTGTTCTACGACAGCACCGCCAAGGGGGTGACGCTGGCCGAAGGACTGCAGAAGGCGCTGAACGAAAGCATCGCGAAGCTGCCGATCCCCAAGGTCATGACCTACCAGCTGGCCGACGGCTGGAGCGACGTGAAGTTCGTGCGTCCCGCGCATGCGCTGGTCGCGCTGCACGGCAAGGACATCGTGCCGGTGCAGGCACTGGGCCTGCAGGCCGGCCGCACCACGCAAGGCCATCGCTTCGAAGCGAGCACGCCGAGCGTGTCCGTGCCGGACGCCGACAGCTATGCGCAGGTGCTGCGCGAGCAGGGCGCCGTGATCGCCGGCTTCGACGAACGCCGCGCCGAGATCGCGCGGCAGCTGCAGGCAGCCGCGGCCGCGGTCGGCGGCGGCGCTCGCCCGATCGAGGACGACGCCCTGCTGGACGAAGTCACCGCGCTGGTGGAACGCCCCAACGTGCTGACCTGCCAGTTCGAGACGGAATTCCTCGAAGTGCCGCAGGAATGCCTGATCCTCACGATGAAGGCGAACCAGAAGTACTTCCCGCTGCTGGACGCGCAAGGCAAGCTCACGAACCGCTTCCTCGTGGTCAGCAACATCCGCCCGCAGGATGCGAGCGCGGTCGTCGGCGGCAACGAGCGCGTGGTGCGCCCGCGCCTCGCCGACGCCAAGTTCTTCTTCGACCAGGACCGCAAGAAGACGCTCGAGTCGCGCGTGCCGGGCCTGGCCAAGGTCGTGTACCACAACAAGCTGGGCACGCAGGGCGAACGCGCGCTGCGCGTGCAGGCGATCGCGCATTCCATCGTCCATCAGCTGCGCATGGCGACGGTGCCCTTCACGGTGGAAGCCAAGGACCAGTTCGACGTGCTCGACAGCAAGGTCAAGCAGGCGGCGCTCCTGGCGAAGGTCGACCTGCTGACCGACATGGTCGGCGAGTTCCCCGAGCTGCAGGGCATCATGGGCGGCTACTACGCCCGCCACGAGGGCCTGCGCGACGGCGTGGCCATCGCGATCGAAGACCATTACAAGCCGCGCTTCGCCGGCGATGCGCTGCCGCGCAACCACACCGGCGTGGTGCTGGCGCTGGCCGACAAGCTGGAAACGCTGGTGGGCCTGTTCGGCATCGGCCAGTTGCCCAGCGGCGACAAGGACCCGTTCGCGCTTCGCCGGCACGCACTGGGCGTGATCCGCCTGCTGGTCGAGCGCAACCTGCCGCTGGACCTGCCCGCTCTCATCGATGCGGCCATCGCGGCATTCCCTGCGCCGACGGTCGAGCCCGCGGAGGGCTCCGGCGACACGAAGTCCGCCTTGCTGCCCTTCTTCAGCGACCGCCTGGCCGTCTCCCTGCGGGAACAGGGTTACAGCGCCCAGGAAGTGGACTCCGTGCTCGCGCTGGCGCCGGCGCGCCTGGGCGACGTGCCCAAGCGGCTGGCCGCGGTGCGCGCCTTCGCCGCGCTGCCCGAGGCGCCCGCGCTGGCCGCCGCCAACAAGCGCATCGGCAACATCCTGAAGAAGGCCGAGAAGGCCGACGCCCACGTCAGCGAACCGCTGCTGCAGGAGGACGCCGAGAAGGCGCTTTTCGCCGCCACGCAGAAGATCGCGCCGCAGGCCCGCACGCAGTTCGAATCGGGCGACTACACCGGCTCGCTGCAGACGCTGGCCGCCTTGCGCGCGCCGGTGGACGCCTTCTTCGACGGCGTGATGGTCAACGCGGAGCAGGCCGACCTGCGCCTGAACCGCCTGGGCCTGCTGGCGACGCTGCACCAGGCAATGAACCGCGTGGCCGACCTGTCGCGCCTGGCGCAGTGAACGCGGTGAAGGAAGCGCGATGAAACTCGTCATCCTCGACCGCGACGGCACCATCAACGTCGACAGCGACGAATTCATCAAGGCGCCGGACGAATGGCAGCCGCTGCCGGGCGCGCTGGAGGCGGTCGCGCGCATGAACCATGCGGGCTGGCACGTGGCGATCGCGAGCAACCAGTCGGGGCTCGGGCGCGGCCTGTTCGACGTCGCGGCGCTGAACGCCATCCACCTCAAGATGCACAAGCTGCTGGCCTCGATCGGCGGCCGCGTCGATGCGGTCTTCTACTGCCCGCACACGCCGGACGACCACTGCCAGTGCCGCAAGCCGCTGCCCGGCCTGTTCGAGCAGATCGGCGAGCGCTTCGGCGTGGACCTGCGCACCGTGCCCGTGGTGGGCGACACGCCGCGCGACCTGCAGGCCGGCGTGGCCGTCGGCTGCCAGCCGCACCTCGTGCTCACCGGCAAGGCGGAGTCGCTGCGCGGCCAGCCGCTGCCCGACACCTTTCCGGCCGGCACCCACGTGCACAAGGACCTCTCCGCCTTCGCCGACTGGCTGGTCACGCGCGGTTCCGCGCCGCGGCCCGCCTGAGGGATACTTCGCGCCCATGCATTACCTGCGCTCGCTGATCCACGGTCTGTGGATGCTCGTCACCGTCATCCCCTGGGGCATCTGGATGGTGCTGTCCTCGGCGTGGTCCAGCGGCGAGCAGATGTACTGGAAGGCCGAGCGCTGGCTGTCCTGGCAGATCGACGGCCTGCGCATCGTCTGCGGCGTCCAGGTGCGCGTGACCGGCATGGAAAACCTGCCGGAGGGCAAGAAGAGCCCGGCGATCCTGCTGGCCAAGCACCAGTCGACGCTGGAAACCTTCCTGATCCCGACGCTGATGCCGCATCCGCTCGCCTTCGTGTTCAAGCGCGAGCTGATCTACATCCCCTTCTTCGGCTGGGCGATCGGCCGCATGGACATGATCCACATCGACCGCAGCCAGCGGGCGCAGGCCTTCAACAAGGTGGTGGAGCAGGGCAAGCGGCTGCTGGCCGAGGGCGTGTGGGTGATCATGTTCCCGGAAGGCACGCGCATCCCGCGCGGCAAGGCCGGCAACTACAAGTCCGGCGGCACGCGTCTCGCGGTGGCGACCGGCGCGCCGGTGATCCCGATCGCGGTGGCGTCGGCCAAGTGCTGGCCGCGCAAGTCCTTCATCAAGCATCCGGGGGTGGTGGACGTGTCGATCGGCAAGCCGATCCCGAGCGTCGGCCGCAATCCCGAAGAACTGATGCGCGAGGTGGAAGCCTGGATCGAGGGCGAGATGCGCCGCCTCGATCCCGAGGCCTACGTGGAAGAATCCTCCCGCGAGCCCGCGCAGGTGTAAACGCGCTGGCCAGGGGCGCCCGCGCCCTTAGAATCGCGGCCCATGCAGTCGCCCTTTCAGCTCCTCCTCGACCTGTTCGACGAGCCGAAAGACAAGCCGGTCGCGACCAGGCCGCCGGCGGCGGCACCCGCCCTCCCCACCGGTCCGATCGAACGCATTCCCGGCGAGCCGCTGGACCGGCTGATCGCGCCGCAGGCCTTCCGCCATCCGGACGCCAACCGCGAATCGCGCATCGGCGACGCGCTGGTGGCCTACGAATTCCGCCGCGCCCGGCGCAAGAACATCGGCTTCTCCGTCGGCCCCGAGGGGCTGGTGGTCAGCGCCCCGCGCTGGGTGCCGCTCGGCGAGGTGGAGCAGGCGATCCGCGGCAAGGCCCGCTGGATCGTGAACAAGCTGGAAGCGGCGCGCGAGCGGCAGCAGCGCATCGAGGCGGCGCGCGTCGAGTGGAAGGAGGGCGCGACCTTCCCGTTCCTCGGCGAGCCGGTGATCCTGGTGCTCGATCCGCGCCATGACTTCCGCGAGACCGGCGGCGTCCTGAACACGGCCGCGGATGCGCTGCCCGGCGTGCCGCGTACCACGCTGCACATCGGCCTGCCGCACAGCGCGTCGCCCGCGCAGATCCGCGACGCGGTGCAGGCCTGGCTGATGCGGCAGGCGAAGAAACTGTTCACGGACCGCCTGAATCACTACGCGCCGATGCTGAAGGTGGAGTGGCGCAAGCTGACGCTGTCCAGCGCCGGCACGCTGTGGGGCACGGCGCACAGCGACGGCTCCATTCGCCTCAATTGGCGGCTGGTGCACTTCCGGCTGGCGGTGATCGACTACGTGGTGGCCCATGAACTGAGCCACCTGCGGGTGATGGACCACAGCCCGCGGTTCTGGGAGACGGTGAAGTCGGTGGTGCCGAACTACCCGGAGCTGCGCGGGCAGCTGAAGGACGAGGCGCTGCCGGCCTGGTAGCGCCGGCGCCTGTAGGCTGGGGTGGAACCCCAGCTACCGCACACGCTGGGGTTCCACCCCAGCCTACGAAACCGCCGAAAACCGCCACACGCCGCCGGCATCCCGCACGCGCTTCAACTTCCCCGCATGCCACAGCGCATGCAGATGCGCGATCGACTCGCCCATCGCGAACGTCGTCTGGTGCAGATCCAGCTTCCGCTTGAACAGCACCGGCAGCATCTCCGCCGCCGAACACGGTTTTTCGCCGCAGGCTTCCATCACTTCCGCCAGCCGGTCGCGATGGTGCTCGTGCAGTTGCCGGATCCGCGCATGCAACCCCCGGAACGGCTTGCCGTGCGACGGCAGCACCAGGGTGTCTTGCGGCAGCGGCGCGAACTTGTCGATCGATTCCAGGAACAGCGCCAGCGAATCGGCCTCCGGTTCGACCTCGTACACGCTGACGTTGGTGGAGATGCGCGGCAGCATCATGTCGCCGCTCACCAGCACCCGCAGTTCGTCGCAGTACAGCGCGATGTGCTCCGGCGCGTGCCCGTAGCCGCTGATGCAGCGCCAGTTGCGCCCGCCGATGGCGATCGACTCGCCGTCGCGCAGGCGGCGAAAGCGCGGCGGCAGCGCCGGCACGAGACCCGTGTAGTAGTTCGCCCGGCCGCGGATCTTCTCGAGGGACTCCGGATCGGCCAGCCCGTGCGAGGCAAAGAACGCAGCCGAACCCTCGCCGCCGAAAGCGGTCGTGCTCTGCGACGCCAGCCGCGCCGCGTTGTAGTCGGTGGCGCTGATCCACAGCCGGCACTCGCGCTCCGGCGTGCTCCAGCGCTCGCACAGCCAGTGCGCCAGGCCGAGGTGATCCGGATGCATGTGCGTCACGATCACCCGCAGGATGGGCAACCCCTGCAGCTCGTTCGCGAACACCTGCTCCCATTGCGCCTTCGCCTCGTCGCGGCTGATGCAGCAGTCGACGACCGTCCAGCCCTCGCGCCCGTCGAGCCGGTCGCGCAGCAGCCAGAGATTGATGTGGTCCAGCGCGAAAGGCAGGGCCATGCGGATCCAGCGCACGCCGGGCGCCACCTCGATCGTGGCGCCGGGAGCGGGCAGGGTGTCGTCCAGCGGGTACTGCAGTTCGCGTTCGAGGAGGTTCATGGCGGCGGACGATTGACGTTGACGTAAACGTCAGATGTAATCGGCCCATTGTAGGCAGGCCCCCGCGGGCCGGCTGTCTCCCGGCATACAACCCCATGGCTGCATCCACTTCCCATACCTACACGATCAGCGACCTGGCGCGCGAGTTCGACCTGACCACCCGCGCGATCCGCTTCTACGAGGACATGGGGCTGCTGCAGCCGGAACGCTCCGGACCGGGCGGCCGCAACCGGATCTACAGCCCGCGCGACCGCACGCGGCTGAAGCTCACCCTGCGGGCCAAGCGCCTGGGCCTCTCGCTCACCGAGGCCAAGGACATCATCGACATGTACGACAGCCCGCGGGACACCGGCCCGCAGCTGCGCAAGTTCCTCACCATCCTCGCCCAGCACCGGCAGCAGCTGGAAGAACAGATGGCGGAACTGCAGGCCAACCTGGACGAGGTGCGGACCCACGAGAAGGAAGCCCGCGCCCTGCTGGCCCGCATCGACAAGGACAAGGTCAGGGCATAATTGACGTTTACGTCAACGTCAACTCCAGGCCCATGGACGCCCAGCGCTTCGAACCGCAGGATCCCGCCTTCGCCGGGCGGGTGCGCGCCAGCTTCGACAAGCAGGGCGCCATGCGCACCATCGGCGCCTCCCTGGCCGACATCGCGCCCGGCCGGGTGGTGATCGAGCTGGCCTGGCAGCAGGCGCTCACCCAGCAGCACGGCTTCCTGCACGCGGGCATGGTGGCCACCGCGCTCGACTCTGCCTGCGGCTATGCGGCGTCGACGCTGATGCCGGCCGACGCCGGCGTGCTCACCATCGAATTCAAGATCAACCTGCTCGCGCCCGCGCAGGGCGAGCGCTTCCGCATGGAAGGGCTCGTGGTCAAGCCGGGCCGCACCATCAGCGTCACCGAAGGCCGCGCCTACGCGCTGCACCAGGGGCGCGAGAAGCTGATCGCCACCCTGGGCGCGACGCTCATGACGATCACCGGCCGCGACGCCATCAAGCACTGAACACCAGGAGACAGCCATGCAACTACCCGGCCTGAACTTCGGCCTCGGCGAGGACCTCGAGGCGCTGCGCGACAGCGTGCAGGCCTTCGCGCAGGCCGAGATCGCACCGCGCGCGGCGGAGATCGACCGCAGCGACCAGTTCCCGATGGACCTGTGGCGCAAGATGGGCGAGCTTGGCGTGCTGGGCATCACCGTGCCCGAGGAGTTCGGCGGCGCCAACATGGGCTACCTCGCGCACATGCTGGCGATGGAGGAGATCTCGCGGGCGTCGGCATCGGTGGGGCTTTCGTATGGCGCGCACAGCAACCTGTGCGTGAACCAGATCAAGCGCAACGGCAGCGACGCGCAGCGCCGGAAGTACCTGCCCAAGCTGGTGTCCGGCGAGCACGTCGGCGCGCTGGCCAT
The DNA here is from genome assembly GCF_036383835.1 of Ramlibacter sp. Classification (GTDB taxonomy): domain Bacteria; phylum Pseudomonadota; class Gammaproteobacteria; order Burkholderiales; family Burkholderiaceae_C; genus Ramlibacter. Next base: position 19,160 of record NZ_DASVNN010000022.1, read on the forward strand.
GAGCGAAACGGGCGCGGGCAGCGACGTGATCTCGATGAAGCTGCGCGCCGAGGACAAGGGCGGCTACTACGTCCTGAACGGCAGCAAGATGTGGATCACCAACGGTCCCGACGCCGACACGCTGGTGGTCTACGCCAAGACCGAGCCCGAACTGGGCGCGCGCGGCGTCACCGCCTTCCTGATCGAGAAGGGCATGAAGGGCTTCTCGATCGCGCAGAAGCTCGACAAGCTGGGCATGCGCGGCAGCCACACCGGCGAACTGGTGTTCCAGGACGTGGAGGTGCCGGCGGAGAACATCCTGGGCGCGGTGAACGGCGGCGCCAAGGTGCTCATGAGCGGCCTCGACTACGAGCGCGCCGTGCTGGCCGCCGGCCCGATCGGGATCATGCAGGCGGTCATGGACAACGTGGTGCCCTACATCCACGACCGCAAGCAGTTCGGCCAGAGCATCGGCGAGTTCCAGCTCATCCAGGGCAAGGTCGCCGACATGTACACCATCCTGCAGGCGTCGCGCGCCTACTGCTACCAGGTCGGCAAGAACCTCGACATGCTCGGCAGCGATCACGTACGGCAGGTGCGCAAGGACTGCGCCTCCGTCATCCTGTACTGCGCCGAGAAGGCCACCTGGATGGCCGGTGAAGGCATCCAGGTCTACGGCGGCAACGGCTACATCAACGAATTCCCGCTCGGCCGCCTGTGGCGCGACGCCAAGCTGTACGAGATCGGCGCCGGCACCAGCGAGATCCGCCGCATGCTGATCGGCCGCGAGTTGTTCGCGGAGACGATGTAAGCCCTCCGCGCGCACGGAAGAGGACAATAGCCGCATGCCGAACATCCAGGACCTCTTCACCCACAACCGCAACTGGGCCGCGGAAATGGAGCGCGCCCGCCCCGGTTTCTTCAGCGGGCTCACGCAGCAGCAGAAACCCAAGTTCATGTGGATCGGCTGTTCCGACAGCCGCGTGCCCGCGAACCAGATCACGGGCCTGGAACCCGGCGAGGTCTTCGTCCACCGCAACGTCGCGAACGTCGTCGTCCACTCCGACCTCAACGCGCTCTCGGCCATCCAGTTCGCGGTGGAGATGCTGAAGGTGGAACACATCATGGTGGTGGGGCACTACGGCTGCGGCGGCGTGCTCGCGGCGCTGAACAACACCCGCGTGGGGCTCGCGGACAACTGGATCCGCCACATCCAGGACGTGCGCGACCGCCATCGCGGCATCCTCGAGAACATCGATCCGGACAAGCGCGGCGATGCCCTGGTCGACCTGAACGTGATCGAGCAGGTGATCAACATCTGCGTCAGCACGGTGATGACGGACGCCTGGGCCAAGAACCAGAACGTCAGCATCCACGGCTGGGCCTTCGGCGTGCACGACGGCCTGCTGCAGGACCTGAACATGACGGTCGACAGCACCGAGTCGATCGAGGGCAAATATCGGGCCGCGATCGAAGCGGTGATGGCGAAACACCGCTAGCGGACCATGTTCCCCCAGCGCCTGGACTCGCCGCTCGCCTACGACATCGCCCAGGCGATGCTCGACGGCTTCAACCGGCACTACCGGCTGTTCCGCACCGAGTCCGCGCGCGCCAAGCACCGCTTCGAGACGGCCGACTGGCACGGCCAGCAGCGCGCCCAGCGCGAACGCATCGAGTTCTACGACCTGCGGGTGCGCGAGGCCGTGCAGCGGCTGGAAAAGGAGTTCAAGGCCGGCGAGCAGCCGATGGAGGTGTGGCACCAGGCGAAGCTGCACTACATCGGCCTGCTGGTGGACCACCACCAGCCGGAGTGCGCCGAGACCTTCTTCAACTCGGTGACCACCAAGATCCTGCACCGCACCTACTTCCACAACGACTTCATCTTCGTGCGGCCGGCGGTCAGCACCGAGTACATCGAGAACGACGAGCCGGCGGCCAGGCCGACCTACCGTTCCTACTACCCGATGGCGGAGACGCTGCGCGAGAACATCGTGCGCATCGTCGACAACTTCCAGCTGCGCGTGCCTTTCGAGGACCTGGACCGCGACGCCGGCTTCGTGGTGGAGGCGATAGGCGCGCGCCTGCACCAGGTGAAGCTGCGCGCCAACTTCCAGATCCAGGTGCTGTCGTCCCTGTTCTTCCGCAACAAGGGCGCCTACGTCGTCGGCAAGATCATCAACGGTTTTTCCGAACTGCCGTTCGCGCTGCCTGTCCTTCATGGCAGGAACGGGTTGGTGATCGACGCCTGCCTGTTCGGCGAGGACGAACTGCAGATGCTGTTCTCCTTCGCCCGGGCCTACTTCATGGTGGACATGGAGACCCCCGCGGCCTTCGTGCAGTTCCTGCGCACGCTGATGCCGCGCAAGCCGCGCGGCGAGCTGTACAGCGCACTGGGGCTCGCCAAGCAGGGCAAGACGCTGTTCTACCGCGACTTCCTCTTCCACCTGAAGCACTCCAGCGACAAGTTCCGCATCGCGCCCGGCATCAAGGGCATGGTGATGCTGGTGTTCGACCTGCCGTCCTTCCCCTACGTGTTCAAGGTGATCCGCGACTGGTATCCGCCGCAGAAGGACACCAGCCGCCAGCAGGTGCAGGGCAAGTACCTGCTGGTGAAGCAGCACGATCGGGTAGGCCGCATGGCCGACACGCTGGAATACAGCGAGGTGGCCTTCGCGCGCGAGCGCTTCGAGGACGCGCTGATCGAGGAGATCCGCGCGCTTGCGCCGAGCCAGCTGGAGATCGGGGACCGCGACGGCGACGGCCACGAGGAGGTGGTCATCAAGCACCTGTACATCGAGCGCCGCATGATCCCGCTGAACATCTACCTGCAGGAGGCCTTCGAGGCCGGCGAAACGGGCCAGGTCGAACGCGCGGTGATCGAGTACGGCAACGCGATCAAGGACCTCATCGCCGCCAACATCTTCCCCGGCGACATGCTGTGGAAGAACTTCGGCGTCACGCGCAACGGCAAGGTCGTGTTCTACGACTACGACGAGATCGAGTACCTCACCGACTGCAACTTCCGCAAGGTGCCGCAGGCGCGCACCGAGGAGGAGGAGATGTCGGGGGAGGTCTGGTACCGGGTCGGCCCCAGGGACGTCTTCCCGGAGACCTTCGAACCCTTCCTGCTAGGGAATCCGGCGGTGCGCGAGGTCTTCCTGAAGCACCACGCCGACCTGCTCGATGCCGCCTTCTGGCAGTCGCACCAGGAGCGCATCCTGGCCGGCCACGTCTTCGACATCTTTCCCTATGAACGCGGCAAGCGCTTCGCGCGCCGGCAGCAGGGTGCGGAAACGCGGGCGGCGGAGGTGGTCGCGTGAGGCGCCTCTTGGCGGGGCTCGCGTTCGTACTCGCCTGCGGCGTCGCCGCCGCGCAGAAGGCGGAGGTCGTCGACCTGCCGACGCGCAGCGGCGTGACGGAGCGCCTGCTGGTGCTGCGCCCCACCGGTGAGCCGCATGCGGTCGTCGTGCTGCTTTCCGGCGGCGGCGGGCGCATCGGCATCCTCGGCAACGGCGACATCCGGCGCGACGGCAACTTCCTGGTGCGCTCGCGCGCGCTGTTCGTCGATCGGGGCCTCGCCGCGGTGCTGGTCGACGTGCCGAGCGACCGCACCGAGCTGCGCGGCGACTTCCGCGAGACGGCGGAGCACGCCATCGACATCGGCGCCGCGATCGCCTGGGCGCGGCGCAGCTTCGGCAAGCCGGTATGGCTGGTGGGAACGAGCCGCGGCACGCAGTCCGCCGCGAACACCGCGGTGCGCGCCGAAGGCGATGCGGCCCCCGACGGCCTGGTGCTCACTTCCACCATCCTGGACAGCAGCCGCTTCGGCACCTCGACCGCGATGCCGGTGCAGCAGATGGAGCTCGCGAAGCTGCGCATCCCGGTGCTCGTGACGCACCACGCGCAGGATGCGTGCGGGGTGTGCCCGCCGGCGCGCCTTCCGGAATTGATGGCGAAGCTGCCCGCCGGCCGCAGCGAGTTGCTCACGTACACCGGCGGGCGCAGCGAAGGTCCGCCCTGCGAGGCTTTCGCCTACCACGGCTACAACGGCCTCGAAGAGCGGGTGGTGGGCGACATCGACGCCTGGATCCGGAGGGCGCGATGAGCGAGTCATGGCGCGGCTTCTGGGAGGTCGCGAGCTTCATCGTCACCGCGCTGGGCCTGCCTTTCGCGATCCTGTTCTTCGCCTGGGAGCAGCGCAAGGAAAGGGACAACGAGGAGGAGGAGGCCTACCAGCTGCTCTCCGACGCGTACAACGACTTCCTCAGGATCGTGCTGGCCCATCCCGACCTGCACCTGCGCAGCAACGAACCGCTGGAAAACCCCACGGCCGAGCAGCGCGAGCGCATGCTGGTCATCTTCGATATGCTGATCTCGCTGTTCGAACGCGCCTACCTCGTGGCCTTCAAGCCCGCGATGGGCGAGACCGAGGCGCGCCGCTGGAACAGCTGGGACGACTACATGCGCGAGTGGTGCCGCCGCGAGGATTTCCACAACGCCCTGCCGCTGCTGCTGCGCGGCGAGGACCCCGAATTCCAGCAATACATCCGCCGCATCGCCGATGAAGAGCGCGGCCCCGTCCTTTCGACCGTCTACTAAGGAGTGAACACCATGGCTGAATCCATCGTCATCGTCGGCGCCGCCCGCACCCCCATGGGGGGCTTCCAGGGCGACTTCTCCACGCTGGCCGCGCACGACCTGGGCGGTGCCGCGATCCGCGCCGCCGTCGAGCGCGCCGGCATCCCGTCGGACGCGGTCGGCGAAGTGCTGTTCGGCAACTGCCTGATGGCGGGCCAGGGCCAGGCGCCGGCGCGCCAGGCCGCCTTCAAGGCGGGCCTGCCCAAGAGCTCGGGCGCCGTCACGCTGTCGAAGATGTGCGGCTCCGGCATGAAGGCCGCCATGTTCGCGCACGACATGCTGCTGGCCGGCACGCACGAAATCATGGTGGCGGGCGGCATGGAGAGCATGACCAACGCGCCCTACCTGCTGCTCAAGGGCCGCGGCGGCTACCGCATGGGCCACGACAAGGTGTACGACCACATGATGCTGGACGGCCTGGAGGACGCCTACGAGCCGGGCCGCTCCATGGGCACCTTCGGCGAGGACTGTGCCGCGAAGTACAAGTTCTCGCGCGAGGCGCAGGATGCGTTCGCCATGACCTCGGTCAAGCGCGCGCAGGCCGCCACGCAATCGGGCGCCTTCGCCGCCGAGATCACGCCGGTGACGGTGAAGACCCGCGCCGGCGAAACCGTGGTCTCGATCGACGAGGGCCCCGGCAAGGTGAAGCTGGACAAGATCCCGCAGCTCAAGCCCGCCTTCAAGAAGGACGGCACGATCACGGCCGCGTCCTCGTCCTCGATCAACGACGGCGCCGCGGCGCTGGTGATGATGACCGAGAGCACCGCGAAGCGACTTGGCGTCAAGCCGCTGGCGCGCATCGTTGGCCACGCCACGCACGCGCAGGAACCCGAGTGGTTCACCACCGCGCCGGTCGGCGCCACGCAGAAGCTGCTGGCGAAGACGGGCTGGAAGGTCGGCGACGTCGACCTGTGGGAAGTGAACGAGGCCTTCGCCGTCGTGCCCATGGCGCTGATGGAGGAATTGAAGGTCGCGCACGACATCGTCAACGTCAACGGCGGCGCCTGCGCCCTGGGCCACCCGATCGGCGCTTCCGGCGCCCGCATCATGGTGACGCTGCTGCACGCGCTGAAGGCGCGCGGCGGCAAGCGCGGCATCGCCACGTTGTGCATTGGCGGCGGTGAAGGCACGGCCGTGGCGCTCGAGCTCGTTTGAAAGTCCTCGTCCTCGGCGCCTCGCGCGGCATCGGCTTCGAATTCGTCCGCCAGTACCGCGCGGCCGGCGATGCCGTGATCGCCACCGCGCGCGACGCCGAAGGGCTGCAGCGCCTCGCCGAACTCGGCGCGAAGCCGCTGAAGCTGGACGTCACCGGCCCCGCCAGCATCAGCGGCCTGGGGTGGCAGCTCGATGGCGAGAAGCTCGACGTCGCGCTGTACGTGGCCGGCGTCTACACGCGCGGCGGCGCCACCGAGCCGCCGTCGCGTGCCGAGTTCGACCGCACCATGCACACCAACGTGCTGGGGGCGATGCAGGCGATCCCGCAGGTCGCGCCGCTGGTGGAAGCCGCCGGCGGCAGGTTCGTCTTCGTCACCAGCCAGATGGGCCAGATCACGGATGTAGCCAGCAGCTTCGGCTGGGTCTACCGCACCAGCAAGGCGGCCCTGAACATGGCCGTGGCCTCCGCCCAGCCCGATTACCCGAAGGCCACTTTCGTAGCGATCAATCCCGGCTGGGTGCAGACCGACATGGGCGGCAGCGAAGCGCCGCTGAAGGTGGAAGCCAGCGTGGCGGACATGCGCCGCACGATCGCAAACCTGTCCCCGCGCCAGCAAGGCGCCTTCCTCGACCACGACGGCCAGACGCTCGCGTGGTGAACGCACGATGCTGCTGAACCCCGACCAGGAAATGATCCGTGACGCCGTGCGCGACTTCGCGCGCGAGCAGCTGTGGCCCCATGCCCCGCGCTGGGACCGCGAGCACACCTTCCCCCACGAGGCGCACCGGGGCCTCGCGGCGCTGGGCTGCTACGGCATCTGCGTGCCGGAGGAGCACGGCGGCGCGGGGCTCGACTACCTGACGCTGGCCGTGGTGCTGGAGGAGATCGCCGCCGGCGACGGCGGCACCAGCACCGCGATCAGCGTCACCAACTGCCCGGTGAACGCGATCCTCATGCGCTACGGCAACGAGGCGCAGAAGAAGAAATGGCTGACGCGACTGGCGCAAGGCGAGCTGCTCGGCGTGTTCTGCCTCACCGAGCCGCACGTGGGCAGCGACGCTTCGGCGCTGCGAACCACGGCCACGCGGCAAGGCAATGATTACGTCCTCAACGGCGTCAAGCAGTTCATCACCAGCGGGCGGAACGGCCAGCTGGCGATCGTGATCGCCGTCACCGACAAGGGCGCCGGCAAGCGCGGCATGAGCGCCTTCCTGGTGCCGACCGACACGCCCGGCTACGTCGTCGCGCGGCTCGAAGAGAAAGTGGGCCAGCACTCCAGCGACACCGCGCAGATCCGCTTCGAGGACTGCCGCATTCCGGCGGAGAACCTGATCGGCGAGGAGGGCGAGGGCTACCGCATCGCGCTGTCGGCGCTCGAAGGCGGCCGCATCGGCATCGCGGCCCAGAGCCTGGGGATGGCGCGCAGTGCCTTCGAGGTCGCCTTGCAGTACGCCAAGGAGCGCGAGAGCTTCGGCACCGCGATCTTCCACCACCAGGCCGTGGGCTTCCGGCTCGCCGACTGCGCGACGCAGCTCGAGGCCGCACGCCAGTTGATCTGGCACGCCGCCGCGTTGCGCGACGCCGGCAAGCCCTGCCTGAAGGAAGCCGCGATGGCCAAGCTGTTCGCCAGCGAGATCGCGGAGCAGGTGTGCAGCGCCGCGATCCAGACGCTCGGCGGCTACGGCTACGTCAGCGACTTCCCGGTGGAGCGCATCTGGCGCGACGTGCGCGTGTGCCAGATCTACGAAGGCACCTCGGACGTGCAGAAGATCCTGATCCAGCGGGCGCTGGCCTGAGCATCCGCCATGCGGATGGGCCCGGTACACCTGCCGGCCCATCTGTGCCACACTGGCGGCCAAGCCCGGAGACCTCCCCACCCATGAAACAGCGCGTGTTCCTCGTCGCCGACCGCAGGCGCCTGCGCGAACTGGTGGTGGACCTGTTTTCGTCCAGCGGCGACTTCCAGCTGGTGGCCACGGCCAACACCGAAGCCGAGGCCTGGGGCTGGCTGCAGGAACATCCGGAAGCCTGGGACGTCGCGGTGATGGACCTCGTGCTGGACGAGGGCGACGGCACGCACGTGATCCGCTACGCGCGCGAGCGCCACGTCGGCGGGCTGATCTCGGTGCTCTCCAACTGCGTGACGGACAACCTGCGCGAGCACTGCTACGCCCTGGGCGCCGACACCATCTTCGACGAGAAGGAAACGGGCCGCTTCATCCTGTGGCTCGACAAGGTCGGCGGCGCCGAACCGGTCGCCGGCACCGGCAAGATGGGCGCGCGGCCGCAGCCGGCCGCCTCCCAGCCCTGAGCTCCACCGAACCGGCGTGCCCCTGCGGCCGCCTCGATGCGAAGCGGCGGCCCGTGCCTTTTGCCCAGTGCTGCGGCCGCTATCTCGGCCACTTCGACGCAACGCCCGCGCCCGACGCCGGATCGCTCATGCGCTCGCGCTACAGCGCCTTCGTGCGCGAGGATGCGCCTTACCTGCTGGCCACCTGGCATCCGTCCACCCGCCCGCCGCAGGTCGACTTCGAACCCGGGCTCAAGTGGCTGGGGCTCGAGGTGCGCATGCACCGCGTCACCGGTGGGCAGCGCGCCGAGGTGGAGTTCGTCGCGCGCTCGCGCCTGGCGGGCCGCGCGCACCGGCTGCACGAGCGCAGCCGATTCGCGCAGGAGCAGGGCCGCTGGTTCTACGTCGACGGCGACCTGCTGTAACCTCGGCCGTCCAAGGAGAACGACGAGTGAGATTCGACGCGGTGCTTTTCGACTGCGATGGCGTGCTGGTCGACAGCGAGCGCATCACGAATGGCGTGCTGCGCGACATGCTCGAGGAACTCGGCTGGACGCTGAGCCCGCGCGAGTGCATGCGCATCTTCCTCGGCAAGGCGGTGCGCGACGAACAGGCCCTGATCGAGGCCAACACCGGCCGGCCGCTCACCGAGGAGTGGATGGCGCGCTTCCGGGAGAAGCGCAACACGATGCTGCTGGCGGGCGTGCGGCCGATCCCCAACGTGGCCGAAGCCGTGGCCCGGATCAGCGACGGCGTGCAGGGCCGCATCGCCTGCTGCTCCGGCGCCGACCGCTGGAAGGTGGAGATGCAGCTGGTGAAGTGCGGGCTGATGCCCTGGTTCGAGGGCCGCATCTTCAGCGGGCACGAGATGCCGCGCTCCAAGCCCGCGCCCGACGTCTATCTCGCCGCGATGCCGCCGCTGGGCGTGACCGCGCCGCGCTGCGCCGTGGTCGAGGACACAGTCACCGGGGTGACAGCAGGGGTGGCCGCGGGCGCCACCGTCTTCGGCTACAGCCCGCCCGAGGCGGGCCACGACGCGCCGGACCTGCTGCGCGGGGCCGGCGCGCACATCGTATTCACAGACATGGCACATCTGCCGGCACTCCTGGCCTGAAGCAGAAAGTCTGTCGGCGCCCTCCTACAGACCGAGCTCGACCGCAATGCCCATAATGGCCCTCCTCAGAAACGCCGGCGGACGATTCCAATGAGCAGAGAAACCGAGGCCGTGCTGCAACTCATCTCGCAGCACGAAGACCAGATCCTGACGGAGTGGCAGCAGGAGGCCGGCGCGGCTTCCACCCGCATCACCGACGCCAACCGGCGGGCGATGCGCGGCGAAGCCGAAGACATGCTGCGCGCGCTGCGCGAAGCGCTGCAGGCCGGCGGCGACCCCGACCAGTTCCAGGCAGCGGCCTGGGGCAGCCTGCGCCAGGTGCTGGAAGCGCTTTCGCGTTCGCGCGCCGCACAGGGCCAGTCGGCGGGCGACACCAGCGTGTTCGTGCTGGCCTTCAAGCGGCCCGTCTTCAAGCTGATCCAGCAGAAGTTCTCCTCCGACGGCGTGCACCAGATGGGGATCGTGTGGGTGGTGTCCGCGCTGGTCGACCGCATGGCGCAGTGGACCGTGGCCACCTACCAGCACACGCGCGAGGAGATCATCAAGCGCCAGCAGCAGGACCTTCTGGAGCTGTCCACGCCCGTGATCAAGCTGTTCGAGGGCGTGCTGGCCGTGCCCATGATCGGCACCCTCGATTCGAGCCGCACGCAGATCGTGATGGAGACGCTGCTGGAGAAGATCGTCGAGACCGGCTCGCGCCTGGCCATCATCGACATCACCGGCGTGCCCACGGTGGACACGCTGGTGGCGCAGCACCTGCTCAAGACCGTGAGCGCGATCCGCCTGATGGGCGCCGAATGCATCATCAGCGGCATCCGCCCGCAGATCGCGCAGACCATCGTGCACCTGGGCATCGACCTGCAGGGCATCGCGTCCAAGTCCTCGCTGGCCGACGCGCTGGAGCTCGCGATGGCGCAGCAGGGCTTCACGGTCACGCGCAACAAGTAGGGCGGCGATGTACCGCATTCCGATCCTGCAGATGGGCGGGACCCTGCTGGTCACCATCCAGCTGGACATGCAGGACCAGATGGCCCTGGCCCTGCAGGACGACCTCGCCAACAAGATCGCCTCCAGCGGCGCCAAGGGCGTGCTGATCGACATCTCGGCACTCGAGATCGTCGACTCCTTCGTCGGCCGCATGCTGGCCAGCATCTCCGGCATCTCGCGCATCCTCGATGCGACGACGGTGGTGGTGGGCATGCAGCCGGCCGTCGCCATCACCCTGGTCGAACTCGGCCTGTCCCTGGAAGGCGTGCGCACGGCACTGAACGTCGAGCGCGGCCTGGAACTCCTCGCGCAGAACCGCAAGGAGAAATTCCTTGCCCGCTGAAGAAGCCCAGGGATCCGTACCGCTGCGCTCCGAGGAAGACATCGTCGCCAGCCGCCAGAAGGTGCGCGCGCTCACCCAGCAGCTGAAGTTCTCGCTGGTGGACCAGACCAAGATGATCACCGCGGCCAGCGAACTCTCGCGCAACACCTTCGTGCACGGCGGCGGCGGGGACATGCGCTGGGAGCTGCTGGACGACGGCATCCGGCGCGGCCTGCGCCTGCACTTCGAGGATACCGGGCCGGGCATCCCGGACATGAAGCTGGCCCTCACCGACGGCTGGACTTCCGGCGGCGGCATGGGCCTGGGCCTTCCCGGCAGCAAGCGCCTCGTGCATGAATTCGACCTGCAGTCCGTTCCGGGGCAGGGCACGCGCGTGAGCATCACCCGGTGGAAATGATCCTTGGCGCCTCGCACACGGCTTTTCCGATCGGGGATGCCAGCCGTGTGGGAGAGGCGCGACGCCATGCGGCCCTCCTCGCCGGCGAGTGCGGCTTCGACGACGTCGAGGCCGGCCGCCTCGCCCTGGTCGTCACCGAACTGGCCAACAACCTGCTGCGGCACGCGAAGCACGGGCGCCTCTGGCTGCGCTCCGATCCGGCCCGCGGCGAGGTGGAAGTGATCGCCGTCGACGACGGCCCCGGCATTCCCGATCTCGATCGTTCCCTGCACGATGGTTTTTCCACCGGCGGCACGCCCGGCACCGGCCTGGGCGCGGTGCGCCGGCTCGCGCAGCACTTCGATGTGCACTCGAGCGTGCCGGGCGGCACGGTGATCGTCGCCCGCGTGCGCGCCGAACGTGCGCCGGAGCTCGCACCCGCCGCGGTCTGCACCGGAGCGGTCGCGCTGATGGCGCGCGGCGAGCAGGTCTGCGGCGATGCGTGGGGCTTCGCCCTCGACGGCGACCGCGCCGCCCTGCTGGTGGCCGACGGCCTCGGCCACGGGCCCGATGCGGCCGAGGCTTCGAGTGCCGCCCTGGTGGCTTTCGCCGAGGACCCGTTCCTCGACCTGCGCCTGATGCTGCAGCGCCTGCACGCGCGGCTGCGCAGCACGCGCGGCGCCGCCCTGATGGTGCTGCACGCCGACGCCGCGGCCGGCACCATCCGCAGCATCGGCGCGGGCAACGTGGTGGCCCGGGTGGTCTCCGGCGTGTCCGACCGCACCATCCTGTCCCAGCACGGCACGGCCGGCGTCACCATCCGCTCCCCGGAGGAGGTCTCCACGGCCTGGCCGCCGCATGCGCTGCTGGTGGCCAGCAGCGACGGCATCGAGACCCGCTGGGCGCCCGACCTGCTGGTGCCGGTGCTGGGGCGCGATCCGGCACTTGCCGCCGCGCTGCTGGCGCGCGACCATTGCCGTGGGCGCGACGACGCGACCGTGGCCGTTTTGCGGCGCAAGGACTGAACGATGTCTTCCGAGACCCCCAAGGACCTGGCTTCCGCCCTGGAAGAGAGCCGGCGCGAGTCGCACGACCTGCGCATGGAGCTCGAGGAGACCAACCGGGGCGTGCTCGCGCTCTACGCCGAACTGGACGCCCAGGCCGACCAGCTGCGCCAGGCCACCGAGCTCAAGAGCCGCTTCCTGGCCTACATGAGCCACGAGTTCCGCACGCCGATCAATTCGATCCGCAGCATCACGCGGCTGCTGCTCGATCGCGTCGACGGCCCGCTGACCGGGGAACAGGAAAGGCAGGTCAACTTCATCCAGCAGAACGCCACGGAATTCGCCGAGATGGTCGACGACCTGCTGGACCTGGGCAAGGTGGAGGCCGGCCGCGTCGAGATCTCGCCGGCGTGGTTCGAGATGGTCGACCTGTTCTCGGCCCTGCGCGGCATGTTCAAGCCGGTGCTCACCAACCCGGCGGTGAACCTGATCTTCGAGGAGCCGCAGGGCGTCAACAAGCTGTACACGGACGACCGCAAGCTGTCGCAGATCCTGCGCAACTACATCTCCAATGCGCTGAAGTTCACGCCCAAGGGCGAGGTGCGCGTGTCGGCCCGGCTCGAAAGCGAGAGCCGCGTCACCTTCTCGGTGGCCGACACGGGCATCGGCATCGCGCCCGAGTTCCACCATGCCCTGTTCGAGGACTTCGCCCAGGTGCGCTCGCCGCTGCAAAAGCGGCTGCGGGGCACCGGCCTGGGCCTGTCCCTGAGCAAGAAGCTCGCGGAGCTTCTCGGCGGCACCGTGGGCGTGGAAAGCGAGCCCGGCAAGGGCTCGGTGTTTTCTGTCACCATTCCCATGCAGCTCGAGGGCGCCAAGCCGGAATGATGGACCACGACGTCATCAACACCACCATCGACCGTGCCGCCCATACGGTGCTGGTGGTCGACGACAACCCGGCGACGCGCTATTCCACGTCCCGCGTGATCCGTGCGGCCGGCTTTCGCACGGCGGAGGCGGGCACCGGCGGCGAGGCGCTGGCGCTGGTGGAGCAGGGCATGTCGGCGGTGGTGCTCGACGTGCACCTGCCGGACATCGACGGCTTCGAGGTCTGCCGCACCATCCGCGGCAGGCCGTCCACGGCGCTGCTGCCGGTGGTGCATCTCTCCGCGGCCTACGTGAAGGACGAAGACCGCGTCGCCGGCCTCAACGCCGGCGCCGACGGCTACCTGGTGCACCCGGTGGAGCCCGCGGTGCTGGTCGCCACCCTGCAGGCGCTGATCCGCGCGCGCACGGCCGAAGACCAGCTGCGCCGCAGCGAGCAGCGTTTCCGGGCGATCTACGACCAGGCCCAGAGCGGCATCGCCCTGCTCGACGAACAGGGCCGCTTCGCCGATGCGAACCCGGCGCTGCTGCGCATCCTCGGCCGCGCCCGCGAGGACCTGATCGGCCGCGAGATGAGCGCCTTCGCGCCGCCGGAGTGGCAAAAGACGATCCTCATGCAGCTGACCGCGCCGCCCGAGGACCGGACGCCGTGGCGCGGCGAATTCCCGCTGCTGCGCACCGACGGCAAGCCGGTGCGCCTGGAATGGAGCGTGTCCTCGCACATCGAGCCGGGCGTGCGCATCGCCATCGCGCTGGACGTGTCGGAGCGCTTCGAGCTGGAGCAGCGCCGGCGCGAGGTGCTGGAGCGCGAGCAGGCCGCGCGGCAGATGGCGGAGCGCCACAGCCGCACCAAGGACGACTTCATCGCGGTGCTGTCGCACGAGCTGCGCACGCCGCTCAACGCGATCATCGGCTGGGTCCACATCCTGCAAAAGCGCGGCATCACGCCGGAAGGCGAGCGCGGGCTGGAGGCGATCGAGCGCAACGTCAAGACGCAGGCGCGCATCATCGCGGACATCCTCGACGTGTCGCGCATCAACTCGGGCAAGCTGCGGCTGGATCGCGAGTGGGCCGACCCCGCGGAGCTGGTGCTCAGTTCGATCGACGCCCTGTCCGCCAGCATCCAGGCGCGCAAGCTGCAGGTGCAAGCCGACGTGGCGGGCGCGCACCGGACCGCCTGGATCGACCCGGCGCGATTCCAGCAGATTTTCTGGAACCTGCTCACCAACGCGATCAAGTTCTCGCCGGAAGGCGGGCGCATCGAGGTGCGGCTGGTGCGCAGCGGCGACCGCCTGCGGCTGGACGTGCAGGATTTCGGGCAGGGGATCGAGGCCGGCTTCCTGCCGCACCTGTTCGACCGTTTCACGCAGAGCGATTCGCCCGGCAACCGGCGCCACGGGGGCCTCGGGCTGGGGCTGTCGATCGTCAAGCACCTCGTCGACCTGCACGGCGGCACCGTGGAAGCGCACAGCGACGGCGTCGGCCACGGCACGACGATGCGCGTCGACCTGCCCACGGAGCCCGCCGGCGACGCGTCCAACGACGCGCCCGAGGCCGAGAGCGGGTACGACAGCGAAACCGCGGAAGACACGGAGCTGCACGGCCTCGACGTGCTGCTGGTGGAGGACGACCGCGAGGCCACCGAGATGATGACGCTGGTGCTGGAGGACCGCGGCGTGCGGGTGCGCACCGCGCCCGACTACGACAGCGCGCTGCGCGCCCTGCAGGACGCCTGGCCGGACGTGCTGGTGAGCGACATCGGCCTGCCGGGCCGCGACGGCTACGAACTGGTGCGGCGCGTGCGCCAGCTGGAGGGCGAGCGGCGCTTGCCGCACCTGCCGGTGATCGCGCTCACGGCCTTCGCCCGGCCCGAAGACCAGAAGAAGACGCTCGCCGCGGGTTTCGACCTGCACCTGGCCAAACCGCTCAAGCCGCACGTTCTGCTGGAAGCGATCGGCCGCTGCTGCCGGCCCCCGGGCTCGCGTTAGCAAGCTACCGGTCGTCGGCTGGCTGCGTCCAGCGGGTGCGCGCCGTGCCGTTTGCTTAAGCCGTGGGCACTGCAATGCAGGCCGCGCCGTTATTGGGTTTGCGCGGCAGCCCGGCCCTTGGACCCGGCCTTTTTTCCACAGCCGCGGTGGATATCTTTACGGCCTGCTCATCCGGAAGTCCATCTTGACAGCGCGCGCGGCTTGCCCCACGCGCGCGATCAGACGACGTAATCGGGATGCGCGGCGCGGATCTGTTCCACCTGCGCCAGCGTGCCGGAGAGGTGCTCGCGCACGCGCTCGCGCGCTTCCTCGGGCTGGCCGGCGGCGATCGCCTCCACGATGCGCTTGTGGTCACGCACCACGGCCTTCGCCTTGCCGGCGGCCGGCAGGTGCAGGCGGCGCAGGCGATCGACGTGGCCGCTCATGCGGCGGATCAGGTCGTACAGGTCCGGCACGCCGGCCGCCACGTACATGATGCGGTGGAATTCGCGGTCGGCGGCGATGAACTGGCTGTAGTCGTCGCCGTTGGCGAGCGCCGACTGCGCCTCCAGCTGCGCGCGCAATTGCGCCACCAGCAGCTCGGTGGGATGCGCCGCGAGCGTCCCGGCGATCTCCGCCTCCACCGACTTGCGCAGGAAGTGCGCCTGCAGGGCGGAGGCGACGTCGATGCGGCTCACCACCGTGGCGTGCTGCGGGAAGATGTCGACCAGCCCCTCTTCGTTCAGCTTGATCAGGGCGTCGCGCACGGGCGTCTGGCTCACGCCGAACATCTGCGCCAGCTCCGCGCGCGCGAGCACCGCGCCGGGCGCGAGCTCCAGCGACACGATGGCTTCGCGTAGGTGCTCGAACACCTGCGGCGCGGCCTGTCGCTTGGGATCGAGCGCCGGCTTGCGGCGGCGTGCGGCGGCCAGGACGGGGGCTTGCATGGAGCCATTCTAGCCGCGGTCCCGGCCCGTTGACGCACTAATATATTTGTGTTTTACTTCGCCGGCTGTCACGCAACGGGACGGCCCGTACCCCTACACACGACCCTTGGAGACACGAACACCATGAAGCGCCGCCACGCCCTGTCCTGCATCGCCGCCTCGCTGGCCGCCCCTGCCTTCGCGCAGGGCAGCGAGTGGCCCCATGCCAAGACCATCACCTACGTCGTCCCCTTCACGCCGGGCGGCTCCACCGACGTCGTGGGCCGCACGGTCGCCGAGAAGCTGCAGGCCGCGCTGAAGCAGTCGGTGGTGGTGGACAACAAGCCGGGCGGCGGCGGCGGCATCGGCGCGAGCTACGTCGCCAAGGCGCCGGCCGACGGCTACACGCTGTTCGGCGGCACCATCAGCACGCACGCGATCAACGCCAGCCTGTACAAGAACCTGCCCTACGACCCGGTGAAGGACTTCGAGCCGGTGGCGCTGGTCGCCTTCCTGCCCAACGTGCTGCTGGTCGACCCGAACGCCGGCGTGAACAACGTGCAGGAACTGATCGCGCTGCTGAAGAAGGACCCCAAGCGCCGCACCTTCGCGTCCTCGGGCAACGGCACCTCCACGCACCTGACCGGCGAGCTGTTCGCCGACGTCATCGGCGTGCCGCTCACGCACGTGCCGTACAAGGGCACGCCGCCCGCGATGGTGGACGTGTCGGCCGGGCAGGTGACCTTCATGTTCGACCAGATCACGGCGGCGCTGCCGCTGCTGCAGGCCGGCAAGCTGAAGCTGCTGGCGGTGACCACCGCCAAGCGCTTCGCGCTCTCGCCCAACACGCCCACCATGATGGAGGCCGGCGTGCCCGGTTTCGACGTGTCCTCCTGGCAGGCGATCTACGCGCCCAAGGGCACGCCGAAGCCCATCGTCCAGCGCCTGTCCCAGGAGATCCAGAAGGCCCTCAAGCAGCCGGACGTGCAGGAGAAGCTGGGCAAGACCATGGGCATGGAGATCGTCGCCGGCGGTCCCGAGGAACTGGCCGCGCTGATGGCCAGGGAGATCCCGCGCTGGGCCGCGCTGGTGAAGAAGTCGGGCGCCACCGCCAACTGAGACCGGGTCGAGCGAGCATGAATCGAGACGTCCGGATCACGCAGGTCCGCATCACCCCCGTCGCCTTCCGCGACGGACCGCTGCTCAATGCCGCGGGCATCCACGAACCCTGGGCCCTGCGCGCGATCCTGGAGCTGGAGACTTCCGACGGCCGCGTGGGCATCAACGAGACCTATGGCGACGCGCCGATGCTCGCGCTGCTGGAGGAGTGCAAGGCCCACGTCCTGGGCCTGTCGCCCTTCGCGTTGAACAGGATGGAGGAGCGCCTGCGCGCCTCCATCCGCCGCGAGAAAGCGCCGGCCTACACCCTGGCGCCCGGCTCCGACCCGTCGCGCAACGCCGCCAAGGCGATCAGCGCGTTCGAAGTCGCGATGCTGGACCTGCAGGGCCAGGTCGTCGGCGCACCGATCGCCGACCTGCTCGGTGGCGCGGTGCGCTCCAGCGTGGCCTACAGCGCCTACCTGTTCTTCAAGTACGCCGAGCATCACGGCAAGCCCTATGAGCCGGATGCCTGGGGCGAGGGGATCGGCCCGGAGCAGATCGTCGCGCAGGCGAAGCGCATGATCTCGCTCTACGGCTTCCAGAGCATCAAGCTGAAAGGCGGCGTGTTCGAGCCGAAGCACGAGATCGCCTGCATGCAGGCGCTGCACCGCGCCTTCCCCGGCTTGCCGCTGCGGCTGGACCCCAACGCGAACTGGTCGCTGCAGACCAGCATCGCGGCGGCGCCCGAGCTCGACGAGGTGCTGGAGTACTACGAGGACCCGTGCCCCGGCCTCGACGGCATGGCCGAACTCGCGCGCCACACGAAGCTGCCGTTGGCGACCAACATGGTCGTGACCAGCATGGAGGAGTTCCGCCGGAACGTGCAGACGCAGTCGGTGAAGGTGGTGCTGTCCGACCACCACTACTGGGGTGGCCTGCGCGCCACGCAGCAGCTCGCGCGCATGTGCGCCCTGTGGGACCTCGGCCTGTCGATGCACTCCAACTCGCACCTGGGCATCAGCCTGATGGCGATGACGCACGTGGCGGCCGCGGTGCCCAACCTGGCCTACGCCTGCGACACGCACTACCCGTGGCAGGACGAGGACATCGTGGTCGGCGGACGCATCGCCTTCCAGGAAGGCGCCGTGCGCGTGCCGACCACGCCCGGCCTGGGCGTGCAGATCGACCGCGACGCGCTGGCGAAGCTGCACGAGCAGTACCTCGCCTGCGGCATCCGCAACCGCAACGACCGCCAGCAGATGCAGAAGTACGACCCGTCGTTCACGGGCGTGTGCCCCCGCTTCTGAGGCAGGGTCAGCGACCGGGCTTGTCCTTCAGGTATTCGCGCACCTTGTCGGCGCGATCGCCCACCGCCTGCACGGCTTCCTTGAGCCGTTCGGGCGTGGTGCCGAGGGACTTGGCCCAGTCGCGCAGTTCGTAATCCTGGTTCACGTTGATGCGATCGCGGTCCTGGCCGCCGGAGTGGCTCTTGTCGTCGGACATGGTGTGCTTCCTTGGATGAGACGCTTCATGCTGCCCAGCCAGGCCGGGCGGCTGCGTAGGAGGCCGCAAGGTCCCCGTGTCGTCGCCGCGCCGACACGCTTCGCGTCAATAATGGCGTCCATGCGTTTCCTCAGCTTCGCCTTCCCGGCCCTCGCCCTCGTCACCGTGACCGCCTGCACCCCGCCCAGCAGCCCGCCCCCCGCGCAGCCCATGGGCAACACGAGCGTGCCGTCCAACCTGGGCGCCGTCACCGGCGCGGCCAAGGTCACCACGCCGAGCGGCATCGTGTTCGAGTCCCTGCTGACCGGCAATGGCCCGACGCCGAAAGCGACCGACACGGTCAAGGTGCACTACCGCGGCACCTTTCCCGACGGCCGCGAGTTCGACAGCAGCTACAAGCGCGGCGCGCCGACCAGCTTTCCGCTCAACCGCGTGATCCCCTGCTGGACCGAGGCGGTGCAGCTGATGCGGCCGGGCGGCAAGGCGCGCATCACCTGCCCGCCGCAACTGGCCTATGGCGAGCGAGGCGCCGGCGGCGTGATCCCGCCGAACGCCACGCTGGTGTTCGAGATCGAACTGGTGTCCATCGGCTCCTGACGGCCGCTGCCCCACAATGGCGTCGACCACAACAGGAGACGCCATGCTGACCTTCTACTACGCCCCGGGCACCTGCGCCCTCGCTTCGCACCTCGCGCTGGAGTTCGCGGGGGCTGCGTACCACCCGGTGCGGCTCGACTTCAAGACGCAGCAGCAGCGCGCGCCCGAGTACCTGAAGGTCAACCCCAAGGGCCGCGTGCCGGCGCTGGCCACCGACCGCGGCGTCATCACCGAAACGCCGGCGATCCTGCAGTTCATCGCGCAGAGCTTTCCCGAGGCGGGGCTCGCTCCGCTGGACGATGCGTTCCAGCTCGCCAAGATGAACGAGTTCAACAGCTATCTCTGTTCCACGGTGCACGTGGCGCATGCGCACAAGGGGCGCGGCTACCGCTGGGTGGAGACGAACGACACCGCATCGATCGAGGCGATGAAGAAGAAGGCGCCGCAGAACGTGGCCGAATCCTTCGCGCTGATGGAGGAGCAGATGGTCAAGGGCGCGTGGGTGCTGGGCGAGCGCTTCAGCACCAGCGACCTGTACCTGTACACGCTGGCCAGCTGGCTGCCGGGCCACGAGATCGACGTGAGCCGCTTCCCCCGGATCGCCGACCTGAAGCGCCGGCTGGACGCGAAGCCGCAGGTGCAGAAGGTCGTGGCGCTGCACAAGGCCTGATGCCATGTACCGGCCCTTCGACCTGGGTGGCCGCGGCGTCGTCATCACCGGCGGCAACGGCGGCATCGGTATCGGCATGGCGCGCGCGCTGCTCGCCGCCGGCGCCAAGGTGGCGATCTGGGGCTCGAACCCGGAGAAGACGCAGCGGGCCCGCGAGGCACTCGCGAAGGAATGCGGCGATGCGGCGCGCGTGCACGCCTTCGTCTGCAACGTCGCGGAGGAAGCCGAGGTGGAACGCGCCTTCGCCGATTCGGCCGCGGCGCTGGGCCGCGTCGACAGCTGCTTCGCCAATGCGGGCGTGTCGAGCAAGGGCACGCTGCTGACCGAGATGACGCTGGACGAATTCCGGCGCGTGCAGCGCGTCAACGTGGAGGGCGTGTTCCTCACCTTCCGCGCGGCCGCGCGCCACATGGCGCAGCACGGGCAGGGCGGCTCGCTGGTCGCGACGGCCAGCACGGCGGCGATCGAAGGCGCGGCGCGCAACAGCCATTACGGCGCATCCAAGGGTGCGGTGACGTCGTACGTGCGTGCGCTCGCCGTTGAACTCGCCCGCCACAAGATCCGCGTCAACTCCATCCTGCCGGGGTGGATCGTGACGGACATGACGGAACGCTCGGTGCAGAACCCCAAGTTCGCAGACGCGGTGCTGCCGCGCATCCCGTCGCGCCGCTGGGGCGAGATCGACGATTTCGGCGGCATCGCGGTGTTCCTGGCGAGCGATGCGTCGTCGTACGCCACGGGCGAGCAGTTCGTGATCGACGGCGGGTACACGAAGTACTGATCTCTCGTCATCCCCGCGGAGGCTCGTCATCCCCGCGCAGGCGCGTCATCCCCGCGCAGGCGGGGACCCAGAGCTTCCTGTCTTTGAAGCGGCTGCGCCGCTTCCCCCTGTTTCGCATCGCGCCGGCTGCCAGCCCCCATGCGGGCGGGGCTGGGGTCGCGCTGGCATGGCGTCCTTCGCGCCTGCGGCGCTTCGGCAAACCTGCGAGGCCCGGGCAGGCGGCCCCCGCGACCGAACTCGCTGCGTGTTTGACCGCGCGCGGCCAAACACTCCGCTCAGACACCGGTGTCGCGAGTCAGAAACGTACGCGCGGCTCGATACGCGCTAAAGCGCTCTCGTAGCCGCGCTGGTCCGCCTGCCCGGTCCTCGCAGGCGCCATGCCTTGATGCGCGACCCCGGCCCCGCCCGCACGGGGGCTGGCAGCAGGGTAGGGCGGTGGCGCATTGGTGCGTTGCGGCCGCCACCGCCGTGGCCATGACCAGGGCCGTAGGGTGGGCAAGCTCGCTTGCCCACCGTTTTACCGTGGGCCGTCATGGTGGGCAAGCAAAGCTTGCC
>NZ_DASVNN010000023.1:0-7701 GCF_036383835.1 Ramlibacter sp.
CTTCCTTCTCCCTCCGCGCGATGGCCAGCTCCACCAACACCAAGAAGCCGCCGCCCGAGGACCAGGCGCAGTCCGCCGCCAGGGTGCTGCGGCGCTTCCGCATCGTCTTCAACGCGGTGAAGAACCATTTCCGCGCGGTCGAACGCGCGACCGGTGTGCCGGGCGCGCAGCTGTGGGCGCTGAGCGTGATCCAGGCGCAGCCGGGCGTGGGCACCGGCGGTGTCGCGCGGGCGATGGACATCCACCAGTCGACCGCCAGCAACCTGCTGCGCGGCCTCGTCGAGGCGGGCCTGGTGGAAACCAGCCGCGATGGCGAGGACAAGCGCGCCGTGCAGCTGCGCGTCACCGCCAAGGGGCGCAAGGCCCTGTCGCGCGCGCCGCGGCCTTTCACGGGCATCCTGCCGGAGGCCCTCATGCAGCTGGACGCGCAGACGCTCGCGCGGCTCGATCGCGACCTCGCCGAGGTCATCCGGCAGCTCGGCCCCGAAGCGCGCGGCAAGAACGTCCCGATCGGCGACAAGCAGTCCTAGGACTTTCCCCCGGATGCCCCCGGGCGCGCCGGACTTCGCTCGGAAGATTTGTACAAATGGATATCATGGCGCGGTGCGGCCACCCGGCCGTCACGAGCGAGCGACCGGAAATTGCTCTTGGTCCCCCCTTCGCGGGGGGACGCTTTTCCCGACAGATCCACACCGAATGAAGCACTTCCTCTCCGCCATCGCCGTCGGCGCGCTGCTGGCCGGCTGCGCCAGCACCAAGCTGGACGAACCCGCCGCAGGCACCACCACCGGCACGGCCACGCCCGCCGCCACCGCGCCGCGCGCGGCCTCGCAGGTCGCACCCGTCGTCGCGAACACCGCACGGGCCGATGCGAACGGTCCCGCCGGCGCCGCGCGCACCATCTATTTCGAATACGACAGCGACGCCATCCGGCCCGAGTTCCAGGCCGCGATCGACGCGCACGCGCGCTACCTCTCGCGCCAGCGCGGCCGCACGATCGCGATCGCCGGGCACACCGACGAGCGCGGCGGCCGCGAATACAACCTGGCCCTGGGCCAGCGCCGGGCCGAAGCCGTCAAGCGCGCGCTGCACCTGCTGGGCGTGCCGGACGCGCAGGTGGAGACCACCAGCCTGGGCGAGGAAAAACCCGCCGATGCGGGCCACGACGAGGCCGCCTGGTCGCACAATCGTCGCGCCGAGATCGTCTATCGCTGAAACCTGACCGCCGGGAGGCCCCATGCTGCGAACGCTTCGGCTGCAACTGCGCTTCCTGATCCCCCTGCTGGTGATCCTCGCCGGCACCGCCTACCTCGCGGTGCCGCTGATGGACCGGCTCACGCTGCGCTGGTTCGCGCGCGACCTCGACATGCGCGGCTCGCTGGTGGCCAGCGCGCTGTCCGAATCCGTCTCGGACGCACTGCACGACGCGCGCGGCCGCAAGCTGCAGGCCATCTTCGACCGTGCCGTGCAGGACGAACGCCTGGTTGCCATGGGCTGGTGCTCGCCCTCCGGGGAGCTGCAGCGCCACTCGCAACGCTTCCCCAAGGACCTCGACTGCGCGCAGCTGGCCGAAGTCGCCGGCCAGCGCGACCCCAACCTGCGCGTCGACGGCGGGCCGGTGCACGTGAGCCTGCATCCGATCACCGCGGAGTCGGGGCCGGTGGGGCAGCTCGTGCTGATGCACGACCTGAGCTTCATCGAACGCCGCAGCCAGGACACGCGGCGCTACCTGATCCTGCTGATCACCGTGCTGGGCGTCGCGATCGCGCTCGTCACGCTGATCGTCGCGCAACTGAGCTGGCGCGGCTGGGTGAAGGGCGCCCGCGCGCTGCTGCGCGGCGAGGGCCTGCTGCAGCCGATGCAGGCGGCGCACCCGGAGATCGCGCCGCTGGCGGCGGACTTCCGCGAACGCCTGCGCGAGCTGGACGACGAATACCGGCGCCTGCAGGCCGCCTCCGAAACCAGCTGGACGGCCCAGCGCCTGCAGTCGCTGCTGCGCACGCACCTGCGCGGCGACGAGGTCATCGTCGTCTCCAACCGCGAGCCCTACCTGCACCAGAAGCGCGACGGCCGGCTCATCGTGCAGCGGCCCGCGAGCGGCCTGGTCACGGCGGTGGAGCCCGTGATGCGCGCCTGTTCGGGCACCTGGATCGCGCACGGCAGCGGCAGCGGCGACCGCGAAGCGGTGGACCGCCACGACCGCGTCGCGCTGCCGCCCGGCGAGGGCGAGTACCTGCTGCGCCGCCTGTGGCTCACGCCGGAGCAGGAGCAGGGCTACTACTACGGCTTCGCCAACGAGGGGCTCTGGCCGCTGTGCCACGTCGCGCACGTGCGGCCGGTGTTCCGCGAGGCCGACTGGGAGCACTACCGCGAGGTGAACCGCATGTTCGCCGACGCGGTGGTGGCCGAAGCGCGCAGCGAGGATCCGGTGATCCTGGTGCAGGACTACCACTTCGCGCTGCTGCCCGCGCTGATCCGCCAGCGACTGCCGCGCGCGACCATCCTGACTTTCTGGCACATCCCCTGGCCCAATCCGGAGTCCTTCGGCATCTGCCCGTGGCGCACCGAGATCCTGGAAGGCATGCTGGGCAGCACGATCCTCGGCTTCCACACGCAGTTCCACTGCAAGAACTTTCTCGAGACGGTCGACCGCTACCTGGAAGCGCGCATCGAGCACGAGCACTCCACCGTCACCTTCGGCGGCGAGCCGACGCTGGTGGAGGCCTATCCGATCTCGATCGAGTGGCCGAGCGCCGACGCCGTGCGCGAATGGCCTTCGCCCGAACGCTGCCGCGCCGAGGTGTTCGAGCGGCTCGGCATCCCGACCAACCATCGCATCGCGGTGGGCGTGGACCGCTTCGACTACACCAAGGGCATCCTCGAGCGGCTGCATGCGGTGGAGCGCATGCTGGAAAAGCATCCCGAATGGCGCGAGCGCTTCACCTTCGTGCAGGTGGCGGCGCCCTCACGCAGCGCGCTCGACGAGTACCGGCTGTTCCGCGAGCGCATCGAGGCACTGGTGGAGCGCATCAACCGCCGCTTCGGCACCGCGCAGGTGCCGGTGGTGCGCCTGCTCGCCAGGCACCACGAGCACGACGAGGTGAACCGCCTCTACCGCGCCGCCGATGTCTGCATGGTGACCAGCCTGCACGACGGCATGAACCTGGTGTGCAAGGAGTTCATCGCGGCGCGCGACGACGAGCGCGGCGTGCTGGTGCTGAGCCGCTTCGCCGGCGCGGCGCGCGAGCTCACCGAAGCGCTGGTCGTCAATCCGTACCACGTCGAGGAGACGGCCGACGCGCTGCACGCGGGGCTCGTGATGCCCGAAGCGGAACAGCGCGAACGCATGGCGGCGCTGCGCAGCACGGTGCGCGAATTCAACGTGTACCGCTGGGCCGGCCGCATGCTGAGCGACGCGGGGCGGCTGCGCCTGCGGCAGCGCGTGAGCGACCGCGTGCAGCGGCACGCGAGCGGAGTGACGGTGCTGCCGTTCGCGCGGGAGCGGAATCGGCTCAAGTGATTCTTCGTCATCCCCGCGAAGGCGGGGACCCAGGGCTTCCCATGGCATCCGGGGAGGCCCTGGGTTCCCGGCTCCGCGGGAATGACGGGGTTACTGGAGACGAATCGCGAAGATCCACTCCGCGTAGCGCTCCTTGCCCTCCAGCGATTCCAATCCTGCAGGAAATCCACCGACCTTGAGCGGCCGTTCGGATGATCGGCTGCGGAGTCCAACGATTCCTCCTGCCGCTCGCTCGAGTTCCCAATCAGGCTTTCCCGTCATGGGGTCGGGATAGATGCGCCGCAGATGTGACACGGGCATGGGAACCTTCGGGGTGTTGGCAGTGCTGGCGATGACGCTCGGCGCGCAGGCGCAGACGGTGGCGACTACCACCAGCCTGGCGGTCTCGAAGGCAGCCACCGCCCAAGGGGAGAACCTCACCCTGGTGGCCAACGTGACCGGTTCCAGCCCCACCGGCGCGGTCACCTTCAAGGACGGTGCAACGACCCTGGGCACCAGCAGCATCACAGGCGCCGACGTGGCCACTTTCAGCACCAGCAGCCTGGCGCTGGGCAGCCACAGCCTGACGGCCAGCTACGCCGGCAACACCAACAACGTTGCCAGCACCTCCACGGCCGTGACCGTCACGGTCAACGCCAAGCCGCCCATGACCTGGCAGTACGGCTACGACGCCATGGGCCGGCCCAACACGGTGGTGGATCCCAACGGCCAGTCGACGTTCTTCTACTACGACAGCCTGGGCCGGCGCATCCAGACGCAGCAGCCGCCCAACACCGGATCGAGCACGCCCACGGTGACCCAGTTCGGCTACAACGGCCGCGACGACCTCACCAGCGTGGCCGACCCGCGCAACCTGAGCACCACCTACAGCCGCAACGGCCTGGGCCAGACCAACACCCTGGTGAGTCCCGACACGGGAACGACCACCTACACCTACGACGCCAAGGGCAACGTGCTCACCAGCACCGACGCTCGGGGCAAGACCACGACGTACACCTACGACGCGCTGGACCGGGTCAAGACCATCAGCTACCCAACCGGCACGCCCACCGCCTTCGAATACGACGGGGGAGCCAACCCGACTCCGGCGGCCGCGGGCGAGCTGACCAGGATCACCGACGCATCGGGCAGCACCACCTACACGCACGACAGCCTGGGGCGGGTGATCGGCAAGACGGTGGTGATCGGCAGCAGGACCTTCACCGTGGGCTACACCTGGGGCGACACGGGAAGCGCGCTGGACAAGCTGACTTCCATCACCTATCCGAGCGGCAGCCGGGTCAACTACAGCTACGACCAGTACGGCAGCATCAGTGGCATCACGGTCAATCCGGTGAATGCCAACGGGCAGGGCACCAGCAGCACGACGACCACGCTGCTGAGTGGCATCACCTACAACGCTGAGGGCAAGATCACGGGCTGGCTGTGGTCGGATGGAAAGGCCAGGACCATCGGCTACGACAGCAACGGGCTGATCTCCAGCTACACGCTGGGCGATCCGATGGGAATCGGCAATGCTGCTGGCGTGCTGCGCACGATCAACCGGAATGCGGCAGGAAGGATCACCGGCTACACGCACACCAACAACGGGGCCGCGGTGCCGAGCCTGGATCAGGTATTCACCTATGACAACCTCAATCGGCTGATTACGGCCACCATCGGCAGCGCCAGCTACGCCTACAGCTACGACGAGACCGGAAACCGCACCAGCAAGACGATAGGTGGCAACACCTACACCAACACGATCGCACCGACGAGCAACCGGATGACCCAGGCGGGAGACGTCGGCGGCACCGCGACCATCAACCACGACAATGCCGGACACATCACTGGCGACGGAGCCAACACCTACAGCTACGATGATCGTGGGCGCATGGTGAGCGTCACAACCTCGATTGGTAGCGTGAACGATTTGTACAACGGTTTGGAGCAACGGGCAGGCAAGAGCGGGCCGACTAACCTGATCCCCACCGGAGCGAGCTACTACCTCTTTGACGAGGGCGGTCAACTGCTGGGGGAGTACGACGCAGCGGGCAATCCGCTGTACGAAACGATCTACCTGGGATCGGCGCCTACCGGAGTCATGAAGCAGACAGGATCGGCGGCCAACTCGGACCTGGCGTTGCAGCTGTACAACCTGTATGCCGAGCACATCGACACCGCCCGCGTGATTACGAGGCAAGATCATGCCATCGTGTGGAGGTGGGATGCGGCGGAAGCATTCGGAGCCACGGCGCCCGATCAAAACCCGAGCAGCCTGGGGACGTTCACTTTCAATCAAAGATTTCCCGGGCAGGTGCTCGACGCAGAAACGGGGTTGTTCCAAAACTGGCATCGGGAGTACCAAGCCAGATGGGGACGGTATGCCCAGAGCGACCCGATTGGGCTTGCGGGCGGAATCAATACTTTTGCCTATGCGAGTGGTGACCCCACGAGCTACGTTGATCCGACGGGGCTTGAAACAACAGTGGTTTGCCGATCGGTCAATCACCCCTTAGCAAAGATATTGGGTTCGAAGCACTGCTTTGTAGTTGTTTGGCATTGGAAGGATGTCTGCGACATCCGCATGAAGATCGTTGACGGACAATACAGTCTTGCTGGCAATCGGACCGTATACAGGCAGGGGAGCAACGCCGAGACATATAGGGCTGATACAGAAGCGTGGAATTCGGGGAGCCCAGCTGAATCGTATGAAGTTCCCCCGCCGTCTGGTGTTTCGGGTCCCGCATTTGATCGAGAAGTGGCGCGCCAAGCAACGGCATACGATTCGGGTCGCGAGTACGATGCTAGGTTCGGACCAAACTCCAACACCGCTACGCAGCAAATTATCGAGCGAGCCGGAGGTTCCCTCCCCAGCATTCCAGGTGCACGGGCTCAGAATTGGCGGCCGCCCCAGCCAAGGTCGAGGTAACAAGTGGAGAACGCTAGCATAGAGGGACGCCGGCCCCGCAAAACTCTAGTGGTTTTAGCAGTCGGAGCTCTGTTGGTACTCGTCCTGGGCTACATGGCCTTGACGGGAATCACACTAGATCGACACGAACTGCTCGGCGCACGGATCGGCGCGAACAAGGGAGAGGTTGTCCAACAGCTTTCACGGCACGGCGTGGAGGAGGTGTTGCCGAAGTTGTCTGTGTCACCAATTATTAGCGCCCGCAACATTGATCGCATAAATGCGCTCAGCGATGCTCCCGGTATTTGCCTGAATGACTATGGTACTTCGGCGAGCGCCAAGTTTAACTTTGACCCAGCCGAGGGGCCGATAGGACTAGTGCACGACTCGTCGGTAAAAATGTCGGAGATTTCAACGATTCGAACTAGAGATGAACTCATAAGCAAGTTGACTCAGCTTCTGACTCAGAACAATGCACTTGAAGCATTCGCCTGCATAACGGGAAATGGGTGGGTGCGGATAGCGGCCGACAGCCGCAGCCCCGATACTGCTGCACTGATCAAGTACGACGTGTGGGTTGTTAATATCCCGAATACTTATTCGACGGCAGAGTTGGATTTTGTCGAAGGGAAGCTAAAAGGAATCAAACATCGCGTTCGGCTTTTTGAGCCATTTTGAGATCTCTTTGCCTATGTCGCAGGAAGACCGTTAGGGAAGGTCTGAACAAGGCCGATTCGCACGCACTGCTGGCACGTTGATTCGGCACGTGACGCGAATTGCCACTCCGGATCCACCGTTTTCAGGCAGTTTCGATCTCATTTTCTCGCCTCATGCTGCTTTCGGGCGGACCACTCCCGTCAGCGCCATCAACTGCTTTCGCGCCATCCACAGGTTCGACAGTGCGAACAAGGTGACGACGTGCGCGGTGTTCTTGGCAAGCCCGCGGAACCTCACTTTCACCAGGCCGAACTGGCGCTTGATGACCCGAAACGGGTGCTCCACCTTCGCGCGCATGCTGGCCTTGCGATGCTCCGCCTTCTGAACCTTCGTCTTGGCCCTGCCTTCGGGCAGCTTGGCAATGTCGCTGGGCCTGGCCGCAATGTTCCATTGCAGATCGTCGCGGTCGACCCGGCTTGGAGCGCCGCGGTAGCCGGAGTCGGCCCAGACCTGTTCTTCCTTGCCATGCAGCAGGTCGCCCACCTGTTCAACATCCGCCTCATTGGCGGCCGTGGTGGTGACGGTGTGCACCAGTCCGCTGTCGGCGTCGACCCCGATGTGCGCCTTCATCCCG
>NZ_DASVNN010000024.1:0-2732 GCF_036383835.1 Ramlibacter sp.
GCGGCGAAGGCGTTCACCTTCAATCCAGCCGCTGCGACCGGCAGCTGCCCTTCGGACCAGCCGCGCGCCGTCGGCATCTTCAGCGTCGGTACCGCGCCTTGCGGCCGGCCTGGCGGGATGTGGGGAGCGCTCCCGACGGCCTCCGGCGGCATGGGCCCCTGCGTCCAGCGCCGCCACACCAGGGCGGCCCCGCCGGCCAGCGCCACGCCGCGGGCGAAGAGGCTCGTACGTCCACTCATCGTTTCTTCCTTGTTGTTGTTCGACAGGCTACGCAGGGATGCGATAGATCCGGCGCGCATTCTCCACGAACAGCTGCGCCCGCTCCTGCGCGCTGAAATCGGCGACGAACCCCTCGAAGGCTTCGAAGATGCTCTGGTACGACGCGCACAGGCTGTCCAGCGGGTAGTTGCTGCCGAACATGCAGCGATCCACCCCGAACAGCTCGATCACCTCCAGCACGACGCGCCGGTTGGCATCGGCTCGCCATCGGTAGCCGGCTTCGCCGATGCCGCTGATCTTGATGGCCACGTTCGGCTGAGCGGCCATCCCGGACAGCGCCGTGCGCCAGGCCCGCATGCCTTCCTCGCTGCGGTCCGACGGCATGCCCGCATGATTGATGACGATGCGCGTTCCCGGGAACTGCGCGGCCACGCGCACCGCTTCGTGCAGGTGCCAGAACGGCGTCTGCACTTCGTAGTGCAAGCCCAGGGGCTCCAGCCGCGCGTAGCCTTGCAGCCAGGCGGCATCGGTCATGCCGCCGGGTGGACCGCCCGGCGCGGCGTTGGCGCGCGGCTTCTGCCGCACGCCACGCACGAAATCGAAAGCCGCCAGCTGTTCGAGCGTGCTGGCCGCGTCCGGCTGGTGCAGCCACGCCTGCCCCACGGCGACGGAGGGCAGGCCGCACTGTTCGCGCAGCGTCGCGATGAAGCGCATCTCCCCGATCGGATCCTTCGGGTCCCAATCCGCCTCGACGTGCACGCTGCCGAGCAGGTTCACGCTTGCCGTGTCGCGCGCGTAGTCCGCCGGCAGGTAAGGCCGCTTCAGCGCGGAGTGGTCGCCGTAGCGATGCGGGGGAGCCCCCGCATCGTTCAACCACGGGTAGTAGTGCGCTTCCGGATCGTAGAAGTGGTGGTGGGTGTCGACCAGGGCCAGCATGGCCCTTACTTCGCCGCCAGCCACTTCTCCACGACGTCCTTCGGGATCTCGGTGCCGTGGTACTTCTTGAAGATCTCGTTCAGCTTGCCGTTCTTGTGGTTGGCGCGCACCCAGTCGTTCACCCAGGCCAGCAGCTTCGGATCGTCCTTGCGCACGCCGATGCCGAGGTCGTTGACGCGCAGCACGAACTTCATCTCCAGGTTGCGGTGCGGCGCCTTCTGCTGCATGGTCTGGAAGAGGGCGTTGGACGTGCCCACCAGGTCGGCCTGGCCGGTCACCACCGCGGTGATCACGCCGGCATCGTCGTCGTAGCGCACCACGTTGGCGCCCTTCGCGTTGTCCGTCAGGTCCTTGTCCTGCGTCGTGCTGCGGTTCACCGCGACGCTCTTGCCGGCCAGGTCGGCCATGCTTTTCACGTTGACGCCCTTGACGCCGCCCACCAGCGAGATCTGCGGCGCGTAGGGGATCGAATAGTCGACGACCTTGGCGCGCTCCGGCGTCCATGCCAGCGTCGAGATGATGAGGTCGGCCTTGCCGGTCTGCAGGTTCGGGATCCGGGTGGCGCCGACCGTCGGCACCACTTCGAGCGCGGCGCCGAGGTCCTTGGCCAGCAGCACGGCCACGTCGTAGTCCGAGCCCGTGGGCTTCATGTTCGCGTCCGTCATGCCCGACGGCGGCACCGCCAGGTCGATCGAGATGCGGACCTTCTTGTTCGCGCGGATCGTGTCCAGCGTGTCGGCATGGGCGCCGAAGAAGGCCGTGGACAGGGTGGCCAGCAGCAGTGCGCGGCGGAACAGGTTCTTGTGGTTCATGTCGTCTCCAGTGGTTGCAGGGAAGGAACTACGGACTACTCTCAGAGGCCGGTGCCGAGGAACTGTTGCAGTTCCGCCGTCTGCGGCCGGTCGAACATCTCGCGGCCGCCCTGTTCGTGGACGCGGCCCTTGTGCATGAACAGCGTGGTGTCGGCGACGTTGCGGGCGAAGGCCATCTCGTGGGTGACCAGCACCATGGTCATCCCGCCGGCGGCCAGGTCGGCCATCACCTTGAGGACTTCGCCCGTGAGTTGCGGGTCGAGGGCCGAGGTCACTTCGTCGAACAGCATGACCTGAGGCTCCATCGCGAGCGAGCGCGCGATGGCCACGCGCTGCTGCTGGCCGCCGGAAAGCTGCTCCGGGTAGCTTTGCGCCTTGTCGGACAGGCCCACCTGCGCCAGCACGCGGGCCGTGAGCTCGTTCGCCTCGGCGCGCGTCTTGCCCTTGCTGTGCCGCGGCGCCAGTGCGATGTTCTCGGCGGCCGTGAGGTGCGGGAACAGGTTGTAGCTCTGGAAGACGATGCCGACATCCTGCCGCAGCGCCCGAAGATCGATATCGGCGGCGTCGACGCGGTGCTCGCAGACGCGGATTTCACCTGAATCGATCTTCTCGAAGCGGTCGATGCAGCGCAGTGCCGTGCTCTTGCCGGAGCCGGAGCGGCCGATCAGCGCCAGCACTTCGCCGCGCTGAACGGCAAAGGACACACCATCGAGCACCCGTAGCGGGCCAAAGCTCTTCTGCACGTCGCGGAGCGACACGATCGGT
>NZ_DASVNN010000025.1:0-6788 GCF_036383835.1 Ramlibacter sp.
GGGGTTCGGCGCTGCGCGCGCTCACCGCCGACCTACGTGTACGGGCTTCGTAGGTCGGGGTGAGCGGCGAAGCCCGAACCCCGACGCTCAACGGCCCTCATCGACCACCGCCGCGTATTGCCGGATCAACTGCGCCAGCGACTCCGCCTCGAGCTTCGCGAACAGGTTGGCGCGATGCGTCTCCACCGTGCGCGGCGACAGCGACAGCGCCCGCCCGATCTCCTTGTTGGTGAGGCCCTGCACGATGAGGCCCACCACTTCCTTCTCCCGCTCGGACAGCTGCGCGTAACGCTCGCGGGCCGCGCGCCCGCCGGCGAGCCGCTCGCGCGAAGCCACGTGCTGTCGCACCGCGCCTTGCACGGCCTCCAGCAGCGCCTCGTCGTCCACCGGCTTCTCCAGGAACTCCGCCGCGCCCGCCTTGAACGCGCGCCGGCACATCTCCACGGTGCCGTGCCCCGTGAGCATGATCACCGGCTGGTCCACGCCTTGCGCCACCAGCGTCTCGAGCACCGCGAGCCCGCTGATGCCCGGCATGCGCACGTCCAGCACGATCGCGCCGATGTCCTGCCGCGGGAACTCGCGCAGGAACGCCTGCGGATCGGCCCAGCCCTGCACGCGCAGTCCCACCGTGGAGATCAGCAGCGCGAGGCTGCCGCGCACGGCCTCGTCGTCGTCGATCAGGTGGATCAGGGGCGACTGCGGTAGAACGCTCATGCGGCGGGCGCCAGTGGCAGGCGCAGGGTGAAGGCGGCGCCGCGCGGCAAGCGCGGCTGCACGCCCAGCTCGCCGCCCATGCCGGCGGCGAGGCTCTCGCAGAGGTTGAGCCCCAGGCCCAGGCCGTTCTCGCGCGTGGTGAAGAAGGGTTCGAAGATGCGGGGCAGCACCTCGGGCGCGATGCCCGGTCCGCTGTCGCCGACGGTCAGCGCGCCCTGGCCGCGCTCCCGGTGCACCAGCACCGAGAGTTCGCGTTCCGCCGACGGCACCTGGTCCAGCGCCTGCAGCGCGTTGGTCAGCAGGTTGTGGATGATCTGCTCCAGGGCCACCGGCTCGGCCTGCACCGCCAGCGCGTTGCCCGCCTCCAGGCGCGGCGCGACCTGGCGTTTCGCGAATTCCGGCTCCAGGAGATAGAAGGCGTTGCGCACCGCGTCCTGCAGCACCACGGACTGCAGCGCCGCCGATGCGGCGGGGCGCTCCACGCCGCGGCGCAGGCGCCCCAGCACGTCGGCCGCGCGCCTGGCCTGCTCCTCGGCCTGCCGCATGGCCCCACGCGCGGTCGCGAGTTCCGGCGGCTCGTCGTCCAGCAGCCGGCGCGCGGCCTGCGTGTTCGCGAGCAGGGCGGCGAGGGGCTGGTTCAGCTCGTGGGCCATGCCCGCGGCGAGCTCGCCCAGCGTGTTCAGGCGCGCGACCTGTCCCAGGCGCAGCAGCTCCTCGGCGCGCTCGCGCTCCGCGCGCTGGCGCCGCAGCCATTGCCACAGGGCCACCGCGAGCGCCATGGCCGCGGCCCAGGCCAGCATGGCGCGCCAGGGCAGCTCGCGCCACGCGACCGCGCGCTGCGCGACGACGTCGAAGGGCTGGCTGTCCGCGGCCAGGTGCTTGCGGAACTCGAAGCGCCACGGCCCTTCGCCATGTCCCGGCTGCACGAGGTACTGCCGCCCTCCCTGCTCCAGCGCGACGCGCACCGGGCTCGCATCGGGCGCCATCGGCCACTCGTTCCAGGGCACGACCTGGCGCAGGTCGAAGGTCGCCGCGAAGCTCGCCGGGTCCGCGGCGAGCACCAGGCGGTATCTTCCCGCTGCCGGGTCCGCGTCGGCGAGGGCCGCGCGCCGTTCGATGCGCGAGCGCGCTTCGGCCGCGGAGAGCGCGGCATCGGGCCACGCCGCGCCGGCATCGCGCCGCTGCACCGACAGGATCTGCGGATAGAGCGCGGG
The DNA here is from genome assembly GCF_036383835.1 of Ramlibacter sp. Taxonomy (GTDB): domain Bacteria; phylum Pseudomonadota; class Gammaproteobacteria; order Burkholderiales; family Burkholderiaceae_C; genus Ramlibacter. The sequence continues at coordinate 1,929 of NZ_DASVNN010000025.1, forward strand.
CAGGCGCTGCTCCGGCGTGTCGCCGCCGGTGCCGGGCTGCAGCAGCGCCAGGGTGGCCAGCACCGCGTCGTGCTGCACCGCGCGCTGGCTCAGGAGCCGGTGCACGATGCGGGCATCGGTCTCGAAGTCCTCGCGCAGCCGCTGCAGCTCCGCCCGCGCGAGCAGCACGCCGCCGGCCACGCTCAGGGCGAGCCAGAGGGCGAGGGGCAGGCGGTGGCGGCGGAGTGCTCGCATGGGCGGATTCTGCACAATGCGGCCATGTCCCTGGTTTCCTCCGCGCAGCGCGTCCCGCCGCAGGTGCTGCTGCGCTGGTCGGTGATGGTCGCCGCCGTCACCATCGCGCTGAAGTCGCTCGCCTGGTGGCTCACCGGCTCCGTGGGCCTGCTGTCGGACGCGATGGAGTCCATCGTCAACCTCGCGAGCGCCGCCTTCGCGCTGCTGATGGTGAGGATCGCGGCGCGCCCGGCCGACGAGGACCATCCTTACGGCCACCACAAGGCCGAATACTTCTCCGCCGGTTTCGAGGGGCTGATGATCATGGTTGCGGCCGTCGGCATCCTGTGGGCCGCGCTCGATCGCCTGCGCGCGCCGCAGGCGATCGAGCAGCTGGGGATCGGCGTCCTGCTGTCGGTGGTGAGTTCCGCGATCAACGGCGGGCTGGCCTGGCTGATGTTCCAGTCCGGCCGCCGGCACCGCTCGATGGCGCTGGAAGGCGATGCCCGCCACCTCATGACCGACGTGTGGACCTCCGCCGGCGTGATCGTGGGGGTGTCGCTGGCGGCATGGACCGGCTGGCTGTGGCTCGACCCGGTGGTCGCCATCGGCGTGGCGCTCAACATCCTGCGCGAGGGCGTGCACCTGGTGTGGCGTTCCTCCGAAGGCCTGATGGACCGCGCGCTCGAACCGGAAGTGATCGCCGAGATCGCGAAGACGCTCAGGCAGTTCGAACACCGCACGATCCGCTTCGACCACGTCGCCACGCGCCGCTCCGGCAGGCGCCGCTTCGTGGACCTGCACATGCACATGCCCGCGGACTGGACCCTCGGCCGCGCCGCTGCCGTGCGGGCCTCGGTGGAGCAGGCGCTCATGAGCGCGGTGCCCGGCCTGCGTGCCACCATCCAGCTGCTGCCCACCGACGTGGAAGCGCATTTCGACGACGAGGAGGACCTGATCTGATGCTGGCCGTGGTGCAGCGCGTGCGCGAAGCGAAAGTGGTGGTGGAGGGCCGCACGATCGGCGGGATCGGGCACGGCCTCCTTGTGCTGGTGTGCGCCGAACGCGGCGACGCGGAGGCGCAGGCGGACAAGCTGCTGGCCAAGTTGCTGAAGCTGCGCATCTTCAGCGACGAGGCGGGCAAGATGAACCGCAGCGTGCAGGATGTCGCGGGCGGGCTGCTGGTGGTGAGCCAGTTCACGCTGGCGGCGGACACGAGCGGCGGGAACCGGCCCAGTTTCACCAATGCGGCGCCGCCGGAGGAGGGCAGGCGGCTGTACGACTATTTCGTCGGGAAGGCGCGCGCCGCGCATCCGGTGGTGCAGACCGGCGAGTTCGCGGCGGACATGCAGGTGCACCTGGTGAACGATGGGCCGGTGACGATCCCGGTGACGGTGCGGTGACCGTCATCCCCGCGAATGCGGGGACCCAGAGCTTCCGAACGCGGCCGCAGGCCGCTTGCCTGAATGCCCTGGATCCCCGCCTGCGCGGGGATGACGAGGCTAGTACGGGTCGGGATACCCCAAGGCCCCCATCAGCAGCACCTCCAGCGCCTCCATCTCCAGCGCCTGTCTTTCTCCCGCCTCGTGATCGTACCCCTGCGCATGCAGGGTCCCATGCACCAGCAGGTGCGCGTAATGCGCCTCCAGCGTCTTCTTCTGCTCCCGCGCCTCGCGCTCCACCACCGGCGCGCACAGCACCAGGTCCGCCGACACCACCGGCGGCTGGCCGTAGTCGAAGGTCAGCACGTTGGTGGCGTAGTCCTTGCCGCGGTACTGGCGGTTCAGCGCCTGGCCTTCTTCGGCACCGACGATGCGCACCGCGATCTCGCCCGGCGCGGCGAGCGCCATCTCGACCCAGCGCCGCACCCGCGCCGAGGTGAGCACCTTGCGGTGTTCGGCGGCGCCGGGGAAGGTGCCGAACTGCAGCGAGAGGTCGAGGCCGTCCTTCATGCCGCCGCCCTGTCGCCGGTCTTGCGGGCGGCGTCGTAGGCGTCGACGATCCGCGCCACCAGCGGATGGCGCACCACGTCGCCGCTGTTGAAGCGGGTGTGCGCGATGCCTTTCACCCGCTTCAGCACCCGCTCGGCATCGACCAGCCCCGAAGGGCTGCCCTTGGGCAGGTCGATCTGGCTGACGTCGCCGGTGATCACCGCCTTGCTGCCGAAGCCGATGCGGGTGAGGAACATCTTCATCTGCTCCGGCGTGGTGTTCTGCGCCTCGTCCAGGATCACGAAGGCGTTGTTCAGGGTGCGGCCGCGCATGAAGGCCAGGGGCGCGATCTCCAGCGCGTTGCGCTCGAAGGCCTTGGTGACGCGCTCGAAGCCCATGAGGTCGTACAGCGCGTCGTACAGCGGGCGCAGGTAGGGATCCACCTTCTGCGTCAGGTCGCCGGGCAGGAAGCCGAGCTTCTCGCCCGCTTCGACCGCCGGCCGCGTGAGCACGATGCGCTGCACCGCGTTGCGCTCCAGCGCGTCGACCGCGCAGGCCACGGCGAGGTAGGTCTTGCCGGTGCCGGCCGGGCCGATGCCGATCGTGATGTCGTGGTTGGCGATGTTGTCCAGGTACACGCTCTGGTTCGGCGTGCGCGCCTTGAGGTCCGTGCGGCGGGTGTGCAGCACCAGCGCGCCGTCCTCGTCCTCCACCAGCGGGGCCGCGTCGCCGGCCACCATCAGCTGCACCTTTTCCTTCGAGATGTTGCGGCCGGCCATCTCGTACAGGGCTTGCAGCACGTTCATGGCCCTTTCGGCCTTGGCCTTGGGCCCCTCGACGCGGAAATGCTCCTGCCGGTGCGAGATCCTCACCTGCAGCGCCTCCTCGATGGTGCGGAGGTGTTCGTCCATGGGGCCGCAAAGGTGCTGCAGCCGGGTGTTGTTCAGAGGACTGAAGGCGTGTCGGAGAATCAAGCTGATAATCCCGTGAGAGGACCGCAATGATAGGCAAATTGACGGGGACGTTGAGCGAGAAGAACCCGCCGCAGGTGCTGGTGGACTGCCATGGCGTCGGCTACGAGGTCGACGTGCCCATGAGCACCTTCTACAACCTCCCGGGCTTGGGCGAGAAGGTGTCGCTGCTCACGCACTTCGTGGTGCGCGAGGACGCGCAGATCCTGTTCGGATTCGGCTCTGCCGGCGAGCGCGAGGCTTTTCGCCAACTCATCAAGATTTCGGGCGTGGGCCCGCGCACCGCGCTGGCCCTCCTGAGCGGCATGAGCGTGGGCGACATCGGCCACGCCGTCACGCAACAGGACGCCAGCCGGCTGGTGAAGATCCCCGGCATCGGCAAGAAGACGGCGGAGCGCCTGCTGCTGGAACTCAAGGGCAAGGTCGGCGCCGATCTCGGCCAGGCCGGCACGGTGGTCGTCGACGACGCCCAGGGCGACATCCTGCAGGCGCTGGTCGCCCTCGGCTACAGCGACAAGGAGGCGCAGGCCGCGCTCAAGTCGCTGCCCAGGGACGTCGGCGTGAGCGATGGCATCAAGCAGGCGTTGAAGGCGCTGGCGCGGTGAGCATCAAGACCGACGATTTCGCTCCCGCGCCCGAGAAGAGGGTGGTTTCCGCCGCGCCGGCTTCGCCGGCCGAAGAGGCCATCGAGCGCGCGCTGCGTCCCAAGGGCCTCGCCGAATACGTCGGCCAGGCCAAGACGCGCGAGCAGCTGGAGATCTTCATCGGCGCGGCGCGCAAGCGCGGCGAGGCGCTCGACCACGTGCTGCTGTTCGGCCCGCCGGGCCTCGGCAAGACGACGCTGTCGCACATCATCGCCCACGAGCTCGGCGTGAACCTGCGCCAGACCTCGGGACCGGTGCTGGAAAAACCCAAGGACCTCGCGGCGCTGCTGACGAACCTGGAGCGCAACGACGTCCTCTTCATCGACGAGATCCATCGCCTGTCGCCGGTGGTGGAGGAGATCCTCTATCCCGCGCTGGAGGACTACCAGATCGACATCATGATCGGCGAGGGCCCGGCCGCGCGCTCGATCAAGCTGGACCTGCAGCCCTTCACGCTGGTGGGCGCGACGACGCGCGCCGGCATGCTGACCAACCCGCTGCGCGACCGCTTCGGCATCGTGGCGCGGCTGGAGTTCTACACGGCGGAGGAGCTCACGCGCATCGTGCATCGCAGCGCGGGACTGCTGCAGGCGCCGATCGACGCCGAGGGCGCCTCCGAGATCGCGCGCCGCTCGCGCGGCACGCCCCGCATCGCCAACCGGCTGCTGCGCCGGGTGCGCGACTACGCCGACGTGAAAGGCACGGGCCGCATCGACCGCGACATCGCGCAGAAGGCGCTGGCGATGCTGGACGTCGATCCGCAGGGCTTCGACGTGATGGACCGCAAGCTGCTGGAGGCGGTGATCCACCGCTTCGACGGCGGGCCGGTGGGCCTGGACAACGTCGCGGCCTCGATCGGCGAGGAGCGCGACACGATCGAGGACGTGATCGAGCCGTACCTGATCCAGCAAGGTTACTTGCAGCGCACGCCGCGCGGGCGGATCGCGACGATGGCGGCGTACCGGCACCTCGGTGTGGTGCCGCCGCAGAGCGCAAGCGGCCTGTTCGAGGGATGAATCCGTAGGTCGGTGGTGAGCCCGAAGGCGAACCCCGACGCCGGGAGCCGCTACGCGGCGTGTCGGGGTTCGCCTGCGGGCGCAC
>NZ_DASVNN010000026.1:0-8922 GCF_036383835.1 Ramlibacter sp.
CCCGCCTGCGCGGGGATGACGGTGGCCTACGCGGGAATGACGGTGGATCTGTGCGGCGCGGGATGAGGGCTTTCAGTTGCCGCGCGGAAATGGATGCTGCACGACCAGCCCCGCCCCTGCGGCCCGCTGCCGAGATCCATCCTCGCCTGCATCGCCGCCGCGTACTGCGCCACCAGCGCCAGCCCGATACCGGCGCCCTCGCCCAGCATCTGTCCGGTATCCCCTTGGGTTCCGCGCTGCACCAGCCGCGCCTGCAGGTCGGCGGGCAGGCCGGGACCGTTGTCCTGCACCGACAGCACCACGCCGTCCGCATCGTGTTCGATCGACACCGTCACCGCGGGCGGCTCGCCGTCGGTGGGTGCGCCGTAGCGTAGCGCGTTGTCCAGCAGGTTGTTGAGGATGCCGTCGACCAGCGTGGGATCGGCCAGGATGCGGCTCGGTTTCTCCACGCCGACCGCGCCAAGGTCCACGCCCGCCGCATCCGCGCGCGGCAGGTAGCGCAGCACCGCGTCGCGCACCAGTTCGTCGAGCGCCACCGCATCGAGCTGCAGGCCGGCCTGCGCCTCGAGCGCCAGCGCGATGTCCAGCAGCTGGTCGACGAGGCGGCTGGCGCGGCCCTGGCTGGCGGCGATCCGCTGCAGCTGCTCGCGCCACACCTGCGGCTCCTCCCGCGACAGGCCGTAGTCCGCCAGCGCGCGGATGCCCGCCAGCGGCGTGCGCAGCTCGTGCGCCACGTTGCCGGCGAACTCGCGCTGCGCCCGCACGCTGCCCTCCAGCCGCGCGAGCAGCGCGTTGACCGCTGCCGTGAGTGCCGCGACGTCGCGGCTGGTGGCATTCACCTCCACCGGCGCGAGGTCGCCCGCGCTGCGCCGCCCGAGTGCGTCCTGCAGCTGCGCGAGCGGCTGCAGCTCGCCGGTGATCGCACGGTGCAGCCAGGCGGCCAGCACCAGCAGCAGCAGCGTCTGCGGCAGCACCGAAAGCCATACGAGCCGCTGCGTCGCGGCGCTGCGGCTGGCGATGGTCTGCGCGACGATCACCTGGAAAGGCTGCGGGTCCTCGCTGAGCAGGCGCGCGGCGCGCAGCCTCCGGCCGTCGATGGTGACGTTCGCGAAGCGGTAGCCGTCCGGCGAGGGCGGCGCGAGCAGTTCCAAGCGCGGGTCGCCCGCGATGACGCTGCCGTCGGGACGGCGGATGCTGAAGAAGGTGGTTTCCTCCTGGTCGAACAGGGCGCTGCCCAGTTCGCGCGCGGTGAGATCCAGTTCCAGCCGGCCGGCGTGTTCGCGCACGCGCGAGGCGATCAGGTAGGCGTCGTCCAGCAGCGCGCGGTCGAAGGCGCGTTCCGTGAAGTGATAGGCGATGCCCGCCGCGAGCACCGTGCCGGCGAGCCAGGTCAATGCCAGCGGCGCGAGCACGCCGCGCAGCAGCCGCACCGCGAGCGGACGCGGCGCGCCCGTCATCCTTCCTCCGGCTCCAGCATGTAGCCGAGCCCGCGCAGCGTGCGGATGCGCACGCCGGTGCCCGAGAGCTTCTTGCGCAGCCGCGAGATGAACGCTTCCAGCGCGTTGTCGCCCAGGTAGTCCTCGAGGTCGGAAAGTTTTTCCGCCATCTCCGACTTGCTGACCACGCGGCCGGCCGGCGTCATCAGCTCCCACAGCACCTCGAATTCGCGCGCCGGCAGCGACAACGGCTGTCCGTGCACGCTGAAGCGGCGGTGCTGGCGATCGAGCAGCAGGCCGCCCACCTGCACCTGGTCTTCCGTGCCCTGCGTGCGGCGCACGATGGCGCGCAGGCGCGCCTCCACTTCGGCCAGGTCGAAGGGCTTGCCGAGGTAGTCGTCGGCGCCGGCGTTGAGGCCGGCGATGCGTTCGTCGGTGCGGTTGCGCGCGGTCAGGACCAGCACCGGCGTGCGGTCGCCGCGGGCGCGCGCCGCCTTCAGGGCGGTGAGGCCGCTGCCCAGGCCGCTGCGCGGATGCGACGAGTGCGGCAGGTTCAGGTCCAGCAGCACGGCGTCGAAGCGCTGCATCTTCCAGAGCTGGTCGGCGTCTTCCACCGACCCGGCCACGTCCACGCGATGGCCGGCATCGCGCAGGCTGCGCAACACGACGTCGCGCAGCACCAGGTCGTCCTCCACGAGCAGGATCCGCATCCCGACGGTGTAAGCGCACCGGGGCCTGTTGGCGCTACGCACTTCCACTTACGGCCCCGGTCAGCTACGGGTCAGTGCCCCTGCCCGATAAACCCGGGTCAGCTGGCAGCCGCCGGCACGGAGCACCCATGAGGATCAAGAGCCAGAAAGACTTCTTCGCCGGGTTGATGTTCACCGCCGTCGGCGGTGCGTTCGCCATAGGCGCCACCACTTACACCATAGGCGAGGGAGCCCGCATGGGCCCCGGCTACTTCCCGCTGATGCTGGGCATCCTGCTCTCCATCCTCGGCCTCTTCATCATCATGGAGTCCCTGATGGTCGAGACCGAGGACGGCGAGAAGATCGGGCCCTGGGCCTGGCGTCCGCTGGGCTTCATCATCGGCGCCAACGTGCTGTTCGGCATCCTGCTGGGCGGCCTGCCCAGCATCGGCCTGCCGCCCATGGGCCTGATCATCGCGATCTTCGGCCTGACCTTCGTGGCGGCGCTCGCCGGCGACGAATTCAACGCCAAGGAAGTCGCCATCCTGGCCACGGTGCTCGCCGTGGGCAGCTACCTGGCCTTCGTCCTGTTGCTGCGCCTGCAGTTCCCGGTGTGGCCCACCTTCCTCGGCTGACGGAGTAGCAAGCCATGGATCTCATTTCCAACCTCATCACCGGCTTCGGCGTGGCCATCACGCCGCTCAACCTGCTGTACTGCTTCATCGGCTGCCTGCTGGGCACGCTGATCGGCGTGCTGCCCGGCATCGGCCCCGTCGCGACCATCGCGATGCTGCTGCCGGCCACCTACGCGCTGCCGCCCGTGGCGGCGCTGATCATGCTGGCCGGCATCTACTACGGCGCCCAGTACGGCGGCTCGACGACGGCCATCCTGGTGAACCTGCCGGGTGAATCGTCCTCGGTCGTGACCGTGATCGACGGCTACCAGATGGCACGGCAGGGACGCGCGGGCCCCGCGCTCGCCGCCGCCGGCCTCGGCTCGTTCTTCGCCGGCTGCGTCGGCACGCTGATCCTGGCCGCCTTCGCGGCGCCGCTGACGGAAGTCGCCTTCAAGTTCGGCCCCGCCGAATACTTCTCGCTGATGGTGCTGGGCCTGATCGGCGCCGTGGTGCTGGCCTCCGGCTCCCTGGTCAAGGCGATCGGCATGATCGTGCTGGGCCTGCTGCTGGGCCTGGTCGGCACCGACGTGAACTCCGGCGTCGCCCGCTTCTCGTTCGACATCCCCGAACTGACCGACGGCATCGGCTTCGTGGTGATCGCCATGGGCGTGTTCGGCTACGGCGAGATCATCAGCAACCTGTCGCAGTCCTCGGAGCACCGCGAGGTGTTCACCGGCAGCGTGCAGGGCCTGTTCCCCACGAAGGAAGACTTCAAGCGCATGGCGCCCGCGGTGCTGCGCGGCACCTTGCTCGGCTCCGCGCTGGGCATCCTGCCGGGCGGCGGCGCGCTGCTGTCCGCCTTCGCGGCCTACACGATCGAGAAGAAGACCAAGCTGCAGCCGGGCGAAGTGCCGTTCGGCCGCGGCAACATCCGCGGCGTCGCGGCGCCGGAGTCGGCCAACAACGCCGGTTCGCAGACCTCCTTCATCCCGCTGCTGACGCTGGGCATCCCGCCCAACGCCGTGATGGCGCTGATGGTGGGTGCCATGACCATCCACAACATCCAGCCGGGCCCGCAGGTGATGACCAGCAACCCGCAGCTGTTCTGGGGCCTGATCGCCTCGATGTGGGTGGGCAACCTGATGCTGGTGATCCTGAACCTGCCGCTGATCGGCATCTGGATCAAGCTGCTGACGATCCCCTACCGCTGGCTGTTCCCTGCCATCGTGCTGTTCTGCGCCATCGGCGTGTACTCCACGAACAACAACACCTTCGACGTCTGGATGGTGGCCCTGTTCGGCGTGATCGGCTACGGCTTCATCAAGCTGGGATGCGAGCCGGCGCCGCTGCTGCTCGGATTCATCCTCGGCCCGATGATGGAGGAGAACCTGCGCCGGGCGCTGCTGCTGTCCCGCGGAAGCTGGAGCGTGCTGGTCACCCGGCCGCTGTCGGCCGGCCTGCTGGCCGCCGCGGCCCTGCTGGTGGTGATCGTGGCCCTGCCGGCGGTGAAAGCCCGCCGCGAGGAAGCGTTCGTCGAGGAATGACGACCGCCTGACCCCCTTCTTCAGCGCTTAAACCACACCGGGTTGGCATCCCAGATGCCAACCCGGTTTGCCTTGGAGACAATGCGGGCATGGCGCTGAGGCTGTTCCGCACGACCGGCTACTCCACCCTGCTGATGCCGGGGGAGACGCGCCTGGCCGCGCATCCGGCCTCCCTGGTGCTGTCGGCCAGCCTGTGGCTGGCCATCGCCTGCAACGTGGCGGTGTGGCGCTTCCTCGGGGGATCGGTCGATGCCGCCGCGGCCCTCGGGTCCGCGGCGGTGATCGGCGGCGGTGCCGGCGTCGTCTTCAGCCTGCTCGGATGGCGCCGCACGCTCAAGTTCTCGGTGACGCTCGCCTGCATCGCCGGCGCGCTGGTCGCCATCGGCCTGTGGAGCCAGCAACTGCCGGTCGCCACCCTCTGGCAAGGCCCGCCGCGGGCGCTGCTGCCGGCCTGGACCAGCTTCATGCGCTGGCAGGTGCTCGTGATGGTGGTGGTGCTGGGGGTCGTGCCGATCGTCTGGGTGTGGAACCACCCGGTGCGGCGCCTGTCCGGCCCGGTGCAGCTGCAGTCCAACCTGCTGGGTGCGATCGCCGCGGGCTGCGTGTTCGCCGCCGGCCTCTGGTTCCTGCGCTGAGGCGCCTCAGAACAGGCTGCCCTGCCCCTTCGCGCCGGGCGGGCGGAATTCCGCGGTGGGGAAGTCCACCTTCTTCTGGTTGAAGCCCAGGCGCGCCGCGGCCTTGCGGAAGCGCTGCCCGAGCAGGTCGGCCCAGGCGCCGGAGCCCTTCATGCGCGTGGCGAAGTCGCTGTCGTAGTCCTTGCCGCCGCGCATTTCCTGGATGCGGTGCATCACGCGATCGGCCCGCTGCGGGTAGTGCGTCTGCAGCCATTCGCGAAACAGCGGCGCCACTTCCCAGGGCAGGCGGATCACGTGATAGAAGGCCTCCCGCGCGCCGGCGTCCCAGGCGGCTTCCAGCACCTGTTCCATGTCGTCGTTGAGGAAGGGGATCTGCGGCGCCAGGCTCACGCCGCAGGGGATGCCGTGTTCCGCGAGCGTGCGCAGCACGCGCAAGCGCCGGTGCGGCGCCGCGGCACGCGGCTCGAGCTTGCGCGCGAGATCCGCATCGAGCGTGGTGATGGTGACGTACACCGCGGCGAGCCCCCTGGCGGCCATGGGCGCGACCAGGTCGAGGTCGCGTTCGACGCCGCTCGACTTGGTGACCAGCGCGAACGGGTGGTTGGTCTCGCTCATCAGCTCGATCACGCCGCGCGTGAGGCGCAGCTCGCGCTCCACCGGCTGGTAGCAGTCGGTGGCCGTGCCGATGGCGATCAGCTCCGGCACGTAGCCGCGGCGGCCCATCTCGCTGCGCAGCAGGTCCACGGTATTGCGCTTGGCGATGATCTTCGTTTCGAAGTCCAGGCCGGGCGACATGTTCAGGTAGCTGTGCGTCGGCCGCGCGTAGCAGTAGATGCAGCCGTGCTCGCAACCGCGGTAGGGGTTGATCGACTTGCCGAAATGGATGTCCGGCGAGTCGTTGCCGGCGATGATGCTGCGCGCGTTCTCCCAGATCACCTCGGTGCGCAGCGGGGCGCCCTCTTCGGCTTCCTGGTCCCAGCCGTCGTCGAAGGATTCGCGGCTGTCGCGCTCGAAGCGGTGCGGAAAGAAGCGCGCGGTGCCGCGGCCCTTGAGGGCCTGCAGCGGCACGCGGACCTCGGTGGCGGTGGTATCGGTACTGCGGTCGATACTGTTCATTCGTACAGTATGCCGCAATCGACGCCGGATGGAGCCTCATCCCCCTCCTGAACTTCCAGGAATTCCCGAGAATCGGGACCGGGGCAAGGCCGCCCGCGGAAAGGATCCTGAGCGATGGAAGCCCTCGACACCCTGATGCTGTCGCGCATCCAGTTCGGCGCCAACATCGCCTTCCACATCCTCTTCCCCACCATCAACATCGCGTTGTGCTGGTTCCTGGTGTACTTCCGCCTGCGCCACAGCGCGGCCAAGGGCACCGCGGATGCGCAGCACTGGGAGGAGGCCTACTACCTCTGGACCAAGGTGTTCGCCCTCAGCTTCGCGCTGGGCGTGGTGTCGGGCATCACCATGAGCTTCCAGTTCGGCACCAACTGGCCCGGCTACATGGAGCGCGTCGGCAACATCGCGGGCCCGCTCCTCGGCTACGAGGTGCTGACCGCCTTCTTCCTGGAGGCGACCTTCCTCGGGATCATGCTGTTCGGCCGCGGCCGCGTGTCCGACAAGGTGCACCTGGCGGCCACGCTGATGGTCGCCGCGGGCACCACGCTGTCGGCCTTCTGGATCCTCAGCCTCAACTCCTGGATGCAGACGCCCACCGGCTTCAGCGTGGTGAACGGCCGCTACCACGCGCAGGACTGGGTGGCGATCGTGTTCAATCCATCGTTCCCCTACCGGCTCGCGCACAAGCTGCTGGCCTCCACGCTGACCGCTTCCTTCCTCATCGCCGGCCTGTCGGCCTTCCAGCTGCTGCGCGGCACGGCCAACGGCGGCACCCATCGCGCGCTGAAAACCGGCGTGATCGCGGCGGCGGTGGCGATTCCCCTGCAGATCCTGGCCGGCGACATGCACGGCCTCAACACGCTGGAGCACCAGCCCGCGAAGATCGCGGCGATCGAGGGCATCTGGCACACCGAGAAGAGCGCGCCGCTCACGCTGTTCGGCTGGCCGAACGAGAAGGAGGCGCGCACCGACTACGCGATCCAGGTGCCCAAGCTCGCCAGCCTGATCCTCGCGCACGACCTCGATGCGGAGCTCAAGGGCCTCGACGAATTCCCGAATGCGCATCCGCCGGTGCTGCCGGTGTTCTGGGGCTTCCGCATCATGGTCGGCATGGGCGTGCTGATGCTCGCGGTGGCGTGGTGGTCCGCGTTCACGCTCTGGCGGCGGCGCGGCGCGGGACGCACGGACGCGACGCCGTTCTCGCGCTGGCAACTGCGCCTGCTGGCCGCGATGACCTTCTCCGGCTGGCTGGCGACCATCGCCGGCTGGATCGTGACCGAAGTGGGACGCCAGCCCTTCATCGTCTATGGCCAGGTGCGCACGGCGGACGTGGTGGCCCCGCATCCTCCCGCCATGGTGCTGTCGACGCTGGTCGCCTATCTCGTGGTGTACGTGTTCCTGCTCAGCGCCTACGTGCTGGTGCTGATGTACATGGCGCGGCACCCCGCCATGCCCACGCCCGCGACCCCGCAGAGCCCGAAGGCCGCCGTGCCGATCGGCGGACCCGCCTGAGGAGACGACGATGCGCTTCGACTGGCCCACCCTGCTCCCCCTGATCTTCATGGCCGTGATGGGGCTCGCCCTGCTCGCCTACGTCGTGCTGGACGGCTACGACCTCGGCGTCGGCCTGCTGCTGCCCTTCGCCACCGATGCGGAGAAGGACCTGATGGTTTCCAGCATCGGCCCGTTCTGGGACGCCAACGAGACCTGGCTGGTGCTGGGCATCGGCGTGCTGCTGGTGGCCTTCCCGCTGGCGCACGGGCTCGTGCTGTCGGCGCTGTACCTGCCGGTGGCGGTGATGCTGATCGGGCTGATCCTGCGCGGCGTGTCCTTCGACTTCCGCGTGAAGGCGCGCGCCGCCCGCAAGGGCATGTGGAACGCGCTGTTCGCCACCGGCTCGCTGATGGCGGCGGCGGCGCAGGGCTGGATGCTGGGAAGCTACCTGACGGCCTTCCACCACGACACCTGGACCAACCTGTTCAGCCTCGGCATCGCGGTCACGCTGCCGACGGCTTACGCGATGCTGGGCGCGGGCTGGCTGATCATGAAAGCCGAAGGCGAGCTGCAGGCGAAGGCGGTGCGCTGGGCGCGCATCGTGCTGTGGCCCATGGGCGTGGCGCTGGTCGCGATCTCACTGGCGACGCCGCTGGTGAGCCCCAACGTGTTCGAAAAGTGGTTCGCGATGCCGCAGTTCATCGGCCTGCTGCCGATCCCGGTGGCCTGCGCCGCCGCCTTCTTCGCGGCCTTCCACGTGACCGGCCGCGCGAACGTGGTGCAGGCGGGCTACGGCTGGGTGGTGTTCGCGAGCACGGTGCTGATCTTCGTGCTGTCGTTCCTGGGACTCGCCTACAGCATCTATCCCTACATCGTGATCGACAAGCTCACGGTGTGGCAGGCCGCCAGCGCCCACGAATCGCTGGTGGTGATCTTCGTCGGCGTGGCGATCACGCTGCCGGCGATCGTGGCGTACACGGTGTTCATGTACCGGGTGTTCTGGGGCAAGGCGAGTGCGTTGAGCTATGCGCCGGTGGATGACAAGCTGGCCGGGTAGCCCGTCATCCCCGAGCAGGCGGGGAGCCAGGACATTCTTTGAGGCGGCGCGCGGTGGGCGCTCTGCTTGATCGACCAGGCGGTGACCCCTTGTAGGGTGGGCAAGCTCCGCTTGCCCACCATGACGGCCCACGGTGAAACGGTGGGCAAGCAAGCTTGCCCACCCTACGCGACGACCGATGCCGATGCCGATGCCGATGGCGATGGCAACGGATCGATGCGCCACCACCCTGCCCTGCTGCCAGCCCCCGTGCGGGCGGGGCCGGGGTCGCGCATGAAGGCATGGCGCCTGCGAGGACCGGGCAGGCGGACCAGCGCGGCTACGAGAGCGAAGC
>NZ_DASVNN010000027.1:0-20018 GCF_036383835.1 Ramlibacter sp.
GAAGCTTGCCCACCCTACGGCAGCCCCGGCGCCCATTTCCGCAGCAGCCCCGGCGCCCATTTCCGCAGCAGCCCTGTCGCCGGCGGGGACGCAACTCGCCCCGCCGCGCGTGCGGCGGCAGAATCCGCGGCATGAACGAGCGCACGCGGCTGCTGGTCGTCGACGACGATCCGTCGGTCCGCGCGCTGCTGCGGGACTACCTGGAGGGCCACGGCTACGGCGTGGCCGAAGCGGCCGACGGCATCCAGATGCGCGCAGCCCTCGAGCGCGAATTGCCGGACGCCGTGCTGCTCGACGTGCGGCTGCCGGGCGAGGACGGACTGGTGCTCGCGCGCTGGCTGCGCGAACGCTACGACCTCGGCCTGCTGATGGTGACCGCATCGGGCGACGTCGTGGATCGCGTCGTCGGCCTGGAACTGGGCGCCGACGACTACATCGCCAAGCCTTTCGACCTGCGCGAGCTGCTGGCGCGCCTCAAGAGCGTGCTGCGCCGGCTGCAGGCCGGACCGCAGTCCGCCCAGGGCGCGGCACCTCCGGCGGCGCCGGAACCGCCGCCGCAGCCGCGCCGCCCCTTCGGGCGCTGCGAGGTGGACCTGGCCTCGCACCGCATGTTCGCCGCCGACGGCGCGGAAGTGACAATCACGGCGATGGAATACGAACTGCTCGCCACCTTCCTCGACAACCCCAACCGGGTGCTCACGCGCGACCAGCTGCTGATGCGCACGCGCAACCGCGAGTGGGGGCCGTTCGACCGCTCCATCGACATCCGCATCGGCCGGCTGCGCCGCAAGGTGGAGCCGGATCCGCAGGGCGAGCCGCGCGTGATCCGCACCGTGCGCAACGCCGGCTACATGTTCGTGCCGGCCACCGGCTGACTCAGATCCCCAGGCAGCGCCAGGTCCTGCTGCGGACCAGGCCGGCACTGTGGGGTTTCGTCGCGGTGCCCACTTCCTCGACCGGCCGGCCGTTGCAGTGCAGGACCGCCGCCGAGCGCACGGCGGCGTCGCTGATCTGCCAGCGGTCCCATTCGATCGCGATCGTGTCCGGCGTGGACGACAGGACCTTCTGGGGTCCCAGCCGGCTGCCGGTGGCGCAGGCCGAGACGAGCAGGGCGGTGGCCAGCAGCGCCAGCCGCGATGCGGATCGCGTATGCAGAGTCATCATGGTCGCCTCGCCGTCGGAGCCTGGGCGCCGTCGCCGTCGGACGGCGGGTGGCCCACGGGATGCGTGGCGTGCGTTGCATGCGGCCGGGTACGCGCGGCCTGCTGCAGCGCCCGCCAGGCGCTGCGGGAACCTTCCCCGCTGTGCAGCTGCGGTTCCCGAGCGGACCGCGGGTCCGCCTCGGGAACGCTCGTCTGGATGGCTGCTGTCGTTCGCATCGGAAGCCCCCGCCTCGCGGCCGGCCCTCAGGGCGTGAAGTCGATCTCCGTCGCCTCGATGGGACCCGTGCCGCCCGCGGGCACCCTGCCCTTGACGCGGACGACCACGCCGTTCGCCAGGTTGGCCTCGATGGTGCCGTCGTCCAGCCGCGTCGCGGCCGAGTAGTGGAACGTCAGCCCCCGCACGACGAAAGTCTGGGCGGCGAGGTTCAACGCGGACACCGCGCCTTCCACGTCCACTTCGGCCTCTTCGTCTTCGTCCTCGAGCTCGATCTCGCGCGCGACGAGCACGCCGTTGACGAGCTCGCCTTCGATCTCGACCCGCTGGCCGATCGGCAGCACCGTGCCCGCGGGAAGCCGCGAGACGTCGATCGTGATGCCGTTCACCTGCAGCAGCGCCCCGTTCTGCACCAGGATGCCTTCGACTTCCGCTTCGTCGCGGTCCTGCTCGACGGCCTGGCGCAGGTCGATCCGGTTGACGACCCATTGGCCGGCCGCGTTCCTGACGGTCTGCGTGCGCACGCGCACGAACTGGCCGTTGGCCAGCGGCGTCGCGGGCAGCCGCGCGGCCGATGCGAAGTTGAAGATCGCCGTGCCGATGCGGAAGGTCTGCGCGACGGGGTCGAGGTCGGCGATGAATCCGCGCACCTTGAATTCGTTGGCCGCGTTCTCGCGTTCGATGCGCGTCGCGGTGACGACGCCGTTCGCGCCGAGGAAGCCGGAGACCTCGAGGATGTTGCCGACGGCGATGGCGGCGAAGGTCGTGCCGTCGAAGACCGTGGCGGCGTCGACCTTCACGGTCTGGCCGAAGACCACCAGCGTGTCGGGCGCCGTCTTGGATTCCACCGGCCCCTTGATCTCGCTCTCGATGGTGATCGCGGTGGCCGTGGCGGTGGGCAGGCCGCCGCCGGTGCCGGCGGTGGTGGCGCCGGCCAGCACCCGGACCACCATGCCGAGGCGCAGGTCGCCGGGGCCCATGGCCCGGCCATCGTCGTCCTCGTCCACGACGCGCGCCGCGCGATCGTCGAAGCGAACGCCGTTCACGATGATGGAGCCGAAGCCGGAGATGCGGCCGGCCATGAAGGAGCCGGTCCCGCCGGTGTCGACGCCGCCGCCGCCGACGACACCGCCTCCTCCGCCCCCGCCGCCCCCGCCGCACGACGGCAGCACCACGACGCCGGCCATCGACAGCAGGGTGACCAGGGCACGCCGCCGCGGGATGCGTGGCGGGACGACACGGGAAATGCGCGGGTCGGACATGATCAGTCCTCCTTTTGGACAAAGGGAGCCGGCGCGTCCACCTGGGCATCCATGCCTTCGGTGTACGCGAAGAGGCCGATGCGAACGCGCTGGTCGGCGGCCCGGTCCGCCGACTTGTCCGCATCGATCAGCGCCTGCAGCGCCGGAGCCAGGGTGTGGAGCAGACGCTCCCATTCCGCACCGACCAGCGCGCGGACCTCGGCCAGCGAGGCCTCGGACAACTCGTCGGCGAACAGGGCCTGCTCCAGGTGGCGCCTGCCGTCGCCGAGCACGTTCTCGACGGCGGCGGACAGGTGGTCGCCCACGTTGGCGCCGAGGAAGCCGAGCATGCGGTCGCGATCCGCGCGCGGCACGAAAGCCGTGCGCAGCAGGTGCACGCAGCCGTCCGCGGGGTCGATACGGGCCAGTCCCAGGCGCGAGAGTTCTTCCAGCAGCGTGCGGGGATGCACGTCGCGAGTGATCGAATGCGCCAGGCTTTCGAAGCTGGGCGCCGGGCCCTGCGCGGGCAGGGCGAGCGGGATGCCGTCAGTGCTGCGCAGCCGCGGGTCGGACAGCCAGCGCGTGAAGGCCTGGGTGGCGGGCGCGGGCCGCGTCGGCGCCGCCTCGGCGTCGGGACTCTGCATGAGCCGGGTGACCTCGCGGCGGTTCAGTCCCGTGGCCGCGCTGATGCGGCTCACCGCGCGATGGGCCGGCACGCCTGGATGGGCAGCGCGTGCGGCCTCGACAAAGCTCTGCTTCAGGATCTCCGCGACGTCCCCCAGCGGCAGCCCGCGCCCAACCGCGAGCCGCGCCACTGGTCTCAGCACGGCGCGACAGGCGCGCCGCAATGCAT
This sequence comes from Ramlibacter sp., assembly GCF_036383835.1. Taxonomy (GTDB): domain Bacteria; phylum Pseudomonadota; class Gammaproteobacteria; order Burkholderiales; family Burkholderiaceae_C; genus Ramlibacter. The sequence goes on from NZ_DASVNN010000027.1 coordinate 3,472, forward strand.
CCTGCGCGATCGGCAAATGTCCGGCCAAGGCCACCACATCGGCGGTGTCGGCGGATTCGCGAGCGTCGCGCAGTTCCATGATCTTGCTTCGACAGCGTTCGCGAAGAGTAAATGTGCAGCGTGCACAGTCAAGAAAGAATGTGCAACTCGCACGGTGTTCTCGTTGCTGAGCACCGTGCGATTTCCCTGCGGCCGGGCGTCAGTCGCGGCAGTCGGTGCCGCCGGCACAGCGCCGCACGATCTTCATGACGAGCCCGGTCTCCTCGAACGGGATGCCCGTCTTGGTGCCGAGCACGTACAGCTCGCCGGCCGCGTCCTCGCCGAAGCCGTGCACGAAGACGTTGATCCTGCCGTTGACCAGGTTCACCACGCGCGGCGTCGCGTCCTTCGGATCGGGATTGAAGTTCGGGTCCAGGTAGAACACCGAGCCGTTGCCCGACGTCAGGCGGTGCGAGTAGTCGCCGAACACGTAGCGGCCGCGCAGCGCGGGGATCTCCGTTCCGCGGTAGACGAAGCCGCCGACCACCGCCACGCCCTCGTCGTGGTCGTACTCGGCAACCGGGTCGATCAACCCTGCCGGCGCGCCGGGCGAGAAGGCGAACGGGAAGCCGTCCGAAGCGAAGCCGAAGAGCTCGAAGCCCGCGGGGTTGAACAGGAACCGGCCTTCCTTCACGCGCCAGCCGTAGTTGCCGCCCTGGAGGACCGGCCCGTCGACTTCCTCCAGGTGGTTCTGGCCGACGTCCGACGTCCAGATGCTGCCGTCGCCGCCGAGGTCCATCCGGTCGGACGACGCGCGGAACGGATTGCGGAAGCCGAAGGCATAGATGTCACCCTCCACGAACAGCGGAGAGGTGCGCGGGACATCGACCGCGATGCGCAGGATCTTGCCCAGCGGCGTGTCCCGCCGCTGGCCATTGCCCGGTTCGGGGTGGCCGATGCAGGGGCCTTCCCCTTGCAGGCCCAGCTGGCCGTTCTGGTCGTCGGCGCAACCGCCGTCGCCGCTGGTGATGTACAGCAGGGTGCGGTCGTCGGGACGGGTGCCGAAGAAGATCGCGCCGCCGTTGTGGTTGAACTGCGGCTGCTGGAAGGTGTAGACCTCGCGCAGCATCTCCGGCTTGCATTGCGCCGTGGCCGGGTCCTCGGAGACGGGGCCTTGCGTGAGTGCCGCGGGGATGGCCGTGAGGTGCCATTCGCGGATCACGCTGCGGTGGTTCGGCTGGCCGGAGGGATTGCAGCCGGCGCAGTTCTCCGACGTGTAGGTGTACAGCAGGCCGTTCGCCGTGAACGCCGGATGGAACGCCGCACCGAGGAAGCCGCGCTCGTCGCCGGGGATCAGCGGCACCAGCAGGTCGCGCGTGTTCATGCACAGCGCCTTGGCGCCCGTTCGCACGTCGATCGCCCACAACGGCCCGTCCTGGTCCACGACGTAGAGGGTGGCCGGCTGGCCCGGCGCGAAGGTGCCCCAGTTGGGCGCCGTCAGGCCGTTGCCTTCGGCCACGGTCTGCAATTGCGTCTGGATCGCGCCGTTGCGGATGTGCCCGGGGATCGGGTCGTCGATCGGGCGCAGCGCACCGGCTCCGCTCCCGCTGCCCGGGTTGCTCCCGCTGCCGCCTCGGGCCAGGAGGCCCTGTGACGTGCCGGAACCTGAATCGCCGCCGCCGCAGGCCACCATGCCCGCGACGATCATCAACGCTGCCGCTAGCTTCATCGCATACCTCCAAGCCTTCGGGACAGGAAGGTCGAGCGGGCGCGAGACATCCTGTCCGCCCGGCCGCACGGTGCCGCGTGGCACCGCGGCGAATGTTAGGCACGCGCTGCCTTCAGGACCGCTCGGCCGAAGAGAAGCTCCGTAATCGCTGCATCAGGGGGTACGGCCCTGCTCGTACACCAGCATGGCCGCGGCGAGGTCTTCCAGCGCCGTGCCGACCGATTTGAAGACGGTTCGCTCGGCGGCGGACGTGCGGCCTTGCGCCTCGCCGCGCGACAGCCTCCCGAGCGTGCCGCGTACCTCGTGCGCAGCGAACACGCCGCGCGACATCGGGCCCAGCAGCTCGCCGCTTTTCTCCAGGGCCTCCTCGGTGTCGAGCCAGATCGAGGCGCCGGCGAAGCAGGCATCGTCCGCCTCGCGCATCGCCGGCGTGAAGCTGCCGATCAGGTCGAGGTGGGTGCCGGGACGCAGCCATTCGCCGTGCACGACCGGCTCGGTGGCGAGCGTCGCGCAGCTCACGATGTCGGCCTGCGCGCAGGCGGCGGCGAGGTCCGTGACGGCTTGCACGGCGAGTCCCTGCGTGCGCAGTTGCGCGGCGAGCGCCTGGGCCTTGCGCGCATCGCGCGCCCAGAGGCTCACCCGTTCGATCGGCAGCACCGCGCGGTACGCCTGCGGCAAGAGGCGCGCGACCTGCCCGGCGCCGGCCACCAGCAGGTGTATCGCGTCGGTGCGGGCGAGCCAGCGCGCGGCGAGCGCGGACGCCGCTGCCGTGCGCCGTTGCGTGATCGCGTCGCCGTCGATCACCGCGAGGGGCCGGCCGCTCGCGCCGTCGCACAGCAGGTAGCTCGCGTGCAGGCCCGGCAGCCCGCGTTGCGCGTTGCCGGGCGCGATGTTGATCGTCTTGATGCCGTAATAGCGGCCCGGGATCCACGCCGGCATGATCAGCGAGGTGAAGGGCGCGCCGCCCGGCACCGGTACCTCGTGCACGTGGCGCGCCGGCACTTCGCAGCCCCGCGCGAACAGCGACTGCAGCGCGGGCACCAGCCGCTCGAACGGCAGGGCTTGCGCGGTCGCGGCAACGTCGAAGATCTCCATGGCGGCGATTGTCGCGCCCCGTCCGCGCAGGTCAGGTCCCGGTCAGCCACCGGGGCAGACACTGCAGCCTGCGTGGGTGCTCCTCACCGTCCCGGATGGCGGTCCTGGAGCGGCTCCGCGTCTCCTTGCAACCGCTCAGCGCGGTTCGCAATTCCGGCCGCCTTCGTGCGGCCGTTTTTTTTGGGGGGTGCGTGAACTGCGTGGCCGCGCGGGTTCCAGGCATTCACGCTTCCTGATGCGATCCTGATGTCGCCGGTGCTACCCTTGCCGGGTCATGGACGCACCAGGCGCCGCTTCCCTGCCAGCCCCCTCCCGGTCCTTGCGGGATGGCGCGATCGTGGCCGTGCTGCTGCTGGCCGCCACCGCCGCGAACCTGCTGCTGGATCGTTACGTCAGCGTCGGCAGCCAGGGAATGGTCTACGTGCTGGCGGTGGTGATCACCTCCTACCGGCTGGGACGCCTGCCTTCGGTGCTGTGCGCCGTCGGCGCCGTCATGCTGCTCAATTTCCTGTTCATCCCCCCGCGCTACACCTTGCTGGTGGAAGCGCGCGAGAACCTGTTCGCACTGGTGGCGATGCTGGCCGTGGCGCTGGCGATCAGCCATCTCGGCACGGCGCTGCGCCGCGAGACGGAGGCGGCACGGCTGAACGAGCGCCGCGCGCGGCAACTGCAGGAACTGGCGACCGGGCTCGCGTCGGCCGCGCTGCCCGCCGAGGTGCACCTGCTCGCCCAGCGCCACCTCGCGCGCGCTTTCGCGGGACCGTGCCGCGTCGCGCTGTTGGACGCGCAGGACGAGCTGCACCTGCCGCCGGACCTGGTGGAGCGTTACCGGGACGGGATGCAGGCCTGCATCCGCGAGGCCGCCACGCTCGGCCCGGGCACCGGCCGCTGGCCCGGGCTGAAGGCCTGGTACCTGCCGCTGCGCGCGGAGAACCGCATCGGCGGCGCGGCCTGCGTGGAGAACGTGTCCGCCTACGACGAGAGCGGGCGCGAGCATGCCCAGGCGATCTGCGCGCTCGCCGGCCAGGCGCTGCATCGGCTGAAGCTCACGGCGGCGATGCACAGCGCCGAGGAGCAGTCGCAATGGCATCGCGCCCAGAGCACCTTCCTGGCCGCGATCTCGCACGACTTCCGCACGCCGCTGGCGGCGATCGTCGGTGCCGCCTCGTCGCTGCAGACCCAGGCGGCCAAGCTGGCGCCGCCGCAGCAGGAGCAGCTGCTGGCCACCATCCTCGCCGAGTCGCGCCACCTCGCCACGCTGACCGACAACACGCTGCAGCTCGTGCGGCTGGACCACGCCGGCGAGCTGCACCGCGACTGGGAGTCGATGGAGGAGATCGTCGGCTCGGTGCTGGCGCGGGTGCGGCAGCGCGACGTCGCCCACCGGATCCGGTCGCAGGTGCCACCGGGCCTGCCGCTGTTCCAGGCAGATCCGGTGCTGCTCGCGCAACTGCTCGAGAACCTGCTGGACAACGCGCTCAAGTACAGCGCGGACGCCATCGAGGTCGAGGTGCGGCTCGCCGGGCGGTCCATCGAGCTGGCCGTGCACGACCGCGGCGACGGGATTCCCGCCGGCGAGGAACTCGCGATCTTCGAGCCCTATCGTCGTGGCGATCGCTCGGGGCGCGGCGGGGCGGGCCTCGGCCTGGCGGTGTGCCGGGCCATCGCGCGCGCCCATGGTGGCGAACTGGCGGCGCATGCGCGGCCAGGCGGCGGCAGCAGTTTCGTGCTGCGCCTGCCGCTCGCCTTGCAGCAACCCGCTCCGGAGCCGGCGTGATGCTGCGCCTGCTGGTGGTCGAGGACGACCCGGCCATCCGCGCGATGCTGCAGTCGACGCTGGTGGTCGAAGGCTTCGAGGTGCGGACGGCGGTTTCGGTGAGCGAGGCGCGTGCCCTGCTGCGGCACGCGGCGCCGGACGTCGTGCTGCTCGATCTCGGCTTGCCCGACGGCGACGGCCTCGACCTGTTGCGCGAGCTGCGGCGCGAGCAGGCGATCCCCGTGCTCGTCGTCTCCGCCCGGCACCAGGAAACGGAGAAGGTGAAGCTGCTCGATGCCGGTGCCGACGACTACCTCACGAAGCCCTTCAGCGTGGGGGAGCTGCTCGCGCGCATCCGCGTCGCCATGCGCCATCGTGGCACCGCGCTGTCGCCGGCGCGCACGGCCTACGACTCGGGCACCTTGCACGTCGACCTGGCCGGCCGGATGGTGGCAGTGAAAGGACAGCCGGTGCACCTCACGCCCACGGAGTTCGCGTTGCTCGCACGGCTCGTGCGCAGCGCCGGCCAGGTCGTCACGCACAGGCAGCTGCTGGCCGACGTCTGGGGACCCGAGTTCGTGGACCACACGCACTACCTGCGCCTGTACATGGGACAGCTGCGCGCCAAGATCGAGGAGCGGCCGGCCGAACCGCGCCACCTCCTGACCGAGACCGGGGTCGGCTACCGGCTCGCAGCCGCCTGAGCGGCTCCATATGCTTTCCTGACGCAGCGGGCGCCACACTCGCGGCCTCACTGGCTTGCGCGAGACGCGATGACGACGATTGCACGAGAGGGCCGCGCCGCCCTCACCCTGGGGGCCCTCGGCGTGGTGTACGGGGACATCGGCACCAGCCCGCTGTACACGGTGCGGGAGATCTTCCATCCCGATCACCGGCTGGCGCTCGACGCGCACAACCTGGTCGGGTCGATCTCCGTCGTGATCTGGGGGCTGGTGCTGGTCGTCACGCTCAAGTACGTGGTGCTCATCCTGCGCGCCGACAACCGGGGCGAGGGCGGCATCATGGCCCTGACCGCGCTCGCGGCGAAGGCGGCGGGCAGCACGGCGCGCCGCCGGCTGGCGCTTCTGCTGGTCGGGGTGTTCGGGGCCGCGCTGTTCTACGGCGACAGCATCATCACGCCGGCGATCTCGGTGCTGAGCGCCGTCGAGGGCCTCGAGATCGCCACTCCCGCCCTGAAGCCTTACGTGCTTCCGGTCTCGCTCGGCGTGCTGATCGCGCTGTTCTCGTTCCAGCGTTTCGGCACCGCGACGGTCGGCAAGCTGTTCGGGCCGGTGATCGGCCTCTGGTTCCTGGTGCTGGCGGCCGCGGGCCTCGTCCAGATCCTGCAGGAGCCGCGCATCCTCGCGGCGCTCGATCCGTTCCGCGCGCTGTCGTTCATCCGCACGCAGGGCTGGCATTTCTTCGTGGTGCTGGGCGCCATCGTGCTGGCCTTCACCGGCGCGGAGGCGCTGTATGCGGATCTGGGGCATTTCGGCAAGCGGCCGATCCAGTGGGCCTGGTGCGCGCTGGTGCTGCCGTCCCTCGCCCTGAACTACATGGGACAGGGCGCCCTGCTGCTGCGCGATCCGGCGGCGCTGGAGAACCCCTTCTTCCGCCTGTTCCCGTCCGGGCTGCTGATCCCCGCCGTCGTCCTCGCGACGGTCGCCACGATCATCGCTTCGCAGGCAGTGATCACGGGTGCGTACTCGCTGACGCAGCAGGCCGTGCAGCTCGGGTTGTTGCCGCGCATGCAGATGCTGCACACCTCGGACACGGAGAAGGGGCAGATCTACCTGCCGCTGGTGAACTGGCTGCTGCTGGTGGCCGTGGTGCTGGCGGTGATCGGATTCGGCAGTTCCTCGGCGCTCGCCTCCGCCTATGGCATCGCCGTCACCGTGACCATGCTGGCCACCACCCTGCTCACTTTCTTCGTCGTGCGGCACGCGTGGGAGTACCCGCTGCCGCTCGCCATCGGGGCCACCAGCCTGTTCGTCGTCGTCGACGTGCTCCTGGTCGCGGCCTGTTCGCTCAAGTTCCTGCAGGGCGGCTGGTTCCCCCTCGTGCTGGGCCTTGCCCTGTTCGTGGTCATGGCGAGCTGGCGCCGCGGCCGTGAGCTGCTGGTCGGCAGCATCAGCCAGGGCGACCCCGAGCTGCTGCCGTTCCTGCAGGCGCTGGCGGGCGACGACATGCCGCGATCGCGCCGCACCGCCGTCTATGCCGTGGCGAGCACGCGGACCGTGCCGCAAGCCCTGCTGCACAACCTGAAGCACAACCAGGTGCTGCACGAACGCAACCTGATCCTCACGGTGACCTTCCACGAGGTCCCCTTCGTCCCGGACGCGGAGCGCGTCGACGTGCAAGCCCTGGTCCCGGGCTTCTGGCGCGTGCAGGTGCACTACGGCTTCAAGGACACGCCGGACATTCCCGCGGCGCTCGCCATGTGCCGCTCGCCCGAGCTGCCGATCGATCTCTTCGAAACGACGTACTTCCTCAGCCGCGAGACGATCGTGCCCACGCGGCGGCCCGGCATGATGCTGTGGCGCGAGCGGCTGTTCGCCTTCATGGCGCGCAACGCCGGGAACATCGCCGACTTCCTGCGGCTGCCGGACAACTGCGTGATCGAACTGGGGACGCGGGTGCAGATCTAGCTTGCCGTCGATTCCCGCTCCACGATCCGGAAGCCGACGTCGATCACCGGCGAGGCGATCTCCTTGCCGTTGCAGCGGTCGATCACCAGTTGCGCGGCCAGCCGCCCGATCTGCGCGCCGTCGATGTGCACGCTGGTGAGCGAAGGCCGCAGGTGCGCCGAGAAGTCGGCGTCGCCGAAGCCGCACACGGCCAGGTCCTGCGGGATGCGCAGGCCGCGCGCGAGCGCTTCGACCAGCACGCCTTGCGCGAGTGCGTCGGAGCTGCAGCACACGGCCTGGATCTTCGGGTCCTGCTGCAGCAGGTCGCCGAGCGCGCGCCGGCCCAGCGCCACGCTGCTCGGTGCCGGCACGGTGGCCGTCGGCACCTCGCGCCCCGCCGCGGCGAGGAAGCCCTCGCGGCGCTGCTGCGCTCGCTGGTCGTCGCCCGTTGCGACTGCCAGCCGCTTCCAGCCTTTGGAGAGGAAGTAGCCCGCCACCGCGCTGCCCACCTTCAGGTGCGAGAAGCCCACCATCATGTCGACCGGGCGCTCGCTCAGGTCCCAGGTCTCCACTACCGGCACGCCGAGGCTGCGCAGCTGCTCGCGCGCGCGCGGCGAGTGCACGAGGCCGGTGACCACCACGCCGTCGGGACGGCGGCCCATCATCGCGGCGATCAGCTTCTCCTCGCGGCCGTGGTCGTAGCCGCTCTGGCCCAGGATCAGCTGGTAGCCGTGGCCGTCCAGCGTTTCGGTGAGGGCCTGCACGGTCGGCAGGAACTGCGGCACCGAGATGATCGGCACCAGGCCGGCCACCGTCATGCTGCGTTTCGACTTGAGTCCACCCGCGAGCAGGTTGGGGATGTAGCCGGTGCGCTCCACCGCTTCGCGTACGCGCTCGATGGTGGCCTTGGACACCAGCGTCGGATTGCCCAGTGCGCGCGAGGCCGTGATCAGCGACACGCCCGCCTCGCGCGCCACGTCGTGCAGCGTGATGCCTTTGGGGGTAGGGGAGCGGGCCATGGGGTCTTGGGTCTTGACAGGCGTTTTGACAACGATAGCATGCGAGGCTTGCGCGGGCCGAGGCCCGTCTTTTTGCCACCAGATTGATAACGTTGTCATGACCGCTTCCGAACCCGCCGGCCGCATCGTCCGCGTGCGCCTGTCCTCCTGCTACCTGCCGCTGGCGACGCCCATCAGCGACGCCAAGGTGCTCACCGGCCGCCAGAAGCCGATGACCGAGGTGGCCATGCTGTTCGCGGAGATCGAGACGGCCGACGGCCAGAAGGGCCTGGGCCTGAGCTACTCCAAGCGCGCGGGCGGGCCGGGCCAGTTCGCGCATGCACGCGAGATCGCGCCGGCGCTGCTGGGCGAAGACGCGAGCGACATCGGCCGCCTCTGGGACAAGCTGTGCTGGGCCGGCGCCTCCGTCGGCCGCAGCGGCCTGTCGACGCAGGCGATCGGCGCCTTCGACGTCGCGCTGTGGGACCTGAAGGCGCGCCGCGCCCACCTGCCGCTGGCCAAGCTGCTCGGTGCGTATCGCGACTCGGTCCGCTGCTACAACACCTCGGGCGGCTTCCTGCACACGCCGACCGATCAACTGCTGGTGAACGCCGCAGCCTCGATCGAGCGCGGCATCGGCGGCATCAAGCTGAAGGTCGGCCAGCCCGATGGCAGCCTCGACCTGAAGCGCGTGGAAGCGGTGCGCAAGCACCTCGGCGACGCCGTGCCGATCATGGTGGACGCCAACCAGCAGTGGGACCGCCCGACGGCGCAGCGCATGTGCCGCATCTTCGAGCAGTTCAACCTGGTGTGGATCGAGGAGCCGCTCGACGCCTACGACCACGAAGGCCACGCCGCGCTCGCGCAGCAGTTCGACACGCCGATCGCCACCGGCGAGATGCTGACCAGCGCCGCCGAACACGGCGAGCTGATCCGCCACCGCTCCGCCGACTACCTGATGCCCGATGCGCCGCGCGTCGGCGGCATCACGCCCTTCCTCAAGATCGCCGCGCAGGCGGACGCCGCCGGCCTGCTGCTGGCGCCGCACTTCGCGATGGAGCTGCACATCCACCTGGCGGCCGCGTATCCGCGCGAGCCCTGGGTCGAGCACTTCGACTGGCTCGAGCCGCTGTTCAACGAGCGCATCGAGATCCGCGGCGGCCGCATGCTGGTGCCCACCCGCCCGGGCCTCGGCCTCAGCCTCAGCGAGCAGGCGCGTTCCTGGACGCGCGAGCAGGCGGTGTTCGAGCACCGCGCCTGACGGTTTCCCTTTCCATTTCAACCAAGGAGACAAACGATGAAACGAGTTCTCATGGCCCTGGCCTTCGGCGCCGCAGCCGTCGCCGCGCAGGCGCAGGCCTGGCCCGCCGGCAAGCCGGTCACGCTGCTGGTGCCGTTCCCGCCCGGCGGCTCCACCGACATGATCGCGCGCACGCTCTCCACCCGGCTGCCGGAGAAGCTGGGCGCGGGCACCTTCGTCGTGCAGAACACCGCCGGCGCCGGCGGCACGCTCGGCGCGGCGGCGGCCAAGCGCGCGGCACCGGACGGCTACACGATCTTCGTGTCCTCGCTCGGCCCCTTCGTGATCGGCCCGCACCTCATGAAGAGCGTGCAATACGACCCGCTGAAGGACTTCGACTACGTCAGCGTCGCCGTGCAGGCGCCCAACGTGCTGGCCGTGCCGGCCAACTCGCCCTTCAAGTCGGTGGCCGAGGTGATGGCGCACCTGAAGGCGCAACCCGGCAAGATGACCTTCGCGTCCGCCGGCAACGGCACCAGCGACCACCTCACCGCCGAACTGTTCTGGCAGGAGACGCACACCAAGGGCACGCACGTTCCCTACAAGGGCGGCGCGCCGGCCATGCAGGACCTGCTGGCGGGCCAGGTGGACGCGACCTTCATGAACATCAACACGGGCCTGCCCAACATCAAGGCCGGCAAGCTGCGCGCGCTGGCGATCACCAGCACCAAGCGCTCGCCGCTGCTGCCCGACGTGCCCACCATGGAAGAACTCGGCTTCAAGGGCGTGACGGTGTACTCGTGGCAGGCGGTGGCCGCGCCCAAGGGGCTGCCGGCGGACACCAAGGCGAAGCTGCATTCGGCCATCGCCTCCATCCTCAACGACGCGCAGGTGAAGCAGCCGCTGCTGGACCTCGGCTTCGAGATCGTCGCCAACACGCCCGAGCAGTTCACCGAGTTCCAGGCGCGCGAATTCGCCCGCTGGAAGAAGGTGATCGAGACCGGCAAGATCACGGCGGACTGAGCGGGAGTTCGGTAACCCCCAACATCCGGACGCAGAGGGCGCAGAGGTTTTCGCAGAAGGCGCAGAAGAAATCCTTCAATCGGAATCTTCTGCGTTCTCTGCGGAACCTTTGCGACCTCTGCGTCCGGTTGTTAGTAGTGGTCCATTCCCGGCAGCGCACGCCAGGGCGCGCAGCCCCTGCCTAGAATCGCGGATGGATTCCTCCACCGCCGAACTCAACCCCTTGCTGCAAGCCTGGACGGCGCCGTACACGCTGCCGCCGTTCCAGGACCTCCTTCCCGCGCATTTCGAACCGGCCTTCGCCGCCGCCATGCGCGAGCACATGGCGCAGCTCGACGCGATCGCTTCCGATCCCGAGCCCGCCGGTTTCGCCAACACGATCGAAGCCTTCGATCGCGCCGGCTATCGCCTCGGCCGCATCGGCATGCTGTTCGGCAACCTGTGCAGCTCGCATACCTCGCCGGAGCTGCAGGCCGTGGAGCGCGCCGTCGCCAAGCCGCGTGCCGCGCACTACAGCGCCGTGTACATGCATGCCGGCGTGTTCGCGCGCATCCGGGCGCTGCACGAGCGGCGAGAACAGTTGCCCCTCACGTCCGAACAGCGGCGCCTGTTGGAACGCACGCACCTGGACTTCGTGCGGTCCGGCGCGCTGCTCGCGCCCGAACAGCAGGCGCGCCACGCGGAGATCGTGCAGAAGCTCGCCGCCGCCCAGACGCTGTTCGGGCAGAACGTGCTGCACGACGAGACCGAATGGAAGCTGGTGCTGCACGACGAGGCGGAACTGGCGGGGTTGCCCGATTTCGCGCGCGATGCAGCCCGCACGGCGGCGCAGCAGCGCGGCGAACCGAATGCGTACGCGATCACGCTGTCGCGTTCGCTGATCGTGCCTTTCCTCACCTACTCCGAGCGGCGCGACCTGCGCGAGCAGGCCTGGCGCGCGTGGACTTCGCGCGGCGAGCACACGGGCGTGCACGACAACCGGCCGGTGATCGCCGAGATCCTGATCCTGCGCGCGGAGCTCGCCCGGCTGCACGGCTACGAGACTTATGCCGACTACGCGCTGGTCGATCGCATGGCGCGCGAACCGGCGGCGGTGAACCGGCTGCTGGACGAGGTCTGGGAGCGTTCGAAGGCGGTGGCCGGCCGCGAGCGCGAGGCCCTGCTGGCCGCGCAGCGTGCCGAAGGGCGCGGCGACGAAGGCCTCGAAGCCTGGGACTGGCGCTACTGGGCGGAGAAGGTGCGCCAGCGCGATTACGCGGTGAACGATGCCGAGGTGAAACCGTACTTCTCGCTGGACGCGATGGTGGCCGCGGCCTTCGACTGCGCGCAGCGGCTGTTCGGGCTGCGCTTCACGCCGCGCAGCGACCTCGTGCCCTATCACCCCGACGTGAAGGCCTACGACGTGCACGACGCCGAGGGCCGCGGCGTGGGGCTGTTCCTGCACGACAACTTCGCGCGGCCGACCAAGCGCAGCGGCGCCTGGATGAGCGTGCTGGAGCGGCAGGGGCGCAACGGCGCCGAGACGCTGCCCATCGTCCTGAACAACAACAACTTCGCGCAGGGCCATCCCACGCTCCTGGGCTTCGACGACGTGCGCACGCTGTTCCACGAATTCGGCCATGGCCTGCACGGCCTCTTGTCGAACGTGACGTATGCGGGCCTCGCGGGCACCGCGGTGCTGCGCGATTTCGTCGAACTGCCCTCGCAGCTGTTCGAGCACTGGATGGAGGAGCCGCAGGTGCTGCGCCGCCATGCGCGCCACTGCGAGACCGGCGAACCGATCCCCGATGCGCTGGTCGCGCGGCTGCAGGCGGCGCAGCGCTTCGGCCAGGGCTACGAGAGCGCCCGCTACACCGCCAGTGCGCTGGTCGACATGGCCGTGCACAGCCTGCCGGCGCCGGAGCAGGTCGACGACTGGATCGCCTTCGAGGCCCGGGTGCTGCGCGAACGCGGGCTGCCGGACGCCGTGGGCCTCAACCATCGCCTGCCGCACTTCCAGCACCTGTTCAGCGGGGGCTATGCGGCGGGCTACTACGTGTACCTGTGGGCCGAGGTGCTCGACGCCGATGCGTACGAAGCGTTCGTGGAGGCCGGAGATCCCTTCGACGCGGACGTGGCCGGCCGGTTGAAGCGCTGGATCTATTCCAGCGGCAACACGATCGAGCCCGGCCAGGCCTACGAGGCGTTCCGCGGGCGGCCGGCGCGGATCGAGCCGCTGTTGAAGCAGAAGGGTTTGCTGGAGGCCTGAGTCGCCGCCGCTCGATCCCTCGTAGGGTGGGCAACTTCGTTGCCCACCGTGCGGCGCTTGAACGTGCAACGGACCCAACATCCGGACGCAGAGGGCGCAGAGGTCTCGCAGAAGACGCAGAAAAGTCAGTGTTGGTTTTCTCTGCGTTCTCTGCGGAAACTTTGCGACCTCTGCGTCCGGTTGTTGGTCTTTCCGGCACCCTTAGCGCGGCGCGCCCGCCAGCGCCACTGCGAGCTTCGCGCCGACTTCCGCGTTGTGCTTCACCAGCGCGATGTTGGTCGCGAGGCTGCGGCCTCCGGTGAGCTGCTGGATGCGATCGAGCAGGAACGGTGTGATCGCCTTGCCCGTGAGGCCCTGCGCAGCCGCTTCGTCCAGTGCCTGCTGCGTGATGCGGTCGATTTCGCCGCGGTCCATCGCCGCCTCCTTCGGCACCGGCGTGCTGATCACCACGCCGCCGGCCAGGCCCAGGTCCCACTTGGCGCGCAGGAAGCGCGCCTGCTGCGCCGCGTCGTCGAGGCGGTAGTCGGCGCGGAAGCCGCTGTCGGGCGTGTAGAAGGCGCCGAAGTTGTCCTGCCCGCAGGAGAGCACCGGCACGCCGTGCGTCTCCAGGTATTCCAGCGTCAGGCCGATGTCCAGCACCGACTTGGCGCCGGCGCACACCACCGCGACCGAGGTGCGCGCCAGCTCCTGCAGGTCGGCCGAGATGTCGAAGGTCTCGGCCGCGCCGCGATGCACGCCGCCGATGCCGCCGGTGACGAAGACTTCGATGCCGGCCAGCGCGGCGCAGATCATCGTGCCGGCCACCGTGGTCGCACCCAGCGCGCCGCTCGCCAGCACCGCGGGCAGGTCGCGGCGGCTCACCTTCGCCGCCGTGCCGGAGCTTCCCAGCAGCTCCAGTTCCTCGTCGGACAGGCCGATGCGGATGCGCCCGCCGATCACCGCGATGGTGGCCGGCTCCGCGCCGCCCGCGCGGATCACCGCCTCCACTTCGCGTGCGGTGCGCACGTTCTGCGGATACGGCATGCCGTGCGCGATGATCGTGGACTCCAGCGCCACGATCGGACGGCCGGCGTCTTGCGCGGCCGCGACGGCGGGACTGCGGACCAGCCAGGCAGCGGGGTCGAGGTGCATCGCGTGGACTCCAGTGGCCATGGTCAATGGAGTGTGCCGGAAAGACCAACAGCCGGACGCAGAGGGCGCAGAGGTTCCGCAGAGAACGCAGAACAAGATAGATGGATTTCTTCTTTTGCGTCTTCTGCGAAACCTCTGCGCCCTCTGCGTCCGGATGTTGAATGTCCCGGAAGCCCGGATGTTCTACAGCGACAGCAGCCGCTGGAAGAACGAGCGGTAGCGCTGCAGCGCGATGCGCATGTTCTCCGTGTTCGCCTGGTCGCCGCTGCCAATGCCCGATTCGATTTCGCTGCGCTGCTGCGAGAAGCTTTCGGCGAGGCTGCGCAGCACCTGCGCGACGAGTTCGTCGGCGTTCTGCACGGCCGCGCGTGGATCGTCCACGAAGCCGATCTGGATCGCGTCCCAGCGGCGGCGGAATTCTTCCGCGGCCTGGCCCTGGAACAGCGCCGCGAGCGGTTCAGCGTGCATGCCGCCGTCGCCGGGGCGCAGGTCTTGCGCCTGCATGGGTTCGGGTGCCTCGCCAGCGCGGGCGAGATCGGCGGTGCCGAGGTGGCGTTCGTCTTCGCGGCTCATGTCAGTGGCTCTCCATGTGATGCTTGTCCTGGCTGGTCTCGTGCCGGCGATGCAGGATGCCGCCGCGCGCCGGCGGCGCTTCGTCGTGGTGCGGGTCGCCCACTTCCAGCAGCTCGGAGAAGAGGGCGCGGTAGTGCACCACGGCCTGGCGCAGCGCCTCGGTGTCGGCCTCGCCCTGCTGGTCGCGCAGCGCGATGTCGCGGGCGGCGCGGTAGTGGTGGACCACGGCGGGATGGTCCACGGAGATGTCGCCCGCGCGCGTGACGAAGTCCGCCATCGGGTAGCCGCGCAGGCGCATCAGTTCGGTGACCAGCCGGTCGGCGTCCATCAGCACCCCCTTGGGGTTGTCGACGAAGCGCGCCTGCACCGCCCGCCAGTCTTCCGCGAAACGTGAGGCCACATCGGGAGCCAGCGGCACCAGCTTGAGTTTCTGCACGCGCTTTTCCCGCGCGCGCAGTTCGGCTTCGGCCTTGTCGCGGCTGCCCAGTTCGTCCACCGTGCGGTGGTATTCGGGTCCGAAGTGTTTTTCCAGCCGGTCGCTGCTGCGACGGCGCATGAGCAGCCACGCGCCGGCCAGCACGATCGCCAGCAGCACCAGGCCCAGTCCTATCGTCGTGTCCATGGGGTCTCTCTCTCCTTCGAAGGCCGCGCCGTGGCAGCCGGTTGCGCGGCTGGTGGCCGCTTGCCGTCAAGGTAGTCGCGGCCGAGGCGGTCGTGTGTGGGAGCGGGAGACCCCTGGCATGTAGGACGTGCTGCGCGAAGCCGCGCGCAATGGTAAGAAGCGGCAAGCACTGTGATGCGCTTGCCCGGGGTGTTACGGATTGGCGCGTGCTTGGCGTTCAGTGCACGCGGCTCGCCTTCAACTGCGCGCGCGCGTCGGTCTCGTTGAATTCCCGCATGAACTCCAGGAACGCGTTGCGCGTATGCATGACGCCATCGAGCACCACGAGCGAATTGGTGCGCGACACCGCGCGCCGGTGGATGCGGCGCAGGGCCGCGGCGAGTTCGGCTGCCGGCACGTCTTCCGCGTCCACCACCTCGCCGTAGAGGGTTGTCAGCTGGATCGTGTGGCCATTGGCGTTTTCCATGGCCTCACTGTGGCCCGGACACGGTGCGCACGGAGTCGGCGCGCCGGTACAGCCCCTGCGGGCGTGGTCCCACAGCCGTTCCGGCCGAGCGTCAGTGGGCGGCCGCCTGCAGCAGGCGCTGCACCAGCGGGTGCTGGATGCGGCGCTCGGCCGAAACGAGGAAGAAATGCTCGACGACTTCCGGGCAGTCGCCCAGCAGCTTGACCTTGGGATCGCTGCGCAGCTCGTCGTAGGACCAGCGCGATGCGGGAAAGGCCCCCATGCCGGCGCGGCCGAAGGCGGCGAGCAGGGCGCTGTCCTCGAACTCGCCCGCGATGCGCGGGCGCAGGCCGCGCTGCTCGAACCAGTGGTCCAGCCGCGCACGCACGGCCGCGTGCGACGTCGGCAGCAGCACCGGCATCTCGGCCAGGCACTCGGGGTACTTGCGCCTGCACTTCGCGGCGATCGCCGCCGGCGCGAACCACGCGAGCGGCGCTTCGCCGAGCGCATGGCTGTACAGGCGCAGGTTGGGATTGGGCGGCGCCGTTCGGTCCGACAGCACGGCGTCGAGCCGGTGCAGCGCGAGGTCGGCCAGCAACCGGTCGAATTCGTCCTCGTGGCAAAGCAGGCGCACCTGCGGCTCCTGCAGCGCGGGTTCGAGCAGGTGGTGCACCACGAGCTTGGGCAGCGTGTCGGAGATGCCGACCGCCAGCCGCAGGCCCTGGCCGGTGGCGGCCTCGCGCACCGCGGTGCGCAACTGCTCGCCGAGCTGGAAGATCTGGTCGGCATGCGCCATCGCGGCGATGCCGGCCTCCGTGAGCGTGAGTCCGCGCCCGGCCGGCTTGAACAGGGCGTGCCCCAAGGCATGCTCGAGGGCACGCACCTGTTCGCTCACCGTCTGCACCGCCATGTCCAGCCGGGCCGCCCCGCGGGCGATGCCGCCTTCCTTGCCGACGACCCAGAAGTAATACAGGTGGCGGTAGTTGAGGGGAGCGGCCATTGTGGATATCACTGAAAAATCACCTACGGTGATTTTTCAGTGGCTTGATCGGTGCGAACAGGCCCGGCAAAGCCGGATCCT
>NZ_DASVNN010000028.1:0-49515 GCF_036383835.1 Ramlibacter sp.
CTCAGGTCAGCCGCCCGTTCACCGGCTTCAACGGCGGCGGCAGCTCCCGTGCCCCCAGCGTCTCCAGCACGTCGATCTCGATCTCGCGGCACAGCGCATCGAGCGGCAGGTGGTTGTTGGCCAGGCCGAAGGGTTCCTCGATCTCGTCGCCCAGCGCATCGAGGCCGAAGAAGGTGTAGGCCACGATCACCACCACGAAGGGCGTCATGAAGCCCACCGTGTCCACCAGGCCGAAGGGCAGCAGGAAGCAATAGAGCCAGGCGGTGCGGTGCAGCAGCAGCGTGTAGGGGAAGGGAATGGGCGTGTGCTTGATGCGCTCGCAGTTGGCGGCCACCTGGGCCAGCGCGGTCAGGCCCTGGTCCATGTCGGCCGCCACCGGGGCGTCGAGCCGGCGAGCCCGCAGGAAGGCGCCCAACTGCTCGCCCATGCGGCGCAGCAGCCAGTCGCCCGGCAGGCGCGACGCGGTGGCCGCGCGCGCCTCCTCCGCCCCGAGCAGCCGCTCCAGGTCGGCGCGCGGGCTGCTGCAGCGCAGCTGGTGCCGCAGCGCATGCGCGAAGGCGATGGTGCGCAGCACCAGCGTGCGCCGCGGGTCGCCCAGGTCGTCGATCGAGGCGGGATCCTCGAAGTGCAGCACGGACTGCACCTGCCGCGCGAAGCTGCGCGAGCGGGCGGCCAGCTCGCCCCACAGCTTGCGCGCCTCCCAGTAGCGGTCGTAGGCGGCGTTGTTGCGGAAGCCGAGGAAGATCGCCAGCGCCAGGCCGATCAGCGAGAACGGCACCGTGGTCAGCGTGATCTTCCACTGGTAGACGAAGCCGTGCGTGAGCGTCACCAGCACGGCGACGGCGGTGCAGGTGACCAGCTCCCAGGCGATGTGCGGCAGCACGGAGCCGCGCAGGACGTAGAAGAGCTGCAGCCCCGTGGGACGGTCGCGGACGATCACTTACAGGCCCAGTTCGTATTCGACCGTGATCGGCGCGTGGTCGGAGAAGCGCTGGTCCCTGTAGATCGACTCCGTGCGGGCCAGCTGCGCGACGCCGGGCGTGGCCAGGTGGTAGTCCAGCCGCCAGCCCACGTTCTTCGCGTAGGCCTGGCCGCGGTTGCTCCACCAGGTGTAGCAGGCGTCCGTGGTGTCCGGCTGCAGGTGACGATAAACGTCCACCAGCCCCGTTTCGGATAACAGTTTTGTCATCCAGGCCCGCTCCTCGGGCAGGAAACCGCTGTTTTTCCGGTTCCCTTTCCAGTTCTTCAGGTCCTTCTCGTGATGCGCGATGTTGACGTCGCCGCACAGGATGAATTCCCGTGAATTTTTCAACGCCACGAGGTGCGGGTCGAGTGCGTCGAGGAAGCGGAACTTGGCCTGCTGCCGGTCCTCGCCGGAGGAGCCGGAGGGGAAGTAGCAGCTGACGATCGACAGCTTGCGCTGCGGCGTGTCAAAGCGCAGTTCGAGGTAACGGCCCTCGGCGTCGAACTCCTCGCAGCCGAAGCCGACGATCACGTCGCTGGGCTCGTGCCGCGTGAAGGCGCCGACGCCCGAGTAGCCCTTCTTCTGGGCGAAATGGAAGTGCCCGCTCAGGCCGGCGAGCGCGTCGTACTTGCCCTTCACGTCGTCCGACTGCGCCTTCACCTCCTGCACGCAAATACAATCCGGGGTGGTTTGGGCGAGCCACGCCTCGACGCCCTTGCTGGCCGCCGAGCGGATGCCGTTCAGGTTGAGGCTGGTGAGTTTGAAGAAGGACGTTCCCATGGTGGCGATGCGGGGCCAGGACAGGCTGGCGCAGGATTTCGTGGAGTTCGCGGTGCAGTCCGGCGTGCTGCGCTTCGGCGAGTTCAAGACGAAGGCGGGACGGCTCTCGCCCTATTTCTTCAATGCCGGCCTTTTCGACGACGGCAACAAGATCGGGCGGCTGGCGCAATTCTATGCACAGCGCATCCTCGCCTCGAACGTCGAGTTCGACATGTTGTTCGGTCCCGCCTACAAGGGCATCCCGCTGGCGGCCGCCGTCGCCATCGAACTGGCCCGGCTGGGGCGCAACGTGCCCTTCGCCTACAACCGCAAGGAAGCCAAGGACCACGGCGAGGGCGGCACCCTGGTGGGCGCGCCGGTGCGCGGCCGCGTGCTGATCGTCGACGACGTGATGTCCGCCGGGACGGCCGCGCGCGAGTCGATCGCGCTGATCCAGGCCGCCGGCGCCACCCCCCACGCGGTGGCGATCGCGCTGGACCGGCAGGAGAAGGCCACCGAAGGCGGCCACGACGTTTCCTGGAGCGCCGTGCAATATGTCCGTGAAAAACTGGGCCTGCAGGTCTGCGCCATCGCGGAGCTGGCAGACCTCTTGCAGTACCTGGAAGTCCACGCCGGCGATGAACTGGGCCAGCACCACGCCAAGGTGCTCGCATACCGGGATCGTTACGGCGCCGGCTGAAAAGGAGTCGTCATGCCTCGTGTCTGGAGCCTTCCCGTCCTCGCCCTGCTGACGGGCGCGGTGGGCAGCGCCTGGGGACAAGGCATCTACACCTGCGTCGACGCCCAGGGCCGGCGCCTCACCTCCGACCGCCCGATCGCCGCCTGCCTGGACCGCGAACAGAAGGAAATGAATCCGAGCGGCACCGTGCGCCGCACCGTCCCGCCCTCGATGACGGCCGTCGAGCGGGCGGCGCAGGAGGAAAAGGACCGCAAGGTGGCCGAAGACCGCCAGCGCGCGGCCGAGGAAAAGCGCATGACGCGCGCGCTGCTCACGCGCTATCCGCGCCAGTCGGTGCACGACATGGAGCGCGGCAAGGCGCTGCAGGCGATCGACGACTCGATCCACAGCGCGCAGCGGCGCATCCAGGCCCTGCAGGAAGAACGCAGGAAGCTGGTGGCGGAAAGCGAGTGGTACAAGGCGCCGGAGCTGTGGCCGGCCAAGCTGAAGCGGCAGTTCGAGGAGAGCTACGCTCAGGAAGGGGCCCAGCAGCGCTTCATCGCCAACCAGCAGGAAGAGAAGAAGCGGATCAACACGCGCTTCGACGATGAACTGGCACGCCTGAAGGGGCTGTGGGCGCAGGCCAGCCCGGCGGCGGCGATGCCGGCGGTGCGATAGACCACAAGAGCGGGACGGAAGCCGGGAGGAGAAAGCGGCCATGGGGCCGCTTTTTTTTGGACGCCCTGGATCCCCGCCTCCGCGGGGATGACGGCCGTAGGGTGGGCAAGCTCAGCTTGCCCACCATGGGCGCTCACATCCCCAGCTTCTTCCGCATCAACTCACCCACCTGCTGCGGGTTCGCCTTGCCCTTGGAGGCCTTCATGGCCTGGCCCACGAGGGCGTTGAAGGCCTTGTCCTTGCCGGCGCGGACCTGTTCGACGTTGGCCGGGTTGGCGGCGATCACCTCGTCGACGATCTTTTCCAGGGCGCCGGTGTCGTTCACCTGCTTCAGGCCCTTGGCTTCGATCACGGCGTCGACGTCGCTGCCGTCCCCGGTCCACAGCGCCTCGAACACCTGGCGCGCGGCGTTGTTCGACACCGTGCCGTCGGCGATGCGCTGCAGCAGCTTCGCGAGCACCGGCGCCTTCACCGGCGCTTCGCCGATCGCGATCTCCTGCGCGTTCAGGCGGCGCGACACCTCGCCCATGATCCAGTTGCTGGCCAGCTTCGCCTGCCCGCTCGCCTTCGCCGCTTCCTCGAAGTAGGCGCCCATCGCCTTGCTCTGGGTCAGCGTCGTCGCGTCGTACTCCGGCAGGCCGTAGTCGCTGACGAAGCGCGCGGCCATCACGCGCGGCAGCACCGGCATGCCGGCCTTCACGCGTTCGACCCACTCCGGCGCGATCACCAGCGGCGGCAGGTCGGGATCGGGGAAGTAGCGGTAGTCCGCCGCATCTTCCTTGGTGCGCATCGCGCGCGTCTCGCCGGTATCGGGGTCGAACAGCACCGTCGCCTGCTCGATCTTGTGGCCGTCCTCGATCTGCTCGATCTGCCAGCGCACCTCGAAGTCGATCGCCTCCTTCATGAACTTGAAGGAGTTCAGGTTCTTGATCTCGCGGCGCGTGCCGAACGGCTGGCCGGGCTTGCGCACCGACACGTTGGCGTCGCAGCGGAAGCTGCCTTCCTGCATGTTGCCGTCGCAGATGCCGATCCAGGTGACGATCTTGTGCAGTTCCTTCGCATACGCCACCGCCTCGTCGGACGAGCGCATGTCGGGCTCGGTCACGATCTCCAGCAGCGGCGTGCCCGCGCGGTTCAGGTCGATGCCCGACTGGCCCACGAAGTCCTCGTGCAGCGACTTGCCTGCGTCTTCCTCCAGGTGCGCGCGCACCAGGCGCACCGACATCTTCTCCTCGCCGAGCCAGAACTCGACGACGCCGCCCTGCACCACCGGGATCTCGTACTGCGAGATCTGGTAGCCCTTGGGCAGGTCGGGATAGAAGTAGTTCTTGCGCGCGAAGATGCTGCGCGGCGCGATGTGCGAGCCGATGGCGAGGCCGAAGCGGATCGCGCGCTCCACCGCGCCGACGTTCATCACCGGCAGCGTGCCGGGCAGCGCCAGGTCCACCGGCGAAGCCTGCGTGTTGGGCTCGGCGCCGAACTGCGTCGGCGCGCGGCTGAAGATCTTGCTCTCGGTGGAGAGCTGCGCGTGGGTCTCGAAGCCGATGACGACTTCCCAGCCGTGGACGAGTTTCGCGGTCATCAGAAGCCCTCCGGCCGGCGGAGGTGGAAATCGGTCGCTTGCTGGAAGCGGTGGGCCGCGTTCAGCAGCCGGCCTTCCTGGAAATAGTTGCCGATCAACTGCAGGCCCACGGGCATGCTGCCTTCGCCGAAGCCGGCCGGGATGCACATGCCGGGCAGGCCGGCGAGCGAGCCGGGCAGCGTGAAGATGTCCGCGAGGTAGTCGGCCAGCGGGTCGTTGCCGTGCTCGCCGAGCTTCCAGGCGACCGTGGGCGCGGCGGGGCCGACGATCACGTCGCACTGCTTGAACGCCTGCTGGAAGTCGTCGGCGATCATGCGGCGGATCTTCTGCGCCTGCAGGTAGTACGCGTCGTAGTAGCCGTGCGAGAGCACGTAGGTGCCCACCATGATGCGGCGCTGCACCTCGAGGCCGAAGCCTTCGGCGCGCGACTTCTTGTACATGTCCAGCAGGTCGCCGTACTGGCCGGCGCGGTGCCCGAACTTGACGCCGTCGAAGCGCGAGAGGTTCGAGCTCGCCTCGGCCGGCGCGATGATGTAGTAGACCGGGATGGCGAGTTCGGTGCGCGGCAGCGAGACCTCGACGCGCTTCGCGCCCAGCTTCTCGTACTGCGCCAGCGCCGCCTCGATCGCCGAGCGCACGTCGGCGCTCACGCCCTCGGCCAGGAATTCCTTCGGCACGCCGATGCGCAGGCCTTCCAGTGACCCGCCCAGCGCCTGGGTGAAGTCCTCCGCCGGCACGTCCAGCGAAGTCGAATCGCGGTCCGGATCCGGGCCGCAGATCGCCGAGAGCAGCAGCGCGCAGTCCTCGGCGCTGCGCGCCATGGGCCCGGCCTGGTCCAGGCTGGAGGCGTAGGCGATCATCCCGTAGCGCGAGGCCCGGCCGTACGTCGGCTTGATGCCCGTGATGCCGCAGAAGGACGCCGGCTGGCGGATCGAGCCGCCGGTGTCGGTGCCGGTCGCCGCCGGCGCCAGGCCTGCCGCCACCGCCACCGCGCTGCCGCCGGAGGAGCCGCCGGGGATCCGGCGGGTGTCCCAGGGGTTCTTCACCGGCCCGTAGGCGGAGTTCTCGTTGGACGAGCCCATGGCGAACTCGTCGCAATTGAGCTTGCCCAGGGTCACGGTGCCCGCCTCGGCGAGCTTGCGGACGACCGTCGCATCGAAGGGCGAGCGGTAGCCTTCCAGCATCTTCGAGCCGGCGGTGCTCGGGAAGTCCTTGGTGACGAAGATGTCCTTGTGCGCGATCGGCACGCCGACGAGCGGCGCGGCATCGCCGGAAGCGATCCGCTGGTCGGCTGCCCGGGCCTGCGCCAGGGTGGCTTCCTCGTTGGTCGCCAGGTAGGCGCCCAGGCCGGCATGGGCCGCGGAACGGGCCAGGAAATGCTGCGCCGCTTCCACGGCGGAGACTTCCTTCGCCTTGAGCTTCTTCGCCAGCGCGGCGACCGACAATTCGTGCAAGGCGCTCATTCGATCACCTTCGGCACCAGGAACAGCCCGCGCTCCACCGAAGGCGCGCTTTGCTGGTTGGCCTCGCGCTGGTTCGGCTCGCTGGCGACGTCGTCCCGCAGGCGCAGCGGCACGTCGCGGATGGCCGCCACGGGGTGCGTCAGCGGCTCCACGCCGGAGGTGTCGACCGCGCGCATCTTCTCCACGAGGTCGAAGAAGCCGTTGATCCGGGCGAGCATGCGCTCGCTTTCCTCGGGATGCAGTTCCAGCCGCGCGAGGTGCGCGATGCGTGCGATGTCTTGTGCGTTCAGGGACATGGTGAAAAAAGTCTTTGCGCCAGCGCCACAGCTCACCCGCGCGGAGGCCGCGCGGGACGGGTCCGGCACAGGGGATGGGGTATTATCCCGCCTTCGGCGCGCGGTCTCCGCCGCCGGTTTGCAACGGCCGCGCACAGCGGCCGCTTTCGCAGAAGAAACAAGGATTTCCCCAAATGTTCGGAGTTTTCCGACGCTATCTGTCCACGGACCTGGCCATCGACCTGGGCACGGCCAACACCCTGATTTTCGTCCGCGACAAGGGCATCGTCCTCGATGAGCCGTCCGTGGTGGCTATCCGCCACGAGGGCGGCCCGCAAGGCAAGAAAACCATCCAGGCCGTGGGCCACGAGGCCAAGGCCATGCTGGGCAAGGTGCCGGGCAACATCGAGGCGATCCGCCCGATGAAGGACGGCGTGATCGCCGACTTCACCGTCACCGAGCAGATGCTCAAGCAGTTCATCAAGATGGTCCATCCGCGGTCCGTCCTGAAGCCCAGCCCGCGCATCATCATCTGCGTGCCCTGCGGTTCCACCCAGGTGGAACGCCGCGCCATCCGCGAGTCGGCGCTCGGCGCCGGCGCGAGCGAGGTGTACCTGATCGAGGAACCGATGGCCGCCGCGATCGGCGCCGGCCTGCCGGTGTCCGAAGCCTCGGGCTCCATGGTCGTCGACATCGGCGGCGGCACCACCGAAGTCGGCGTCATCTCGCTGGGCGGCATGGTCTACAAGGGCTCGGTGCGCGTCGGCGGCGACAAGTTCGACGAAGCCATCATCAGCTACATCCGCCGCAACTACGGCATGCTGATCGGCGAACCCACCGCCGAAAGCATCAAGAAGCAGATCGGTTCCGCCTTCCCCGGCAGCGAGGTGAAGGAGATGGAAGTCAAGGGCCGCAACCTCTCCGAGGGCGTGCCGCGCAGCTTCACCATCTCGTCCAACGAGATCCTGGAAGCGCTGACCGACCCGCTGAACAACATCGTTTCCGCCGTCAAGAACGCGCTGGAGCAGACCCCGCCGGAACTGGGCGCCGACATCGCCGAGCGCGGCATGATGCTCACCGGCGGCGGCGCGCTGCTGCGCGACCTCGATCGCCTGCTCGCCGAGGAAACCGGCCTGCCGGTGCTGGTGGCCGAAGACCCGCTCACCTGCGTGGTGCGCGGCTGCGGCATCGCGCTGGAGCGCATGGAACGGCTGGGCTCGATCTTCACGAGCGAATGACGAATGACTCGCGCCGCGTGCGGCGCGGGATGACACGCCTGCCGCGGCAGGCATGACAATATGCTGGTCTTTGTCATTCGTCATTGAAGCGAAGCGAAGTCATTCGTCATGCCCTTAGGCACCCTCGATCGCACCCCTCCGCCGTTCTTCAAGCAGGGACCCTCGGCTCTCTCCAAGCTGATGGTGTGCAGCGCGCTGGCGCTGTTCCTGATGGTGGCGGATGCGCGTTTCCGCATCACCGAACCGATCCGGTCGGCGATGAGCACGGTGCTGTTTCCGCTGCAGTGGGTGGTGATGCAGCCGGTGCTCGCCTTTCGCGGCGTCACCGACTACGTCACCTCGCTGGACTCCGCCGTGAGCAAGGAGGAGGCCGCGCGCCGCAAGCTGATCCTGCAGTCGCAGCGCGCCAACCAGGTCGAGCAGCTGTCCAACGAGAACCTCCAGCTGCGCAAGCTGCTCGCCCTGCGCGAGCGCCTCAACTCGCCCACGGTCGCCGCCGAAGTGCTGTACGACGCCGCCGACCCGTACACCCGCAAGGTGATCATCGACAAGGGGCTTGCCCAGGGCGTGCAGCCCGGCTCGCCGGTGATCGACGAATCCGGCGTGCTCGGCCAGGTCACCCGCGTGCAGCCGCTGACCAGCGAGGTGACGCTGGTGAGCGACCCCGACCAGGCCATCCCGGTGATCAACACCCGCACCGGCGTGCGCGGCATCACCTATGGCGACGCCGGCCGGCACGGCAGCGGCGCGCTGGAGCTGCGCTACATGGCCGCCAACGCGGACATCCAGCCCGGCGACCTGCTCACCACCAGCGGCGTCGACGGCGTCTACCCCGCCGGCATCCCGGTGGCCAAGGTCGCCAAGGTGGAGCGCCGGCCCGATTCCGCCTTCGCCCGCATCGTCTGCTTCCCGCAGGCGCTGGTGGACGGCGCGCGGCACGTGATGGTGCTCAAGCCGCTGCTGTCGCAGCTGCCCCCGCGCCCGGCGCCCGAAGATGCCGCCCCGGTGTCCAAGAAGGGCGCCAGGAAATGAAGGGGCCCGCGGCATGATCATGCGTCCCGGGCAGCCGCTGCTGCTGCCGGCCAACCCGCTGTTCATCTGGTTCTCGCTGATCGTCGCGATGATGATCGGCATGCTGCCGCTCGGCCGCATCCCGTGGATGCCGGACATCCTGGCGGTGGTGGTGGTGTTCTGGAGCGTGCACCAGCCGCTGCGGGTGGGCGTCATCGCCGCCTTCCTGTTCGGCCTGGCGATCGACGTGCACCAGGCCTCCCTGCTGGGCCAGCACGCGCTGGCCTACACCACGCTGAGCTTCTTCGCGATCACGATCCACCGCCGGCTGCTGTGGTTCACGGTGCCGTCGCAGGCCGTCCAGGTGCTGCCCCTGTTCGCCGCCGCGCACGGCATCGAACTGGCAATCCGCATGCTGGCCGGCGGCGCCTTCCCCGGCCCCATGATCCTGCTGGCCCCCGTGCTGGAAGCCGTGCTTTGGCCCGTGGTGAGCGTGATCCTGCTGGCCCCGCAACGCAGGGCGCACGATCCGGACGAAAATAGGCCGCTGTGAGGTTCGGCGTTGGGCGTTGAGCGTTCGGCGTCAAACCCGCTCAACGCTTCACGCCCAACACTCAACGCTCAACGCTCACCGTCGATGACCGAGCTCAGAAACGTCGAAGCCGAACTCACGCGCTTCCGCGGCCGCGTCCTCGTGGCGAGCGCGGCCATCCTCGTCTGCTTCCTGCTGCTGGTGGCGCGGCTGGTGTGGCTGCAGGTCGTGAAGCACGAGCAGTACGACGACCAGGCCGAGGCCAACCGCACGGCGATCGTGCCGATCGTGCCCAACCGCGGCCTGATCCTCGACCGCAACGGGATCGTGCTGGCCTCCAACTATTCCGCCTACACGCTGGAGATCACGCCCTCGCGGCTCGCCAAGCCGCTGGAGCAGGTGGTCGACGAGCTGTCGCAGGTGGTCGAGATCCATGCGCGCGACCGCCGCCGCTTCAAGAAGCTGCAGGAGGAAAGCAAGAGCATCGACTCGCTGCCGATCCGCACCAAGCTCACCGACGAGGAAGTGGCGCGCTTCACCGTGCAGCACTACCGCTTCCCGGGCGTGGAGATCAAGGCGCGCCTGTTCCGCAACTATCCCTGGGGCGAACTCGCGAGCCACGCGATCGGCTACATCGGCCGCATCAACCAGTCGGAGAAGCAGCAGATCGAGGACTGGCCGGACGACGAGCAGGCCAACTACCGCGGCACCGAATACATCGGCAAGCTGGGCGTGGAGCAGAGCTTCGAGAAGGAGCTGCACGGCCTGACCGGCGTCGAGCAGGTGGAGACCTCGGCCGGCGGCCATGCCGTGCGCAAGCTCGCGAGCAGTCCTTCGACGCCGGGCAACACGGTCGTGCTGTCGCTCGACATCAAGCTGCAGAAGCTGGTCGAGGAACTGTACGGCGACCGCCGCGGCGCGCTGGTGGCGCTGGACCCGAAGACCGGCGAGGTGCTGGCCTTCGTCAGCAAGCCGACCTTCGACCCCAACCTGTTCGTCGACGGCATCGACCAGGAGAACTGGGCGGCGCTGAACGAATCGCTCGACAAGCCGCTGCTCAATCGCGCGCTGCGCGGCACCTACCCGCCCGGCTCGACCTACAAGCCCTTCATGGCGCTGGCGGCGCTGGAGACCGGCAAGCGCCGGCCCGAGCAGGCGATCAGCGATCCCGGCTACTTCTGGTTCGGCAACCACAAGTTCCGCGACGACAAGGAAGGCGGCCACGGCTCGGTGGACATGTACCGCTCGATCGTGCAGTCGTGCGACACCTACTACTACATGCTGGCCAACGACATGGGCGTGGACCTGATCCACGAACAGCTGTCGCACTTCGGCTTCGGCGAGATCACCGGCATCGACATCCACGGCGAATCGAAGGGCCTGCTTCCTTCGACCGAATGGAAGCGCAAGGCCTACCGCAAGGCCGAACAGCAGAAGTGGTATGCGGGCGAGACCATCTCGCTGGGCATCGGCCAGGGCTACAACAACTTCACCGTGCTGCAGATCGCCACGGCCACGGCGACCGTGGCCAACCCGCAGGGTGCGCGCATGAAGCCGCACCTGGTGCGCGAGGTGGTGGATGCGACGAGCAGGGAAAAGCATCCGGTGGCCGCGCAGCAGGTGGGACAGCTCGCGGCCCGGCCGGAGAACCTGGCCATCATCCGCAAGGCGCTGCAGGGCGTGAACATCGAAGGCACGTCGGCGGCTGCGTTCCGCGGCGCGGCCTACACGAGCGGCGGCAAGACCGGCACCGCGCAGGTGATCACGATCGCGCAAGGGTCCAAGTACAACGCCTCGCAGCTGGACGAACGCCACCGCGACCACGCCCTGTACATGGCCTACGCGCCGGCGGAGGATCCGAAGATCGCGATCGCGATGGTGGTGGAGAACGCCGGCTTCGGCGCCGCCAACGCCGCGCCGATCGCGCGCCGCGCCTTCGACTACTACCTGCAGGGCCTGTATCCGAGCGAGGAAGACATCGCGCTGGTGCGGCAGGGCAAGGCCACCACGCCGGTGGGCGCGCCGCGTCCCGCAGCGGAAGCCGCGTGGCCGCCGCTGGCGGTGAATGGCGGAGCGCCTGGCGCGCCGCCCGCGGTCCCTGGGGCGCATGAACACGCCGTGGCGCCGTCGTCACCCGCCTTCATCCATCCGGCGTTCGCCGGCACCGTGCCTCCCGCCGCGGGCGCGCAGCAGCTGCCCGATCCCCACCGCGGACACATGTAAAGGCGCCCGCCGATGACCGAACTGCGCAACGTCGAAGCCGAACTCACGCGATTCCGCGCGCGCGTGCTCGTAGCCAGCGCCGCCGTGCTCATGTGCTTCCTGCTGCTGGTGTCGCGCCTGGTGTGGCTGCAGGTGGTCAAGCACGCGGAGTTCGACGACCAGGCGGAGGCCAACCGCACGGCGATCGTGCCGATCGTGCCGAACCGCGGCCTGATCACCGACCGCAACGGCATCGTGCTCGCGACCAACTACTCGGCCTACACGCTGGAGATCACTCCTTCGCGCCTGGCGCGCCCGCTGGAGCAGGTGATCGACGAGCTCTCGCAGGTGATCGACATCCAGTCGCGCGACCGCCGGCGCTTTCGCAAGCTGCAGGAGGAGAGCAAGAGCATCGACTCGCTGCCGATCCGCACCAAGCTGACCGACGAGGAAGTGGCGCGCTTCACGGTGCAGCGCTTCCGCTTCCCCGGCGTGGAGATCAAGGCCCGCCTGTTCCGCAACTATCCCTGGGGCGAACTCGCCAGCCACGCGATCGGCTACATCGGCCGCATCAACCAGACGGAGAAGAAGCAGATCGAGGAGTGGCCCGACGAGGAACAGGGCAACTACCGCGGCACCGAATACATCGGCAAGCTGGGCGTGGAGCAGAGCTTCGAGAAGGAGCTGCACGGCATCACCGGCGTGGAGCAGGTGGAGACCTCCGCCGGCGGGCGGGCCGTGCGCAAGCTGGCGAGCAGCCCCGCGACGCCGGGCAACACCGTGGTGCTGTCGCTCGACATCAAGATGCAGAAGCTGGTGGAGGACCTGTACGGCGACCGCCGCGGCGCCCTGGTGGCGATCGAGCCGAAGACCGGCCAGATCCTCGCCTTCGTCAGCAAGCCCACGTTCGACCCGAACCTGTTCGTCGACGGCATCGACCAGGAGAACTGGACGATGCTCAACGAGTCGCTCGACAAGCCGCTGCTCAATCGCGCGCTGCGCGGCACCTATCCGGCCGGTTCGACCTACAAGCCCTTCATGGCGCTGGCGGCGCTGGAGACCGGCAAGCGCTCGGCGTCGCAGGTGATCATGGACGGCGGCTCCTGGTCGTTCGGCGGCCACGTGTTCCGCAGCCACGGCGACCACGGCCTGGGGCCGGTCGACATGCACGCCAGCATCGTCAAGTCCTCGAACGTCTACTACTACTCGCTCGCCAACGAGATGGGCGTGGACCTGATCCACGACTTCATGAAGCCCCTGGGCTTCGGCCAGCTCACCGGCATCGACATCTTCGGCGAGGTGCGCGGCGTGCTTCCCAGCCAGGAGTGGAAGCGCAACTACTACAGGCGGCCCGAGCAGAAGAAGTGGTTCGCCGGCGAGACGATCTCGCTGGGCATCGGCCAGGGCTACAACAGCTTCACCATGCTGCAGATCTCGCACGCGCTCGCCGCCGTGGTGAACAACGGCGTGAAGAACAAGCCGCACCTGGTGATCGCCACGCAGGACTCGACGACGAAGCAGAAGACGCCGATCCCCAAGCCCGCCCCGGTGGATCTGCACTTCAAGCCGGAGCACCTGGCCGTCATCAAGAAGGCGATGGTGGGCGTCTCGCAGGCCGGCACGTCGGCCGGCGTGTTCCGCGGCGCGCCCTACCTCTCGGGCGGCAAGACCGGCACCGCGCAGGCGGTGACGATCGCGCAGGGCACCAAGTACAACGCGTCCAAGCTGGAGGAGCACCAGCGCGACCACTCGCTGTACATCGCCTTCGCGCCGGCGGAGGAACCCAAGCTGGCGATCGCGATGATCGTGGAGAACGCCGGCTTCGGCGCGGTGGCCGCCGCGCCGATCGCGCGCCGCGTGTTCGACTACCACCTGCTGGACCAGTACCCCAGCGAGCAGGACATGGAACTGGTGCGCCAGGGCAAGGCCGGCGCGCCGGTGGGCGTGCCGCGCATCGCGTCGCAGGTGGCCTGGCCGCCGTCGGCGGCGGGCGCGGCCGCGGCGGCGATGCCGCCGGCCAGCGCGGCGAGTGCGGCCGCCCTGGCGAAGGCGGCACCGGCGGTGCCGGCCACGACGGCCGCCGCGCCGGTCGCGGCGCCCAGGACCGTGCCGACCGCGTACCACCCCGGGACCGCGATCCACCCGGCCTTCGTGCCGCGCTAGTTCAGAGGGCTGCCGGCATCGTCATCGGCGCCGTCGGCCAGCGCTCCGGCACCCGCGGCGTGATCCCCGAGGCTTTCAGCAGCCAGGCCGTGACCGCTTCCGGCATCGCCAGGACGTGGCCCGGCGGCGAGCCCAGCGGAAAGCCCACGTGCCCGCCATGCGCGGGCTGCCACAGCGTCACCCAGTCGCCCACTTCGTGCGGCTTGGGCAGGCTGCCGGCCGGAATGAAGGGATCGTTCATGGCATTGAGCGCCAGCGTCGGGATGCGGATGCGCGGCAGGTGCGGCTTGGCCGAGGACTTGGCCCAGTAGTCCTCCACGCTGGTGAAGCCGTGCACCGGCGCCGTGAAGATGCGGTCGAACTCGTAGATGTCGCGCACCTTCATCAGCGCGTCGATGTCGAACAGGCCCGGGTGCTGCGCCGCCTTCAGCAGCGCCTTGGGCTTGAGCACGCGCAGGAACATCGCGGCGTAGACCAGGCGGTTGAAGCCGTGGTCGATCCGCTTGCCGCCGGCGGCGAGGTCCAGCGGCGAGGACACGGAAGCGACCGCCGACACGTACTTCGATGCTTCCTCGCCCATCTCGCCGGCCCAGCGCAGCAGCGCATTGCCGCCCAGCGACACGCCCACGGCCACGATCGGGCCCTTGTGCATGTCGCGGATGCGGCTGAGCATCCAGCCGATCTCCTCGAAGTCGCCCGAGTGGTAGGCGCGCGGCGCCAGGTTCATCTCGCCGCTGCAGCTGCGGAAATGCGGCACCACGTAGGTGAGCTTGCCGCGCCAGGCGACGTCGGCGAAGGCTTCCGAGTAGTGGCTGCGCGACGAACCTTCCAGGCCGTGGAACAGCACGATCAGCGGACGGCGCTGCGAGACGTCGTTGGCCAGGTAGTCCAGGTCGACGAAATCGCCGTCGGGCGTGGTCAGGCGCCGGCGCCGGTACGCCGGGACGGGCCCGCGCGTGCGGCGGCCGTACAGCGCCGGCCAGATGGTCTGCAGGTTGCCGCCCGGCAGCCACCAGGGCGCGCGGTACTGCAGGAAATCGCTAGTGAAGGACCGCGGGCGCATCGGACACTTCCTGGATTTCGCTGGTGGTGCCGGGACTGGCGTGGTGCGCCACCAGCCGCCAGCCCTGGGCCGTGCGGTGGTAGACGTTGGTCGCGATCACCCAGGCGGCGCCGGGTCCGCCGGGGGTGAGCACTTCCACGCGTTCGAGAACGTTGTGCACGCTGGCCGCCACGGCCACGATCTTGCGCACGCGCTCGGGCCAGGCGCGCACGGCACCGCCCTCGGCGAACATGGCTTCGAAAGTCGCGCGGATGGCGGTGGCGCCCACGACGCGGGGGCCACCGGGATGGATGCAGAAGATGTCGTCCTCGTCGGCCCAGCAGGCCATGAGTTTCTCGATGTCCCCGCGCTGGAGGGCATCGTAGAAGGCGGCTTCGATGTCGTCGGCGTCGCCTTCGAGGTGGGCGGCCTGGAGCTTGGACTTGCGCATGACTGCTACGCGCCATTGTGCCCTGAGCCGCTCAGCGCAGCCAGCGCCGCGCCACTTCCGCCATGTCGCCCTGTGACGCCTGCCAGACAAGCTCCGGCGCGGCGACGTGGATGCCGGCCGGCGCGATGCGCAGCGCGATCGCCAGCAACTCGGCCACCTTCACCGCCCGCACCGGCTGCTCGCTGGAGGGCACCATGTACTTGAAGACGCCCAGCATCCAGTGGGCGAGCCGCGCAGGCAGCGAGCGCCCGGGCGGATCCGCGGGCTTCTGCGCCGACCGCAGCAGGATCAGGCGCTCGAATCCCAGGCTGGCGATCGCCTGCTCGTCCAGGCTCGCGAGGCCGCGCTTGAGCGCCTCGGGCAGGCGTCCCGGTGCATGCGGCAGCACGATGGCCAGCGTCTGCACGCCGCCCGCGCGCAGCCAGCGGGCGAGCGTCGGCAGCTGCTGCGGCGCGGGCGTCCACAGGGCGCGTTCGCGGTCGTAGAACAGGCGCGGCGGATCGAACAGCACCACGCCGACGTCGGCCGCGGCAATCGGCCACTGCTGCGGATCGCCGGAGGGCACCACGGCGGTGGACACGCCGCGCAGGCCTGCGGTGATCGGCTCCCGGGCGAGCACCTGGGTGCCGGCGTACATCGACGAGCCGGCCAGCCGCCGCAACACTTCGTTGCCGAGGACGCCGGTGGCCCCGGCGATGAGCAGGCGCGGCTTTCCGACGGATGGGGACGATCGCGAGGCGCCCTGCAGGACTTGAAGGGGGTCCATACGCATCCCACCTATGCTAGCGTTCGAGGTTTGTGCCTAGGGAAGGAAACCGACATGAAGAAGTGGCTGCTGATCCTGGCTTTTCCGCTGCTGTTGACCGGGTGCGGATACAACGACTTCCAGCGCCTGGACGAACAGACGAAGTCCGCCTGGAGCGAGGTGCTGAACCAGTACCAGCGGCGCGCCGACCTGGTGCCGAACCTGGTCGAGACGGTCAAGGGCGAGGCGAATTTCGAGCGCGACACGCTCACGCGCGTGATCGAGGCGCGCGCCAAGGCGACGTCGGTGCAGGTGACGCCCGAGACGCTGAACGACCCGCAGGCCTTCCAGCGCTTCCAGCAGGCGCAGGGCGAGCTCTCCAGCGCGCTGTCGCGGCTGCTGGTGGTGTCGGAGCAGTACCCGAACCTGAAGGCCAACCAGGGCTTCCGCGACCTGCGCGTGCAGCTCGAAGGCACCGAGAACCGCATCACGGTCGCGCGCAACCGCTACATCCAGGCGGTGCAGCAGTACAACGTGCTGGCGCGCAGCTTCCCGTCCAACCTGACGGCGATGGTCTTCAACTACGACCCGAAGCCGAACTTCACGGTGCAGAACGAGGCGCAGATCTCAGTGCCGCCGAAGGTGGAATTCGGGACGACGACGGCGCCGCCCGCGCCGAGGGTGCCCGCGGTGGCGCCGAGTGCGCCGGCGTCGCGTTGAAATGGTTGTCATTGCGGGCGTAAGAGCCTGCCCCGGACCATGATCCGGGGCAATCCATGGATCCCGGGTCAAGCCCGGGATGACAAGCCTTGTTGAAGCGGCTTTCCACTCTCCTGTTCGTCCTGTGCGCATGGCTCGCCGCCTTCGCACAGGACGTCCTGCCCGTCCCCGCCCTCACCGCCCGCGTCATCGACCAGACCGGCACGCTGGACGACATCCAGCGCAAGGGCCTGGAGGACAAGCTCGCGGCCTTCGAGCAGAAGAAGGGCTCGCAGATGGTGTTCCTGCTGGTGCCGACCACCCAGCCGGAAGACATCGCGAGCTACGCCAACCGCGTCGCCAATGCCTGGAAGATCGGCCGCAAGGAAGTCGGCGACGGCATCCTGCTCGTCGTCGCGAAGGACGACCGCAAGGTGCGCATCGAGGTCGCCAAGACGCTGGAAGGCGCGGTGCCCGACCTCGCCGCGAAGACGATCATCGACGACGCGATCACGCCGCGCTTTCGCCAGGGCGACTTCGCGGGCGGCCTGCAGGCCGCGGCCGACCAGCTCGTGGCGCGCGTGACCGGCGAGCAGCTGCCCCCGCCGCAGCAGCCGCGCACGCAGCAACGCAGCGACAGTGGCTTCGACTGGTTCGACCTCGCCATCTTCCTGTTCTTCGCCGTGCCGATCGCCGGCGGGGTGCTGCGCGGCATGCTCGGGCGCAAGCTCGGCTCGCTCGCCACCGGCGGCGGCGTCGGACTGCTCGCGATGCTGTTCACGTCCAGCATCGTCGTCGCGGTGGTCGCCGGCATCGTCGCGCTGCTGTTCTCGATGCTGTCGGGCGGTTTCGGCGGCGGACGCGGTCGCGGCTACGGCGGCGGCCCGGTCATCTTCCCCGGTGGCGGGGGATGGGGCGGCGGCGGTGGCGGCGGCTGGAGTGGCGGCGGCGGTGGCGGCTTCGGTTCCGGCGGCGGCGGCG
The DNA here is from genome assembly GCF_036383835.1 of Ramlibacter sp. Lineage (GTDB taxonomy): Bacteria > Pseudomonadota > Gammaproteobacteria > Burkholderiales > Burkholderiaceae_C > Ramlibacter. The sequence goes on from NZ_DASVNN010000028.1 coordinate 17,465, forward strand.
ACTTCGGCGGCGGCGGCGCCTCGGGAGACTGGTGATGATCGACCGTATCCAGCGCATCCTGCGCCATCGCTGGCGCGACGAGGACGACACGCGCCGCGCGATCCCGCCCGCACTGGCGGAGCGGCTCGCGCAGTACGTGGCGGACAGCGAGCGCCGCCACACCGGCGAAATCCGCATCTACGTCGAGGCGAGCCTGCCCCTGAGCTACCTGTGGCGCGGGGCGGCGCCGCGCGAGCGGGCGATCGCGATGTTCGGCAAGCTGGGCGTGTGGGACACGGACCAGAACAACGGCGTGCTGATCTACCTGCTGCTCGCGGAGCACGCGATCGAGGTGGTCGCCGACCGGGGCCTGAGCCGCCACGTCGGCGCCGCGCAGTGGCAGCAGGTCGTGCGCCACATGGGCGATGCGTTCCGCGCGGGCCGCTACGAGGAAGGGTTGAAGCAGGCGGTCGACGAGGTCACCGCGCTGCTGGTGAAGCACTTTCCGGCAACGCCGGGTGCGCCGAACGCGAACGAGTTGCCGGACCAGCCGGTGCTGGGATGATTCGTCATCCCCGCGGAGGCGGGGACCCAGGGCATCCGAGGCAGCGCGCTACGCGCGCGACCTGGGTTCCCGCCTGCGCGGGAATGACGGGTTAGTCGCGCACTTCCCCGTTCGGCTTCAGCAGCGCCATGCCGACATACGTGCCGCCGTGGCGGAAGTTCGGCTTGAAGTCCACCACGTAGCCGCCCGCGTCGTAGCGGCCCAGCCCGGACAGCGAGCGATGCAGCGTGGCGCGCGTGAGCTGCGAACCGGCGCGTTTCATGCCTTCGACCAGCACCTTGGCGGCGATGCACGATTCCAGCGCGGTCACCGACATCGGCTCCTTCTGGCCCGCGGCCGTCCATGCGTCGTCGCATTCCCTCACCACCGGCACCGTCTTCGAACGCGGCGTCGGCACCGTGATCGAGACCGACACGCCGGAGGCGTCCGGTCCCAGCGCCTTGGCAAGCTGGCTCGCGCCGGCGAACGAGAGGCTCGTCACCAGCGTCGCGCGGTTGGCGGCCTTGAGCTTCTTCACCATCTGCGCCGCCGGCGCATAGAGCGTCGTGACCACGAGCACCTGCGGGCTGGTGGCCATCACGTCCTTGACGTTCTGCTCGGTGATGTCCGCATTGCGCTTGATCGCCACCGACACCGGCTGGCGGTCGAATTTCTTCAGCACCGCGGCCACGGTCTCGAAGTTCTGCTTGCCCACCGTGTCGTCGTAGTGCAGCACCGTGACGCGCGTGTTGCCCAGGTTGCCCCAGAAGTTGATGATCTTCTCGATCTCGTCGGCATAGGTCGAACGCACGGTGTAGACGTAGTCGTTCTGCTTGCGGATCGTGTCGGCGCCGGTGAAGGGCGCGAAGAACGGCACCTTGTTCTCCAGCACCGTCGGCATCGCGGGGATGCTCAGGGTGGAAGACGCGTAACCGAAGAGCGCCACCGCATGCTGCTCGTTCACGAGCTTCTGGGTGTTCTCGGCCGACAGCTTGGTGTCGTTCCGGTCGTCGAGCGTCACGAGCTTCAGCTTGCCTTGCGGCAGGCCGCCGGCCTCGTTGACCTTGCGGAAATACGCCAGCGCGCCGTTGCGGATGTCGTTTCCGAGTTCGGCGTTGCCGCCCGTGAGCGGGGCCGACTGGCCCACGACGATGTCCTGCGCCAGCGCGGGTGCGGCGGCGACGGCGAGCAGAAGGCAGGCAAGAGAGCGCATCGGAGTCTCCAACAGAGGGGGCGGCTCGGGCCGTCTTGTGACACGGGAGGTTACACCCACTGCTCGTCCATGCGAACCCGGGCGGACCCGGAGGCGCCACGGTCGAGCTCGGAACGTTCCCTGCCTACAACGTCCACCAAGCTAAGTGCACACCACGGCGGCCGGGCCTTGGCGACACTGGCAGCTGCAACACGGAAAACTGATGCAGACCCAGTGGCCCCATCTCCTTTGGATCGCGCGGCATGGCCAGAGCGCGGGCAACGTGGCGCGCGACGCGGCGGAAGCGGCGGGCCACGTGTGGATCAATGTGGAATTCCGCGACATCGACACGCCGCTGTCGGAGCTGGGCGTCGAGCAGGCGGTGGCGCTCGGGCGCTGGTTCCGCGACCTGCCGGTCGAAGAAAGGCCGCAGGTCGTGCTGGCCTCGCCGTACGTGCGCGCGCGCGAAACGGCCCGCCTCTTGATGGAAGCCGCGGACCTGCGCGAGCACCGCGACGTGCGGCTGCGCCTCGACGAGCGCCTGCGCGAGAAGGAGTTCGGCATCCTGGACCGCCTCACCAAGCACGGCATCCGCGAGAAGTTTCCGGAATTGAGCGAGCAGCGCACGCACGTCGGCAAGTTCTACTTCCGCCCGCCCGGCGGCGAGAGCTGGTGCGACGTGATCCTGCGGCTGCGCAGCCTCACGGAGATGGTCACGCGCGAGCACGCGGGCGAGCGCGTGCTGGTGATCGCGCACCAGGTGATCGTCAACTGCATGCGCTACCTGCTGGAGAACCTCGACGAGGCGAAGATCCTCGCGATCGACAAGCTCGGCGACGTGCCGAATTGCGGCGTGACGTCCTATCGGCTCGATCGCGGCGCCAACGCGCTGGTGCCGGACCTCGTGAACTTCATCGCGCCGCTGATCGAAGCCGGCGCGCCGGTGACGTCCGCGCCGGACCCGCAGTCCGCGCCCAAGCCATGAGCGGGCCCGCGCGCGAAGTCGACGACGCCTTGCTGCGCGCCTGGCCGCTGCCGGCGGTGGAGCCCGATGGCGACAAGGAAAGCCGCGGCCGCGTGCTGGTCGTGGCGGGCAGCCGCGAGATGCCCGGTGCGGCGGTGCTGGCGGGCACGGCGGCCCTGCGCGCGGGCGCCGGCAAGCTGGTGATCGCGACGCCGCAGTCGGCCGCGCAGACGGTCGCCGCCGGCGTGCCGGAGGCGCGCGTGATCGCCCTGCCCGAGGCGTCCGATGGCGGCCCGAGCTTCTACGGGCTGCCGCTGCTGCAGGCGCTGGCCGGCGCGACCGCCGCACTGCTGATCGGGCCCGGCATGATCGGACGCGAGAGCACGATCGAATTCACGCAGGTGCTGCTGCCGGTATTCAAGCAGTGCCCGGTGCTGCTGGACGCGCTCGCGATGGACTGCGTGCATGCGGTCTCGCGCTTCGCGCAGCCGGTGATCCTCACGCCGCACGCGGGGGAGATGGCGCACCTGACGGGGCACGTCAAGGAAGACCTGCGGGAGCAGGCGATCGACGTGGCACTGCGGCATTCAGCCAGGTGGAATGCCGTCGTGGCGCTGAAAGGGGCGGAGACCGCGATCGCGACACCTGATGGGCGCAGCTGGCTGCACCGGCTGCAGGCGCCGGGCCTCGGCACGTCCGGCTCGGGCGACGTGCTGGCCGGGATCGTCGCGGGGCTGGCCGCGCGCGGCGCAGCGCCGGAACAGGCAGCGGCGTGGGGCGTCGCGCTGCATGCGCGCGCGGGCGAGGCGCTCGCGCGGCGGCATGGGCAGGTCGGATACCTGGCGCGCGAGCTCGGGGCGGAAGTGCCGGCGCTATTGCACGCGCTCGAGCGCGGCGGCTGATGCCGTGTCCGGTGCGGCCGCGCCGCGCAGCAGCCCGACGTACGACACCGCCAGCACGAAGAAAAGCACGACGTTGAACCACGCCATCGGCGGCGCCTGGTCCATCAGCTGGCGGCTGATCGCCACCAGGAAGCCGAGTACCGCGACGACCGTGCTGCCGGCGATCACCGGCCGGGCCTCGGCGTGGCTGGCGCCGGCGGCCAGCCAGTTCATCACGCCCAGGCCGATCAGGCAGGCGCCGTACAACATCGAGTTGTAGATGCCCGGCACGTTGAGCTCGCCGGCGCGGTACATCGCCAGCAGCGCATTGGGCGCAAGCAGCAGGGGAATTCCGAACAGGACCGCGATGACGGCGGTCGCACGCATGATGACGGGTCGTTTCATTTCTCGTTTCCTCCTGGCGCGCTTTGTAGCCTCGGCGGAGCCGGCGGTCAACTCCGGCTATTTGCGCCGCAGGTATCGGCGCACCGCGGCCATCTCCGCGACTGCCACGGCAAGCTCCGACTGCGCGCGGGCGATGTCGATCTCGCTTTTCGCGTTGCGCAGGGCTTCTTCGGCAGCGCGGCGCGCCTCTTCCGCCTTCTGCTCGTCGAGGTCCTTGCCGCGGATCGCCGTGTCCGACAGCACCGTGACGCGGTTCGGTTGCACCTCCAGGATGCCGCCGGCGATGAACACGAATTCCTCGGCGCCGTCCGGCTTCTCGATGCGGACCGCCCCGGGTCGCACCCGCGTGATCAGCGGCGTGTGGCGCGGATAGATGCCCAGTTCGCCCGACTCGCCCGGCAACACGACGAAGCGCGCCTCGCCCGAGTAGATGGACTCGTGGGCGCTGACGACGTCGACGCGGAAGGTGAGGGCCGGGTCGGACATGGGGAGAGAGCTTATCCCGTGCCGTCATTCCCGCGCAGGCGGGAATCCAGAGCATGCAGGAAGCCCTGGATCCCCGCCTGCGCGGGGATGACGGAGGGAAGGCCATAAAAAAGCCCCGTGACTTGCGGCACGGGGCTTAGGGCGCTGGTTTTTAGCGCGTTCTTATTTCGCTTGCCGGTACTTGCGCAACGCGGCGATCTGGGCGGCCATGACGGCGAGTTCGGACTGGGCCTTGGCCACGTCGATCTCGCTCTTGGCGTTCTTCAGGGCTTCCTCGGCGGCATGCTTGGCCTCGTTGGCCTTCTCTTCGTCCAGGTCCTTGCCGCGGATGGCGGTGTCGGACAGGACGGTGACGCGGTTCGGCTGCACCTCCAGGATGCCGCCGGCGACGAAGACGAATTCCTCGCCGCCATCGGCGCGCTCGATGCGCACCGAGCCGGGCTTCACGCGCGTGATCAGCGGCGTGTGGCGCGGGTAGATGCCGAGTTCGCCGGCTTCACCGGGCAGGGCGACGAAGCGCGCCTCGCCCGAGAAGATCGACTCCTCGGCGCTCACCACGTCGACGTGGATGGTGTGGACAGCGTCTGCCATTTGATCTCTTAGTCAGTGAGGACAGAGCAGTCGCATTGCTTCCTGGTCTGTCCCGCAGGTATCAGGATGCCGCCAGCTTCTTGGCCTTCTCGAAGGCCTCGTCGATGGTGCCGACCATGTAGAAGGCCTGCTCGGGCCGGTGGTCGCACTCGCCGGCCACGATCATCTTGAAGCCGCGGATGGTCTCGGCCAGCGGCACGTACTTGCCGGGCGAGCCGGTGAACACTTCGGCCACGTGGAAGGGCTGCGACAGGAAACGCTGGATCTTGCGGGCGCGGGCCACGGCCAGCTTGTCTTCCGGCGCGAGTTCGTCCATGCCCAGGATCGCGATGATGTCGCGCAGTTCCTTGTAGCGCTGCAGCGTCTGCTGCACCGAACGGGTCGTGGCGTAGTGGTCTTCGCCGACGACGTTCGGGTCGACCTGGCGGGACGTGGAGTCCAGCGGGTCCACCGCGGGGTAGATGCCCAGCGCGGCGATGTCGCGCGACAGCACCACGGTGGCGTCCAGGTGGGCGAAGGTCGTGGCGGGGGACGGGTCGGTCAGGTCGTCCGCGGGCACGTACACGGCCTGGATCGAGGTGATCGAACCGACCTTGGTGGACGTGATGCGTTCCTGCAGGCGGCCCATTTCCTCGGCCAGCGTCGGCTGGTAGCCCACGGCGGAAGGCATGCGGCCCAGCAGCGCGGACACTTCGGTGCCGGCCAGCGTGTAGCGGTAGATGTTGTCCACGAAGAACAGCACGTCGCGGCCTTCGTCGCGGAAGGACTCGGCGATCGTCAGGCCGGTCAGCGCCACGCGCAGGCGGTTGCCCGGGGGCTCGTTCATCTGGCCGTAGACCATGGCCACCTTGGAGTCGCCGAGGCTCTCCAGGTTCACGACGCCGGATTCGGCCATTTCGTGATAGAAGTCGTTGCCTTCGCGGGTGCGCTCACCCACGCCGGCGAACACCGACAGGCCCGAGTGCGCCTTGGCGATGTTGTTGATCAACTCCATCATGTTCACGGTCTTGCCCACGCCGGCGCCGCCGAACAGTCCGACCTTGCCGCCCTTGGCGAACGGGCAGATCAGGTCGATCACCTTGATGCCCGTTTCCAGCAGTTCCTGCGAGGGGGCCAGTTCGTCGTAGGCCGGGGCCTTGCGGTGGATCGAAGCCGTCAGCGACTGGTCCACGGGACCGCGCTCGTCGATCGGGTTGCCCAGCACGTCCATGATGCGGCCGAGGGTGGCCTTGCCAACCGGCACCGTGATCGCCGCGCCGGTGTTGTACACCACGAGGCCGCGGCGCAGGCCGTCGGTGGACCCCAGCGCGATGCAGCGCACCACGCCGTCGCCCAGCTGCTGCTGCACTTCCAGCGTCAGCGCGGAGCCGTCCATCTTCAGCGCGTCGTACACGCGCGGCATCTGGTCACGGGCGAATTCGACGTCCACGACGGCGCCGATGCACTGGACGATCTTTCCTTGGTTCTGAGCCATTTCAGTTGCTCTCCGTATTCACTTCAACCGTTTGATGGGGAGCCGCCTTAAACGGCGGCGGCCCCCGAGACGATCTCCGAAAGTTCTTTCGTGATCGCCGCCTGGCGCGTCTTGTTGTAGACCAGCTTGAGCTCGCCGATGAGGCTGCCGGCGTTGTCCGTGGCCGCCTTCATGGCGACCATGCGGGCCGACTGCTCGGAGGCCATGTTCTCGGCCACCGCCTGGTACACGAGCGCCTCGACGTAGCGCAGCAGCAGCTCGTCGATCACCGTCTTCGCGTCCGGCTCGTAGATGTAGTCCCAGCCGTGCTCGTGCGAACCCGACGCCTTGCTGTCCGCTTCCATCTTGGCGGCGGACAGGGGCAGCAGCTGCTCCACCACGGGCTCCTGGCGCATGGTGTTGATGAACTTCGTGTACGACAGGTACACGGCGCTCAGCTTGCCTTCGGCGTACTGGTCCAGCAGCACCTTCACCGGGCCGATCAGGCGCTCGAGGTGCGGCGTGTCGCCCAGCTGGGTGACATGCGACACGACCTGCGCGCCGATGCGGTTCAGGAAGCCCAGGCCCTTGTTGCCGATGGCAACGGTCTGGACGCTGGCGCCCTCGCCCTGCAGCTCGCGCAGCTTCTGGGTCACCGCGCGCAGCACGTTGGTGTTGAGACCGCCGCACAGGCCCTTGTCCGTGGACACCACGATCACGCCCGCCGCCTTCACGTCGTTCGACTTCATGAAGGCGTGGGTGTATTCCGGGTTCGCCTTGCCGAGGTTGGAGGCAATGTTGCGGACCTTGTCGCTATAAGGCCGGGCCGCACGCATGCGTTCCTGCGCCTTGCGCATCTTGGAGGCGGCGACCATCTCCATGGCCTTGGTGATCTTCCTGGTGTTCTCCACCGATTTGATCTTGCCGCGAATTTCCTTGCCTGCTGCCATTGCCGTTGTTCCTCGGTGTTGGCTTAGGCGAAGGTCTTCTTGAACGCTTCGATCGCGCCCACCAGCTCGGCCTCGGAATCCTTGTCCATGGCCTTGTTGGTTTCCAGCTTGTTCAGCAGCGCCGCGTTCTTGTCCTTCAGCCAGCCGTGCAGGCCGGTTTCGAACGCCAGGACCTTCTTGACGTCGATGTCGTCGAAGTAGCCCTTGTTCACCGCGAACAGCGAAGCGGCCATCAGCGAGATGGGCAGCGGGCTGTACTGGGGCTGCTTGAGCAGTTCCGTCACGCGGGCGCCGCGATCGAGCTGCTTGCGCGTGGCGGCGTCGAGGTCGGACGCGAACTGCGCGAAGGCGGCCAGTTCACGGTACTGCGCCAGGTCGGTACGGATACCGCCGGACAGGCCCTTGACCAGCTTGGTCTGCGCGGCACCACCCACGCGCGACACCGAGATACCCGCGTTGATGGCGGGACGGATGCCGGCGTTGAACAGGTTGGTTTCCAGGAAGATCTGGCCGTCGGTGATCGAGATCACGTTGGTCGGCACGAACGCGGACACGTCGCCGGCCTGCGTCTCGATGATCGGCAGCGCGGTCAGCGACCCGGTCTTGCCCTTCACCTCGCCCTTGGTGAACGCTTCGACGTAGTCGGCGTTCACGCGCGCGGCGCGTTCCAGCAGGCGGGAGTGGAGATAGAACACGTCGCCGGGATACGCTTCGCGGCCCGGGGGACGGCGCAGCAGCAGCGAGACCTGGCGGTAGGCGACGGCCTGCTTGGACAGGTCGTCATAGATGATCAGGGCGTCTTGCCCGCGGTCGCGGAAGTACTCGCCCATCGTGCAGCCGGAGTACGCGGAGACGTACTGCATGGCGGCCGATTCGGACGCCGTGGCCGCCACGACGATGGTGTACTCCATCGCGCCGTTCGCCTCGAGCGCACGCACCAGGTTCTTGATCGTGGACGCCTTCTGCCCGATGGCGACGTACACGCAGGTCATGTTCTGACCCTTCTGGTTGATGATCGTGTCGACCGCGACGGCGGACTTGCCGGTCTGGCGGTCGCCGATGATCAGCTCGCGCTGGCCACGGCCGATCGGCACCATGGAGTCGATGGCCTTCAGGCCGGTCTGCACCGGCTGGTCGACCGATTTACGCGCGATCACGCCGGGAGCGACCTTCTCGATCACGTCCGTCATCCTGGCGTTGATCGGGCCCTTGCCGTCGATCGGCTGGCCCAGGGCGTTGACCACGCGGCCGATCAGCTCGGGGCCGACGGGCACTTCGAGAATGCGGCCCGTGCACTTGACGGTGTCGCCTTCGGAGATGTGCTCGTACTCGCCCAGGATCACGGCGCCGACGGAGTCGCGCTCGAGGTTCAGCGCGAGGCCGAACGTCGGGGTGCCGTCTGCCGTGGGCTTGAATTCCAGCATTTCGCCGGCCATCGCATCGGACAGGCCGTGGATGCGGACGATGCCGTCGGTCACGGAGATGACCGTGCCCTGGTTGCGGATGTCGGCGCTGGCTGCCAGGCCTTCGATCCGGCTCTTGATCAGTTCGCTAATTTCTGCGGGATTGAGCTGCATGACTCGTTCCTTGTCCTTTGGAGCGAAAACGGCTTAAGCCGTCAGCGCGACTTTCATTTGTTCCAGGCGTGCCTTCACCGAGGTGTCCAGCACCTCGTCGCCCACCACCACGCGGATGCCGCCGATGAGGGACGCGTCTTCCTGCACGGAGAGATTGAGCTTACGGCCAAAACGCCGCTCGAGAACCTGGGCCACGGAGGCCAGCTGCTCGGCAGCGATCGGGAAGGCGCTGTAGACCGTGGCGTCGGAGGAGCCGCTCTGCGCGTTCTTCATGTCCCGGAACTGCTGCGCGATCCCGGGCAGCGCCGCGAGGCGGCCGTTCTCGATGACGGTGCGCAGGAAGTTCTGGCCCGACGCGGGCAACTGCACGCGCACGACATCGGAGATGACGTCGTAGACCTGGGCGTTGCCGACCTTCGGGTTGTCCGCGAACTGCAGCAGCTGGGCGTTGCCCGCCACGGCGGCAAGGGCATCCAGCCACTGCGAGGTGCCGTTCAGGTCGCTCTTCGAGGACTTGAACAGCGCTTCCGCGTAGGGACGGGCGATCGTGGCGAGTTCTGCCATGGCGCTTCCCTAGACCAGCTCGCCCTGCAGGCGATTCAGCAGGTCGGCGTGCACGGTGGCGTTCACCTCGCGGCGCAGGATCTGCTCGGCACCCTTGACCGCCAGCACGGCGACCTGCTCGCGCAGGGCTTCGCGGGCCTTCACGGTCTGCTGCTCGGCTTCGGCGCGGGCGGCGGCGACGATCTTGTTGGCCTCTTCGGTGGCGCGGCCCTTGGCCTCCTCGACGATCGCCTGCGCACGGCGCTCGGCGTCCGCCAGCAGGGCGGCGGTGTCGTTGCGAGACTTGGCCAGCTCCTCTTCCACGCGCTTGTCGGCGGCGGCCAGCTCGGACTTCGCCTTGTCGGCGGCGGCCAGGCCTTCGGCGATCTTGCGGGCACGCTCGTCGAGGGCGGCGGCGATCGGCGGCCACACGAACTTCATCGTGAACGCGACGAGGATCGCGAAGACGATGCACTGAATGATGAGGGTACCGGTGATGCTCACTTTTTCATCCTTCCAGCCCGCGGGCCACTTGCACGCGGGATCGGTTTGGCGAAGGGATGGGGTGAATTACTTCGGCAGGTTGGCCAGCTGGCCCAGGAACGGGTTGGCGGTGGCGAACCACAGCGCGATACCGGTGCCGATGATGAACGCGGCGTCGATCAGGCCGGCCAGCAGGAACATCTTGGTCTGCAGTTCGTTCATCAGCTCGGGCTGGCGGGCGGCCGACTCGAGGTACTTGCTGCCCATGATGCCGATGCCGATGCAGGCGCCGATGGCACCCAGACCGATGATCAGGCCGGCGGCCAGGGCGACAAAGCTGATAACTTCCATGATTGCTCCTAAGGACTTTGGTGGTTGACGAGAAAAAGGGGAGAGAAGGACTTCTTGCGATGCGCCGCGCGGCTTAGTGCGCGTCGTGCGCCTGGCCCACGTACACGAGCGTGAGCATCATGAACACGAACGCCTGCAGCGTGATGATCAGGATGTGGAAGATCGCCCAGGCGGAGCCCGCGATGATGTGGCCGATGGCCAGGCCGATGCCCGTGCCGGTCAGCGAGAAGGCGCCGCCCATGAGGGCGATCAGCAGGAAGATCAGTTCGCCGGCGTACATGTTGCCGAACAGCCGCATGCCGTGCGAGACGGTCTTGGCGACGAACTCGATGATCTGCATCAGGAAGTTGAACGGCCACAGCGCCGGGTGGTTGCCGAAGGGCGCGGTGAACAGTTCGTGCACCCAGCCGCCCACGCCCTTCATCTTCATGTTGTAGAACAGGCAGATCAGCAGCACCGAGAGGGACAGGCCCATGGTGACGGAGAGGTCGGCGGTCGGCACGCTGCGCATGTAGGCGTGGTGCGGATCGTGGCCGGCGGCGCCGTAGGCCCACTGCCACAGCACGGGCAGCAGGTCGACGGGCAGCAGGTCCATGGCGTTCATCAGGAAGATCCAGACGAACACGGTGAGCGCGAGCGGCGCCACGAGCTTGCGGCTCTGCGCGCTGTGGACGATGCCCTTGGCCTGGGCGTCGACCATTTCGACCAGGATCTCCACGGCGGCCTGGAAGCGGCCCGGCACGCCGGAGGTCGCCTTGCGGGCGGCCTTCCAGAACAGGAAGCAGCCCGCCACGCCGATCAGGATCGCCCAGAACATCGAGTCCCAGTTGAACACCGAGAAATCGACGACGTTCCCGGGCTTCTTGTTCTGCCAGAACGTCAGGTGGTGAACGATGTATTCACCCGCGGTCGGACCATGCCCCGCGGCAGCGCTTTCAGCAGCCATGTTTCTTTCAGCTCGATTTCGTCTTGGGCCGCGGCGCGAACGCCAGGGCGACCCAGTAAACCTTCATTGCGAGGACCAGTCCGATCAGCAACGCCGGCCAGCTCAGTCCCGCCACCAGCCTCGGCGCCACCACCAGCATGGCGAACGTCAAGGCGATCTTCACCATCTCCCAAAGCAGGAAGCCGACTGCCGCCGTTCCCGCATCGAGCGATGAAAACTTTCCGGTCAGTCCCCGGGCGAACACCGCCGCGGGCACCAACACCGCCAGAGCCCCGTACGCGACGGACCATCCGACGTTCTGCTTTCCAGTGAACAGCCAGGCGAGGAGCCCGCCGACCACCACCACCGCGGCCTGCCCCGCCACCACCCACCACGGGGACACCGGGGGGTTCTGCTCGCGCACGCGTCGCGCCTCTTCGGCGCTCAACGGCTGGACGGGGGAGGCTTCCAGTGGCTCTTCAGGCAGCGGGGCGATGTTTTTGGTTGGCATACCTGCCGATGTAACCGCCGCTGTGGCCCTGAAAATTTTGGAAAGCCTCCCATTATAAGAAGAAACCCGTGCCCCTCCGCCAGCCCCCGGGGATGAGCTCGTCCTACGCACTTGCACGGACGGCCGAGAATGCGGGTCTCACACAACGGGGAGGACCCATGCGCAACCTGATGCTGCTGCTGCACCTGGCCGGTGCGATCTTCTGGATGGGCGGGATGGCCTTCGCGGTCATGAACCTGCGGCCCGCCCTTCACGAACTGCAGCAGCCGCCTGTGCGCCTGCCGCTGGTGGTCGGCGTGCTCAGGCGCTTCTTCGTCGTGGTGATGGCGAGCATCGCGCTGCTGCTGCTCACGGGCGTCGGGCTGCTGCAACAGGTGCCGGGCGCGCAGGCGCCGCGCGGCTGGCACGCGATGGCCGGGATCGGCATCGTGATGATGCTGCTGTTCGGGCACATCTACTTCGCGCCGTGGCGGCGGCTGCGGCGAGCGGTGGCGGCGCAGGACTGGCCGGAGGCGGGCAGGCGCATGAACCAGATCGTGCTGCTGGTGAAGGTGAACCTGGGACTGGGGTGGCTGGCGATCGCGGCGGTGCTGCTGTGGCGGTGAATCCCGTCGCTCGCCCGAACCGGAGAAAATGACGCCCATGAACAACGACATCCCCGCCCTCCCCTGCTGGCTGAACGGCGAGATCTCCACCATCCGCGACGCCAAGGTGAGCGTCCTGGACCGCGGCTTCATCTTCGGCGACGGCATCTACGAGGTGGTGCCCGCGTACAACGGCCGTCCGTTCCGGTTCGAGGAGCACATGGCGCGGATGGACCGCAGCCTGCGCGAGATGCGCATCCCCAACCCGATGGACCGGGCCGGCTGGCGCAAGGTGGTGGACCAGCTGATCGACGCCTATGCGAAGCACGTCGGCAGGAAGGCCGAGGACACCCACCAGCTCGTCTACCTGCAGATCACCCGCGGCGTGGCGATGCGCGACCACGCGATGCCGGCGGACATCACGCCGACGGTCTTCGGCATGGTCAACCGGCTCTACATCTACACCGCGGAAGAGCGCGCCAAGGGCGCGATGTGCGTGACGGCGGACGACTTCCGCTGGGAGAAGGCGCACATCAAGAGCACCAGCCTGGCCGGCGCCGTGCTGTCGCGCCAGATGAGCGCCGACGTCGGCGGCAACGAAACCATCATGTTCCGCGACGGCTCGCTCAGCGAAGCGGCCGCCTCCAACGTGTGGGTGGTGAAGAACGGCGTGGTGCTCGGCGCGCCGAGGGACAACCTGGTGCTGGAAGGCATCCGCTACGGCCTGCTGGAAGAGCTTTGCGCGCGGGCGAAGATCCCCTTCGAGCTGCGCCGCGTGTCGCGCGAGGAGGTGCTGGCGGCCGACGAGATCCTGCTGTCCTCGGCCACCAAGGAAATCCTGCCCTGCACGGTGCTGGACGGCCGGCCGGTTGGAAACGGCAAACCCGGCCCTATCTACGAGAAGCTGTTTGCTGGGTACCAGCAGGCGAAACAAGCTTCCTGAGAATGTCCGCATCCCAATTTCCTCCCACCTCCGCCACCGATCCCCGCAAGGATTCGCTGATCGAATACCCGTCCCGCTTTCCCATCAAGGTGATGGGCGCGAAGGTGGACGGCTTCGTGCACGCCGTGACCACCATCGCGCGCGAGTTCGACCCGAGCTTCGACGCCTCCACCGTGGAGCTGCGCGACAGCAGCAAGGGCAACTACCTCGGCGTCACCATCACGGTGACCGCGACCAGCCGCCAGCAGCTGGATGACCTCTACCGGGCGCTGACCTCGCACCCGATGGTCAAGGTCGTGCTGTAAATGCTGGTGAAGGTGCTGGGGCGGGTCGACTACCTGCCCACGTACCAGGCCATGGCGGCCTTCACCGAAGGCCGCCGCGAAGACAGTCCCGACGAACTCTGGCTGTGCGAGCACCCGCCGGTGTTCACGCAGGGCCTCGCCGGCAAGGCGGACCACGTGCTGGAGCCGGGCGAGATCCCGGTGGTGGCCACCAACCGCGGCGGGCAGGTCACGTACCACGGGCCCGGTCAGGTGGTCGCCTATCCCCTCCTCGACCTGCGGCGGCGCGGCTACTTCGTCAAGGAATACGTGTACCGGCTGGAGGAGGCGGTGATCCGCACGCTGGCGGAGTTCGGCGTGACCGGGCACCGGGTTCGCAGCGCGCCCGGGATCTATGTGCGGCTGGAGGATCCGTTCGGGCACTCTGTCATCCCGGGCTTGACCCGCAATGACAGTTTCGAGGGCCTCGGCAAGATCGCCGCCCTCGGCATCAAGGTCTCGCGCCACTGCACGTACCACGGCCTCGCCCTGAACGTCGCCATGGACCTGCAACCCTTCGACCGGATCAACCCTTGCGGCTACGCGGGACTTCGCACGGTCGACCTTTCTACAATCGGGGTTTCCACCACATGGAACGAGGCCGCCGCCTTGCTGGGCCACAAGCTCGAGGCGCTGCTGGCCTGAACCAAGGGATTTCATGAGCTCCAACCCCGTCGTGCGCGAGGCGCAATCCGTCGAGACCTACCAGGCCACGGCCAAGCAGAAGGCCGCGGCCAAGCTGTCGCGCATCCCGGTGAAGGTGGAGCCCGGCGAGATCCTGAAGAAGCCCGAGTGGATCCGCGTGAAGGCCGGCTCCGCCACCTCGCGCTTCTACGAGATCAAGCAGATCCTGCGCGAGCACAAGCTGCACACCGTGTGCGAGGAAGCCTCCTGCCCCAACATCGGCGAGTGCTTCGGCAAGGGCACGGCGACCTTCATGATCATGGGCGACAAGTGCACGCGCCGTTGCCCGTTCTGCGACGTCGGCCACGGCCGCCCCGATCCGCTGGACGCGAGCGAGCCGGAGAACCTGGCCAAGACGATCGCCGCGCTGCAGCTGAAATACGTGGTGATCACCAGCGTCGACCGCGACGACCTGCGCGACGGCGGCGCCGGCCACTTCGTCGAGTGCATCCGCAAGACGCGCGAGCTGTCGCCGCAGACCACCATCGAGGTGCTGGTGCCCGACTTCCGCGGCCGCGACGACCGCGCGCTGGAGATCCTGAAGGCGGCGCCGCCGGACGTGATGAACCACAACCTGGAGACGATCCCGCGCCTGTACAAGGAAGCGCGGCCCGGCTCCGACTACCAGTTCAGCCTGAACCTGCTGAAGAAGTTCAAGGCCCTGCATCCGGGCGTGCCGACCAAGAGCGGCCTGATGGTGGGCCTGGGCGAGAACGACGACGAGATCCTGGAAGTCATGCGCGACATGCGCGCGCACGCCATCGACATGCTCACGATCGGCCAGTACCTCGCGCCGTCCACCTCGCACCTGCCGGTGCGCCGCTACGTGCATCCGGACACCTTCAGGATGTTCGAGCAGAAGGCCTACGAGATGGGCTTCACGCACGCGGCCGTCGGCGCCATGGTGCGCAGTTCGTATCACGCGGACCAACAGGCGCACGCGGCCGGCGTACCCGTAGGCGCCTGACGGCGCCCATGCATCCCAACGTCTACGCCCTCGGCGCGATCGCGCTCTGGGCCTCGCTCGCCACCCTCGGCGTCACGCTGAAGCACGTGCCGCCCTTCCTGCTCACCGGCCTCGCGCTGGTGATCGGCAGCATCCCCGCCTGGCCGCTCTTCAAGCGCTGGAAGGTGCCGCCGCGCACGCTGGCGCTGGGCATCTACGGCCTGTTCGGCTACCACTTCCTGCTGTTCGTCGCGCTGCGCGTCGCCCCGCCGGTGGAGGCCAACCTGGTGAACTACCTGTGGCCGCTGTTCATCGTGGTGCTGGCGCCGGTGTTCCTGCCCGGCCTGCACCTGAAGCCCGCGCACCTGCTGGCGGCACTCGCCGGTTTCTCGGGTGCGGCGATCGCCATCCTCGGCGGCGGCGGCGCCAGCGGCGCCTGGTCGTGGGGCTACCTGCCGGCGCTGGCCTCGGCCTTCCTGTGGGCGAGCTACTCGCTGTGGACCCGCCGCGTCGAAGCCTTTCCGACCGCCGCCATCGGCCTGTTCGGACTGGTCTCGGGCGCGCTGTCGCTGGCCTGCCACTTCGCGCTGGAGCCGCGCGTGGACCTCACGGCACGCGACCTGGGCCTCGTCGCCGTGATGGGACTCGGCCCCCTGGGCGCGGCCTTCTTCCTGTGGGACAAGGCGCTGAAGCACGGCGACGCACGGCAGATCGGCATCCTCAGCTACCTCACGCCGCTCCTGTCCACGACGCTGCTGGTGCTCGTCACGGGGCGCGGCTTCGGCACGAGCATCGTGCTCGCGGCGGCCCTGATCATCGGCGCCGCCGTGGTGGGCACCCGCGCCCGCTAGCCGACGCGCGTGTAGCGGAAACGCAGCGTCATGACGTCGGTGTTCGCCGGCACCGTCGCGCCGTCGAAGGTGCCGCTCTCGGTGAAGTTCACCACGACGTTGAAGCTCACGACGGTGCCGACCTGGCAGGTGCCGCAGTCCTGGTAGTTCGACGCGGCGATGCTGTCGATCACCAGCACGTAGTTGGTGTCCGGGTCGGTCACGGTGATCGTCGTGCCGCTCTGGCTGACGACCTTGCCCTGGAAATTGGTCCGCGCGACCAGCTGGGCGATGGCACTCGTCGTGAACCGCGCGACCTGCAAAGACGTAGGCACGGCGCTCGCATCGACGGCCACCGGCGGGGATTCGGGGCCGGTGTCCACGGACACGGTCAGCTGCCAGGTGCCCTGGAACGCCGGCGTGGACGGCTGCAGGAAGCGGATATCGTCCCCCGCCCCCCCACCGCCGCCCCCGCCGCAGGAGGCCAGCACGAGCGCGGCGGCGGCCGCCGCGAACCACACGCGCAGCAGCCAGAGGCTGCGCCACATCGATTTCGTCATCGCGGATACCTCCCTGGGAGCCTCGCGCCTCGCTGGGGTTTCGCTTCGCTCCACCGCCAGCCTGCGAATCGTTCTTTTGTACCGCAGACCGGCCCCGCCGGGTGGTGAGAAAGCCGCCCGGCCGACGACCGTTCAGACGGACAGCGACTGCGACGGGTCCTCGGAGTCCACCACCTGCTGCGCCCAGGTTTCCAGCCGCGAGGCATCGGCGCGCAGCACCTCCTGCTTCACGGCCAGCACCTGCGCCGGGTGCATGGAGAAGCTGCGCAGCCCCAGGCCGAGCAGCAGCCGCGTGAACTGGATGTCGCCCGCCATCTCGCCGCACACGCTCACGCCCTTGCCCTGCCGGCGGCACTCGGCGATGGTGTCGGCCACCAGCCGCAGCACGGCCGGATGGCAGGGGTCGTACAGGTGCGCCACCGATTCGTCGGCGCGGTCGATCGCCAGCGTGTACTGGATCAGGTCGTTGGTGCCGATCGAGAGGAAGTCGAAGTACTTCAGGAAGGTGCGCAGCGACAGCGCCGCCGCCGGGATCTCGATCATCGCGCCGAACTGCACCGGGCCGTAGGGCACGCCGCGGTTGTCGAGCTCGGCCCGGGCGAAGTCCAGCAGCGACAGCGTCTGCCGGATCTCCGTGCCGTGCGCGATCATGGGCACCAGCAGGTTCACCTTGCCGTGCGCCGCCGCGCGCAGGATCGCGCGCAGCTGGGTACGGAACATCTCGGGCTCCGACAGGCTCCAGCGGATCGCGCGCAGGCCCAGCGCCGGATTGAGGTGCGCCTCGTCGCGGCGCGATTCGTCCAGCGGCTTGTCGGCGCCGACGTCCACGGTGCGGATCGTCACCGGCATGCCATGCATGTCCTCCACCGCCTTGCGGTAGGCGAGGTACTGCTCCTCCTCGTCGGGCAGGTTGCCGTGGCGGCCCATGAACAGGAATTCGCTGCGGAACAGCCCCACGCCGACGGCGCCGGCGGCGAGCGCGCCCGCCGCGTCCTCGGGCAGTTCGATGTTGGCGAGCAGTTCCACCTTCTGGCCGTCGAGCGTGACGGCCGGCGTGTGCCGCAGCCGGCTCAACCGGCCGCGCTCCAGCTCGGCCTGGCGCTGCTTGAACCCGTACTCGGCCAGGATGATCGGCGACGGGTCGACGATCATCACGCCGGCGTCGCCGTCGATGATCACCCAGTCGTCCTGCCGCACCAGCTGGCTGGCGGTGCGCGCCCCCACCACCGCGGGGATGTCCAGGCTGCGGGCGATGATCGCGGTGTGCGAAGTCTTGCCGCCGACGTCGGTCACGAAGCCGGCGAACACGCTCTGCTTGAACTGCAGCATGTCGGCCGGCGACAGGTCGTGCGCGACCAGCACCAGCGGCACGTCGACGCTCTCGTCGAGCAGCAAGTCCTGCTGCGTCTTGCGCTTGCGCGCCACGGGTTGGGCCACCGGCGAACCGATGCCCTTCATGTAGCGCAGGATGCGCTCGGCCACCTGTTCGAGGTCGGCCTTGCGCTCGCGCAGGTATTCGTCCTCCATGTCGTCGAACTGGCGCGACAGCACTTCCAGCTGCGTCGTGAGCGCCCATTCGGCGTTGTAGAGGCGATCGGTGATCCAGTGCTTGACGCCGTCGATCAGCTCCTGGTCCTGCAGCAGCATGAGGTGCACGTCCAGCAGGGCGGACAGCTCGTGCGGCGCCTCCTTGGGGCCCATGCCGGCGATGGTCTGCTGCAGGCGGTGGATCTCGTCGACCACCGCGTTGCGGCCGGCGCGGATGCGCTCGATCTCGGCTTCGACCTGCGAAGGCTGGATGAAGTAGTGGGCCACGTCGGCGCGGCCCGAGCCCATGACGACCGCCCGCCCGATGGCAATGCCCCGGGCGACCGCGATGCCATGGATCGAAAAAGTCACTCGCCTTCCCCGAACTTGTCGCTGATCAGCGCGAGCAGCGCGTCCATCGCTTCCTGCTCCTTGTCCCCGTTGGTCTCCAGCGTGACCTCGGTGCCGATGCCGGCGGCCAGCATCATCACGCCCATGATGCTCTTGGCGTTGACGCGGCGCTCGCCGCGGCTCATCCAGACTTCGCACGGGTAGCTGCCGGCCAGCTTGGTGAGCTTGGCGGAGGCGCGCGCGTGCAGGCCCAGCTTATTGCTGATGGTCGTGTTCTTCTTGATCATGGTTCCGTCGGGGCTGGTTCTGCGGCGCGGTGATGTTCACCTGCATCACGCCCTGCGTGCCGCCCACCACGGCGCGCGACACCAGCGTGTCGAGCGACTCGTGGCGGTAGCTCACGCTGCGCAGGAGCATGGGCAGGTTCACGCCGGTGATGAGGCGCGTGCTCACGCCGTCGACCAGCTTCTGGGCCACGTTGCTGGGCGTGGCGCCGAAAATATCCGTGAGCACCAGCACGCCCATGATGCCCTGGCCGCGCGAGAGCTGCTCCAGCGCGATGCGCGCGGTGGCCAGCGTTTCGTCGGGCGACAGGTTGGGCTGCACGTCGATCGCCATGACCGCGCCGCCGCAGTCGGGGAAGACGTGCAGCGCGCACTGCCGCAGGGCGTTGGCCAGCGGCGCATGGGCGATCAGCAGGATGGCGTTCATGGGCTCTCCGGGCGATTATGGCTTCTGCTCCACAGGAACCATGCGTAGGAGAGCACGCTCGTGGCGAGGAAGACACCAAAGGCGCCCCGGAAGGCATCCACCTCGGTCCAGCCCCCGGCCTGGAAGGCGTCGACCAGCAGGCCGATGCCCCACTGCACCACGAACACGCCGATGAAGATCGCCAGGTTGTAGGCGGACAAGGCGCGGCCGGCGAGCGCGGCCGGGAACACCATGCCCACCGCGGGCTGGGCCAGCGCGACGAAGGTGCTGGCCGTGCAGAACAGGGCCAGGGCCGCCGGGCCGGCCGCGGGGCCCGCCACGATCAGGTTCGCGAGGGCAGCGAAGCTCAGGGGCAGGCCCCAGGCGATCAGGCGGTCCGTCACGATGCCGCGGCGCTGCAGCCAGGGATTGACCAGGCCCCAGCACCAGAAGGTGGCGAGCATGGCGAGGTTGATCGTGAAGAGGCCGGCGGCCGCTTCGACCGGGCTGTAGCCCGCCACCCGCGAGAGCCACGGCCCCGCCCACAGCGACTGCACCGCGATCATCCCGCCGTAGCTGAAGAAGCCGAGGGGCGCCATCTGCCAGAAATAAGGGTGGCGCCACACCGGGCCGTAGCTGCCGCGCGGCGCACCGGGCTTGCCCGTCGCGTCCTCGGTGGACCAGTCCGGCACGCGCCAGGCGATCACGAACATCGACAGCGCCATCAGCACCGCGAGGCCCCAGAACAGCGGCCGCCAGCCGAACTGCGGCAGCAGCCACTGCACCGGCAGCGTGGAAGCGACCATGCCCATGGAGCCCGTCATCAGCATCCACGAGTTGGTGCGCAACTGGACCGGCGGGGTGAACCAGCGGCGAAAGCCGGTGAGCGGCGCCATCAGGCAGGCGGCGACGCCCACCCCGCAGAGCACGCGCGCGGCCAGCAGCCAGCCGAAGCCGTGCGCGAGCGCGAAGGACACGCAGCCCAGCACCGCGAGCGCCACGAAGCGCAGGATCACCTTGCGCGGGCCGTGGCGATCGAGCCAGGTGCCCAGGGGCAGCTGGATCAGGGCGAAGCCGAGGAAATAGCCACCGGCGAGCAGCCCGAGGTCGCCGGCGTGCAGGCGGAACTCCTCGGTGAGCACCGGCGAGAGCGTCGCCGTGATGGCGCGCAGGACCGCCGCGAAGAAGTAGGCGAAGGCGAACGCGAGGAAGACCACCACCGCCTGGCGGCGCTCGAGCAGGGACATCGCACGGATTATCCTTTCCCGATAATGGGCGCATGAACGCCCTCGATGGAATCCGCGTGCTCGACCTGTCGCGCGTGCTGGCCGGTCCCTGGTGCACGCAGACCCTGGCCGACCTCGGCGCGGACGTGATCAAGATCGAGCGTCCCGGCAGCGGCGACGACACGCGCAGCTGGGGGCCGCCCTTCCTCAAGGACCGCGACGGCCAAGACACGGGCGAAGCGGCGTACTACCTCGGGACGAACCGCAACAAGCGCTCGGTGACCTGCGACATCGCGCAGCCCGAGGGCCAGGCGCTGGTGCGCGAGCTGGCGAAGCATTGCCACGTGTTCGTGGAGAACTTCAAGGTCGGCGACATGGCGCGCTACGGGCTGGACTACGAATCGATCCGCGCGGCGAATCCGCGCATCGTGTACTGCAGCGTGACGGGCTTCGGCCAGACCGGCCCCTACCGCGAGCGCGCCGGCTACGACTACGCGGTGCAGGGCATGGGCGGGCTCATGAGCATCACCGGCGAGCGCGACGACCTCGGCGGCGGGCCGCAGAAGGTGGGCGTGGCGGTGGCGGACCTGTTCACCGGGATGTACTCCTGCGTCGGCATCCTCGCCGCGCTGCGGCACGCGGAGCGCACCGGCGAAGGCCAGCATCTGGACATGGCGCTGCTCGACACGCAGGTGTCCATGCTCGCGAACCTGGGCGCGAACTACCTCGTGAGCGGCAAGGCGCCCGGGCGCGCGGGCAACGCGCACCAGAACATCGTGCCCTACCAGGTGTTCGAGACGGCGCCGCACACCGACGGCAGCAAGGACTACGTGATCGTCGCCGTGGGCAACGACGGCCAGTTCGCGAAGTACTGCCAGGTGGCGGGCCATCCCGAGCTGGCGAGCGATCCGCGCTTCGCCAAGAACCAGGACCGCGTGCGCAACCGCGCCGTGCTGGTGCCGATGCTGGAGGCGGTGATGAAGACTCGGCCCAAGACGGATTGGCTCGCGGCGCTGGAAGCCGCCAAGGTGCCCTGCGGCGCGATCAACAACCTCGCCGAAGTGTTCGCCGATGCGCAGGTGCGCGAGCGCGGCATGGTGCACCGGTGGCAGCATCCGCTGGCGGGCGAGGTGGACCTGGTGGCGAGCCCGCTGAAACTGAGCGCGACGCCGGTGCGCACCGAGATGCCGCCGCCACTGCTCGGACAACACACGCAGGAAGTGCTGCGCGAGATCCTTGGTTGGGACGACGCGCAGGTCGGCGCGCTGCGCGCGAAGGAGATCCTCTGATGGCGAATTTCGTCCTGGTGCATGGCGCCTGGCATGGCGGCTGGTGCTGGCAGCGCGTGGTGGACCGGCTGCACGCGCAAGGCCACCGGGCGCACGCCGTCACGCTCACCGGCGTGGGCGAGCGCGCCCACCTGCTGTCGTCGCTGATCACGCTGGAGACGCACATCGCGGACGTCGCCGGCGTCATCGAGGCGGAGGAACTGGGCGACGTGGTGCTGGCGGTGCACTCGTACGCCGGCATGATCGGCACGGCGATCGCCGACCGCATGCCGCAGCGGCTGAAGCATCTCGTCTACGTGGACGCCGTGGTGCCCAAGCCCGGCGAGAGCTGGAGCAGCACGCACGCCAGCGCGACGCGCGAGGCGCGGCTGGCCGCCGCGCAGGCCTCGCCGGACTACGCCTTCCCGGCGCCGGACCCGTCCGTGTTCGGCCTCGCGGCGGACGACCATGCCTGGGTGCAGCGCCGCCAGACGCCGCATCCGGGTCACACCTACCAGGCGCCGCTGGCGTTCGATCCGGCGCGCGTCGCGTCGGTCCCGCGCACCTTCGTCGACTGCACCCAGCCGCGCCTGGGCACCATCGACTCGATCCGGCCGCGGGTGCGCGACCGCAACTTCTGGGACGGCGCCTGGGTCGGCGGCGGCGGCGCCCGGGTAGTGGAGCTCGCCACCGGCCACGACCCCATGGTCAGCGCCCCGGAGGAGCTCGGCCGGCTGCTGGCGGCCTGCGCTTGACCCGCGTCAGGCGCGAACTTCCAGGATGGGCCAGAATCCCAGCTGACATGGCAAAGACGAAGACCGGAACGAACTGGAGCCGCCGCGCGCTGCTGGCGGGCGTAGTGGCCGCCACGGCGGTGCTGGCCGGCTGCGCGCGCGATGCGGCGCCCGACACCACCTTCGTGCTTCTCGACGGTTCGAAGAAGACCACCGCGGACCTGAAGGGGAAGGTGACCTTGGTCAACTTCTGGGCCACCAGCTGCACCACCTGCGTGGCGGAGATGCCCAAGATGGTCTCCACCTACGAGAAGTACCACGCCAAGGGCTACGACCACCTGGCCGTGGCCATGAGCTACGACCCGCCGGTCTACGTGGTGAACTACGCGCAGTCGCGCAAGCTGCCCTTCAACGTCGCGATCGACAACACCGGCGCGGTGGCGCAAGCCTGGGGCGACGTGAAACTCACGCCGACTTCGTACGTCGTGAACAAGAAGGGCGAGATCGTGAAGCGCTACGTCGGCGAGCCGAACTTCGCGGAGCTGCACGCGCTGATCGAGAAGCTGCTGGCGGAATCCTGATCGTCATCCCCGCGGAGGCGGGGACCCAGGACCCTGGATTCCCGCCTCCGCGGGAATGACGACCAAAAAAAGCCCCGCATCGCGGGGCTTTTTCATGCCAGGTCCGTTTACTGGTTCCGGAAGTTGTCGTGGCAGCCCTTGCAGGTCTGCGCGGTATTGCCGAAGGCCGACTTCAGGTTGTCGAAGCTGTTGGTCTTGGCGGCGGCCAGCAGCTTGCCGGTGGAGTCCATCAACTTCTCGTTGTGCTCCTTGAACTTGGCCGGCTCGCTCCAGATCTCCGATTTCGCCTTCTGCGACAGCTTGTCGGTGTTGGCCGTGAACGCGGGCCAGGGCAGCTGGGACATCTCCGCCACGATCTCGGCGTTGTCGGTCGCGACCTTCGCGTCGTAGGGGGCGCGGCCGTTGGCCATGGCGCCGATGCGCCCGAAGTGCTGCGACATCACGAACATCACGCTCTGGCGGTACTTGACGGCATCCTCCGGCTTGGCGAACTGCGCGGACGCCGGGCTGGACAGCGTGAGCAGGGCGGCCGCGATGGCGAAGGGGACGGCAAACTTCATGAGTTCTTCTCCGGATGGTTAAAGTGACGGATGCCTGTGCAGCAGACCGCGGACCCTGGCAAAAGTTCGGCCCGCGGCGCGCCACCCCGGGAATCTACTGAGACCGGCGCCCGAGGGCCAGCGGGGCTGTCGCACCGCCCCAACAAACGACGAGGACCACCATGGCATACCGCGTGCGCGTCTGGGACCTGCCAACCCGCGTCTTCCACTGGCTGCTGGCGCTGGCCGTGGTCGGCCTGCTGGTCACCGGCTACACGGGCGGCAACGCGCTGCCCTGGCATGCGCGGCTCGGCTACACCGTGTTCGCGCTGCTGCTGTTTCGCATCGTGTGGGGCTTCGCGGGCGGGCACTGGTCGAAGTTCCGCAACTTCCTGTTCGCTCCGCGCAGCGTGCTGGCCTATGTGGGCGGGCGCCCCCATCCCGACCATCTCGTCGGGCACAACCCGCTGGGCGCGGGCTCGGTGTTCGCGATGCTGCTGGTGCTGGCGGCGCAGGTGGCCACCGGGCTGTTCGCCGACGACGAGATCGCCTTCACCGGGCCCCTGAACCGCTTCGTGTCGACCGCGCGCGGCCTCTCGGCCACCTGGTACCACAAGGAAGTCGGGCAGTTGCTGGTGATCGCGCTGGTGCTGCTGCACCTGGGCGCGGTCGGCTGGTACGTCGTGAAGAAGCGGCAGGTGCTGGTGCGGCCGATGATCGCCGGGGACAAGGAACTCGCCGCGCCCGCGGTCTCCTCGCGCGACGACCTGGCTTCGCGCGTGGTGGCCCTGGTTGTCATCGCCGTGTGCGCGAGCCTGGTCGCCTGGATCGTGCACCTGGGGAACACGGGCAACGGAGCATAGCTCGACCGTGTGGCTTGACTAGAATGGTCCGTCCATGGACTCGCAATCCGGATCTTGGACACAGCGCCACTGCCCCTGATCGAACTCTCGTCTCCCTCGGGCGCGCCCGAATTCGAGGAGGTGCGCACGATCTTCCGGGAATACGCCGAAGGGCTCGGCGTCGATCTCTGCTTCCAGAATTTCGAGCAGGAACTCGCCGAACTGCCCGGCGAGTACGCGGCGCCGCGCGGCGCGCTGTTCCTCGCGCGGGTGGACGGCGAACTGGCCGGTTGCTGCGCGCTGCGGCCGCTGGATTCCAGCGACTACCCGAACGCCTCAGAAATGAAGCGCCTGTACGTGCGCAAGGCCTTCCGCGGCTTCGGCCTCGGCCGGCGGCTCGCCGAGGCCACGCTCGATGCGGCGCGCCGGGCGGGCTTCGACTGCGTGCTGCTGGACACGCTGGACGACATGGAGGCGGCGCGCGCCCTCTACGAGGACCTCGGCTTCGAGGACATCCCGCCCTACTATCACAACCCGGTGCCGGGCGCGCACTACCTCAAGGCGGATCTCTGGAACACTTCGCCGGCGGCGTTGAGCAGCAGATTCTGAGCTCCGTCATTCCCGCGCAGGCGGGGATGACGGGGGTCAGCCCCGTGCCTGCGCCAGCAGCGTGCCCGCGTCGCTCACCTCGAACTTGCCCGGCGCCTCGACGTTCATCGAAGCCACCTTGCCGTCCTTGACCAGCATCGAATAGCGCTGGCTGCGCAGGCCCATGCCGCGGGCGTTGAGGTCGAGCGTCAGGCCGATCGCCTTGGCGAATTCGCCGCTGCCGTCGGCCAGCATGCGGACCTTGCCGGCGGTCTTCTGGTCGCGCGCCCAGGCGCCCATCACGAAGGCGTCGTTGACGCTCACGCACCAGATCTCGTCGACGCCGCTGGCTTTCAGCTCGGCGAACTTCTCGACGTAGCCGGGCACGTGCTTGGCGGAGCACGTCGGCGTGAACGCGCCGGGCAGCGCGAACAGGGCGATGGTCTTGCCCTGGGTGGCTTCCCGCACCTTCACGGGGTTGGGGCCGATGCTGCAGCCGTTGCCTTCGACTTCCGAATATTCCTGCAGGGTGACGTCAGGGAGTTGCTCGCCGACCTGGATCATGTTCATCTCCTCAATGGGGTGGGACAAAAGAAAAACGGCCCACGATTGTGGGCCGTTTCGGGCTTGCCTGCAGCGGGGCCGGGTCTTAGACCAGCGCCGCCTTTTCGAGCAGGCGGGTCGCGACCCAGTTCTTGGTGCGCGAGATCGGGCGGCTTTCCTGGATCTCGATCAGGTCGCCGGTGTGGAACTCGCCGTTCTCGTCGTGCGCGTGGTACTTGCTCGACTTGATCACGATCTTGCCGTAGATCGGGTGCTTCACCCGACGCTCGACCAGCACCGTCACGGTCTTGGTGCGCTTGTCGCTCACCACGCGGCCGACCAGAGTGCGCTTGAGGGAGGTTTTCGCTTCCGTCATCTTCACTCCTTGGACTTGGCGGATTCCGCACGCTTCTGCGCCAGGATGGTCTTGGCGCGAGCGATGTCACGGCGCGTGGAACGCAGCGTGGCGGTGTTGTTGAGCTGTTGGGTGGCTTTCTGCATGCGCAGGCCGAAATGGGCCTTCTGCAGGCTCTTCACTTCGGTTTCCACGCCGGCGGCGTCCTTGGAACGCAGATCATTGGCTTTCGTCATGGTCCTTGCTCCTTACTGGCCGATCATGCGGGTGACGAACGTGGTGCGCAGCGGCAGCTTTGCAGCGGCCAGCTTGAACGCTTCACGCGCGAGTTCCTCGGGCACGCCGACGATCTCGAACACGACCTTGCCCGGCTGGATCTCGGCCACGTAGTACTCGGGGTTGCCCTTGCCGTTACCCATACGCACTTCAGCGGGCTTCTGGGAGATCGGCTTGTCGGGGAACACGCGGATCCAGATGCGGCCGCCACGCTTCACGTGACGGGAGATCGCGCGACGCGCGGCCTCGATCTGGCGGGCCGTCAGGCGACCGCGGTCGGTGCACTTCAGTCCGAAGTCGCCGAACGCCACGGAGTTGCCGGTGGTGGCAATGCCCGTGTTGCGGCCTTTTTGCTCTTTGCGGTATTTGCGGCGAGCAGGTTGCAGCATGTTTACTCTCCTTTACCGTCGGCGGGGTTGCCACCAGCCGGCGCGGCGCCCGTCTTACGGGGCACGCGCTTAACGGTAGATTTCGGCGCTTCGGGAGCGCCTGCGGTTGCTTCAGCGGGCTTGTCGCTGCCTTCGGCAGGGGCGACGTTGGTCGCACCGGCGTCGCGGCGGGGACCGCCACGGCCGGCGCCCGGACCACGGCGATCGCCGCCGGGGCCGCCACGGCGGTCGCCGTCGCGGCGCGGGCCACGCGGGCCACGGCGCTCTTCGCCTTCGGGACGCGGCGTGCTGTCCAGGGACGGCACGTCGTTGCGGCCCAGGGTGTCACCCTTGTAGACCCACACCTTGACGCCGATGACGCCGTAGGTGGTCTTGGCTTCGGAGAAGCCGTAGTCGATGTCCGCGCGCAGCGTGTGCAGCGGCACACGGCCTTCGCGGTACCACTCGGTACGGGCGATCTCGATGCCGTTCAGGCGGCCGGCGGACATGATCTTGATGCCCTGGGCGCCCAGGCGCATCGCGTTCTGCATGGCGCGCTTCATCGCGCGGCGGAACATGATGCGCTTCTCGAGCTGCTGGGTGATCGAGTCGGCGATCAGCTGTGCATCGACTTCGGGCTTGCGCACTTCCTCGATGTTCACGGCGACCGGCACGCCCAGGCGGACGGCCAGTTCCTTCTTCAGCGCCTCGATGTCCTCGCCCTTCTTGCCGATCACCACGCCCGGGCGGGCGGAGTAGATCGTGATGCGCGCGTTCTTGGCCGGACGCTCGATCAGGACGCGCGAGACCGCAGCGTTCTTCAGCTTGGTCTTCAGGTATTCGCGGACCTTGATGTCCTCGCCGAGCATGTCGGCGAAGTCACGGTTGTTCGCGTACCAGCGGGAGTTCCAGTTGCGGGTGACGGCCAGGCGGAAGCCGGTCGGATGGATCTTCTGTCCCATGTTCTTCCTCAGTTCCCGACGGTCACGTACACGTGGCACGTACCCTTGCTGATGCGGTTGCCGCGGCCCTTGGCGCGCGCGGTGAAGCGCTTCAGCACCGTGCCTTGTTCCACGTAGATCGTCTTGACCTTCAGCTCGTCGATGTCGACGCCGTCGTTGTGCTCGGCGTTCGCGATCGCGGACTCCAGCACCTTCTTGACGATGACGGCACCCTTCTTCTGGGTGAAGTTCAGGATGTTCAGGGCCTGGTCCACCTTCTTGCCGCGGATCAGGTCGGCCACGAGGCGGCCCTTGTCGACGGACAGGCGCACGCCGCGGAGAATCGCTTTGGTTTCAGCCATTTCTCAGCCTCACTTCTTCACGACTTTTTTGTCGGCGGGGTGACCCTTGAAGGTGCGCGTCAGGGCGAATTCGCCCAGCTTGTGGCCCACCATCTGGTCGGTGATGTAGACCGGCACGTGCTGCTTGCCGTTGTGCACGGCAATGGTCAGGCCGATGAAATCGGGCAGGACCATCGAGCGGCGCGACCAGGTCTTGATCGGCTTCTTGTCCTTGGTGGAAACGGCCTTGTCGACCTTGGCCACCAGGTGGTGGTCCACGAACGGACCCTTCTTGAGAGAACGCGTCATGTTGCGGACCCCTTACTTCTTGCGGCGCGAGACGATGAACGTCTGCGTGCGCTTGTTGTTGCGAGTACGGTAACCCTTGGTCAGGTTGCCCCACGGGTCGACAGGATGGCGGCCTTCGCCGGTCTTGCCCTCGCCGCCGCCGTGCGGGTGGTCGACCGGGTTCATCACCACGCCGCGGACGGTCGGGCGGATGCCCATGTGGCGCTTGACACCGGCCTTGCCCAACTGGCGCAGGCTGTGTTCTTCGTTGGCCACTTCACCGATGGTGGCGCGGCACTCGACGTGGATCCTGCGGACTTCGCCGGAGCGCAGCCGGACCTGGGCGTACACGCCTTCGCGAGCCAGCAGCGTCGCGGAGGTGCCCGCCGAACGCACGATCTGCGCGCCCTTGCCGGGCTGCAGTTCGATGCAGTGGATCGTGGAACCCACCGGGATGTTGCGGATCGGCAGCGTGTTGCCCGCGCGGATCGGCGCCTCGGAGCCGGAAACCAGCGTCGAGCCGACTTCCAGGCCGCGGGGGGCGATCACGTAGCGGCGCTCGCCGTCGGCGTACACCACCAGGGCGATGTGGGCCGAGCGGTTCGGGTCGTACTCGATGCGCTCCACCTTCGCCGGGATGCCGTCCTTGTTGCGGACGAAATCGACCACGCGGTAGTGGTGCTTGTGGCCACCGCCCTTGTGGCGGGTGGTGATGTGGCCGTTGTTGTTGCGGCCGGCCTTCTGGATCTGGGGTTCCAGCAGGGGCGCGTAACCGGCACCCTTGTGCAGGTGGTCGCGCGAGATCTTCACCGTGCCGCGCTGGCCGGGAGTCGTCGGTTTGAGCTTGATGACTGCCATGATTAAGCGGTCTCCCCGGAGAAGTTCAGCTCCTGGCCCGGCTGCAGCGTCACATACGCCTTGCGGATGTTGTCGCGGCGGCCCACGGAACGGCCAAAGCGCTTGGTCTTGCCCTTGATGTTGGCGACGGACACGCCCTTGACCTGCACCTTGAACATCAGTTCGACGGCGGCCTTGATCTCGGGCTTGGTGGCGTCCTGCAGGACCTTGAAGGTCACGGCATTGGTCTTGTCGGCCACCATGGTCGCCTTCTCGGAGACGATGGGGGCGACGAGGACCTGCATCAGGCGGCCTTCATCGTATTTCTTGGAGGCGGTGCTCATGCGAACATCTCCTTCAGCTTCTCGATCGCGCCCTTGGTGACGAGCACTTTCTTGTAATGCACCAGGCTCACCGGGTCGGCGTAACGCGGCTCGACGATGAGCACGTTGGCCAGGTTGCGGGAGGCGAGGTACAGGTTTTCGTCCACTTCGTCGGCGATCACCAGCACCGACTCCAGGTTCATCTTCTTGAACTTGGCGGCCAGCTGCTTCGTCTTGGGGCTGTCGAGCTTCAGGGACTCGAGGACCGCCAGACGGCCGTCGCGGGCCAGCTGGGAGAAGATCGACGCCATGCCGGCGCGGTACATCTTCTTGTTGATCTTCTGGGAGAAGTTTTCGTCCGGGCTGTTCGGGAAGATCCGGCCGCCTCCGCGCCACAGCGGCGAAGAGGTCATGCCGGCGCGGGCGCGGCCCGTGCCCTTCTGGCGGAACGGCTTCTTGGTCGAGTGCTTGACCTGCTCGCGGTCCTTCTGGGCGCGCGTGCCTTGACGGGCATTCGCCTGGAAGGCCACCACGATCTGGTGGATCAGCGCTTCGTTGTATTCACGGCCGAACACGGTCTCGGGGGCGTCGATCTTCGACGCGGCCTGGCCCTGCTCGTTCAGGAGTTCGAGTTGCATTTACTTCTTCCCCTTCTCGGCCTTGGCTTGCACCTGGACCGGCTTCGGCTGGCCCTTGGCGGCCAGGCGAACGGTCACGAAACCGTTCTTCGCGCCGGGGACGGCGCCCTTGACCAGCAGCAGGCCACGGGCCTCGTCCACGCGGACGACGTCGAGGTTCTGCACGGTGGTGGTCACGTCGCCCAGGTGGCCCGACATGCGCTTGCCCGGGAACACGCGGCCCGGATCCTGCGCCATCGAGATCGAGCCCGGCACGTTGTGCGAACGGCTGTTGCCGTGCGACGCGCGCTGCGAGCTGAAGTTGTGGCGCTTGATGGTGCCCGTGAAGCCCTTGCCGATCGAGGTGCCCTGCACGTCGACCAGCTGGCCGGCGGCGAAGATGTCCTGCACCGGCACGGCCTTGCCCGCGGCGTACTTGCCGGCGGTGTCGGCGTCGACACGGAATTCACGGATGATTTCACCGGCTTCGACACCCGCCTTGGCGAGGTGGCCGGCGGCCGGCTTGGTGACGCGCGAGGCGCGGCGTGCACCGAACGTGACCTGCAGGGCCACGTAGCCGTCGTTGTCCTGGTTCTTGACCTGGGTCACGCGGTTGTTCGACACGTCCAGCACCGTGACGGGAACTGCGTCCCCTTCATCGGTGAAGACACGCATCATGCCCACCTTGCGGCCCAGCAACCCGAGGCTGCTCAGACTCATGTTGTTACTCCGTTGCTTTCGCCGCAGCCGCTGCAATTGGCTTCTGCGTTTGGGCCGCGAAGGCCCTGCGAAAGAGGGTTGATCACGCCGGCTTGACCGGCGACTAAATAGCTCCGCCCGGCGCAAACCGAGCGAAGCCTGCGATTGTAGCAGTCTTCCTACAAAGCTGCCAGGATGAAAAAGAGCCGCCTCGAGGGCGGCTCTTCCGGAACGCAAACCGCAGGGTTACTGCAGCTTGATCTCCACGTCCACGCCGGCCGGCAGGTCCAGCTTCATCAGGGCGTCGACCGTCTTGTCGGTCGGGTCGACGATGTCCATCAGGCGCTGGTGCGTGCGGATCTCGAACTGGTCGCGCGACGACTTGTTGACGTGCGGCGAACGCAGGATGTCGAAGCGCTTCATGCGCGTCGGCAGGGGCACGGGGCCCTTGACGATGGCGCCGGTGCGCTTGGCGGTGTCGACGATCTCGGCGGCGGACTGGTCGATCAGCTTGTAATCGAAGGCCTTGAGGCGGATGCGGATCTTTTGCTGGGCCATGGCCATTACTCCATGATCTTGGCAACGACGCCGGAACCGACGGTCCGGCCGCCTTCGCGGATGGCGAAGCGCAGGCCTTCTTCCATCGCGATCGGGGCGATCAGCTTGACGGTGATCGTCACGTTGTCGCCGGGCATGACCATTTCCTTGTCCTTCGGCAGCTCGATCGCGCCGGTCACGTCCGTCGTGCGGAAGTAGAACTGCGGGCGATAGTTGTTGAAGAACGGCGTGTGGCGGCCGCCTTCGTCCTTGCTCAGCACGTAGATCTCGGCGGAGAAGTGCGTGTGCGGCTTGACGCTGCCCGGCTTGGCCAGCACCTGGCCGCGCTGGACTTCTTCGCGCTTGGTGCCGCGCAGCAGGATGCCGACGTTGTCGCCGGCCTGGCCCTGGTCCAGCAGCTTGCGGAACATTTCCACGCCGGTGCAGATGGTCTTGACCGTCGGGGTCAGGCCCACGATCTCGATTTCCTCGCCGACCTTGACCACGCCACGCTCCACGCGGCCGGTCACCACGGTGCCGCGGCCGGAGATGGAGAACACGTCTTCCACCGGCATCAGGAAGGCGCCGTCCACCGCCCGCTGGGGCGTGGGGAAGTAGGTGTCCATGGCATCGGCCAGGCGCATGATGGCCTGCTCGCCCAGGTCGCCCTTGTCGCCTTCCAGCGCCAGCTTGGCCGAACCCTTGATGATCGGGGTGTCGTCGCCGGGGAAGTCGTACTTGGTCAGGAGCTCGCGCACTTCCATCTCGACCAGCTCGAGCAGCTCGGCGTCGTCGACCATGTCGCACTTGTTCATGAACACGATGATGTGCGGCACGCCCACCTGGCGGGCCAGCAGGATGTGCTCGCGCGTCTG
>NZ_DASVNN010000029.1:0-7265 GCF_036383835.1 Ramlibacter sp.
GGCTCGCTGGCGATCTCCTCGCGCGCCCCGCGCGAGCCGGCGGCGCG
Source organism: Ramlibacter sp. (assembly GCF_036383835.1). GTDB lineage: Bacteria > Pseudomonadota > Gammaproteobacteria > Burkholderiales > Burkholderiaceae_C > Ramlibacter. The sequence continues at coordinate 48 of NZ_DASVNN010000029.1, forward strand.
CGATCGCGAGCTGGCGTCGCTGCTCACCGGCACGGCGTCCATCGTCATCGCGCGCCATGCGGAGTCCGTCGCGCGGCGGCAGGCGGAAGAGGCCTTGCGGGAGCGCGACCAGCGGCTGGCGCGGGACCTCGCCGACGCGAAGGAGCTCCAGGCGATCGCCGGCATGGCCGTCGGCGCGAAGGATGCCGGCGCGGTCCACCGCCGGATCGTCGAGGCGGCGGCGGGGCTGATGCAGTCGGAGGGCGCCAGCCTGCAGCTGCTGGACGAGGCCGGCATGTTGCGCCTGCTGGCGTGGAAAGGCTTCCACGCGGAGTCCGCCGCGCAGTGGCAGTGCGTGTCCCTGCACCACGACACGACCTGCGGCGCGGCGCTGCAGCGGCGCGACCGGGTGATCGTCTCCGACGTGGAGGCGTCTCCCGGCCTGCAGGGGACGGAAGCGCTTCGCCTGTACCGCCTGAGCGGGTTGCGGACGGTCCAGTCGACGCCGCTCGTGGGGCGCGACGGCGCGGTGATCGGCATGCTCTCGACGCACTGGAAGGCGCCCCACGAGCCGACGGAGCGCGACCTCGCGCTGCTGGACCTGCTCGCGCGCCAGGCGGCCGATGCGCTCGAATCGCGCCACAATGCGGCCGTCATCGGCGAAAGTGAGGCCTCATGAAAGCGAACAACGTCCTCGAAACCATCGGCCGCACCCCGCACATCCGGATCAACCGGCTGTTCGGCGGCTCGCACGAGGTGTGGGTGAAGTCGGAGCGCTCCAATCCGGGCGCATCCATCAAGGACCGCATCGCCCTGTCGATGGTGGAGGACGCCGAGCGCAGCGGCAAGCTCAAGCCGGGCGGCACCATCATCGAGCCCACGTCCGGCAATACCGGCATCGGCCTGGCGATGGTGGCCGCGGTGAAGGGCTACAAGCTGGTGCTGGTGATGCCCGACAGCATGTCGGTGGAGCGGCGCCGGCTGATGCTCGCCTACGGCGCGACCTTCGACCTGACGCCGCGCGAGAAGGGCATGAAGGGCGCGATCGCGCGGGCGCAGGAACTGGCGGAGCGGACGCCCGATGCCTGGATCCCGCAGCAGTTCGAGAATCCCGCCAACGTCGAGGTGCACGAACGCACCACCGCGCGCGAGATCCTCGAGGACTTCCCGAACGGCGTCGACTACCTGATCACCGGCGTCGGCACCGGCGGCCACATCACCGCCTGCGCCAGGGTGCTCAAGCAGAAGTGGAGCCGGCTGAAGGTGTTCGCGGTCGAGCCGGTGAACTCGCCGGTGCTGTCCGGCGGCCAGCCTTCGCCGCACCCGATCCAGGGCATCGGCGCCGGCTTCGTCCCGCACATCATGGACACCTCGCTGCTCGACGGCGTGATCCTGGTCGATGCCGAGCCGGCCCGGGAGATGGCACGCCGTTGCGCGCGGGAGGAGGGCATCCTGGTGGGGATCTCCTCCGGCGCGACGCTGGCAGCCATCCAGCAGAAGCTCAAGGACATCCCGGCCGGCGCCACCGTCCTCGGCTTCAACTACGACACCGGCGAGCGCTACCTGTCGGTGGAAGGCTTCCTTCCCGCCGCCACCTGACGGGCGGCGGCCGGGGTTTCCCGGACGCTTCGAAAAATGCAGCCAAAATCCCCCCGCGTACCGGGACGCAGGCGCAGAATGTGAACGTGTCCTAACTCCCCGCGCCATTTCCCGTGCAGGTCCCGCTGTCCAACCAGGTCGACGTCGCTGGATTCCATAGCGAAGCCACGCGCCTGCTGGCCCAGCAGGTGCCGCCGGATACCGTCGAGTGGAGCGCGGCGCCGGCGCAGGCTGTCGAGGAGGAGTCGCTGGACGCGGAACGGGCGGCCATCCGCAACCGCGCGGCGCGCGCGATCATCCCGCAGTCCTTCGTGCGCATGAGCGAACTGGTGGTGCTGCACCGGGACCCGGGACGCTTCGATCTGCTCTACCGCTCGCTCTGGCGGCTGGTCTACGAGCCGGAGCTGAAGAACGACTACGGCGACCACGACCTCGCCCGGCTGCGGCAGATGGCGCAGGCGGTGCGGCGCGACATCCAGAAGATGAAGACCAAGCTCGTCTTCCGGCCCCTGCACCTGCGGGGCGAACCCGAGCCGGTCGCCTGGTACGAGCCCACCCACTACATCTCGGAGTCCGTGGGTGCCTGGCTGGCCAAGCGCCAACCGGGCGCGCACTGGATCCTCCTCACGCCGGACCGCAGCATGCGCTGGGACGGCATCCACCTGCTCAGCGCGCCCGCCGTCGCGCCGGGCCAGGAGCCGATGGCCGAGCGCAGCGACGGGGACTGGGCCCGCGTGCTCGAGGCGATGCCCTGGCGCTGATCAGGGCGTGCCGGAGGGCTGCGAGGTCCCGGCGCCCAGGTTGCTCGAGAAGCTGAAGTCGCTGCGGGTGCGCCGCCACGGCGTGCCCGTGTCCCCGATCAGATCGCGGCAGCGCAGGAACATGCTGTCCAGCGTCGCATCCTGCGCGTCGCGCAGCTGGTGGTAGCGCGGGTCGGCGTAATAGGGCCGCTGCGAGCCGCCCGACATGCGCAGGATGTTCTCCTCCCACAGGTATTGCATCAGCTCGCGGTGCGCCTGCAGCAGCTGCAGCATCAGCTTCGAGAGATCGGGGAAGTGCTCGTCCTTGATCTGCACCGCCTGCGCCAGCGCCGCCGGGATGGTGAGGGTCTCCGGGTCCTGGTGCAGCAGCGGCTCGTCGCGATGCCAGTCGATCCAGGCGGTGTAGGCCTTCAGGCAGTCCATCAGGCGGTAGCCCGCCTGCTTGCGCCGCGCGGCGCGGCGACGGGCGCGCAGGCGCAGCCGCCAGAGCGCGGCCACGGCGAACGCCGCCAGCGCCGTCATGGCGACGGCGGCGAGGGTGTCGGGATGGGTCAGGGCGCGCACGGGGATGGAATTGTTCCCATGCCACCCCGGCCGTTCCGGCCGCGAGCGCCCGGCGGCGCGGCGAGCGGGATGACCGGTACGCGGCAGTTGAACGCGTCACGCTTCCGGCGAATCGCGACCCTTACGCCATCCGGGGGAGGACTGTCATGACGTCACCCCGCGCCGGCGCATCATTTCCTTCCCCGCGGCTTCGATCTCGCTCTCGTCCATGAGCGCGCGTGCTCGCGGGTAGGCGATCCGTTCTTCCGCGGCGAGGTGTTCGCCGTAGAGGCCGGCGAAGGCGTCGAGCGCCTCGTCGTCTGCCGCGCTGAAGCGATCCGCTTCGGCCCGCGCCACGCGCTCGAGAACGCTGCGTGCTTCCACCCAGCACTGCTCCATCCGCAGGTGGTCGCGCTGCAGTCTTTCCACCACCGGCACGACCTCGGGATCCGCCTCCCGCAGCAAACGCGGGAACACGTGCAGCTCCTCGTCGCGATGGTGATGCGGTGCGGCGATGTCGAAGTAGCGCATCACGTCGCGCGCCGCCTGCTGGGCCTGCACGTCCGCTCCGTTCTCGCGCACGTGGGCGCGCAGGCGCGCGAGCAGCGCCAGCATGCGCTGCACCCTTTCGTGGCAGGCCTCGAGCATCTCGAAGGGCTGCTCGAAGCCGGCGGCGGGTGAAGCCACGAGCGACTGCAGGCGGATCGGCTGGCTCACGGCGGTCCTCCGAGTTCGCTCACGTAGCTGGCGGCGTCCGGCCGCTCGCGTCCGCGCTTCTTTCCCGCGATGGTGCCGATGTTCACGAAGCACAGCGCCTGCTCCTGCGGGCCGAGGCCGAACAGTCCGCGCAGGCCGCGCGATCCCATCGCCTTGCCGCTGGTGAGGGCCGAGCCGAAGCCGAGCACCGTCGCCATCAGCAGCATGTTCTGGATGGCGCAGCCGGCGGACACCAGCCGTTCCGCCGGCGGGATCTCGTCGCCGGCGGCGCCGGTGTCGCACACGGCGAGCATCAGCAAGGGCGCGCGGAAGGCCTTCTCGCGCGCCTGTGCGACCTGTTCTTCGGTGGCTTGCGCGTCGCGTTCGCGCAGGGAGGCGGCGAACACCTCGGCCAGCGCGGAACGCCGCATCTGCGGCACGATCACGAAGCGCCAGGGCAGCCGCTCGCCGTGGTCGGGCGCCGCGGCGGCGGCGCGCAGGATGCGCTGCAGCTGGGCGTAGTCCGGTCCCGGCGCGGCCAGGCGCTTGGGCAGCACCGTGCGGCGGCCGTGGATCAGCGTCTCCGCCCATTCGGCAGCGAAGGCGGTGTCCGGCGGCTGCATCACCCGCAGGCTCCGACGTGTCCGCAGGAGGTGCAGAACTCGCAGCCGTCCTTGCGGATCACCGCGTGGGCGCCGCACTCCGGGCACTTCGCGCCGGCCATCGTGGGCGCCGACACGGCGGCGGTGGGCGCTTCCGGCGTCTCCAGCGCCGCCACCGGCTCGCCCCGGCGGCGGGCGATGATGTTCTGGACCGCGTAGGCGATCGCCGCCACCTCCGAGTCGTGCCACATCGGCACCGTGCCGCCATCGGGTTTGGCGTAGGTGCCCAGGCGCACCGGCCCGCGGTCCCAGGCGACCTTGCGCATGTCGGCCAGCGCCCGTTCCAGGAAGCCGCCGCGCGCCGCCAGCGACAGCAACCGCATGCTGGAGGTGATCCACTGCTGCGACTCGCCGCTCTGCCCCACCGGCATGAAGAACTCGATCGCGCGCTCGCGGCCATCCGCGATCGGCAGGAAGGACACGACGATGTAGGTGTTCTGGCGCCCGAGCGGCGTCCAGTACTCGAGCTTCTCCACCACGGCCGGCAGCTGGCCCTGCGGCCGCTTCTCGATCATGGTGCGCATGGGGTCGAGCTTGCGGCGCTCGAGCGGCGGCAGGGTCTCCGCGGCGGGCTCCGGCGTGGTGGACAGCACGGCGCCGAGGATCGCGTTGGGGCGGTAGGTGGCGAGGCCCTTCAGTCCCGCGCGCCAGGCTTCGAGGTACAGGCCCTTGAAGTCGTCGTACGGGTAGTCGGCGGGGACGTTGACGGTCTTGGAGATCGCCGTGTCGATGAAGGGTTGCACCGCTTCCATCATCGCCAGGTGGTCCGCCGCGCGCATCTGGAGCGCCGACACGAAGTACGGCGGCAGTTGCGCGGTGTCGCCGCCCAGCGAGCGGTACAGCCGCCAGGCGTGGTCTTCCACGTCGTATTCGGACTTGCTGCCGTCCGCTTCGCGCTTCTTGCGGCGATAGGTCCAGGAGAAGGCGGGCTCGATGCCGTTCGATGCGTTGTCCGCGAAGGCGAGGCTCACGGTGCCGGTGGGCGCGATCGACAGCAGGTGGCTGTTGCGGATGCCGTGCTTGCGGATCTGCGCCTTCAGCGGCTCGTCGAGGCGGCTGGCAAAAGTGCCGGCTTCGAGGTACTTGTCGGCGTCGAGGAGCGGGAAGGCGCCTTTCTCCTTCGCGAGATCGACCGATGCGGCGTAGGCGGCATCGCGCATGGTGCGCGCGATGCGCGCGGCCATGTCGCGGCCCTCGGGCGCGTCGTAGCGCAGCTTGAGCATCGTGAGCGCGTTGCCCAGGCCGGTGAAGCCGACGCCGATGCGGCGCTTGGCGCGGGACTCCGCCTGCTGCTGCGGAAGCGGCCAGAAGGTGAGGTCGAGGACGTTGTCGAGGGCGCGCACTTGCACGGCCACGGCTTGGGCGAAGGATTTGAAATCGAACTCGGGGGCACCGCCGAAGCCGAACGGATGGCGCACGAACCTCGTCAGGATGACGGGACCGAGATTGCAGCAGCCGTAGGGAGGCAGCGGCTGCTCGCCGCAGTTGTGGACGTACAGGCCGTTCGCATCGAAGGCATGGACGTCGGCCACGGTGACGTCGTAGACCTCCTCTTCGCCGTCGGGGTCCAGGCTGGCGACGGTCGCCGTGAAGGTCTCGCGGTTCAGCGCCCGTTTGTATCCGTCGAGGAGGGCACGCAAGCGCTGTGACTTGGAAGTGTCGGAGAAACCGACATGGTCGGCGAACAAGGCGATGCTCTCCCCGCTGATGACCAGTTCGTGGTATTCCTTGCAGTCGTAGTAGCGTCGGCCTCCCCGTCCATCGGGCATCAGGCGAGGCATTGCGGGTCTACGCTTTTCATAGATCGTGCTGTTGATACTGAGTCGCAGCAGCATGCGCTGGACCGCCTTCAGCAAGCCCGTATCCGATTGCGCGAGGCGGACACTGACGCCCTTATCTTGATTGCCGATCACGGTGCCGTCTGCATCGAACAGACCGCGCAGCACGCCGGAGGTGAAGAAAGCGGAGCCTTGCTCGATAGCCGGAGTCACGGTCTTGCAACCCGGACGCAGTCCGAACGAGAAAGCCAGATCCCGCAGCGGTGCAGAGCCCAATCGCGCTTCCCCGCGTTCCAGCGTTTTGGAGAAACCGCGGAAGTCGGCTCGATGCGGCAGAGTGCTGATCGCAGTGTTCACGGCTGCAACGATTCCGGCCACGCCGGTGCTCGCCAGCGCCGGGGCGTCTCCGCCTACCACCTTCAGCTCCGGACTCCAGACCGATAGAACGGCTTTCTTTTCTGTCAGGTGTCCGTCTCCAATGAGCAGTCCCAGCAGGTAACCTTCCTCACTCGTGCCGCGTCCATCCCAACCTCCCATCGCGCGATGATCATGGAGGATCACCTCGTCTCCGGGACGCAGCGCTTCGGCCGGAGCCCATTCCGCTTCCATCACGTGTCGCGTCTTCCGTGTCACTCGCCGGACCCGGTGATCGGCCGTGAGCCGCAATTCGTGACCTTCCCGCGTGCGCAAGCGAAAGACCGGCTTGCGGCCCGTGGCGAAGAAGCCTTTACTGCGGACAGGGAATCCAGTTCCGTCCACGACTGCCGTGAACTTCCTGCCGACCAGGTCCTGTACCTGCGCCGGTCCGTCGGTCGTCATGACCCAGGTGTCCGCCGTTACGCACGGATTGGTGCTGGTGATTTTTTCCGCATACCGAAGGTTGTTCTCGCGGTTGAGCGTATCGACGAACAGGATGCCCGGTTCCGCGAAGTCGTAGGTCGATCGCATGATCGTGTCCCACAATTCCTGGGCGGGCATCGTGCGGTACACCCACACCCCATCCCCCCGCAGATGCGCCCCCTGCGCGATCAGCGCCGCACCCGGCTTGCCCTTGTGCACCAGTGCCCAGTCGCCGCCGGCCTGCAGCGTGCGGACGAATTCGTCGGTCACGGCGACCGACACGTTGAAGTTGTTCCAGCGCCCTGGCGTGCGCTTGGCGGTGATGAACTCCAGCACGTCGGGATGGTCGATGCGCAGCAC
>NZ_DASVNN010000030.1:0-39625 GCF_036383835.1 Ramlibacter sp.
GCCTGCGTGTACGCCGTCTTCACGGTCGTGTAGAACTCCGCCGCATAGCGGCCCTGCTCGCGCGGGCCGTAGCTGGAGCCCTTGCGGCCGCCGAAGGGCACGTGGTAGTCCACGCCCGCGGTGGGCAGGTTCACCATCACCATGCCCGCTTGCGAGTGGCGCTTGAAGTGCGTGGCGTGCTTGAGCGAGGTGGTGGCGATGCCCGCGGACAAGCCGAACTCGGTGTCGTTGGCCAGCGCCAGCGCCTCGTCGTAGTTCTTCGCGCGGATGACGCTCACCACCGGGCCGAAGACTTCCTCGCGGCTGATGCGCATCTGCGCGGTCGTCTCGGTGAAGAGGGCCGGCTGCAGGTAGTAGCCCGGCGCGCCGTCGGCGTTCTTCTCGATCGCTTCGCCGCCGGCCACCAGCCTGGCGCCTTCGGCCTTGGCGATCTGGATGTACTCGAGATCCTGCGCGAGCTGCTTGTCGTCCACCACGGGGCCGATGTCGGTGCCCTTCTTGCGCGCGTCGTCGACCTTGAGCGTCTTCATCTTCTCGGCCATGGCGGCCACGAACCTGTCGTGGATGCCTTCGGTGACGATCAGGCGCGAAGACGCCGTGCAGCGCTGGCCGGTGGAGAAGAAGCCGCTGTTGAGCGCGGCCGCCACGGCGACGTCCAGGTCGGCGTCGTCCAGCACCACCATCGGGTTCTTGCCGCCCATCTCCAGCTGGAACTTGGCCATGCGCGCCACGCACGCCTGCGCGATGCGCTGGCCGGTGGCGACGGAACCCGTGAAGCTGATGGCGTTGACGCGCTTGTCGTCCAGCAGCACCTGGCCCACTTCGGAGCCGCGGCCCATCACCAGGTTGAAGACGCCGGCGGGCAGGCCGGCGCGGTGCAGGATGTCGGCAATGGCCCAGGCGCTGCCCGGCACGAGGTCCGCGGGCTTGAGCACCACGGCGTTGCCGAAGGCCAGCGCCGGGGCGATCTTCCAGGCGGGAATGGCGATCGGGAAATTCCAGGGGGTGATGAGGCCCACGACGCCGACCGGCTCGCGCGTGACTTCGACGCCAACGCCCGGACGCACGGAGGGCACCACCTCACCGCCCACGCGCAGCGCTTCGCCGGCGAAGAACTTGAAGATGTTGCCGGCGCGGGCCACTTCGCCGATGGCTTCGGGCAGGGTCTTGCCTTCTTCGCGGGCGAGCAGGTCGCCCAGTTCGGCCTTGCGCGCCAGGATCTCGGCGCCGGCGGCATCGAGGATGTCGAAGCGCTGCTGCGGCGTGGACAGGCCCCAGCCAGCCTGCGCCTTGGCGGCGGCGGCGATCGCCTGCTGGGCGTGCTCGGCGTTGCCCTGCGCGTATTCGCCGACGACGTCGCGCGTGTCGGAAGGATTGATGTTGCGGGATACGCGGGCACCTGCTACCCACTCGCCGCCGATGAGGTTCTTGAACATGTCGGTCTCCAGGTTGGCGTCATCCCCGCGGAGGCGGGGATCCAGGGCATCCGCATGGAAAGCCCTGGGTTCCCGCCTTCGCGGGAATGACAGTTGTCAGCGCACCATGCAAGGCCGCTTCGGATCGAACTTCCAGTTCGGCACCAGGAACTGCATGCCGATCGCGTCGTCGCGCGCACCCAGGCCGTGCTGCTTGTACAGCGCATTGGCCTTCTCGAGTTCGCCTTCGTCGATCTCGATGCCGAGACCCGGCTTCTTCGGGACCTGCACGTAGCCGCCTTCGATCTTCAGCGGATCCTTCGTCAGGCGCTGACCGTCCTGCCAGATCCAGTGCGTGTCGATCGCGGTGACCTTGCCCGGCGCGGCCGCACCCACGTGCGTGAACATCGCCAGCGAGATGTCGAAGTGGTTGTTGGAGTGCGAGCCCCAGGTCAGGCCCCAGTCGCGGCAGGTCTGCGCCACGCGCACCGAGCCGGCCATGGTCCAGAAGTGCGGGTCGGCCAGCGGGATGTCCACCGACTGCAGCGCGAGCGAGTGGGCCATCTGGCGCCAGTCGGTCGCCACCATGTTGGTCGCGGTCGGCAGGCCGGTGGCACGGCGGAATTCCGCCATCACTTCGCGGCCGGAGAAGCCTTCCTCGGCGCCGCACGGGTCTTCCGCATAGGCGACGACGCCCTGCATCTTCCGGCCCAGGCGGATCGCGTCCTTCAGCAGCCAGCCGCCGTTGGGATCCAGCGTGACGCGCGCTTGGGGGAAGCGCTCGTGCAGCGCCGTGACGGCTTCGACTTCCGCATCGCCGCTCAGCACGCCGCCCTTCAACTTGAAGTCCTGGAAGCCGTAGCGCTTCTGCGCCGCTTCGGCCAGGCGCACGATTGCCTCGGGCGTCAGTGCTTCCTCGTGGCGGAGTCGGAACCAGTCGTCCTGCGCGTCCGGCTCGGAGGCGTAAGGCAGGTTGGTCTTCTTGCGATCGCCGACGTAGAAGAGATAACCGAGCATCTGCACCGCGTCGCGCTGCTGGCCTTCGCCGAGCAGGGCCGCGACGGGCACGCCCATGTGCTGGCCCTGCAGGTCCAGCAGGGCCGATTCCACCGCGGTTACCGCGTGGATGGTGGTGCGCAGGTCGAAGGTCTGCAGGCCGCGGCCGCCCGAGTCGCGGTCGGCGAACTTCGTGCGCATCGCATTCAGGATCGCCTGCAGGTTGCCGATGGACTGGCCTTCGACGAGCGGACGGGCGTCTTCCAGCGTCTGGCGGATCTTCTCGCCGCCGGGGACTTCACCGAGGCCGGTGTGGCCTTCGCTGTCCGTCACCAGGACGATGTTGCGGGTGAAAAAGGGCGCATGCGCGCCCGAGAGGTTCAGGAGCATGTCGTCCCGGCCGGCGACCGGGACCACACGCAGCGTCTTGACGACGGGAGCGCTCATTCTCAATCAGCCGTGATCTTGCGGGTCTCGATCAGGCTCTTCCACTTCGCGTATTCCGCCGCCTGGAACTTGGCGAACTGCTCGGGCGTGTTGGCGACGATCTCGAAGCCTTGCGCCAGCAGCTTGTCCTTCACTTCCTTCTCGTTGAGGATGGACGCCATCGCGGTGTAGAGCTTCTGCTTCACGTCGGCCGGGATGCCCTTCGGCGCGGCGATGGCCTGCCAGGACTGCACTTCAGCGCCCTTGACGCCCTGCTCCTGCAGCGTGGCGACTTCCGGCAGCAGCGGCGAACGCTTCTCGGAGGAGATGGCCAGCGCCTTCACCTTGCCGGCCTTGACGTGCTGGAGGATGCTGTTGATGTTCACGAAAGCCGCGTCCACCTGGCCGCCCAGCAGGTCGTTGATGGCGGGGCCGCCGCCCTTGTACGGGATGTGCAGGCCTTCGGTGTTGGTCTGCTGCCAGAACAGTTCGGCCGACAGGTGGTCGGACGAGCCGTTGCCGGAGGAGGCGAAGCTCACCTTGCCCGGGGTCTTCTTCAGTCCGGCCAGCAGTTCGGCGACCGTCTTGTACGGCGAAGCGGCGGGAACGACCAGCACGTTCGGGGCCTGCACGGCCACCGTGATCGGATCGAGGTCCTTCAGCGCGTCGTACTGCACGCCCTTGATCAGGTGCGGGGCGATCACGAACGGGCCGAGCGAGGACACGAACAGCGTGTAGCCGTCCGCGGGCGCGCGCTTCACGAACGCGGCGCCGATGGTGCCGGTGGCGCCGGCCTTGTTGTCGACGATCCAGGTGCCGCCCAGCTTCTCGGGCAGCTTCTGCGCCAGCACGCGGGCGATGGCGTCGGTGGAACCGCCCGGCGGGAACGGCACCACGAGGGTCACCGGCTTCTCGGGGTAGCCGGCCGCAAAGGCGCTCGCCGCGGCGGCAGCCAGGGCCAGGCCCATCAGGGTCTTCTTGATCATGCTTGGAGTCTCCAGTGGAAAAAGCAGGCGCTTGTTTACTGCGCGCCGAGCTTGCGGATCAGGGCGGCGAGTTCTTCCACTTCCTGCGGCTTCAGGTCCGACAGGGGCGGGCGCACCGGGCCGGCGCTCTTGCCGACGATGGTGGCGCCGGCCTTCACGATGGACACGGCATAGCCTTCACCCTTGGCACGGATGGCGAGGTAAGGCAGGAAGAACTCGTCGATCAGGCGGCCCGTGGTGGCGGTGTCGCCGGCCCAGTAGGCGTTGTAGAACTCCATCGCGGTGCGCGGGACGAAGTTGAAGATCGCGGAGGAATAGGTCGGCACGCCGAGGGCCTTGTAGGCGTGGGCGTAGACCTCGTGGGTGGGCATGCCGCCGATCATGGCGAAGCGGTCGCCCAGCTTCTGGCGGATGGAGACCATGCGCTCGATGTCGCCGGTGCCGTCCTTGAAGCCGATCAGGTTGGGGCAGCGCTCGGCCAGCTTCAGCAGCGATTCGGCGGTGAGCTTGGTGGCGCCGCGGTTGTAGACGATCACGCCGATCTTCACGCTCTTGCAGACGGCTTCGACGTGCTGCACCAGGCCTTCCTGGGTGGCTTCGGTCAGGTAGTGCGGCAGCAGCAGCACGCCTTGCGCGCCATTGCGCTCGGCTTCCTGCGCGTACTTGATCGCCAGGGTGGTGCCGCCGCCGGCGCCGCCGACGATGGGGGTGCGGCCCTTGCAGGTCTCGGCGGCGACCTTGATCACCTGCGCGTATTCCTGCGGCTCCAGCGAGAAGAACTCACCCGTGCCGCCGGCGGCGAACAGGACGGTGGCGCCATAGGGCTGCAGCCACTCGAGGCGGTCGGCGTAGCCCTTCGGGTCGAAGCGCAGTTCCTTGTCGAAGTCGGTGAGGGGGAAGGAGAGCAGGCCGGTGGAGAGGGCCTTCTTCAGTTCGTTGGGCGTCATGGTCGTTCCGGTCAAGAGATAGGACATCGTACAACTTGCCGCAAAACTTCCCAAGGATGTCCGACGACTTGAAGGGGTTTAAGTGCCCTCGGCCAAGCGCCGCCGGCGCTCGCGGCTGTTGGCCAGGTGGGTGCGCATGGCGGCCCGGGCGCCCTCGGTGTCCTGCCGGGCGATCGCATCGACGATGTTCTCGTGCTCGCTGTTCACCCGCCGCAGGTAGGCCTGCCGCTCGGGGGTGAGCGGGCCCGCCGGCTCCAGGCGGGCGCGCGGGATCATCATGCCGCCGAGCGTCCCCATCAGGTCGATGAAGTGGTGGTTCTGGGTGGCGCGGGCGATCTCCAGGTGGAACTGGAAATCGGGACCGACCGCGTCGCGGCCTTCCTCGACCGCGGCGATGAAAGCCTTGAGCGCATGGCGCAAGCTCTGCAGGTTGTCCTCGCTGCGGCGCAGGGCCGCCAGCGCCGCGCTTTCGGTCTCCACCGCGATGCGCAGTTCCAGCACCTCGATCACGTCGTGCAGCGTGCCGAGCTGGTCGGGCGAGATCCGGAAGGTGGTCGCGTCGCCGAGGCCGACCACGAAGGTGCCCACGCCATGGCGCGTCTCCACCAGGCCGGCGGCCTGCAGGCGCGAGATCGCCTCGCGCACCACCGTGCGGCTGACGCCGAACTCCTCCATGATGGCCGCCTCGGTGGGCAGCTTTTCGCCGGAGCTGAGCGACCCATCGCGGATGCGGCCGCCCAGCGCGTCGACCACGTCGTGGGCGAGGCTGCGGGGGCGGCGGCGGACGACGGCTTCATTCATGCGGGTTATCCCTCTTCGGATTCGGGCGGGCGGGCAGGAATACTTGTACGACGACTGATAACGGATGACAACCGATCCGGCCCTAATGTAGCAGGCGCCCGACGAAAGGAAAGCATGGCCTCCTCTGCCTCTCCCATTTCCCTGGGGCGCGTCCTGTTGACCGGTGCTGCCGGCGCGCTGGGCCGCCAGCTGCGGCCCCGCCTCCGATCCCGATGTTCGCTCCTGAGGGTGAGCGACGCCGCCGCGATGGATGCGGCGCAGGCCGGCGAGGAAGTCGTCGAGGCGAAGCTGGAGGACCGCGCCGCGGTGCATGAGCTGCTCGCCGGCATCGATGCCGTGGTGCATCTCGGCGGCATCTCCACCGAGCAGCCCTTCGATGCGATCCTGCAGGCCAACATCGTCGGGGTCTACAACCTCTACGAGGCGGCGCGCCGGCACGGCGTGAAGCGCATCGTGTTCGCGAGCTCCAATCACGTCACCGGCTACTACCGCCAGGACGAAGTGATAGACCCGACGATGCCGGTGCGGCCCGACGGCTACTACGGCATCTCGAAGGCCTTCGGCGAGAACCTGTCGCGCTTCTACTTCGACCGCTACGGCATCGAGACCGTGTGCCTGCGCATCGGGTCGTCCTTCCCCGAGCCGAGGGACCGCCGCATGCTGGCGACCTGGCTTTCCTACGACGACCTCGAGCGCCTCGTGGTCGCGAGCCTGACCGCCCCGGTCGCCGGCCACACCATCATCTACGGCATGTCCGACAACACCACCACGTGGTGGGACAACACGCCGGCGCGTCACATCGGGTACCGCCCGCAGGACAGCTCGGAGCCGTTCCGCGCCGCCAAGGAAGCCGCACAACCCCAACTGGACCTGAAGGATCCCGCCGTGACCTACCAGGCCGGCGGCTTCGTCCACATGGGCCCGTTCGACCAATAAGACCTTCACAGGAGACAAAGCATGCAGACCATCACCCGCCTCGCCGCCGCCCTGGCGCTGGCTGCCGCCGCCGGCGCGCAGGCCACCGAGTTCCGTTCCTCCGACATCCACCCGGACGACTACCCCACGGTGCTGGCGGTGCGCCACATGAGCGAGACGCTGTCCAAGCTCACCAACGGCAAGCACACCATCAAGGTGTTCGCCAAGTCGGCGCTCGGCCAGGAGAAGGACACGATCGAGCAGACCAAGCTGGGCGCGCTGGCGATGACGCGCGTGAACGTCGCGCCGATGAACAACATCTGCCCGGCGACCATGGTGCCGACCATGCCCTTCCTGTTCCGCGACACCGGCCACATGCGCCGCGTGCTGGACGGCCCGATCGGCGAGGAGATCCTCAAGAGCTGCGAGGAACAGGGCTTCGTGGGCCTGGCCTTCTACGACTCGGGTGCGCGCTCGATCTACTCGGTGAAGAAGCCGGTGAAGTCGCTGGCCGACGTCAAGGGCATGAAGATCCGCGTGCAGCAGTCGGACCTGTGGGTGGCGCTGATGGAAGCCATGGGCGCGAACGCCACGCCGATGCCCTTCGGCGAGGTGTACACGGCGCTCAAGACCGGCCTGGTCGACGCCGCCGAGAACAACTATCCCAGCTACGAGAGCACCCGCCACTTCGAGGTGGCCAAGTACTACAACAAGACCGAGCACTCGATGGCGCCGGAGATCCTGCTGTTCTCCAGGAAGACCTGGGACACGCTGACGCCGGACGACCAGAAGGCGATCCGCGCGGCGGCCAAGGAGTCCGTCACCTACATGCGCAAGCTGTGGGACGAGCGTGAAGCCAAGTCGCTGGCGCAGGTGAAGGCCGGCGGCGCGCAGATCGTCGACGTGGACACCGCCACCTTCCGCGCCGCGATGAAGCCCGTGTACGAGAAGTTCCTGAAGGACCCGAAGCTGCAGGGCATGGTCAAGCGCGTCAGCGAAACCAAGTAAGCGACGGGCCATGACGACGCAAGCCGCCGACGGCGCGGAGTTCATCGCCGCGCCATCGGGCACCCATCTCTATACGCGCTTCTGCGCCGCCCTGGCGCGCTTCTGCCTGCGCCTGGGCGTGGCGGGGATGTGCCTGCTGATCGTGGCGGTGCTGTACCAGGTGGTCGGCCGCTACATCTTCAACGACACGCCCACCTGGGCCGAAAGCGGCGCGGTGCTGCTGGTGCTCTACGTGACCATGCTGGGCATGGCCGTGGGCGTGCGCGACGCCGGGCACATCGGGCTGGAATCCTTCCTCGTGCTCGCGCCGGAAAAGGTGCGACTCGTGATGGAGCGCCTGATCCACGTGCTCGTGTTCGTGTTCGGCGGCGTCATGGCGTGGCAGTGCGGCGTGCTGGCGCACAGCGTCTGGAGCTACAACATCCCGACGCTGGGCATCTCCGAGGCGTTCAAGTACATCCCGCCGGCGATCGCCGGCGTGCTGGTCGCGCTGTTTTCCCTCGAGCACCTGATCGCGCTGGCGCGCGGCGAGGAAGTGGAGCCCTCATGGCACTGACCATCCTGTGCGTGAGCTTCACGCTGCTGCTGCTGCTGGGCGTGCCGGTGGCGTTCTCGATCGGGCTGTCGTCGCTGGCGACGCTGCTGTACGAAGGCCTGCCGCTGGCGGTGGGCTTCCAGCAGATGATCTCCGGCATGAACCCGTTCTCCTTCCTGGCGATCCCCTTCTTCATCTTCGCCGGCGAAGTGATGATGTACGGCGGCATCGCCGACAAGATCATCCAGCTGGCCAAGTCGATGGCGGGGCACGTGCGCGGCGGCCTGGGCATGAGCAACGTGCTGGCCTGCACGCTGTTCGGGGGCGTGTCGGGCTCGCCGGTGGCGGACGTGTCCGCCATGGGCGCGGTGCTCATCCCGCAGATGAAGAAGGAAGGCTACGACGCCGACTACGCAGTGAACGTGACGACGCACGCCTCGCTGGTCGGCGCGCTGATGCCCACCTCGCACAACCTGATCATCTTCGCGCTGGCGGCCAGCGGCAAGGTGAGCATCGCGGCGCTGATCCTCGCGGGCATCGTGCCGGCGGTGATCCTCACGCTGTGCAACCTGGCGGCGGCGTACTGGGTGGCGGTCAAGCGCGGTTATCCGGCGGGCACCTTTCCCGGCTGGCAGATCGTCGGCTACTCCTTCGCGGCGGCGCTGCCGGGCCTGTTCGTGGTGGCCATCATCATCGCGGGCATCCTGTCGGGCGCGTTCACGGCGACGGAGTCCGCCTCGGTCGCGGTGCTGTGGGCGCTGTTTCTCGCCGCGCTGGTCTACAAGCGCCTGACGCGCGAGCAGTTCCTCAAGGCGGCTGCGAAGGCCGTCAAGAGCACGGGCACCGTGCTGCTGCTGATCGGCATCAGCTCCATGTTCGGCTACCTGATCGGCCTGTACGGCGTGGCCGAGGCGACCGGCAAGGCACTGGCCGGCATGAGCACCTCGCCCTGGGTGATCTTCCTGATGGTGAACGTGATCCTGTTCATCCTCGGCACCTTTCTCGACATGGCGGCCACCATCCTGATCTGCACGCCGATCTTCCTGCCGATCTGCCAGCAGTTCGGCATGAGCACGGAACAGTTCGGCATCGTGATGCTGATCAACTGCGCGCTGGGACTCAACACGCCGCCGGTGGGGACGACGCAGTTCGTCGGCTGCACCATCGGCGAGATTTCGGTGGGCGAGGTGATGAAGACGATCTGGCCGTTCTACGGCGCGCTCATCGCGGCGCTGATGCTGGTGACCTACGTGCCTTCGTTCTCGATGGCGCTCCCGAACCTGATCCTGAAATGAGCGACTTCATTCCGTCCCTTCGCTACCCTGACCCCGCCATCGAGGTTCTCGACGAGCGCTTCCTCCAGCTGCGTCTCTTCAGCGCCAGCGTGGAGTGCATCGTCACCGGGCTGCGCTGGGCCGAAGGGCCGGTGTGGTTCGGCGACGGGCGCTACCTGCTGGTGTCGGACATTCCGAACAATCGCGTGATCCGCTGGGATGAGGCGTCCGGAGCGGTGAGCGATTTCCGCAACCCGTCCAACAACGCCAACGGCAACTTCCGCGACCGCCAGGGCCGGCTGCTCACCTGCGAGCACCTCACGCGGCGTGTGACGCGCACCGAGTACGACGGCCGCATCACCGTCCTGGCCGACCGCCATGAGGGCAAGCGCCTCAATTCGCCGAACGACATCGTGTGCGCGAAGGACGGCAGCATCTGGTTCACCGATCCGAGCTTCGGCATTCACGGCTACTGGGAAGGCGAGCCGGCCGAACAGGAACTGCCGCACGCCGTGTACCGTATCGCTCCGGACGGCAAGCTGCAGCAGCTGATCATCGACCTGAACGCCCCGAACGGCCTGGCCTTCTCGCCCGACGAGTCGGTGCTGTACGTCGTGGAGAGCCGCGCCACGCCGCATCGCCTGATCTGGGCCTACGACCACCGCGACGGCAAGCTGTCGAACAAGCGCGTCGCGCTCGACGCGAACGGTCCCGGCGCTTTCGACGGCTTCCGCGTGGACGTGGCGGGCAACCTGTGGTGCGGCTTCGGCAGCAATGGCGCTCCGGGCGCGGACCCCGAGGGCCTCGACGGCGTGCGCGTGTTCGCGCCGGACGGGACGGCGATCGCGCATATCCACCTGCCGGAGCGTTGCGCCAATGTGTGCTTCGGCGGAAAACACCGCAACCGCCTGTTCATGGCGGCGAGCCATTCGGTGTATGCGCTGTACGTCAACACGCAGGGAGCGGCCTGAACCCGCACCCGCCCGGCAGCCTCAGGTCGACGACACGTCGAGCCTGCGTTCGTTCGGCGGAATGAAGGATTCCAGGTAATAGAGCGGATGGCGGCCGGCCATGGCCGCACTCTCCAGCAGGATGCCGCGCGTGCCGGCCCTGACGCCGGTGGCGCTGGCGGCTTCCTCCGGGAACTTCACGTACGAGACGCGCTGGCGCACGTCGGTCACCGGCATGCTGACCTGGTTGCCCAGCATCTGCTTCAGGTTGGCGCCATCCAGGGTGGGCAGCGGCGCCGAAGCGATGCCGGGGAAGGTCTCCGCGTTGAAGTAGAAGCGGTTGAACAGGTCGAACTCGCCGTTGACGCTGATGCGGCGGTTCACCCGGACGATGTCGGCCCCGGTCTGGCGCAGCCACTCCGACCAGGGCCCGCGCTCGTCGATGCGCTTGCGCGAAAGCACCTTGGGGTAGAGCGGCAGGAAGGTGGGCTCCCCCTCGCGGCCCAGGAATCGCAGGTGCAGCGGTTCGTCGATCGCGCCGCGCCCTTCCGCCACGTAGGTGCCGCTGCCCTGGCTGCGCACGAGCAGGCCGGTCTCGGCGAGTTCGCGCAGCGCCCGCTGCACCGTTCCCAGGCTGAAGCCCGTCATGCGCGCCAGTTCGCGCTCCGGCGGCAGCTGGCTGCCCGGTTTCCAGTGGCCGCCGCGGATCGCCGCGATGAGCGTCTCGCGCAGCTGCGCGTACTTGGTCACGCCCGGCATCTCGGGCGCGGCGTAGATGCCGAGCGGGTCGGGGGCGGCGGGGCTCACTGCGATGTTCATGGGGCGCTTCTTCGGCAGGGATCGTAACCCAACCATGATCGAGTTGACCAATGCTATAGAGCACTGTAGTATTGGTGCACTAGATCAAACAAACCAGGAGACATCCCATGCACGCCAAGACCCTCCTTGCCTTCGCCCTGGCAGCAGTCGCCGCGGTGGCGACTCCAGTCGCGCGCGCCGAAGCGTGGCCGAACAAGCCGGTGAAGATCCTGTTCGGTTTCCCCGCCGGCAGCGCCACGGACGTGATCGCCCGCACGGTGGGCCAGAAGCTGTCCGACAAGTGGGGCCAGCCGGTGGTGATCGAGAACCGCCCGGGGGCCGGAGGGAACCTGGGCAGCGAGCTGGCGGCGCGCGCTCCCGCCGACGGCTACACCATCTTCTTCGGGACGGTGGCCAACGCGATCAGCGTCTCGCTGTACGGCAAGCTCAATTACGACTACCTGAAGGACTTCACGCCGATCACGCTGGTGGCGACCACCCCGCTGGTGCTGGTCGCCAATCCTTCGGTGCCGGTGAAGAACGTCAAGGAGCTGATCGCGCTCGCGAAGGCCAAACCGGGGCAGCTGAACTTCGGCTCCGGCGGCGTCGGCACTTCCAACCACCTCGCCGGCGAGATGTTCAAGACGGCGACCGCGACCGAACTCGTGCACGTGCCGTACAAGGGCACGCCGGCGGCCTACAACGACATGTTCGGCGGCCAGGTCGCGCTGATGTGGGACAACATCGTGGCGGCCACCACCCACGTCAAGAACGGCAAGCTCAAGCCGATCGCGGTGACCAGCCTGCAGCGCGCCTCCTCGCTGCCCGAAGTCCCGACCATGGCGGAATCCGGCCTGCCGGGCTTCGAGGCGGTTTCCTGGATCGGCGCGCTGGTGCCTGCCGGCACGCCGCAGCCCGTGGTCGACAAGATCCACGCGGACCTGGTCGCCGTGCTTCGCATGCCCGAGGTCAAGGACAAGCTGGCGGCCTCCGGTGCCGTGGTCGTCGGCAACACGCCGGAGCAATTCGCCGCCTGGAACCGCGACGAGATCGCGAAGTGGTCCAAGGCCGTCAAGGACTCCGGCGCCAAGGCCGAGTGAACAACCTCATTCCAGCAGACAACATTGAACGATGAAGGACATCCAGTGAGCAGAACCAGGATCCAGGAACCGGCACGCGACCTCCCCGTGCTGATGGAAGCGGACGTCGTCGTGGTGGGCGGCGGGACGACCGGCCCGGTCGCGGCCATCGCAGCGGCCCGCCGCGGCAAGAAGGTGGTGCTGATCGAGCGCTTCGGCTCGCTCGGCGGCATCCTGACGCTCGGGCTCAATACCAAGCCCTCGGGCGCCCTGATCGGCGGCATCCCCCTGGAGATCTGGAACCTGGCGCGCTCCGCCGGCGGCGCGGGCGAGGACTACATGGCGACCACCAAGACCGGGGGCGTGAAGATCGCCTCGCCGACCGATCCCGAGATCATGAAGATGCTGCTGACGCGCCTGTGCGTGGAAGCGGGCGTGCAGATCCTGTTCGAGACCTTCGTCTCCGCGCCGTACGTGGAGGACGGCGTGGTGACCGGCGTCATCATCGAGGGCAAGGGCGGCCGCCAGTTCGTCGGCGCCAAGGTGCTGATCGACTGCTCGGCCGACGCCGACATGGCGGCCAAGGCGGATGCGCCGTTCGTGATGGGCTCCGGCGAACGCGAAGCCACGATGCAGCCGGTGTCGATGTACTTCATCATGAAGAACGTCGACCTCAAGCGCCTGGCCGACTGGGCGCGCACCTGCGACGACGTGCCGGCGCGGGCCATTCCCGCGACCGAGGCCGGCCTGGACTACGGCCTCTGGCTGACCGGATTCAACGGCATGCTGCGGCGGTTCCAGAGCGAAACCGGCGTCAAGCTGCAGCGCGACAATATCACGCTGAAGACGGCCGACGGCCAGATGTACGTCAACGCCACCCGCGTGCTGGGCGTCGACGTGTTCAAGCCCAAGGAGTTCACCGACGCGATCCTGGAGTGCTACCGCCAGATCGAGGGCGTGTGCCGCTTCCTGAAGGAGCGCGTGCCCGGCTTCGAGCAGGCCCGCCTGGGCCAGGTCTCGCCCATCCTGGGCGTGCGGGAGACGCGCCACATCCTCGGCGAATACACGCTCACCGGTCCCGATTCGCGCGGCGAGACGCGCTTCGAGGACAGCATCGCCGCCGACGCCTCGGCGCTGGACATCCACGACCCGAAGGGCGGGGACGTCGACTTCCAGAGCATGCCCCCCTACGAGATCCCGTACCGCACGCTGCTGCCGCGCGGCGTGGAGCAGATCCTGGTGGCGGGCCGCTGCATCTCGGCCGACCACGAGGCGCACGCGCGTTCGCGCAACATGCCCGCCTGCATGGCGACCGGGCAGGCTGCCGGCGTGGCCGCGGCGATTGCGGTGGAAGAGGGCGTGACGGTGCGGCAGGTGCCGGTGAGCAAGGTGCAGGCGGCGCTGCGGGCCCTGGGCATGCCGCTGCGCGCCGAAGACGTCCGGCTTTGAGCACCAGGATCCAGTACTGGCTCAGCACGGCCAGCCCCTGGACCTGGCTCGGCAGCGCCCGCTTCATCGCCCTCGCGCGCAGCGCCGGGGCGGAAGTGGACCTGCTGCCGGTGGACCTGGGCGCGGTGTTCGCGGCCACCGGCGGGACGCCGTTTCCCCAGCGTTCCGCCGCGCGGCGCAGCTACCGGCAGCTCGAACTCGGGCGCTGGTCGAAGCGGCTGGGGGTGCCCCTCCAGCTGGAGCCACGCTACTACCCGGTGGACCGCGGCCCGTCCAGCCGCCTGCTGATCGCCGCACGCAATGGCGGCGTGGACGCGCTCGGCTTGTCGCACGCGGTGCTTCGCGCGATCTGGCAGGAGGACCGGGACATCGGGGACTGGGCCACGCTGGAGCGGATCGCCGACGATTGCGGCCTGGACGGCGTTGCGCTGGCGCGTGTCGCGCAGCGGCCGGAAACGGAGCGCCAGTACCTGGAGAACACCCGGTGCGCGGTGGAGGCCCAGGTGTTCGGCTCGCCCACCTTCGTCGTGGCGGGCGAGCGTTTCTGGGGGCAGGACAGGCTGGACTTTCTCGCCGAGCGCCTGCTTCAGGGCTGCCGTTGCAGCTCCGATTCCACCTCCGGCAGCATCCGCAGCCCCCAATAGGTCGCGCCGCCGATCGCCACGCCGAAGAACCACCCGTACAGACCCCACCAGGACGGCAGCAGCGTGGTGAAGTTCGGCAGGATCGTCGAGAACACGATGCCGACGCCGGCGGCGACCAGCGCCTTGACGTGCCAGCCGCCCTGGTAGCGGTAGCGCCCCTGCTCGCGGTACAGCTCGTCGACGTGGATGCGGCCGCGCGCGATCAGGTAGTAGTCGACCATGATGATCCCGAACAGCGGGCCCATGGTGGAGCCGATGGCGCCGACGAAGTGCGCGGCGCCGCCTTCCCAGGGCGCGAAGGGATACAGCACCAGTGCGATGGCCGCGGCGATGTAGCCGCCCTTGTGGAAGCCGATCTTGCGCGGGAAGGTGTTGGAGATGTCGAAGGCCGCCGACACGAAGTTGGCCACCACGTTGATGCCCAGCGTCGCCACCGCGAAGGTCATCGCGGCGATCGCGGCGAGCACCCAGCTGTCGAACTTGGCCGAGATCTGGTCGGGGTGCACCAGCACCTCGCCGTACACCTTGTAGGCCGCGATGGTCGTGACGCCGGCCACCAGCGAGAACAGCATCAGGTTGACCGGCAGGCCCCAGAGGTTGCCCTTCTTCACCGCGGCCTCGTCCTTCGCGTAACGCGTGAAGTCGCAGAAGTTCAGGTAGAGCGCGGCGAAGTAGGTGATCCACACGGCCGCGACGGCGAGCAGCGCCGTCGGCGATCCGGGCGTGCCCGGCACGCCGGCGTCCTTGGTCTTTTCCAGCAGCACGTCCTGCGGGATGCCGCTGTCGAAGGAGAAGCCGCCGGCCTTCACCACCAGGCCGATGGCGAGGATCAGCATCGCGAACCACACGCCGGGGCCGGCCCAGTCCTGGAAGCGGCGCACCGTCTCCATGCCGTGCTGGATGATCAGCAGCTGCAGGCCCCATACCACCACGTAGCAGATCACTTCCAGCGCCGAGTGGCCGAGGAAGGGCACGTTCTTGTGGAAGGCCATGATCTCCGGCGAGCGCGTGAGCAGCGCCACGATCGCGCCCGAGGCGGCGGCCGTCTGCGCGCCGTACCAGAAGCAGGCCACGATGGCGCGCACCATCGCCGGGAAGTTCGCCCCCCACACGCCGAAGGAAGCGCGCGCGAGCACCGGGAAGGGCACGCCGGTGCGCGCACCGGCCAGGCCGACCATCGTCATCAGCACGTAGATCACCAGCGAGCCGATGCCGATCGCGAGCAGGAAGTTGACGAAGCTGCCGCACAGGAGGAACAGGCTGGCCGCGAGGAAGTAGCCCCACAGGCTGTGCACGTCCGAGGTCCAGACGTTGAAGATGCTGAAGGCGCCCCAGCGGCGCTGCTCGGGCGTCGTCGGGGCGAGGTCCTCGTTCGTGAGGCCGGGGCTGTAGCCCTTGGCGCTCCAGTCGGCATGGCTCATCGCTTTTCTCCTGGTGGGCTGTCGGGCAGAAGACGCCGCCCGTCGTACGGATCGTGTGCAAAACTGTATACACGTCAGTCGACACGCCGGATAGAGGAAACCCCGCGATGGCGGGCGTTTCGGCGGGCAACTGCTTTGACGAGGATGCGGGTAATCGGGGCGCGACGCAATGGGCGCGCGCGGTGGGCAAGCGAAGCTTGCCCACCCTACAAAAGGCGGGCGACCGGAGGATTCAAGCGGACGACGATGCGGTCGTAGGGTGGGCAACTTCCTTGCCCACCAGCGCCAGCTCAGCCAGCCGCAGCGCGCCCTCGAAGCTGCGCGCCACCGCGATGAATCGCTTGGTGTGGGTGAACACCGCATCGGTCACGCCGGTGACCGCGGCGAGCTGGCCGTCGCGCAGGCCGGCCCAGGCCTGCGGCAGGTCCATGCGCGATGCGAAGGTGCCCGGGCCGGCGGGCACCGTGCGCAGCACGAAGCGCTGTCCTTCCTCGTCGGCCTCCGGATAGAGCACGAGCAGCACCTGCGGCATTTCCTCCAGCACGACGCTGGTCCAGGGCATGCCGCCCTTGGCGAGGAACAGCACGCGACCGGCCAGCAGCCGCTCGGCGCCGCGCACTTGCGCCGCCGCCATGTCCTGGCCGATGCGCCGCCGCACCAGCCGTTCGAGGAACAGCTGCACGATCGCCATCCCTTCCTGGAAGCGCCGCAGCTGCAGGTGCGCGAGCGCGCTGGCGCCGAGGCCCTCTTCCTCGACCCAGTTGCTGTTCAGGGTCGAGAGCAGGGTGGAGAGACCGACGGCGCCGGGCGCCACCATCGCTTCGCCAGTGTCGACGAGGTCGAGATAGCGCACCAGTCCGGCATCGATGTCGTTGGCGATGCGGGCAAGCGTCGCGTCGGGCAATTCCTCGCCCATCTCCTGCGCGACCTGGCGAACGTAGGCCGGCCCGAACTCGCGCCAGACGAGGCCCGCGCTGGCATAGCCTTCCGCGCGCTCGATGCGGCCGTCGGCCGCCTGCCGCGTGCGGGCGCCGTCGAACTCGCGCTGGTGATGGTCGAAGCGGCCCGCCGCCGGGTCCCAGCGTCCGCCGACGTCGACGACGAAATCGGCGGTCGCGATCTGCGCTTCGTCGCGGGTGCGCACGATCTCGTGGTCGGGGAACACCGACGCGAGGACTGCCACGCCGAAGATGTCGTCGGCATGGAAGGAGCCGCTGTGCGTGGCGATGCGCTTCGTCATCCCAGCAGGTCGTGCAGCGTGCGGGCGACGACCTTGGTCGCGCGACGCAGGTCGTCCAGCTCCAGTCGCTCGTCGGCGCGCTTGGCGTTCGATTCGAGCACGGTGCGCGGTCCGGCGCCGTAGATGACGCCGGGGACGCCGGCCTCGCCGTAGAGGCGAACGTCGGTGTAGAGCGGGGTCCCCATGGCGGGGATATCCTGCCCGAACATCGCCTTGCCGTGCTTCTGGATCGCCTCGACCAGGGGCTTGTTGCCGGGCAGCGGCTTCAGCGAATTGGCCAGCAGCATCTTGCGGATCTCGACGGTGCCCGCGAAGTCCTGGCCCGCGTCGGCGATCACCTGGCGGATGCTGGCTTCCACTTGCTGCGGGTTCTCTTCCGGGATCATGCGGCGGTCCAGCTTGAACATCACCTTGCCGGGCACGACGTTGGTGTTGGTGCCGCCCTCGATGCGGCCCACGTTCAGGTAGGGGTGCTTGATGCCCGGCACCTTCGACGTGACCTGCTGGTAGAGCGTGTTCTGCGCGTACAGGGCATCGAGGATCTTCACCGCGCCCTGCAGCGCGTCGACGCCGGTGTGCGGGATGGCCGCGTGCGCCATCTTCCCGTGCACCGTCACTTCCAACTGCAGGCAGCCGTTGTGCGCGGTCACCACCTCGTAGCTGAAGCCGGCCGCGATCATCAGGTCGGGCTTCGTCAGCTTGTTCTTCAGCAGCCAGCCCGGGCCGAGCTCCCCGCCCCATTCCTCGTCGTAGGTGAAGTGCAATTCGACGCTGCCCTTCGGCTTGTCGGCGAGCGACTCCAGCGCGCGCACCGCGAACGTGAAACTGGCGAAGTCGCTCTTGCTGACGGCAGCCGCGCGGCCGTAGATCCTGCCGCCTTCGATCTCGCCGCCATACGGGTCGTGCGTCCAGCCTTCGCCGGGCGGCACGACGTCGCCGTGGGCATTGAGCGCGATGGTGGGACCGTCGCCGTAGTGGCGGCGCACGATCAGGTTGGTGATGGACTGCAGGCCGTAGCTCTTCACCTCCGCCTCGGGCACCGGATGCTTCTCGGCCTCGAAGCCGTAGGCCTTCAGCAAGTCGGCGGTGCGCTCCGCGTGCGGCGCGTTGTTGCCGGGCGGCGTGTCGGTGGGCACGCGGATCAGCTCCTCCAGGAAGCGCACTTCCTCGTCGAAGTGCGCGTCGATCCAGGCATCCAGTCGGTCGTAGTCGTTCATTGCATCTCTTTCGCCAGTTGCTGCAGCAGGTGCTGGAAGGACTGCACCGCCAGCTGCATGTCGTCGTTCGTCGTCGATTCCAGGGGGTTGTGGCTGATGCCGGCGTTCTGTCCGCGCACGAACAGCATGGCCTGCGGCATCGCTTCGTGCAGCTTCATCGCGTCGTGGCCGGCGCCGCTGGGCATGCGGTACAGCGGCACGCCCAGGCTTTCCACGGCACGCTCCCAGCGCTGCTGCCATTCGGGCGCGCTCGGTGCGGCGGCGGCGCGCATCGTTTCCTCGAAGCTGAAGGCGAGGCCGCGGCGTTCGCAGATCTCCTTCAGCTTCGCCAGCACGTCGGCCACCAGCTTGTCACGTTGCGGATCGGTCGGCGCGCGCAGGTCGAGGGAGAACAGGCAGCGGCCGGGCACGACGTTGATCGAGCCGTTGGGCACCTGCAGCATCCCGATGGTGCCGACCGAGTCGCCGTCCTGCGAGGCGCGCCGCTCCACGTAGAGCGCGAGTTCCGCCACGGCGACGGCCGCATCGCGGCGCCGGTCCATGGGCGTCGTGCCGGCGTGGCTTGCCATGCCCGTGACTTCGCACTGCAAGCGCACGCCGCCGTTGATCGAGGTGACGATGCCCAGCGGCAGGTCGATCTCGTTGAGCACCGGGCCCTGTTCGATGTGGACCTCGATGAAGCCCAGGTAGCGCGCGGGATCGCGCTGCAGCGCGGTGATCGCTTCGAGCGAGCCGGGCAGGCCGGCGTGGCGCATCGCTTCGCGCATGGTCACGCCGTCCGTGTCCTTCTGTTCCAGCCAGGCGGGATTGAAATGCCCGATCAGCGCGCCGGAGCCGAGGAAGGTCGCCTTGTAGCGCTGTCCTTCCTCTTCCGAGAAGCCGACCACTTCGATGCCGAAGGGCAGGCGTTGCTTCGCCCGCGCGAGTTCACGCACGCAGGCCATCGGCACGAAGATGCCGAGCCGCCCGTCGTACTTGCCGCCGTTGCGCACGGTGTCGTAGTGGGAGCCGGTGAGGACGTAGCGTTCCTCGGACGACCCGCGATACCGCCCGACGACGTTCCCCACCGCATCGATCTCCACCTCGTCGAACCCGCACTCGCGCATGTCCTGCGCGATCTGGCTGGCGGCGGCGCGGTGGGCGTCGGTGAGGTAGGTGACCGTGAGCTGCGCCCTCTCCGCATACCCCGGATCGCTGTGCCGCGCGAGCCGCTCCTGCCAGTCCCACACGAGGTTGCCGAGCGTGGGCTCCACGCCGAACTTGTCGTTCAGGCGCAGTTCCACGATGCGATGGATGTTGCGCAGGGCTTCGGCCCGCTCGAAGTCCGCGGGATGGCCGAGACGCCGCGCGAAGGTCTCGATGATCTCCTTGCGATCCAGGCCCGTGCCGCGCGGACCGCGCACGGCGAGGATGAAGGGGAAGCCGAACTTCGCGTTGTAGTCGGCATTGAGCTGCTGGATGCGCGCGAACTCTTCGGGCGAGCAGTTGGTCAGGCCGGCCTTGCTCTGTTCGTGGGTCGATTCGCTGGTGAGCGTGTTCGACACCATGGCCTTGCCGGCGAGCTCGGGGTGCGCGCGGATCAGGGCCAGCTGCTTCCCGGCGCCCGCTTCGCGCACGACGTCCGCCATCGCCTGCTTCAGGTGGCTCAGCGAGCGGAACGGCCGCTGGGCGAGCGCCGCCTGGGCGATCCAGGGCGAGTGCTCGTAGAGCCCGTCCAGCAGCTTCGCGGCCTCCGCACCGGACGCCGCGTTCACTTGTTCGATCGTGAGGGGCATGGTCAGCCCTCCTGGCAAGGATGGACCTGCGCCCAGTGGCGCGCGATGTCGATGCGGCGGCAGACCCACACGCGGTCGTGCTTCGCGATGTGGTCCAGGAAGCGTTGCAGCGCGGTGATGCGGCCCGGACGCCCGAGCAGGCGGCAATGCATGCCGATGCTCATCATCTTCGGCGCCTCGTCGCCTTCCGCGTACAGCGCATCGAAGCTGTCCTTCAGGTATTGGAAGAAGGGATCGGCATGCGAATAGCCCTGCGGCAGGGCAAAGCGCATGTCGTTGCAGTCCAGCGTGTAGGGAACGACCAGGTGCGGCGCGACTGTGCCGTCGGTCTTCCTCACCTTCATCCAGAAGGGAAGGTCGTCGCCGTAGTAGTCGCTGTCGTAGGCGAAGCCGCCGTGGTCGGCCACGAGCCGCCGCGTGTTGGGGCTGTCGCGGCCGGTGTACCAGCCGAGCGGCAGGTTGCCGGTGAGCCGGCGGATGCCGTCGACCGCGAGCTGCATGTGCTCGCGCTCGGTCGCTTCGTCGACGTTCTGGTAGTGGATCCACTTCCAGCCGTGGCAGGCGATCTCGTGTCCCAGTTCGATGAAGGCCTGCGTGACCTCCGGATGGCGCTCGAGCGCCGTGCTGACGCCGAACACGGTCAGCGGCAGCTTGCGCTGCTCGAACTCGCGCAGGATGCGCCACACGCCCACCCGCGAGCCGTATTCGTAGATGCCTTCCATGCTCAGGTGGCGCTCCGGAAAGGCCGCCGGATTGAACATCTCGGAGAGGAACTGCTCGGAGGCCGGGTCGCCGTGCAGCACGCAGTTCTCGCCGCCTTCCTCGTAGTTCAGGACGAACTGCACGGCGACGCGGGCCTGCCCGGGCCACTGTGCGTGCGGTGGATTGCGGCCGTACCCAATCAAGTCCCGCGGATACGCCGCGGTCGAGTCGTAAATGCCGTTCATGCAAGTGCCAATGCGATGTCGTGGGTGGGGACGAAACGGTCGAAGGCGAGGCTTTCCTCGACGTGCAGCAGGTGTTCCTCCATCAGCTTCACCGCGCGCTTTTCGTCCTTCGCGGCGAGCGCCTTCACCAGCTCCACGTGTTCCTCCTGCGAATGCGCGGCAAAGCTGTCGCGCTGGTACATGAGCGAGATCAGCGAGCTGCGCGACACGAGGTCGCGCAGGATCTGCGTGAGCACGCCGTTGCCGGCGAGTTCGGCCATCCGCACGTGGAAGTCGCCGAGCAGTTCCACGCCCTGCGCGGCATCGCGCCGGTCCACCGCCGCCTTTTCCTGCGCGAGGTGGTCGCGCAAGGCCTTGAGCTTGGCGGGCGTGACGTTGCGGAGGAACCCGCGCACCATCTCCGCTTCCAGCAGGCGGCGCACCTGGAACACCTGGCGCGCTTCCTCCACCGTGGGCGCGGCGACGAAGGCGCCGCGCGCCGGCTCCATCTTCACGAGGTGCTTTTGCACCAGCTGGAACAGTGCCTGCCGCACCAGCGTGCGCGAGACGCCGAAGTGGTCGGCCAGCTTCTGCTCCGCCAGCTTGGTGCCCGGCTGCAGGCGGTGCTCGACGATGGCGCGCGTGAGCGCGGCGACGATGGTTGCTGTGGAAGACGACTCCATGCGGCCATGATAGCCCGATCCGCTAAAAGTGTATACACTGCGGTGGACAATCCACGGAGAATCCCATGGGCCTGAGCACCCACGTCCTCGACACCATGCACGGCACGCCGGCCGCCGGCATGGCGGTGGACCTGTACACCACGGGCGGTGGCGCGCCCCAGCTGGTCAAGCGTTTCGTGTTGAACGCGGACGGGCGCAACCCGGAGGGGCCGCTGTTCGACAACGCGAACGTGAAGAAGGGCACCTACCGGCTGGTGTTCGACGTGGCCGCGTATTTCCGCTCGCGCAACGTGGCGCTGCCCGACCCGCCTTTCCTCGACCGCGTGACGCTGGATTTCGGCATCGCGCATGTCGACCAGCACTATCACGTGCCGCTGCTGGTGAGTCCGTGGGCGTATTCGACTTATCGAGGGTCATGAGTCCCGTCATCCCCGCGAAGGCGGGGATCCAGGGCTTCCAAAAAGAAAAGCGGCCCATGGCCGCTTTCCCTGGGCCCCCGCCTGCGCGGGGGTGACGATGCTCAACGTGCGTGACGGGTTCTCAGTCCTGGCCTTCCGTGAGCGTATCCAGCTGGAACTTGCCGCTCTTGTGCCACAGCCACGTGTCCGTGTAGACCACCTTGCCCATGCGCGCCGGCACCGGGTAAGGGGCGGCCGCGCGGACGGTGCGCTCGATCTCGGCGATCACTTCGGGCGCGTGCTTGGGCGCGCGCATCCAGTTCAGGTTGCGCACCTGGCCGCCGCCGTCCACTTCCACCTGCAGCACGCCGATCGCGTACAGCAGCGGGGGCATGCGGCCCTTCCAGATCCGTTCCTGGTTCAGGGAGTAGAGGTGCTGCGCGGCGTCGGCGCGATAGGCGCGCGGGTTGGTGGCGCTGGAGGTCTTGATGACCATGCCGGGCGCGGTGCGCGGTGCCACGGCGACGGTTGCCGGCGGCGTGGCGGGTTGCGCCACGGTGCGAGGCGGCTGTTGCGGAGGCGGCGGCGGCGCCGTGGTGCAGGAAGCCAGCAGGGCGGCGGTTCCCAGTACGGCGGGAGTCAACGGACGCAGGGCAGGGTGATACTTCATGGTCGGTCCTGGCGGTGGAATGCTGGCGAAACGCCGGCGGACTCTACAACGGGAATCCGCCGTCCAATGATGACCTTCGTTACCGATCGTTCGCTGTCCTTGCGTTTCGCTGCACTGTAAAGAATGCTGGCCATCAAAGAAGTCACGCAACGGTTGGCGGTGGAAGACGCCGTCCTGGTGACCGTTGATAGCACGCGCGGCTCCGTGCCCCGCGAGGCAGGCGCATGGATGGCCGTTTTCGCCGGACGAGTGGTGGCGACCGTTGGCGGCGGACATCTCGAACTGCAGGCGATCGAGGAAGCACGCCGGCGCCTCGCGGGCGGCAGCGGCGAGGCGGTGCAGCGCTACCCGCTCGGTCCTTCGCTGGGGCAATGCTGCGGCGGCGTCGTGCACCTGCGGTACCAGCGGCTCACTGCCGCCGATGCGTCGACGCTTGCCGCGCGCTTGCGCGCGGGCGGCACGCCGGTGGCCCTGTTCGGCGGCGGGCACGTCGGCAAGGCGCTGGTGAACCTGCTGGGGACGCTGCCCTTCGCGGTGAACTGGATCGACAGCCGCGACGAGATCTTCCCGGAGCAGGTGCCGGACAACGTGAGCTGCGAGCATTCCGATCCGGTGCAGGCCGCGGTGGCCGACCTCGCGCCGCAGTCGCGCGTGCTGATCATGAGCTTCAGCCACGCCGAAGACCTCGACATCGTGGCCGCCTGCCTGAAGCGCCTGCGCGAGCGCGGCGACCTGCCCTACGTCGGCCTGATCGGCAGCAAGACCAAGTGGGCGACCTTCCGCCATCGTCTGGAAGAGCGCGGCTTCCACGAGCAGGAACTGGCGCAGGTCACCTGCCCGATCGGCGTGCCGGGCATCGAGGGCAAGGAGCCCGAGGTGATCGCCGTCGCGGTCGCCGCACAGTTGCTGCAGGCGCCGCTTCCCTGAATCCGGCGAACTGTATACACTGCCGTCCACAGGTCGCAGCGGCGCCCCGGCTCCCGGAATAGCGCGACCCTCCTCTGCTCAGAGCGCCCGCGGTGGTGAGCAGGTCCTTGACGGACAGACAGCCATGGAAAGCTATCTTCTCGACTGGGCCAACCTGCTGCTGCGGTGGCTGCACGTGATCACCGCGATCGCGTGGGTCGGCTCCTCCTTCTACTTCGTCTTCCTCGACAGCAGCCTCACGCCGCCGTCCGATCCGAAGCTGCGCGACGAGGGCGTCACCGGCGAGCTCTGGGCCGTGCACGGCGGCGGCTTCTACCACCCGGTGAAGTACGCGGTGCAGCCGCCGCAGCTGCCGCCGCACCTGCACTGGTTCTTCTGGGAGAGCTATTCCACCTGGCTCTCGGGCTTCGCGCTGTTCACCGTCACCTACATCTGGAACGCGGGCAGCTACCTGATCGACCGCTCGCTCATGAACTGGTCGCCGGGCGCCGCGGTCGCGGTGGCGCTGTGCTTCCTGGTGGTGTTCTGGGTGCTGTACGACGCGATCTGCCAGGTCTTCGGGCAGAGGAAGAACGGCGAAGCGATCGTCGGCGTGCTGGTGCTGCTGCTGGTGTGCGTCGCTTCCTGGCTCGCCTGCCACTGGTTCGCCGGGCGCGCTGCCTTCCTGCTGGTGGGCGCGATGATCGCCACGGCGATGAGCGCCAACGTGTTCTTCTGGATCATCCCCGGCCAGAAGAAGGTGGTGGCGGCGATCAAGGCCGGCCAGCCGGTCGATCCGATCCACGGCCAGCGCGGCAAGCAGCGCAGCGTGCACAACACCTACTTCACGCTGCCGGTGCTGTTCGCGATGCTGTCCAACCACTACGGCTTCCTCTACACGCACAAGCTCAATTGGCTGGTGCTGATCCTGATGATGTTCGCGGGCGCCGCGGTGCGGCAGTTCTTCGTGATGCGGCACGGCTGGAAGCTGGGGCGCAACGGGCATCCGGCCGGTTATGCGCTGGCCGGCGTCGCGGCGATCGCGGCGACCATGGTGTGGCTCACGCCGGCGCCGGGCGAAGCGGCGAAGGTGGCCGCCGCGCCGGCGGATTTCGCCGCGGTGCAGAAGGTGCTGGAGCAGCGCTGCTACCAGTGCCACGGCGCGCAGGTTCAGATGAAGAACGTGCGGCTCGACACGCCCGAAGGCGTGCGGCAGCACGGGCTGGCCGTCTACCAGCAGGCCGTGGTGGCCAGGACCATGCCGCTCAACAATGCGACGCAGATGACGGATGCGGAGCGCGCGCTGCTGGGCAAGTGGTTCGCCGCGGGTGCGCCGCAGCCTTGAAGCGGGGCGCGCCGGGGCGTTGCGCCGGAGCCGTCACAATCGGGTGCAGGAGACCCCGATGAACGCCCCCGATCCCCGCGCCCAGCCGCGCGCCTTCCTCGAGCATCTTTACCGCGCGGCGGTGCACCGCGCGCTGCCGCTGCACAACACGGCGGCCTTCCTGCCGTCGCCGCCGAAAGGCCGCACGCTGGTGCTGGGCGCCGGCAAGGCCGGCGGCGCGATGGCGCAGGCGGTCGAGGCGCTGTGGCCCAAGGACGCGCCCCTGTCCGGCCTCGTCGTCACGCGCTACCACCACACGCCGCCGCGGCCGGCCGGCCTGCCGCGGCGCATCGAGGTGGTCGAGGCTTCGCATCCGGTGCCCGACGCCGCGGGCCTGAAGGCCGCCGAACGCATCCTCGCGCTGACGCACGGGCTCACGAGCGACGACCTCGTGCTGTGCCTCATCTCCGGCGGCGGCTCCGCCTTGCTGACGCTGCCCGCCGAAGGCCTCACGCTGGAGGAGAAGCAGCGCATCAACCGTGAGCTGCTGAATTCCGGCGCCAACATCACCGAGATGAACTGCGTGCGCAAGCACCTCTCGCGCATCAAGGGCGGGCGGCTCGCCGCCGCCTGCGCGCCGGCGCGTGTCGTGACGCTCACCATCAGCGACGTGCCGGGCGACGATCCTTCGGTGATCGCCAGCGGTCCCACGGTGCCCGATGCGACGAGCTGCGCCGACGCCGTGGCGATCCTGCAGCGCTACGGCATCGAGGTGCCGGGCGCGATCATGAGCCTGCTGGAGCAGGGCGCGCTGGAGACGCCCAAGCCGGGCGACCCGGTGTTCGACGGCCAGCCGGTGCACATGATCGCCACGCCGCAGCAGTCGCTGGAAGCGGCCGCCGCGGCGGCTCGCGCGGCGGGGCTGGACGCGCACATCCTCAGCGACGAGATGGAAGGCGAATCGCGCGAAGTGGGCAAGGTGCAGGCCGCGCTCGCCCGCGCGGTGGCGCAGCGCGGCGAGCCTTTCCTGCGTCCTTGCGTGATCCTGTCCGGCGGCGAGACGACGGTCACGGTGCGCAAGCAGCCCGAAAGCACGCCGCGCGGCCGCGGCGGCCGGGCCGGCGAGTTCTGCATGGGCCTGGCGCAGGCGCTGCAGGGCCAGTCCGGCGTGTGGGCGCTGGCGGCGGATACCGACGGCATCGACGGGATGGAAGAGAACGCCGGAGCGTTCGTGGCCCCGGACACGCTGCAGCGCGCGCTGGCGCAGGGGATGAAGATCGACGGGTATCTGTCGCGCAACGACGCCTACGGCTACTTCCAGTCGCTGGGCGATCTGGTGGTCACCGGGCCGACGCATACGAACGTGAACGACTTCCGGGCGATCCTGGTGCTGTGATCAGAGCGATTCCTTGGCGAAATGCGCCGCCAGGTGCTCCACGAAAGCCCGCACCCGCGCCGCGCCCTGGTGCCGCACCGGATACACCGCATAGATGTCCGCCGGCGGCGCCTGCCAATTCTCCAGCACCTCCTTGAGCCGCCCGCTGCGCAGGTACCGGGCGACGTCCCATTCCGCGCGCAGCACGATGCCGAGGCCGCCCAGGGCCCAGTTGACCGCGATCTCGCCGTCGTTGGTGCTCAGGTGGCCGCGGACTTTCACCGTTTCGGTGCGCTTGCCGGAGCGAAGGCGCCACACGCCGTAGGCTTCGTCGCCCTGGCGGATGCCGATCACGCTGTGCTGCGCGAGTTCGTGCGGCTGCCTGGGCGTGCCGTGCTTCGCGAGGTAGGCCGGCGCGGCGCACAGCAGCCGGCGGTTGGGCGCCAGCAGGCGCGCCATCACGCGTGCGTCGGGCGGTTCGCCGAAACGAACGCAGACGTCGAAGGCGTCCTCGGCCAGCGGCGGCGGGTTCACCGACAGCTGCAGCTGGATCTCCACCTGCGGGTGCTTGCGCGCGAAGCCGGCAATGAGCGGCGCCACGTGCATCCGGCCGAAGCCGAGCGTGGCGTTCACGCGCAACAGGCCCTTGGGCTCCATGCGCGTGCCGCGCAGCTCGCTCTCCGCCGCCTCGATCTCGGCCAGGATGCGGCGGGCGTGTTGCAGGTAGGTCTCGCCCTCGGCCGTCACGCTGATCCGCCGCGTGGTGCGATGGAGCAGCGGCACGCCCAGCCGGGCCTCGAGCTGGGCCAGGCGCTTGCTGACGGCCGCCGTGCTCACCTGCAGCTCGCGGGCGGCGGCGGACAGGCTGCCGCAGCGGACCAGGTCGCTGAAGAACTGCATCTCGGAGGACGAGGAGGGCGGGGCGCTCATGCGGGGTCGTTCGGGAGGAGCCCGCATTCTCGCGTGTCTGCGCCGCGCGACAGGCAGGCGGCCCGCCTGCGGTTAAATTCGGTGCTTCGAGGAGAGTTCCATGTCCAACGGCAAGAGCGGGGGTCCCGAAGACCGCGCGGCCATCGAGAAATCGATCGAGAAGATCACCCGCACGGTGCGGGAGTTGCGCAACGCGGACATCTCCGGCATCCAGGACCGGTGGGACACGCGGCTGGAAGGCATGCAGAAGAAGATCAACGGCGCGCTGGCCGACGCGCTGGGGGGCTTCGCCTCGCCGGAATACCGCAAGCAGCAGGTCGCGCCGCTCGACTCGGAGCTGGACTCCACCTTCGGCGAGCGTTACACGATGGAGGAATTCCACGATCTGCTCCAGCTCGCGATCGAGCAAGCGGTCGGGAAACTGGAAGGGGTGAGCAAGGAGCTCACGGCGCGGATGAAGGGCGGCGGTGCGCCGGCGCCTGCCGCGACCCCGGCGCCGACGCCTGCGCCCACTCCCGCGCCCACTCCGGCGCCGACGCCTGCCCCCACGCCGGCGCCCACTCCGGCGCCGACCCCCGCCCCTACTCCGGCGCCCACTCCGGCGCCGACGCCTGCCCCTACTCCGGCACCCACTCCGGCGCCGACGCCTGCCCCCACGCCCGCGCCGACTCCGGCACCCACGCCCGCACCCGCTCCGACAACCACAACGAGTTCGATGACCTCCAGCACCCCCGCGCAGAAGCGCAGCATCGCCATCGTCTGCGCCACGGCCGACACCAAGAGCGCGCAGGCGGTTTCCAACTTCGTCGCGCAGATCGGGATGACGTCGGCGCTGCACTCGACGACCAAGGCGACGGGCGACGCGGCGGCACTCGAGGTGCTGGAGTCCGCGCGCGGCGCCGAGTACGCGATCGTGCTGGCGGGCGAGGGCGCCAACATCACGCCGCTGCAGATCGGCTTCCTGCTTGGCTGCATCGGCCGCAACCGGCTGTGCTTCCTCGGCACGTCCAAGTCCGGCACCGCCGCCGGCGTGGAATCGATGCCGCGCCACGAGTTCGACGCGGCCGGCCTGTGGAAGCTGCTGCTGGCCCGCGACATGAAGGCCGCCGGCCTGGAAATCGACCTCAACCGCGCGATCTGAGTTCCAGGGATTGTTGAGCCCAGGGTTGACAATGCCTTGAATCACGGTGCGTCCTTTTCCCCGCGACGGGTCTACAGTCGCGGGTGAAAGGACACGCCATGAAGACCTACAAGATCGCCTGCATCCCCGGCGACGGCATCGGCAAGGAAGTCATCCCCGCCGGCCAGGAAGTGCTGGAGGCGCTTGCCGCGAGCGGTGCGCAGTTCAAGTTCGAGTTCACCAGCTTCGGCTGGGGCGGCGACTGGTACCGCGCGCACGGCAAGATGATGCCGGACGACGGCCTCGAGGCGCTGCGCGACAAGGACGCCATCCTCTTCGGCTCCGCCGGCGACCCGCACATCCCCGACCACATCACGCTGTGGGGCCTGCGGCTGAAGATCTGCCAGGGCTTCGACCAGTACGCCAACGTGCGGCCCACCCGCATCCTGCCCGGCATCGACGCGCCGCTGAAGCGCTGCACGCCCAAGGACCTCGACTGGGTGATCGTGCGCGAGAACTCCGAGGGCGAATACGCCGGCGTCGGCGGCCGCGCCCACCAGGGCCACCCGATCGAAGTGGCCACCGACGTGAGCATGATGACCCGTGCCGGCGTCGAGCGCATCATGCGCTTCGCCTTCAAGCTGGCGCAGTCGCGTCCGCGCAAGCAATTGACCGTCGTCACCAAGTCCAATGCGCAGCGCCATGCGATGGTGATGTGGGACGAGATCGCGGTGAAGGTCAGCCAGGAATTCCCGGACGTCAAGTGGGACAAGGAACTGGTCGACGCCTGCACCGCGCGCATGGTGAACCGTCCCGCCTCGCTCGACACGCTGGTGGCGACCAACCTGCACGCCGACATCCTGAGCGACCTGGCCGCCGCGCTGGCCGGCAGCCTGGGCATCGCGCCCACCGGCAACGTCGACCCCGAGCGCCGCTATCCCAGCATGTTCGAGCCGATCCACGGCTCCGCCTTCGACATCATGGGCAAGGGCCTGGCCAACCCGGTGGGCACCTTCTGGAGCTGCGTGATGCTGCTGGAGCACCTGGGCGAGAAGGAAGCCGCCGGCCGCCTGATGAAGGCGATCGAGGAGGTCACCGCCGATCCCAGGCTGCACACGGGCGACCTGGGCGGCAAGGCGAAGACGGTAGACGTTACTTCTGCGGTGATTGCCCGGTTGAAGAACCGTTGATTCCGTGAGAAAAACAATGCAAGGAGACAAACCGATGAAACGCATCCTTTCCACTTTCGCCCTCGCGCTGCTCGCCCCCGTGGCGATGGCGCAAGCCGTCCACTGCCCCGACAAGAACGTCAACTACTGGCAGGCCTTCCCGCCGGGCGGCGAGTCCGACCTCTCGGCGCGCCACCAGCAGCTGGTGCTGAAGAAGAAGTGCCCGAACATCGAGACCATCGTCCAGTACAAGGCCGGTGCCGGCGGTGCGCTGATGTGGACGCAGATCAACCAGCTCCCGGGCGACGGCACCAACGTCGTCGGCGTCAACCTGCCGCACATCGTCTTCCAGCCGATCCAGGGCGACGTGCAGTACAAGACCGCCGACATCACGCCGGTGTTCTGGTTCCACTTCACGCCGGACATCCTGGTGGTCAACGCCAAGAGCCCGATCAAGGACTTCAAGGACTTCGTCGCCGCGGCCAAGAAGGACCCGGGCAAGTTCAGCCTCGCCGGTTCCGGCCAGTACTCGGCGAACCACGCGGCGCACGAGCGCCTCGACGCCGCCTTCGGCATCAAGACGCTGTACGTGCCGTTCAAGGGCACGGGTGACATGGCGACCTCGGTGCTGGGCGGCCAGGTCGACGGCGCGATGACCTACGTGCCTTTCGCGATCGCCAACAAGGACAAGGGCGTCCGCCCGATCGCCGTCGCGATGGAGAAGCGCCATCCGCTGATGCCCGACGTGCCCACCTTCAAGGAGCTGGGTGTCGACTGGGTGGACGGCGCCTACCGCGGCGTCGGCGTGCCGAAGTCCACGTCGGCGGCCGACAGGAAGAAGCTGTCCGACCTGTGGCGCGCGCTGAACAACGATGCCGAGATGAAGGAACTGGCGGCCAAGAACGGCTTCGAGCTGGTGAACTTCGGCGTCGAGGAGATGGACAAGTTCATGGCGGAAAAGTCGAAGCTGTACACGGAAGGCGCGGCCCGCATGGGCCTGGGCAAGAAGTAACGCCCGCTTCCTACACGGCCTCGCCGGACGGCGCCCTACGATGGGCGCCGTTTTCTTTTGCGCACCGCCATGCAGCCCGCGAAGGTCCCGCGCAGCCCGCGCGTCCTGGTCCTGATCGACTACATCAACCCGCTGAATTTCCCCGGGGCGGAGAAGCTCGCCGGTCCGGCGCTGGTGGCCGCCCGCGCGACGCTGCGCCTGCGCGATCGGCTGTCGGCGCAGAAGGTGGCCGTGGTCTATGCCAACGACAACTACGGCGTGTGGCAATCCGACTTCGACGACCTCGTGGCCGAATGCCGCGCGCGCGAGGACATCAGCGGCGAGATCGCGCGCCTGATCGCGCCGCGTCCGCGCGACATCACCCTGCTGAAGCCGCGCCACTCCGCGTTCTTCTGTTCCGCGCTGGAACTGCTGTTGAAGGACATGGGCGCGAAGGAGCTGATCCTCGCGGGGCTCGCCACCGACATGTGCGTGCAGATGACGGCGGCGGATGCCTTCCTGCGCGGCTACGAGGGCGTGTGGGTGCCGGCGGACTGCACGGCGGCGGAGACGCCCAGGGCGAAGGCGGCGAGCCTGGCGTACATGAAGGACGTGTTGAAGTGCGACGTGCGGTCGTCGCGGGCACATCGCGCCTGATCGTCATCCCCGGGGTGTCTTCGTCATCCCCGGGGTGTCTTCGTCATCCCCGCGCAGGCGGGGACCCCGGGCTTTCTGCCCTTGAAGCGGCTGCGCCGCTTTTTTTCCGCCTTTTCGCATCGCGCCGCTGCCAGCCCCCGCCCGCACGGGGGCTGGCAGCAGGGCAGGTCAGTGGCGCATCGGTCCGTTGCCATCACCACCGCCATGGGTCCTGGCGTAGGGTGGGCAAGCTCGCTTGCCCACTATTTCCCCGTGGGCCGTCATGGTGGGCAAGCGAAGCTTGCCCACCCTACAGGGATCATGACCTGGTCGATCAAGCAGAGCGCGCACCGCCTGCCGCGGCGCGCGCCGGACCTGCCCCTCACCCCAGCCCTCTCTCCAGAGGGGAGAGGGAGAAAGGCCAGGCGCCCTGGGTCCCCGCCTGCGCGAGGACGACGATCATCCGCAAAGCTTCCTGATCTCTTCGGGAGCAGGGACCGCCCGGATCCCCGTCGGATCGCCTTCCCTGCGCGCCGCGAAGATCCGCACCTCGTCGCATTCCATGATCACGTCGTCGCCGCGCGTGACGCGATAGCGCTGCACGAAGCTCTTGCCGCGCCACTCCGCGATGCTGGTGTGGATGCGCAGCACGTCGCCGTAGCTTGCCGTCTTCCTGAAGCTCGCATGCGTGTCCACCAGCGGCGTGCCGATGATGCCCAGCGTCTTCTCCGTTTCGTGCCACGGCGGCACGCCGCACTCGACGAAGAAGTGCCGCGAGGCCGCGTCGATCCAGCGGAAGAAGTTGGGGAACCAGACGATGCGCGCGGGGTCGCAGTCGCCGAACTCCACGCGCACCGTGTAGACGACCTCGCGCATCAATCACCCTTGATGTTGCGGGCGCGGATCAGGGCGCCGTAGCGCACGCTGTCGACCTGCGCGCGGGCGGCGAAGTCCTGCGGGCTCATCGGCGCGGGGATGGCCCCGATCGCGTTCATGCGCTCGACGAAGGCGGGGCTGCGCAGGACCTTGTTGATCTCCGCATTCAGCTTCGCGATCGCCGGCTGCGGCGTGCCGCCGGGCGCGTAGAAGCCGAACCAGGTGTCGGCGTCGAAGTCCTTCAGGCCGATCTCGTCCAGCGTCGGCACGTCCGGGAACTGCGGCGTGCGCTTGGGGCTGCCGATCGCCAGCAGCTTGAGCTTGCCGGACTTCACGTGCTGCAGGCCGATGCCGGGATCGAACATGAAATCGACCTGGCCGCCCAGCAGGTCCTGCATGGCCGGCGCGGCGCCGCGGTAGGGGATGTGCGTCGCGAAGACGTTGGCCTGCGCCTTCATCATCTCGGCGGCCAGGTGCGGCGAGCTGCCGTTGCCGGGCGTGCCGAAGGAGAGCTTGCCGGGATTCGCCTTCAGGTAGGCGATGAACTCCTGCGCGTCCTTCACCGGAAGCTTCTGCGGGTTCACTTCCAGGTACACCAGCACGCGCGCAGCGGCCGCCACCGGCACCAGGTCCTTCACCGGATCGAAGGGCATTTTCGTGTACAGGTGCGGGTTGATCGACACCGTGCCGCCCGAGCTCATGAGCAGCGTGTAGCCGTCGGCCGGCTGCTTGGAGACGTAGTCGCCGGCGATGTTGCCGTTGGCGCCGGCGCGGTTCTCCACGATCACCGGCTGGCCCAGCGCGTGGGACAGCGGCTCGGAGACGGCGCGCGCGATCTGGTCGGCGGCGCCGCCGGGCGGGAAGCTCACGATGAAGCGCACCGGCTTGTTCGGGA
This sequence comes from Ramlibacter sp., assembly GCF_036383835.1. Classification (GTDB taxonomy): domain Bacteria; phylum Pseudomonadota; class Gammaproteobacteria; order Burkholderiales; family Burkholderiaceae_C; genus Ramlibacter. The sequence continues at coordinate 32,776 of NZ_DASVNN010000030.1, forward strand.
ACGCCTGGGCGAATGCGACGCCTGGCAGGGCGGCCGCGGCGAGCGCCGCAGCGACGAGGCCGCGACGCAGCGGCGAGGGGATGCGTTTCCTTGTCATGTCGTCTCCTTCGGGTCTGGATCGTCGTAAGGGGTTCAGTGCACCTTCGCGTGCGGCGCCTCGTCGGGCAGGCCGCGCGGCTTGCGCGCCCAGCGGATCGGCACCGCCTTCACCGGTCGCGGCGGCGCGCCGTGCTGCACCAGCGTGGCGTCGAGCGCCTTGCCGGCATCGTCGGCCAGTGCCGCCTCGCGCGCCGCGCGTACCGCTTTCGCGGCTTCTTCGCCACGGCCTCCATGCGCCAGGTGGTCCAGCACGTGCAGCAGGTTCTCCTTGCCGCGCTCGTTGGTGGAACCGTAGCCCTTGATCAGGCGGCCGCACAGGGCGATCTCCTGGCCCAGTTGCCAGTCGCGCCGCGTGCCCTGCACCACGCCCTGCAGCCACTTTTCGATCATGTCCTGTTCGGCGGCGAAGCGGCTGCCGCGCGCGCGCAGCCACTTCATCGAAGCAAGCGTGCGCAGCGCCAGCATGCCGAAGACGCTGTGCGTGCCGATCTTCAGCGGCAGGGCCCAGGGCTGCAGGCCGCGCGCGGCGCGCCTGCGGTCCCAGGCGACCAGCTTGCCGGCGAGCGAGGCCGGCAGCAGCGCCGCGAACTCGGGCACGCCGGGCTTGAAGTGGTCGTACAGCTTCAGCAGGTCGGCCTCGCCGGCCTTCACCTCGCCCTGCACGCGCGTCCAGCGCGAGGCGCGGCTCTTCAGGTCCGCCACGCGCACGATGTCGTCGAACGCCATCCAGAGGGCGAGCCAGCGCGCCATTTCCCTCGTCGTGGCAAAGCCGTGCGTGCCTTGCGGGTCGGCATCGCGTTCGGCCTGCAATATGGACTGCAGGCGCTGCACGTACAGGTCGGCATAGGCTTGGCCCTGGTAGTCGAGGAGGCGCTGGTATCCCAGCGCGAACATCTCTTCCACCTGGGCCGGCATCCCACCCGTAGGGAGGGCAAGGCCTGCCTTGCCCACCGTCGCGGCCGAACCGGTGGGCACCGCACGCGGCGCCCACCCTACGAGTTGTTCGACGTAGGCGCGCTGGTGACGTGCATGGCTGGTGATCTCGTAAGCCTTGGCGAACCCGCGCAGACTCGCCTCCGCCCCCTTGCCGCCGGCCTTCACCACCGCCTCGTAATCCTCGCGCTGGAACGGAAACAGCCCGCTTCCCGCGATCGCACCGAGCATCACCGCGCTCACGACCGTGCCGCATTCCTTCGCGACCGCACCCATGTCGAACACCTGGTGCGCGCGGCTGAACTGCTGCACGACCTTCAGCAGGCTGGCGGAATCCGTGCGGCCGTCGCCCAGCTGCATGCGTTCCTGCGTCGTGAGCGTGCGGGCCGAGGAGGTGATCACCAGCGTGCGCTCCGGCGACGCCATGCCGTTGCCGATCTGGCGCGTGGTCTCCAGCAGTTCGGAGGACACCATCGCGTCGAGCGCGCCGGGCACCGGGTTCAGGCTGAACACCGGCTTCTTGCCGGCCAGTTCGCCGAACGGCACCAGAAAGACTTCGAGATAGTAGGTCGTCGCGCCGGTGCGCTGCGCAACGCCGGGGATCGACGTCGCTTGCGCCGGGTAGCCGGCATGGCGCGCCGTCTCGACCAGCCACTCGGTGAGAACGCCGCCGCCTTCGCCGCCGAGGGCGCAGACCAGGAGGGAGATCGATTGGTGCTTCATGCGGGCTGCAAGGCGCGGACGATCGCGCTGCGGAAAGTGTGGAACAGGCGCTCGTGCCACTTCGGGTTCTGCACGACTTCGGCGCGATAGAAGCTGGGGCACAGCGTCGCCGCGTGGGCGTTGGCACCGCACAGGCCGCAGCCCACGCAGCCGTCGATCACGGTCGCGACCGGGTCGACCTTCAGCGGATCCGGGTTGTCCTTGATCGTGAGCGTGGGACAGCCGGAGAGCCGGATGCAGGCGTGGTCGCCATTGCAGACGTCTTCGTCGACGCCGTACTTCACGCGCACCACGCGTTCGGCCTTCTTCAGCAGCGACTCGATCCAAGGCTTGACGCGCCGCTGGCGTTCCAGCTGGCACTCGCCCTCCGCCACGATCACCTTCAGGCCGTCGAAGTCGCTGGTGAAGGCGTCGGTGAGCGTGGCGCGCATCTTCTCGACGTCGTAGCTCGTGACCGTGCGCATCCACTGCACGCCCAGGCCCTTCAGCGCCGACTCGATCGTCCGGTCGGTGTGCACCAGGCTCTGGCCCTTGTCCGCCGCGGCGTTCTTCGCCGCTTCCTTGGGCGTGGAGATGAACTCCTGCGTGCCGGTGGCGGACGTGTAGCCGTTCTTGAAGATCAGCAGCACCGCGTCGTCGCCGTTGAACAGGGCGCTCTGCACGCCGGTGAGCAGGCCGTTGTGCCAGAAGCCGCCGTCGCCCATGATCGCCAGCGTGCGCTTCTGCATCATCGGCGAGACGCCGGCGCGCGAGGCGAGCGACATGCCGTAGCCCAGGATGGAGTGGCCCATGGAGAAGGGCTCGAAGGTGCCGAAGGCATGGCAGCCGATGTCGGCGGCCACATGCACGTTGCCGATCTGCTGCTGCGCGAGCTTGAGCGCCGAGAACACCGGGCGCTCCGGGCAGCCGATGCAGAAGCCGGGTGGGCGCGCCGGCAGCGGCTGGTCCAGTGCCGCGGCCACGGCCTGGCGGCGATCGGTGGTGGCCGCCAGCCAGTGGCGCGCATCCTCGGTGCCTCCTCCCGGCAGGTAGCTGCTCGCGAAATGCACCAGCCCGTTGGAGACGACTTCCACCGTGTACTCGCCGCCCGATGGCAGCAGGTCCTTGCCGTGCAGCCGGGTCTGGATGTCCCGCCGGCGCAGCAGCGTGGCGATCTCCTGCTCGATGAATTCGGGCTGGCCTTCCTCCACCACCAGCACCGCGCGCTTGCCGGTGCAGAAGTCCGCGACCTGTTCCGGCACCAGCGGATAGGTGACGTTCAGGCAGAGGATCGGGATGTCGGTGGAGCCGAAGGCATCGGCGAGACCGAGCTGCTGCAGGCTGCGGACCAGGGCGTTGTAGATGCCGCCCTGAACGATGATGCCGAGGTCCTCGTGCTTGCCGTCGAACAGCTCGTTGATCTCCTGTTCCACGATGTACTTGCGCGCTGCCGGGATGCGCTGCTCGTTCTTCAGCTTCTCGTGGCGGAATGTCACCGGCGGGTGCGCCAGCTTCATGTAGTCGAAGCCGGCCGGATTCTCCATCAATGCGCGCGTCGAGACCGGCGGCTTGACGTTGTCCTTCGCTTCGAAGCTGCCGCGCACGTGGCAGGCGCGGATGCGCAGCTCCAGGATCGCCGGCATGTTGGAGCTTTCCGAGAGCCGGAAGCCTTCCTCCACCATGCGCGTCATCACGGCGAGATCGGGCCGCGGGTCCAGCAGGCACATGCTGGACTTCAGCGCGAAGGCATGGGTGCGTTCCTGGATCACCGAAGCGCCCTCGCCGTAGTCTTCGCCGACGACGATCAGCGCGCCGCCGGTCACCCCGGGCGAGGAGAGGTTGGAGAGCGCGTCGGCCGCCACGTTGGTGCCGACGATCGACTTCCAGGTGACCGCGCCGCGCAGCGGGTAGTGGATGGACGCGCCGAGCATCGCGGCGGCCGACGCTTCGTTGGAGCAGGCCTCCACGTGCACGCCGAGCTCGTCCATGTAGCCCCTGGCCTGCACCATCACGTCGAGCAGGTGGGACACCGGCGCGCCCTGGTAGCCGCCGATGTAGGCGACGCCCGATTGCAGCAGCGCCTTGGTGATCGCGAGGATGCCCTCGCCGTGGAACGTGTCGCCCGCGCCCAGGCGCAGCGACTCGATCTCCTTGCCGAATGAAACTTCCAAAGCCTGGCCTCCGACAGCGAAGGACGCAGTGTCCGGCATTGCCTCGCGGAGCTCAATCCAATGAAGCGACTAAGCGGTATGCATTGGATGCATCTCGCCAGCCGATAATCGGCGCGGGACTCATCGCGCCATGCATATCAAGGACGTCGACCTCAACCTGCTGCGCCTCTTCGACGCGGTCTACCGCACGCGCAACGTGAGCCGCGCGGCGGAGCTGCTGGACCTGACGCAGCCCGCGGCCAGCCAGGGCCTCAGCCGCCTGCGCACGCTGGTGCACGACCCGCTGTTCATGCGCAGCGCCGGCGGGGTGCAGCCCACGCCCAAGGCGCAGCGCCTCGCGCATCCGGTGCGGCAGGCGCTCGCGACGCTGGAACAGGCGCTGGGCGAGACGGCGGGTTTCGAGCCGGCGCTGTCGCGGCGCACCTTCCACATCCACATGAGCGACATCGGCGAGGGCCGCTTCCTGCCGGAGCTGATGGTCGCCCTGCGCGAGCGCGCGCCCGGCGTGCGCCTGGAGACGCGTCCGCTGCCGCGCGTGCAGATCACCGAAGCGCTCGATGGGGGCCGCATCGACTTCGCCTTCGGCTTCCTGCCGACGGTGAAGGAGACGCAGCGCCTGAAGCTGCTGGAAGACCGCTACGTGGTGCTGCTGCGCAAGGGCCATCCCTTCACCCGCAAGCGGCGCAACGGGGCCGCGCTCATCGCCGGCCTGCGCGAGCTGGAATTCGTGGCCGTTCGCTCGCACGCCGACACGCTGCGCATCGTGCAGCAGGCGCAGCTGGAGGACCGGCTGCGGCTGGTCACCGAACACTTCATGGTGCTGCCGGCCATCGTGCGCGCCACCGACCTCGCGGCCATCCTGCCGCGCAACATCGCGCGCAGTTTCGAAGGTGCTTATGCGATCGTGGAACCGGCGTTTCCCGCGCGCGACTTCGTCGTGTCGCTGCACTGGAGCCGGCGCTTCGAGGCCGATCCGGGCAACCGCTGGCTGCGGGGCGTGATCGGGGAGTTGTTCAGGGAGTGACGGGCGCCTTGCGCCGCTCGGTGCGCCACTGGCGGTAGGCGCACATCGCATCGAGTCCGAGCTTCGTCTCGACCGCGGCGCCAAGGCCCAGTTGCGCGTCGAACGCCGGCGGCGCGGCGCCGTCCCAGCGCAGCAGCGCGAGGGCCAGTTCGATGGCCGAGACAGTGTCGGTCTGGCACTCGCCGGACGCATCCAGCCGCTGCTGCATCTCGAGCAGCAGCCGGTGCAGGAAATCGAGCTCGGTGCGGGAGAGCTCCACTTTCGGCGCGTCCATGCTGCAAGCATGGTGCTGCCGCGCCGGAAATTCTGTCGGAGCGCGGCGGGTCTAGCTGTCCTGCAATTTCGCCAGGCGCGCGGCAGCTTCGCGCTTGCCGATGCCGCGCAGTTCCGCGATCGCTTCGAGCTGCTTGCTGCGCGGGCGCGACTCGCCGTGTTCCCACTTGTAGACGGACTGGCCCGACACGCCGAGCAGGGTGGCGAAGTCCGCCGCCGACAGGCCCAGCTTCTGGCGCTGCGACGCCAGGCGCGTGGCGCTGAAACGGCGGGGCGTGGACGCATCGTCCTCCTCGGCCGGCGCCGGGTTGTCGCGCGCGGCAACCTTGCCCGCACGCTTGAGCTGGCGCTCCAGGTCGTCGATCCGGCGGCGCAGCGCGGCGATGTGCGCGCGGTACTGCGCGGAGGATTTCTTGAAGTCTTCGGTCTGCGCGCGCACTTCCTTGCGGGCGATGCGGGCGATCTCGTCCTTCAGGACGGCGGCGATATTGGGCATGCTCAGGCGGTTGGTTCCGGATCGGCGATACAACTTTTGGCGCCGGCTTAAATGTGCTCCCTCCCCCCATCATAGTCGCGCACGGGGTTTTGCCGGAGGACACGATGGGCGCATGCCCGATCTTCGGTTCGCCGTCATCGACGCACTCCGCCGGCAACTCCATGGAGCATGACCCGATCGCGCCGCTGGCGGACCGCGGCATCGCTTGCATGGGATTGGATTCGCGTTATGCCGGCAACGGGCCGGACCGTCGTCCGCGTGACGCGGTCTGGGTGGTGCCTTCGATCTCTCGCTGGATGGGCCGGCTTTGCTGGAAAAGGTCGCCCTGCGGTTGTGACTTCGCGCACGGTCCCGGCCGTCCGCGAACTCGCGGAACGCTTTGTGGGCGCCGTCCTACACGCGGCCGCAGGGGCCACCCCTACCATTCGCGCTCCGCAGGAGAGGGCCATGGATGCCAAACCGACCAGCAGCAGCCACATTCGTCCGGGGACGACGTCCTCCTGGATGACCGTGTGCGCGGCCGGCAGCGACGACGCGCGCGACGGCCAGGCGCCCATGACGCCACGGCCGGACACGGACGCCGGCACGCTGGACCCCGTGCGCACGGTGTTCTGGCAGGCCTACCGCCACCTGTTCCCGCCGCACGCGCTGCCGGCACAGACCCCCGGCGGCAGCCTCGTGATCTCCTGGTCGGTGATGGACGATCCGCATGCGCACCACCCGTATGCCGTGCCGGTGCTGCTGCGCTTCCACGAGGCGCTGCTCGATGCGATGGGGGCGGCGGATGCGCGCATGCAGCTGCAGCTCGCGCAGGAGCATGAACCCGCGCTGCGTGAAGGCCTTCGCGGCTACGACCCGTTCGCGCACGTTCCCGACGCGCGCGTCGTCACGATCGGCTGAAGCTTCCCCGTAGGGTGGGCAAGCTCCGCTTGCCCACCTTACGAGTCACGCCAATCGCTGCAGCAGCAAGTCCGCGGCCCGGCGATCGATGCCATGCGCGAGTCCGGGGACCACATCGAGAGTCACTTCGGCGCCAAGTCCCTGCAGCTGCCTGGCCGCGTCCCGCGCATGCTGCACCGCGATCACCGGATCCGCATCGCCGTGGATGAAGTGCAGCCGCACGCCGTCCGGCGCGCGGTGCGTCAGTTCATC
>NZ_DASVNN010000031.1:0-18439 GCF_036383835.1 Ramlibacter sp.
ACGCCCGACCCCCGACGCAAGAGATCACCGTGGCAACAACGACCTGCGCTGCGCCATCGCCAGCGCCACCACCGAAACCACCGACACCCCCAGCAGCACGACGAGCCCCCAACGGTATCCGGCCTGCTGCGACCACAGCAGCCCCAGCACCAGCGGCCCGATCGCCCGCGACACCGCCGTCGGCACCCCCAGTGCGCCGTTCAGCGATGCCACATGCTCGCGATTGACGTACTGCGCGATCGCCGTCCCCTTCACGATGGTGAGCATGCCGTTGCCCAGTCCATAGAGCAGCACGAACAGCAATCCCGCCATCGGCGACGCCGCCCCCGCGATCAGCGCCGCCAGCGCCAGCGGCATCAGCACCGGGATCAGCCGGTTGGCGACGTGCAGGTCGAAGCGGTGTTCGAAGAAGAACAGCAGCAGGCGCCCGAGCACCTGCACCACGCCGATGGCCGCCGGGATCGCGATCACCCACGCTTCGTGCAAACCGCTTTCGCGCAGCAGGCTGATCAGGTGCGGCGGAATGGCGGCGGTGATGCCCATCATGCCGATCGTGAAGATCCCGATCAGCAGGAAGGGCGCGCTGCGCAGCAGGGTCGCCGGGGAGTGTTCGCCGCTCGCCTGCGGCCTGGAGCGAGGCGGCGCGCCACGCAGCCACACGGCATGGATCGGCGCGCACGCCAGCAGGTGGATGGCGGCGAGCACGAACAGCGCGTGGCGCCAGCCGAAGGCGGCGATCAACCCGGCCGACACCGGGATGAACACGCTGCTCGCGAGCCCGCCGAGGAACGTCAGCGTGATGATCGCGCGGCGGAAGTCGTGCGGAAAGCGGCGCGTCACGACGGCGAACACCGGCGTGTAGAGCGTCGCCGCCAGCGCCGCCCCGAGCAGGAACCAGGCGAGATAGAAGCCTTCGACGCTGCGGATGAAGGCGTGCAGCACCAGCGCCGCCGCGATCAGCACGGAGCCTCCCGTCATCACCGCGCGCTCGTGCCCGCGGTCGATCCAGCGTCCCACCGGATAAGCGAACATGCCTTCGGCGAACAGCGCCAGGCTGAAGGCGAGCGACGACTGCGCGCGGGTGAGCCCGAGTTCCCTTTCCACCGGGGCCAGCAGCAGGGCGAAGGTGTAGAACACGCTGCCCCAGGTGATCAGCTGGGCGACCGACAGCCAGACGACGAGGCGGCGGTCGTGGCCGGAAGACGGATTCGCGGCGGGCAGCGCGGCGGACATGGGGTCGCATTCTCGCCGCTGATCCTCCGAAACCGTCCCGTCATCGGCTGCGTGAAAAAATTCGTTGCTTCCGCGACGAAACGCAGCCGTGCCGCAGGCCCGCTTTTGCGCCGCTGCTCCAGATAATCCGCCCAGGTCACAAGAAACGACGGCCCGCAAAGGGCCGCATACCAACAAGAACCGGGGGGTTCACGCATGTCAGCGCCATCTCGCGCCCGGAGGGGGGCCGCGGGTCGCATTCCGTCGGGCTTCACGCTGCTCGAGCTGCTCGTGGTGATGGTCATCATCGGGCTGCTCGCGGGCTACGTGGGGCCGCGCTACTTCGCGCAGGTCGGCAAGTCCGAAACCAAGGCCGCGATGGCGCAGGTCGACGCCTTCACCAAGGCGCTCGACCAGTACCGCCTGGACACCGGCCACTATCCCGCCGGCGATGCGGGCCTGGCCGCGCTCGTCACCAAGCCCGCCAACGAGCCGAAGTGGAACGGCCCTTACCTGAACAAGGCCGTTCCGCAGGATCCGTGGGGACGCGCCTACCAATACCGCCAGCCCGGGCAGCATGGCGAAGTCGACGTGTTCTCCTGGGGCAAGGACGGACAGCCCGGCGGCACCGGCGACGCGGCCGACGTCACCAGCTGGTAAGGCGATGCGGTTCCAGGTGCGCGCTTTCGAACGCAGCGGGGAGATCGTCACCCTGTCGGTGGAGGCTTCCTCGCCCGAGGCCGCCTTGCGACTGGCCGCCATCGACGCCGCCGACGTGCTCAGCGTCCGCCCGCGGATGGCGCTGGACTGGCCGCGCCGGCCGCGGCGTTTTCCGCTGGTCCTCTTCAGCCAGGAACTGCACGCGCTGCTGGGGGCCGGCATCGGCCTGCTGGAGGCGATCGAGGCGCTCGCCGAGAAGGAACACCGCGCGGAGGTGCGCGGCACGCTGCAGCACGTCGCGGCGCGGCTGAAGGAGGGTCAGCCCCTCTCGCTCGCGCTCGAAGGCGCCGGCGACGTGTTCCCGCCGCTGTACGTCGCCATGGTGCGCGCCAGCGAGAAGACCGGCGCCCTGGGCGACGCTCTCGCCCGCTACGTCGGCTACCAGTCGCAGGTCGACCAGGTGCGCAAGAAGATCCTCGGCGCCTCGATCTATCCGCTGCTGCTGCTGGTCGCCGGCGGCCTCGTGATCCTGTTCCTGCTGGCCTACGTGGTGCCCCGCTTCGCGACGGTGTACGAGGGCACGCATCGCGACCTGCCGCTGCTGTCGCGGCTGCTCCTGGAATGGGGACGTCTCCTGCAGGCCAACGGCACGCTCGTGCTGGGACTGTTCGCCGTGGCCGTCGCGGCGGGCCTGTACGCGCTGACGCGCCCCGGCACCGCGGCGGCGTTCCTGCGGGCCCTCTGGCGCATTCCCGCGCTCGGCGAGCGCATGCGCGTGTACCAGCTGGCCCGCTTCTACCGCACGCTGGGCATGTTGCTGCGCGGCGGCGTGCCGCTCGCCAGCGGCATCGACATGGTCGCGGGCCTGTTGCCGCCGGCCGAGCGCGCCAGCGCCGCGGTCGCCCTGCAAGCGGTGCGCGAAGGCCGCTCCGTCTCGCAGGCGATGGAGGCGGCGCAGCTCGTCACGCCGGTGGCGCTGCGCATGCTGCGCGTGGGCGAGCGCGCCGGCAACATGGGAGAGATGATGGACCGCGTCGCCACTTTCCACGACGAGGACATGGCGCGCTGGGTCGAGTGGGTCACGCGCCTGTTCGAGCCGCTGCTCATGGCGGCCATCGGCCTGGTGATCGGCGCCATCGTGATCCTGATGTACCTGCCGATCTTCGAGCTCGCGGGGAGCGTGCAATGAGCGCCGTCGCCATGCTCACGCCCGCGGACCTGCGCGCCGCGCAGGCCGAGGCCACGCGCCTGGGATGGCGCGTGACGCGGGTGCTGGAGGACCGCCGCGGGCTCTCCGCGCAGGAGGCCGTCGCGCAGCTCGCGCGCGCCTTCGAATACCCGGTGCTGGCGATGGATGCGCTCGCCGCGCTCCAGCCGGACTTCGGCCTGTTGCCTTTCGCCGAGGCCGCGCGACGCGACTGCCTGCTGCTGCGCGACGGCCAGGGCCGGCTGGTCGGCGCCTTCTGCGATCCTTTCGACGAACACGTGCAGTCGTGGGCCGAGGCGCGCGCCGGTGCGCCCGTCGGCTGGTTCCTCGTGCATCCGGCCGACCTCGCGGCGCACCTGGCGCACCACGAGCGCGGGGTGCGCGCGATGGACAGCGTGCTCGCCTCGCCCGCAGCGGCGGATGCCGGCGAGGCCACGCGCGCCGAAGACATCAGCCTGCAGGCGATCAGCGCCGACGCCAGCCACGTGGTGCGGCTGGTGCATTCCACGCTCTACGACGCGCTGAAGGCCGGCGCGAGCGACATCCACATGGAAGTGCAGGCCGCCGGCCTCGCCATCAAGTACCGGCTGGACGGCGTGCTCGGCGTGGTCGGCAACGTCGAAGGCACGGAGCTGTCCGACCAGGTCATCTCGCGCATCAAGGTGATGGCGGAACTCGACATCTCCGAGCGCCGCGTGCCGCAGGACGGCCGCTTCCAGATCGTGGCCCAGGGCCGCGAAGTGGACTTCCGCGTGTCCATCATGCCCAGCATCCATGGCGAAGACGCCGTGCTGCGGATCCTGGACCGGCAGCACCTGTCCGACCGGATGCAGGGCCTGACCCTGGACGCGCTCGGCTTCGACGAGGACACGCTCGCGCGCCTGCGGCGGCTGGCCACGGAGCCCTACGGCATGGTGCTGGTCACGGGGCCGACCGGCAGCGGCAAGACGACAACGCTGTATGCCGCGATCAGCGAGATCAATGGCGGCGACGAAAAGATCATCACCATCGAGGATCCGGTGGAGTACCAGCTGCCGGGCGTGCTGCAGATCCCCGTGAACGAGAAGAAGGGCCTCACCTTCGCGCGCGGCCTGCGATCCATCCTGCGCCACGATCCCGACAAGATCCTGATCGGCGAGATCCGCGATCCGGAAACGGCGCAGATCGCGATCCAGTCGGCGCTCACCGGCCACCTGGTGTTCACCACGGTGCACGCCAACAACGTGCTCGACGTGATCGGCCGCTTCATCCACATGGGCGTGGACCCGTACAGCTTCGTGTCGGCGCTCAACGGCATCGTCGGCCAGCGGCTGGTGCGCCAGGTGTGTCCGTCCTGCGCCGCGCCGGTGACGATCGGCCCCAAACTGCTGGAGGCCTCGGGCATCCCCGCCGAAGAGGCGGGCAGCTATCGCTTCATGCACGGCCGCGGCTGCGGGCAGTGCCGCGGCACCGGCTACAAGGGCCGCCGTGCCATCGCGGAACTGCTGCACCTGGACGACGAGCTCCGCGAACTGATCATCGCCCGCGCGCCGGCGCGCCGGATCCGCGAGGCCGCGTCGCGCCAGGGCACCCGCTTCCTTCGCGACGCCGCGCTCGACCTCGTGCGCCAGGGCCGCACCACCTTGCAGGAGATCAACCGTGTCACCGTGGTGGCGTGACCAGGTCCGCATCTTCGTGAGCCCGCAGCGGCTCGTGGCCGTGCGCCGCGCGCACGGCCTGCGTCCCGTGCTGGCTGCCCGCCACGCCGTGAATATCGATGCGCACGGCGACGACCACGGGCCGGCGCTGGCCGCGCTCGCGGAGCTGCTGCGCGACCCGAAATGGCAGCAGGCCGACGCGGTGGTGCTGCTGTCGAACCGCTTCGCGCGCTACCAGCTGCTGCCCTGGACCGATGCGGTCCTGAACGCGGAGGAGCAAGCGGCCCGCGCGCGGCGCCAGTTCGCGCAGGCGCATGGCGACATCGCGCCAACGCTCGATCTGCGCAGCAGCGACGGCGGCTTCGGTGCGCCGGCCATGGTGAGCGGCGTGTCGCGCGAGTTGCTGGCGCGGTTGCGCGACACGTTCGCGGCCTCCAACGTGCGGCTCGTTTCGGTGCAGCCCTACCTGATGACCGCGTTCAACGAGTGCCGCGCCGAACTGCGCCGCGGCGCGCACTGGTTCGCGGTGGTGGAATCGGGCAGCCTGTGCACGGCCCTCGTCACCGGTGGGCGCTGGGCGAGCCTGCGCACGCGCCGCATCGGCGGCGAGTGGAACGAGGAACTGCTGCTCGCTCTGCACCGGCAATCCGTCGCCGACGACGAAGGACCCGAAGCCCGCAGCGTGATCATCCACGCCGCGGACGAGGCGCCCGAAGCCTGGCCGGCGCAGGCGGGCTGGACGGTGCGCCAGCTGCGGTCGCCCGCGCAGGCGCACGCGGCCGCCACGGGCGGGCGGCCCTACGGCCTGGCGCTGGCGGGGACACGCTGATGCGCGCACTGCACCTCGACTACCAGCTGCGCCGCCGTCCTTCGGCGAAGGCGGTCTTGCTGTTGCTGGCGGCGCTCGGCCTCGCGGGATCCGCGGCCTGGCGCACCGAGCAGCTGCGGCGCGAGCAAGCGGCCTGGGACACCGAGCAGGCACAGGTGCGCTCGCGCGCGGACCGCACGCCCGTCCCGCGCACCGCCAAGGGCGAGGACGCGCGCGCCGCGCAAGAGGTCGCCGCCGCCAACGCGGTGATCCGGCGCATCACCTTTCCCTGGGCCGACATGTTCGCCGCCTTCGAGACCGCCGCGACGGACGAAGTGGCGCTGATCGGCATCGAGCCCGACACGGCCAACGGCGTGGTGCGCGTGACGGCGGAAACGCCGACGCCGCGCGCCATGCTGAATTACGTCAGGCGCCTGCAGGGCACGGCTTCGCTGGAACACGTGGCCCTGCAGAAACATGAACTCCAGGGCGACGATCCGCATCGGCCCTTGCGCTTCACTTTGGTGGCGAAATGGAAACTGCGCGATTGAGCCGCGTCCGTGCCTGGCTGGCGCACGCCGCGCGCCATGCCGATCCCGTGACGGCCGCGGCGGTCACGCTGCTGGCGCTCGCGGCCATCCTGCATTGGGGCGCAAGCGCCACGCTGCGTGACCGTATCACCGAGAGCAGGCAGGGCGTCGCCGACGCGCACCGCCAGGCGCTGGACGCCGGGCGCGAGCGGCAGCGGCGGGAAGCGATGTCTCCGGCGGCGCGCGCCGAGGCCTTCTACCGTTTCTTTCCGGCAGAGGCGAGCGCCACCGATGCGCTGGTCCGCATCCACGACGCAGCGGCGCGCCATGGCGTGCAACTGGCGCAGGCGGACTACCGAATGACGCGCACCGAAGGCACGCGCCTGCTCGCGTACCAGGTCACCTATCCCGTCAAGGGCAGCTACTCGCAGCTGCGCAAGTTCCTCACGCAGGTCCTGCGCGAGGTGCCGAACGCTTCGCTGGACGACGTGAACTTCCGCCGCGACGCGATCAGCCAGGCCGAGGTGCAGGCCACGCTCAAGCTCACCCTGCACCTGAAGGAGGGACCGTGATGCGCGGTCGTTCGCTCGTCCTGGCCCTCGGCCTGGCCTGCTCGCTCGCCGCGACCGGCTGGCTCGCGGCGCAGGAAAACACCGTGCCGGAAACGGCCGAAGCCGTGCCGTCCCGTCCGCCCTTGCGGCAGGCGGCCGACGATCTCGTGCCCGAACCGCGTCCGCAGTCCGCGGCGGAAATCCGCATCGAGGCGCTGGATCGCCACGCCGGGGACCGTGGCGTGAAGGAACTGTTCGCCGCCCGCAGCTGGCAGCCGGCGGCGCCCGTGATCGCGAACAACGCGCCGCCGCCGCCGCCCACCGCGCCGGGCCTGCCCTTCGTGTACCTGGGCAAGATGCTGGTCGGCGAGCAGCTCACCGTGTTCCTCGCCCACCAGGACCGCAACCTGGTGGTGAAGGAGGGCGAAACGATCGACGGCACCTGGCGGATCGACAGCATCCGCGGCCCCGTGCTCACCCTCACCTACCTGCCGCTCGACACGCAGCAGACGATGCACATCGGAGAACAGCCATGACCCCGCCGTCCGTCCAGCGCCTGGGCGCGATCCTCGCCTGCGCGCTCCTGCTCGCGGGTTGCGCCGGCGAAATGGCCTTTCGCCGCGGCCAGGGCCTGATCGAGGAAGGCAAGGTCGGCGAGGGCATCGCCGAACTCGAACGCGCGACCAAGGAAGCGCCCAGCGACGTCCGGTTCCGCAGCGCGTACTATCGCCAGCGCGAACTGCAGGTCAACCAGATCCTGGCGCAGGCCGACCTGCTGCGCGGCAACGGCCGCTTCGAGGCCGCGGAAGACGGCTACCAGCGCGCGCTGGAGATCGCGCCGGATTCGCAGCGCGCCACCGCCGGCCTGGAGGCGACGCGCATGGCGAAGGCGCACGCGCTGCAGGTGGAGCGTGCGGAGGCGCTGCTGGACAAGGGCGACGCCGACGGCGCGCTGGCCGCGCTGCGCGGCGTGCTGGTGGAGAACCCGCGCCATCCGGGGGCCCGCCAGGTGCAGCGGCGCGCCGAGGAGAAGAAATCGGCCGACGGCGGCATGAGCCCGGTGCTGCGCTCCAGCCTGAAGCAGCCGGTGACGATCGAGCTGCGCGACGCGAGCCTCAAGGCGGTGCTGGAGATCCTCTCGCGCACCGCCAACATCAACTTCATCGTCGACCGCGACGTGCGCACCGACGTCAAGACCACCGTGTTCGTGAAGAACGCGAGCGTCGAGGACGTGCTGCAGTTCGTGCTGGTGGTGAACCAGCTGGAAAAGAAGGTGCTGAGCGAGAACTCGGTGCTGATCTTCCCCAACACGCCGGCCAAGAGCAAGGACTACCTCGAGCTCACGATGCGGACCTTCTATCTCTCGAACGCCGACGTGAAGCAGACCGCCGCCATGATCAAGGCCCTGGTGAAGACCAAGGACGTGTACGTGGACGACAAGCTCAACATGCTGGTGGTGCGCGACACGCCCGATGCGGTGCGCACGATCGAGCGGCTGATCGCGCTGCAGGACAAGCCCGAGCCGGAGGTCACGCTGGCCGTCGAGGTGCTGGAGGTCAGCTCCGCGCGGCTGCAGGAGATCGGCATCCGCTATCCGGGGCAGGCGTCGTTCAGCGTGGCGGGCGCAGGGGGCATCCCGGGCCAGCTCACGCTGCCGGAGTTCCGCAACCGCAACTCCGACATGGTGACGATGAACGTGACCGATCCGCTGCTGGTGCTCAACCTGCGCGCGCAGGACGGCGGCAGCAAGCTGCTGGCGAACCCGCGCATCCGCGTGAAGAACCGCGAGAAGGCGAAGATCCACATCGGCGACCGCGTGCCGGTGATCACCAGCACCTCCACCTCCACCGGCTTCGTGTCCGAGACGGTCAACTACCTCGACGTCGGCCTCAAGCTGGACGTGGAACCCAACGTGTTCCTCGAGGGCGACGTGGGCATCCGCATGGGGCTGGAGGTGAGCAACATCGTCAATGAGATCGCCAGCAAGACGGGCTCGCTCACCTACCGCGTCGGCACGCGCAATGCGTCCACCACGCTGCGCCTGCGCGACGGCGAGACGCAGATCCTGGCGGGATTGATCAGCGACGAGGAACGCAACAGCGCAGACAAGGTGCCGGGCCTGGGCGACCTGCCGATGCTGGGCCGCCTTTTTTCCAGCCACAAGGACACGAAGAACCGCACCGAGATCGTCCTGCTGGTCACGCCCTACATCGTGCGCAACATCGACGCGCCGGCTGCCGCGGCCGCCGAATTCCCGTCGGGCACCGAAAGCAACATCGGCGCCGTGCCGCTGCAGCTGCGCGCCGGCGCGCGGCCGCCGGTGGTGGCGCCGCCGGTCGCGCCGGCGGCCGGAGCGCGGACGGCGCCATGAAACGCGCGCGCGGCTTCACGCTCATGGAGCTGCTGGTCACGGTGGCCATCCTCGCCATCCTGGCCGGGATGGCCGTGCCCACCGTGGAACTCGCGGCGCGGCGCAGCAAGGAACAGGAGCTGCGCACCGAGCTGCGCCGCATCCGCGAGGCGCTCGACGCCTACAAGCGTGCGGTGGACGACGGCCGCCTCGCCGCCGCGGCCAACGAGTCGGGCTATCCGAAGTCGCTGCAGGCACTGGTCGACGGCGTGGAGAACGTCAAGGACCCGAAGAAGGGAAAGCTGTATTTCCTGCGGCGCGTCCCGCGCGATCCCTTCGCCGGCGAGAAGGTGGCGGACGCGGCCGACACCTGGGGCCTGCGCAGCTATGCGAGCGCGGCGGACGATCCGCAGCCGGGCGAGGACGTGTTCGACGTGTACTCCCGCGCCAGGGGCACGGGGATCAACGGGGTGCCGTACCGTGCGTGGTAGCAGGCGCGGCTTCACGCTGATCGAGCTGCTGGTGGTGATGGCGATCATCGCCACGCTGCTCGCGCTCGCGGCTCCGCGGTTCTTCAACAGCGCCGACAACGCGCGCGAGGTGGCGCTGCGGCACGACCTGGCGACGCTGCGCGAGGCGATCGACCGCCATTTCGCCGACACCGGCCGCTACCCGGATTCGCTGGAAGACCTGGCGGCGCGCAAGTACGTGCGCAGCGTGGTGCCGGACCCCATCACCGACAGCAGCAAGACCTGGATCCCGGTGCCGCCCGAGAACCGCGAGCTCGGCGCCATGGCCGACGTGCGCAGCGGCGCGCCGGGCAAGGCGCGCGACGGCAGTGCGTACAAGGACTGGTGAGATGGCGAACGCACGTTCGCAAGCGGGCTTCACCTATTTCGGCGTGCTGTTCCTCGTCACGCTCGCGGGACTGGCGCTGGCTTCCTTCGCGACGGTTGCTTCGTTCGAGCGGCAGCGCGAAAGGGAATCCGAACTGCTGTTCGTGGGGCACCAGTTCCGCGAAGCCATCCGTCTCTATTACGAATCTTCTCCCGGCGGCGCCAAGCGCTATCCGCCCAACCTGCAGGCGCTGCTGGAAGACCCGCGCACGCCGCGGGCGCGCCGGCACCTTCGGCGCATCTACGACGATCCGGTCACGGGCAAGGCCGAGTGGGGCGTGATGCAGGCGCCCGGCGGCGGCGTGATGGGCGTGCACAGCCTGTCCACGCAGGGGCCGCTGAAGACCGCCGGATTCGATGCCGCCGACGAAGCGTTCATGGGGTCGCGCAGCTACGCCGACTGGAAATTTGCCCACGTGCCAACGAAGGAGGACGAACGTTCAACCAACCGTTCGTCCGGTGTGCGTAATTGAAGGTTTGCCTCCGCTGGTCATGCGCCTTGCGACGTCCGTCCGAATCGCGGTTAAGCGGAAGAAGAAAGTAGTGAAACATCCCGGCCCTGTCCCTGACGCGAGGTTACGTAGCGAGGCATTTCGTTGCGTGCACGGGGGCAGGCCAGGCAGTACCAGGTAGTTCCGGAGTCGAACGCAGTCCTGGCGCCACCAGAGGGGGTGGCGCAAAGGGCACCGGAGGGGAGGGCACGGAGGAAGGCCCCCTCGCCATGCGGCGGCTCCGACAAAAACGACAAAAAAGTGGGGGTTCCCATGGTTTCGCCTTCCCTGCGTCCGTTCGCGACGCTGCAGGATCTCGTGCGCCGCGCGCCGGCCCAGGGCCGCTGGCTCGTGCCGGCGCTTCTCGTTTCCTTCGGGATCGTTTCGCTCACCCGCGCGGTACCGCCGTCGCAGGAGACGCTGAAGATCACGCCGCTCGCGGTGCGATCGGCGAGCGACGACGCGCAGGTCCGCAGCCTTTTCGACCGCGACACCACCACGATGTGGCAGGCGCAGGGCGCGCAGCAGGTGACCGCGCAGCTCGACGCGCCGGTGCAGGTGCGCGCCATCGCGGTGTACGGACCCGCGGCGTACGTGCTGAACGTGCAGGCGCAGTCCGCCGCCGGCTGGCAGCCGGTGCCCGGCCTGCAGAACGTGAACCTGGCCACGCTGCCGGAACGCTGGAACACCCTTGCCGTTCCCGCGCCCCTCACCGCCGCGCAGCTGCGCTTCGACCTGACACCGGTGGCCGATAGCGCCGCCGGCGGTCTCAAGGAACTGGAAATCCGCGGCGCTGGCGATCGCAGCTTCGTCGCCACGCCGCAGCAGCTGCTCGCCGGCCTCGAAACGAAGGCGCCGCCCCTGCAGGGACGGCTGTACGTCTCGCCGCAGAAGCCCGGCGTGATCGGCGACGACGGCCGCGGCTCCGACGACCCGTCCGACAACCGCTTCTTCGTCGAGGTCGATCGCGATCCCGCGCGCTTCCGTCGCGCCTGGCTGGTGTACGAGGCCAGCGGCATCACGCACTGGACCTCGGGCATGCGCGCCATCAACGGCAACGCGGTGCAGGGCGACTGGATGCTCCCGCGCGCGCAGTCGTGGAGCACGCAACTCGAGGAGATCAATCCCGCGTGGCTGCAGCAGGGCGCCAACCGCGTCGAGTTCTCCGCCGGCGTGGCCGGCTCCTACGGCGTGCGCAACGTGCGCCTGATGGGCGAGCTGGAAGACGGCACCAACTTCGTCGGCCGGGTGGAAGGCAGCGGCGCGCAGGCCGCGCTCGCGTACGACGGCGACGCGGCGACCGGCTGGTCGCCTTACGCGGGCCTGGCGTCCGGCGCCGTCGCGACGCTCGACGCCCACTTCGACAAGCCCACGCAGGTGGGCGCGCTCAAGCTCCAGGTGACGGGCGGCCTCACGGGGCAGGTGGCGGTGTCCTTCCGCGTCGACGGCAACTGGATCGATTCCGGCTACACCGCATTCAATGCGGCGACGCTCGTTTCCGGCTGGAACGAGCTGAATTACCCGAGCAGCCTGCCGGTGGAAGGCATGCGCCTGTCGTTCATGGGCGGCGCGAGCAGCACCGGCCAGGTGCGCGAACTGATCGTGTCCGGCGCCGGCGTCGGCCCACGCGACGGCAAGCCCGCGCTGCGCATCGGTTATCCCGACGCCGGCCAGTTCGTCGGCCGGCAGGCCTACATCCGCGGCTTCGCCACGCCGATCGACAACGGCAGCGGGCCGGCGCGCATCGAGGTGGGCGGCCAGGAGGTGCAGCACACCGATGGCGCCTTCGGCGCCGTGGTGGCGAAGGACGACGTGGGCCTCAGCGCGCAGGCGGACAAGGATCCCTGGAGCGTGGACGTGGTGGCCACGTATCGCGACGGCGCCGTGGTGCGCCAGACCGTGCAACTCAAGGCCTACAGCGAGCCCGTGGTGACCAAGGGCAAGGACGGCCTCGCCACGATGTACGCGCCGGTGCCCCCGGGCAAGGCGCGCAAGCTGGCCTATGCCGGCGCCGAACTGCAGATCGGCGCGGACGCGCTGGACCAGACGGTGAACTTCGGCATGACGCCGCTGCGCGAGCAGGACATCCCGCGCCTCGACACGGGCATGACCAACGTGACCAAGGGTCCGCCGCGGGGCTTCCGCTTCACGCCGCACGGCTCGAAGTTCAGGAACAAGATCAAGGTGGTGCTGCCGTACGAACGCAACTCGCTGCCGCCGGGACACCGCGACGACGACGTGCGCACGTTCTACTTCGACGACCAGGCCGGCATGTGGAAGCCGCTGGAACGCGTGCAGGTGGATGCCGCGCGCGGCGTGGTGGTGAGCTACACCGACCACTTCACGGACATGATCAACGCCACCATCACGGTGCCCGATCATCCGAACCCGGCGAGCCTGAACCCGACCAGCATCAAGGACATCAAGGCCGCCGACCCCGGCGCGCAGGTCAACCTGGTCGAGCCGCCCAGGGCCAACAACATGGGCGACGCCCGCCTGGCGTACCCGATCGAGCTGGCGCCGGGCCGCAACGGACTGCAGCCCTCGCTGGCGGTGCAGTACAACTCCGGCGGCGGCAACGGCTGGATGGGCATGGGCTGGGACCTCGCCATGCAGTCGGTCAGCATCGACACGCGCTGGGGCGTGCCGCGCTACGACGCGGCGCTGGAAACCGAGACCTACACGCTCGACGGCGAGTCGCTCACGCCCGTCGCCCATCGCGGCGAGCTCAGGCCGCGCAGCGCCGGGAAGGTGTTCCACACCCGCATCGAAGGCCAGTTCCGGCGCATCGTGCGCCACGGCGGCGCGCCGAACGCGTACTGGTGGGAGGTGACGGACAAGAACGGGACCCGCTTCTTCTACGGCGGCCGGCCCGAAGGCGGGCAGGACGCGAACGCCGTGCTCGCGGAACCGGGCAAGGGCAACGTGTTCCGCTGGGCGCTGAAGGAAGTGCGCGACACCAACGGAAACACCATCGTCTACACCTACGACGTGGTGAACGGCGGCGCCGGCGGCGAACCGTGGCGCCAGATCTACCTGAAGCGCATCAACTACACCGGGCGGCCGGGCGTGCCCGGACCGTACGAGGTAAGTTTCCAGCGCAGTGGCGGGCGCACCGACGTGATGGTCGATGGGCGGCCGGGGTTCAAGACGGTGATGGACCAGAGATTGGTGGGCATCGACGTGAGCCTCACCAGCGCGGGCAACCCGTTGATCCGCCGCTACAAGTTCGACTATGTGACGGGTGCGTTCAAGAAGACGCTGCTGACGAAGGTCACGCAGTACGGCGAGGATGGCGTCACGGCGTTCAACAACCACGCGTTCGAGTACTTCGACGAGGCGCGGGATGCGGCGGGGGCCTATCACGGCTTCTCGCCGGCGCGTGGCTGGGGCGTCGGCAACGACAACATCGATGCCGGGCTGATGGACCAGGGCCTGGCCAGCGCCGTGGGCGGCACCGTGGGCACCAATATCGGCGGCCACCTGTACGTGGGCGTCGGCTCCGGCAGCCCGACCAGCAAGATCGCCAGCGCCGGCGTCAAGGTGGGCTACAGCGAGGCGGAAACCGAAAGCCTGATCACGATGGCCGACATGAACGGGGACGGCCTCCCGGACAAGGTGTTCCGCGGCGGTGGCGGCTTCACCTACCGGCCCAACCTGTCGGGTCCGCGCGGCCGGCCGGTGTTCGGCGAGCCCGTGTCGCTCCCCAGCCTGCCGGCGATCTCGCGCGAGAAGGTCACCAGCACCACCATCGGCGGGGAAATCTTCCTGTTCATGCCGATCCAGGCCGACCACCACGAGGCCATCAACGAGTCGGACACCTACTTCACCGACGTCAACGGCGACGGCCTGACCGACATCGTGAGCGGCGGCCGCGTGCTGTTCGGCTATGTCAACGCCGCCGGCGTTCCGACTTTCAGCCCCAACAGCACCGACACGCCGGTGGCGATCGGGGCCAGCGTGGTCGACGGCCGGGGCTTGCTGCCCGACCTCTCCCGCATCCAGACCACGCGCGCCGCCAACTTCCCGATGCTGGACACGCTGCGGCGCTGGGTGGCGCCCTACGACGGCACGGTGCAGATCGACGGCGCGGTGCGGCTGGTGCAGGACACCAGCCCGAAACGCGCGGCCTACACGGGCGCCGACGGCGTGCGCGTGGCGATCCAGCTCGAAGGCGCGGAGCTGTGGTCGGCCCGCATCGAGGGCAACGACTACGCGGCGCACGCGCCTGCTGGCGTTTCGACGGTGCCGGTACGCCGCGGCGACCGCCTGTATTTCCGGGTGCAGTCGGTGTTCAACGGCGCGTACGACCAGGTTGCCTGGGACGCGCAGGTCCGCTACCTGAACGTGGATCTCGCACGCACCGACGTCAACAACCTCCCGGTGTACGCCTATGGCGCGGCGCGCGACTTCACGCTGGCCGGCCGCAAGGCAGGCATCCCGATCGCGCTGGCCGGCACGGTGCGACTGGCCGGCGTGCTGGAGAAGACGGGCGCCACCACCGACGACGTGACGCTGGCGGTCCTTCGCAACGGCACCGAAGTCTCCCGGCGCACGCTGGCCGCGGCGGACACGGGCGTGCTGGATCTCGCCCAGGACCTGACCGTCGCCCAGGGCGACGTGCTGGACGTCCGGGTGCTGGTCGACTCGCCGATCGATGCAGCCCGCGTGAAGTTCGCGCCCAAGGCGTACTACATCGCCGCGGCGGGCGTGACGGTGACGGACAACAAGGGCAACTACGTCGTCCAGGTGCCGGTGCGCTACGACATGGACCTGTACCCGGTCGACAAGCTGACCGCTCCGCAGGCGGGCTACGTCGCGACTGCGGCCGGCAACCTGCCGGTGCAGGCGGTCGTGCAACTGACCGGATTGCCCGCGGGCCAGAAGACCAGCGCGGTGCTGACGGTGAAGCGCCGCGGCCAGCTCCTGGGCAAGCGGACGGTCGAGTTCAACGGGACTGGCGGCGCCATCGAGCAGACGGTGAGCCTGGACGTGGCCGCAGCAGCCGGCGACGAGCTGTTCTTCGACCTCAGTTCGCGCGACGCGGCTTTTGCCGGCTGGCTGGCGAAGCTCGATGTGAAGGCCAACGGCGCGGCCGTGCCGTCGGCGCTGCACACGCCGTCCGCCGACGAACTGTTCCCGCAGCCGTACCGCGGCTGGGGCGTGGTGGGCTACAACGGCGACGGGGAGCGCGCGACGCGCGCCATCGACCAGTCGCTGCTCGGGATCACCGAGAACACCAAGGCGGAAACCCTCCGCGTGTATCCGTTCCTGCAGCAGCCCGCGGAGGCGCGCTGGGGCGGCATGGACGCCGGTGCGTGGGCAGGCGCCGAGGTCCTGAGCTCGTCGCGGATGGGCCTCGACGACATCCGCGTCCCGACGTCGGACCAGTTCGCCGGCGCCGGCGCGGTGTCGCGGATCTCGCAGTCGGAGAACGATTCCGTCACCCTCGGCATCACGGGCAGCAAGGGCAGCAGCAAGAGCCTGGTCGATTACCAGGACCTGAACGGCGACCGCTTCCCGGACGTGATCGGCAACGGCGGCGTGCAGTACACGCGCATGACGGGACCGCTGGAGGCCTCCACGCGCGGCAACGGCCTCGGCTCCGCGCGCGAAAGCGACAACGAAACCTACGGCGCCAGCACGGACGGCGCCGGCAACGTCGCCGTGGGCATCGCCAACTTCAGGGGCTACCTGGCCGGCAACGGCACCCACTCGGTGGGCGGCGCGAAGCAGGGCATGGACATGCCGTCCCTGGGCTTCAGCGCCAGCATCGGCCAGGGCACCACCGAAGGCAAGCACGATCTGCTGGACATCAACGGCGATGGACTGCCGGACAAGGTCTACGCGGACGGCACCGTCGCCCTGAACCTGGGATATCGCTTCGGCATCCCCGAGGCATGGGGCGGCGGCCAGCTCAATGAAGGCAAGACCATCAACGTCGGCGGCGGCGCCACGCTGGGCTACCAGAAGGACTTCCTGAGCTGGGGCGGCGGCCTCAACCTGTCGGTCAGCGAAACCAAGACGAAGGAAACCTACCTCGACATCAACGGCGACGGCCTGCCGGACAAGCTGATTGCCGGCAATCCGTTCACGGTGCGCCTGAACACCGGCAACGGCTACGGCGACAGCTTCGCCTGGCCCAGCGGCCAGGGCGGCAAGGTCTCGGTGGACAAGCAGGTGTCGCTCGGCGGCGGTGTGTTCATCACGGTCGGCTTCAGCGTCGCGCTGGTCAAGGTCGTGGTCAACCCCGGCCTGCACGCGGGCGTGACCCTCGGCCGCCCCGAATACGTCTTCCGCGACATGGACGGCGACGGCTACGTCGACTACGTCCACTCCGAGAAGGACAGCGAGCTGAATGTCGCCGGCAACTTCATCGGCCGCACGCACCTGCTCAAGCGCGTGGTGCGTCCGCTCGGCGCGAGCATGGAGTTCGACTACACCCGCGACGGCAACACCTACAACCAGCCGCATTCCAAGTGGACGCTGACGCGCGTGGCGGTGAACGACGGCCACGCCGGCGACGGCGTCGACACGCTGCTGACCACGTACGACTACCAGGACGGCTTCTACGACCGTGCCGAGCGCGAGTTCTACGGCTATTCGAAGGTGGTCGAGACGCAGCGCGACGTCACGCAGGGCGAATCCGCCTACCGCCGCAACACCAGCGAGTACCTGAACCGGGCCTATGCGACCAAGGGCCTGCTGGCGCGCACCGTGATGGAAGACGCCGCGGGACGCGCGTTCACCGAGAGCAAGAACCAGTACGACGCGGTGGCGGTCGCCGACGGCGCCGCCGTCCCGGGCGACGAGATCCGCAGTGCGACGGTGTTCCCGCAACTGGTCCGCATGGATCACGCCTGGTATGAAGGCACCGGCAGCGCCGGCAAGCAGACCTACACCACGCACCGCTACGACGAGTACGGCAACGTGGTGGAGTTCTTCGATGCCGGCGACGTGGGCGCCGACGACGACGTGCGCGCCACCATCGCCTACACCCGCGACACCACCAACTGGATCGTGGGCAAGCCCACCAGCATCCGCGTCGAAGGCGCCGGCCGCCTGATGCGTTCGCGCGAGGCGACGTATTCGCCCGGCACCGCGAACCTGGTGCAGGTGCGCCAGTTCCTGGAGAACGGCGACGCCGCCGTCACGGACCTGGGCTACAACGTGGACGGCACCCTGGCCAACGTGCTCGGGCCGGTGAACCACCGCAACCAGCGCTATCGCCTGGAATACAGCTACGACCCGGTGGTCTCCACGCACATCGTGGGCATCGTGGACAGCTTCGGCCTGGGCTCCTCGGCCACGCACCACTACAAGTACGGCAAGGTCCTCAACACCACCGACACCAACAACAACCCGACCGACTACACCTACGACCAGTTCGGCCGAACGACGACGGTCACGGGCCCGTACCAGACCGGCACCGGCCAGGCCACGCTGCGGATGGAGTACCACCCCGAGGCCACGGTGCCCTGGGCGCGCACGCGCCACCTGGACGTGTTCCGCAACGCCGCCGACCCGATCGACACGGTGCTGTTCACCGACGGCCTCAAGCGCGTCGTGCAGACCAAGAAGGACATCTCGCTCTTCATGGGCGCGACCAGCGCGCCGGTCGACGTGATGAGCGTGTCCGGCCGCGTGCTGTTCGACGCGGTGGGCCGCTCCGTGGCGCAGTACTACCCGGTCACCGAGCCGCTGGGCAACCCCGGCGCCTTCAACGCGGCGTTCGACACGATCCAGCCGACGCGCACCGAGTACGACGTGATGGACCGCACCACCCGCACGGTGCTGCCGGACGACACCGTCACCACGATGCAGTACGGCTTCGGCGGCGACCGCGACGGCCTCACGCAGTTCCGCACCATCGTCACGGACGCCAACGGCAAGCGCAAGGCGAGCTACCGCGACGTGCAGGAGCAGATCACCTCGGTGCAGGAGTTCCTCTCTGGCCAGACGCTGTGGACCAGCTACCGCTACGACCCTCTCAAGCAGATCGTGGAGGTCAAGGACGACCGCGGCAACCTCACGCAGGCGAGCTACGACAACCTGGGCCGCCGCATCGCGCTGGACAACCCGGACACCGGCAAGACC
>NZ_DASVNN010000032.1:0-17026 GCF_036383835.1 Ramlibacter sp.
CGCCCTGGGCGCGCGCAAGACCTGGAGCGACCGCCGCCGCGCCGAGGGCGGCGGCTGCGGAAAGGATCTGCCGGCGGTTGGGCCGCAGCTTGGATTCGGGCATCGACGCCTCCTGTGCTGATGGGCGCTTTCCGGAGCGCGGTTTCGTTCGGGAACGCGGCATGCTACGCCCGGCCGTAGGACGCGCATGCTAGGGAGAACCCAAGCCGCGCTGCGCTGCTCCCCCATCGGGGTGGCTGACGGGCGCGCCGGCGCGGAGCAGACTTTCCGCTCGCCACGCGAGGAGTCCCCCATGCTCGTCTTCACCCACCGCCACGTGCTGCCGCACCACCAGGACGCGTCGGCCTTCGCTCCCGGTTTCGCTCCCGGCGCCAGCCGCATCGGCGTCGCTTCGGTCACCCGCGACGGCGGCAGCCGCTGGGCGGTCGCCGACGTCGACGACGAGGCCAGCGAGGCCGACGCGCTCGACCTGCTGCTGCCGCTGTTCCGCGGTCCGCGGCCGCTGCTCGTCTACATCCACGGCCACGGCACCACGCCCACGCACTGCTTCAACCGCTGCGCCCAGCTGGAAGCGGAATACGACGTGGAAGTGATCGGCTTCTCCTGGGCTTCCGAGGGCCTGCTGTGCGACGGCAGCCCGCTGCCGCGGCTGGAGGCGCCCGACGTGCCGGCGGAAGAAGGCGAGATCGCCATGGTCAATCCCCTGAACCGCAACACGCCGACGGGCCAGCAGCTCGCGCGCCGCTACCACCAGGCCAAGACCAACGCGCTCGATGCCGTCGACGCGCTCGCGCGCTTCCTGCGCCACATGGCGACGGCGCGGCTGATCTCCAACGCGCAGCGCTTCTCGATCGCGGCGCACAGCCTGGGCGCGCACTACCTGCAGAACGCGCTGGAGGTGCCCGGCGCGGCCGAATCGCTGGGCGCGGCCCACAACATCGTGCTGCTCGCGCCTTGCGTGCGTGCCGACGGCCACAAGGGCTGGGCGCACCAGCTGCGGCCGCGCGGCCGCACCTACCTCGCCTTCCACAAGGGCGATTCGGTGCTGTTCGGCGCCTTCATCGCCGACGGCGGCAAGCAGGAGAAGCTGGGCGCGGCGCCCGGCACCGACCTGCTGCGCGGCCCGGGCTTCCGCTATGTCGACTTCTCGAACAGCCAGGTCGGCCTGGGGGCGCACCGCTACTTCGTGGAGCGCCTCAATGCGCACAGCCGCAAGCTGTTCGGCCGCCTGTTCCGCTCCGAGCCGGACGTGCAGGTGGGCGAGGGCGAGCCGGATGTCTACCCCTTCGGGTCCTCGCAGGAGGGCGCCGTGTGGCACATGGCGGTGCCGGCCGCGGATCCGGGGGCGTTCGCCTAGCGGGCGAGCAATTCCTCGAACACGCTCTCCGCGCCCATCTGGCCGCCCTTGAGCATCAGCTCGAGGCCGTCGACGGCGGGGTGCGTGGCATGCGCGCGGCTCACCGTCACACCCGCGCCGAGCGTGGCGGCGCAGGACAGCGCCCAGGGCGCCAGCGCCTGCACGGCGAGGCTCGAGGTGTCGCCGCCCGCGACGCCGACGCGGCGCAGCGGCCGGCCG
The DNA here is from genome assembly GCF_036383835.1 of Ramlibacter sp. GTDB lineage: Bacteria > Pseudomonadota > Gammaproteobacteria > Burkholderiales > Burkholderiaceae_C > Ramlibacter. Next base: position 1,577 of record NZ_DASVNN010000032.1, read on the forward strand.
TCGCGCCATGCGCCTTCGAGCACTTCACGCAGCAGCCGCGCCGATGCGGCGGCGACGTCGCGCGCCTGGCGCGTGTCGGCGGCGGCGGGATCGTCCGGCGCGCTGAAGGCCAGCACGTGGCGGCCGGCGCGCAGCGCCTCGCCGATCGCCTGCACTGCGCGCGCACGGGCCTGGGCATCGAGCAGCGTCGCGCTGGAGATAGTCAGGGGCTGGTAAGAGCGCGCGGCGCGCACCTGCCGCGCCGTCACCGGGGACAGGCTGCCGGCCAGCACGAACACCGGCCCGGATGCAGGTGCGAGCCGCGGTGCGGAGTGCGGCTGCGAATCCGTGCCCCAGTGCGCCACCAGCGCTTGCGCGACGCTGCTCGGCCCCACGGCCAGCAGCCGCTGCCGCTGCGCGGAATCCCAGAGCAGGCGGCCCAGCGGTCGCAGGTGGTTGGCATGGGCCACGTCGAACAGCACGGCGGACGACGCTGCATCGGCGGCTGCGCGCAGCGCCGCGTCCTGTTCGTCCTCGCGCAGGTCGTAGACCGGATAGTGCAGCGCGCCCATCGTCTCCAGGCCCTGCAGCGCGAGGTGCCGGCGCAGGTCCGCCTCGTGCATCGGCGTCACCGGATGCTGGCGCATGGTGGGGTGGCGGTCGATGCGTTCCACCGCGCCGCCGCGGCCGGACGCGGCGAACAGGTTGCTGAAGGCGCAGTAGCGGCCCAGGCTGGGCTGGCCGCCGGCGATCGCCACCATCGGATTTTCCACGTGCGGGCGCAGCGTGGCCACGGCCGCGCCGATGCTGCCGGTGCCGGGTGCGCTGTCGAAGGTGGAGCACACCTTGTAGTGCAGCACCCGCACCTGCTGGCGCGCGAAGAACGCGCCGGCCGGCGCGAGCTCGCGCCGCATCGCATCGGGCGCCATGCTGCGCGTGGCGCCGGCGATGCCCACGGCATCCGGCGGTCCGCCCAGCACGCGCTGCGCTTCGTCCTGCTGCTGCTCCGAGGGCACGCCGAGGAACAGCAAGGCGCGCAAGCCGGCCTGCGTGAACACCGCCAGCGTGTCGCTCGCGCCGGTGAAGTCGTCGCCGTACCAGCCCACGCGGGGAGAGGTCATCCCGCCTTCCTGCCGAAGAACTCGATGGCGTGGCGCAGTTCGGGCGAGCGCGCGGCGCGGTCGGCGAGCGTCTCGCCGCGCTGCACCGCGTCCCATGCCTGCTGCAGGCTGGCCACGCCGGCGGCCGGGCCGTCCGGGTGCGCGAGGATGCCGCCGCCGGACATGAACAGCAGGTCGTTGCTGCGCACGCTGTCCCAGGTGGCCGGCACGGTGCCGGCCCACTGGCCGTTGGAGAAGGCGGGCAGCACGCGGTCGTCCAGGCCTTCGGCCAGCGGCGCCAGCGTGTCGTGCGCCGACTCGATCACCTCTTCGTCGGTCTGCGAGAACTTGCCCTGCAGGCCGTGCACGTGCATGTGGTCGACGCCGGCGAGGCGCCACAAGGCCTGCCAGGCCTGGAAGGAGAATCCCAGCAGCGGATGGCGCGACAGCGCGCCGTAGCCGTTGCGGTGGCCGTGGATCGCGAGGCTGGTGTGCCGGCGCAGCGTCTGGATCGCGGAGTAGCCGCACCAGTTGAGGCTCGCCATCACGCAGCTGCCACCTTCCCGTTCCACCAGGTCGGCGTGGCGGCGCATGGCGTCCGTGTCGTCGCTGATGTTGAAGGCCACCATCACGAGCTTGCCGGTGCGGTCGCGATGGGCGCGCACGCGGCGCATCACCGCGCGCACGCGCTGCTCCAGCGGCGCATGGGCGGGATTGGCGCAGACCTCGTCGTCCTTGATGAAATCGACGCCGGCTTCGCACAGCCGCCCGGCCAGTTCGCCGGTCTCTTCCGCCGACAGGCCCACGTTGGGCTTGACGATGGTGCCGATCAGCGGACGGCCTTGCACTCCGGTGAGACGGCGCGTGCCGTCGATGCCCTGCACGGGCATGTCGAACTGGCGGCGGTAGGCCGCCGGCAGGCGCAGCGACTCGAGCCGCAGCCCCGTCACTTCGCCGAGGTCGAACAGGTTGCCCGAGACGGTCGCGGCGAGTGTCGGCAGGTTGGCGCCGACGTTGGCGACCGGAAAGCTCACCCGCAGGCGCGCGCGCTGCCAGCGCTGCGGCTCGCGCAGCATGCCGCGGCGTTCCATCCAGCCATTGGGCAGCGCGGGACGCTCGGCCACGTCCAGCAGTTCGATGGCTTCCACGTTGGCGCGCGCGCGTTCGCGCAGGGCGTCCGTCTCGCCCTCGACCCGCGCGAAGGTGCCGCAGGACTGCTCGCCCGCCAGCACCTCGGCCACGTGCGCCGGGTCCAGCGGCGTCTCGATCAGGTAGCTGGCCTCGAAGCGATCGTCGCGCATCGTCACAGCGTGTCCAGGTCGGGAAAGGGCCGCACGGGATCCTTGCCGTCCCAGTCGAGGGCGGCGTCGCGGATCAGGCGGAACAGCTTGCCCTTGGGGCCGGCGACTTCCGACAGCTCCACGACGGTGCCGGGATGCCGTCCGGGATGCGAACGGTCCTCGAAGTAGACGAAGCGTCCGTTCTCGCCGACCTCGCCGCCCATGCACACCTCGAAGCCGGCGGCTTCGGCGCGCTCCAGGTCGGCGTCGAAGTTTTCCGTCCAGTAGGCGAAGTGTTGTGCGCCCTGGTGGCCCGCGCGGATGAAGTCGCGGTACATCGAGGGCACGTCGTTGCGCACCTGCAGCAGTTCCACCTGCAGGCCGCCGGCATTCGCCAGCGCCACCGAATTGTGCGGCTCGTAGCGCTCGCCGCGGTAGGTGTAGTTGCGGATCGGCACGCGCGGGTTGTAGAACCACGGGCCCACGCCCAGCACGTTGGCCCAGTAGTCCATGGCCGCCTCGATGTCGGGCACGAGGTAGGCCACCTGGCGGATCTCGCCGAAGAATCTGCTCATTGCGAAAGTCTTTCGATGGGTTGGCGTCATCCCCGCGGAGGCGGGGAACCAGGGCTTGCGAACCGCGCGCTCGCGCGCAGCCCTGGCGAATGCCCTGGGTTCCCGCCTCCGCGGGAATGACGGCGGGTCATTTCAGGAAACCGATGGAGATCCAGGGCACGAAGGCGACGACGACGAGACCCACCAGCAGCGCCAGGATGTAGCCGCCGATGTGCGGCAGGCCCTCGTCGGGATGGATCTTGCTGATGGCGCAGGCGCCGTAGTAGCCCACGCCGAAGGGCGGCGCGAACAGGCCGATGCCCATGGCGAAGATCACCACCATCGCGTAGTGCACCTCGTGGATGCCCACCGCCTTGGCGATCGGGAACAGCAGGGGACCGAACAGCACGATCGCCGGGATGCCTTCCAGCACGCTGCCCAGCACCACGAAGGCGACGATGGAGATCGCCATGAAGCCGAGCGCGCCGCCGGGCATGCCCTTCATCCAGGTGGCGAGGTCCTGCGAGAAGCCCGATTGCGTGAGGCCCCAGGCCATGGCGGTGGCGCAGCCGACGATGAAGATGATCGCGCCGGTCAGCGAGGCAGTCTCGACCAGCATCGGCTTGAGCCGCTTCAGGTCGAACTGGCGGTGGATGAACACGCCTACCAGCACCGAGTACACGATGCCGATGGTGGACACCTCGGTGGCGGTGGCGACGCCTTCGACCACCGCGGCGCGGATCACGAAGGGCAGGGCGATGGCGGGCAGCGCCACCAGCAGGAAGCGGCCGATCTCGCGTTTGCCGTAGCGGGTGACGCCCGACAGGTCCTCGCGGCGGTAGCGCCACCACACCACGGCGCACAGGAAGGCGCCCACCACCACGGCCGGCAGCAGGCCGCCGGTGAACAGGGCCGCGATCGACACGCCGGTCACCGAGCCGATGGTGATCAGCACGATCGAAGGCGGGATCGTTTCGGTCTGCGCGCCGGTGGCCGACAGCAGCGCCACCAGGTCGCCCGGCTTCGCGCCGCGCTTCTTCATCTCGGGGAACAGCACCGGCGCGATCGCCGCCATGTCGGCGATCTTGGAACCGGAGATGCCCGACACCAGGTACATCGCGCCGATCAGCACGTACGACAGGCCGCCGCGCACGTGGCCCAGCAGGCTGGCGAGGAACTGGATCATGGCTTTCGCCATGCCCGTCATCTCGATCAGCGCGCCGAGGAAGATGAACAGCGGCACCGCCAGCAGGATCAGGTGCGACATGCCTTCGTCGAGGCGGCCCACCATCACCAGCAGCGGCGTGCGGGTGGTGAGCGCGAGGTAGCCGAAGGTGGCGAGCGCGAAGGAGAAGGCGATCGGCACGCCGCCGAACACGCAGGCCGCGACCAGCACCACGAAGAAGATCACCAGGTTCAGCTTGCCGAGCGGCGCGAGCGCCGGGCCGGCGAACCAGAACAGCGCCACGACCGCCGCCGTCGCGGCGAGCGCCAGCGCGATGCGGCGCGGCGCGTGCTGGCGGAACAGGCGCAGCAGCGCGACGATGCCCATGAGCCCGAGGCCCACCGGAATCGCGCTGGCGCGCCAGGCGTTGCTGATCTCCATGGCGGGACTCACCACGGGGACTTCCTCGTAGGCGTACTCGAAGGCCGGCCACATCACCAGCGCGAGGAAGGCCAGTGGAATCGTGAGGGCCAGTGTTTCCAGCATCGCCTGCGCCCCGGGACCGACGCGGCTGACCAGGCCCGTCATGCGCATGTGCTCGCCGCGGCGCAATGCCACCACCGCGCCCAGCATCGACAGCCACAGGAACAGCACCGAGGCGAGTTCGTCGGACCACACCAGCGGCTTGTGGAAGACGTAGCGCGCGACCACGCCGGCGAGCAGCACGCAGATCTCCACCAGCACCAGGCTGGCGGCGAGGGTCTCGACGACGGCGCCGAGGCCGCGGTCGAGGCGGTGCGCGGCGCCGCCCACGGCGGCCTGCGACGGCGGCACGGGCGCCGCGTCGTGCGTCAGGGATGCGGACATGGGCGGATCCGCGGGTTCAGGCGAGCTTGCCGACCGACTGCTCCAGCAGGCCCCAGGCCTCGTCGCCGAAGCGGCCCTTCCACTCGCCGTAGAAACCGGCTTCGCGCAGCTTGGCGCGGAAGCTGTCGGGGCTGGCCTTGTTGAAGGCGAGGCCCTTGGCGGTGAGGTCGGCCTGCAGGGTTTCGTTGAGCTTCTTGATGTCCTCGCGCTGCTTCAGGCCGGCGTCGTTGATCGCCGTGGAGACGATGCCCTTCAGGTCGGCGGGCAGGCCGTCCCACATGCGGCCGTTGGCGATGAACCAGAAGCCGTCCCAGATGTGGTTCGAGAGCGAGCAGTGCTTCTGCACCTCGAACAGCTTGGCCACCTGGATGATGGGCAGCGGGTTCTCCTGCGCGTCGACGATCTTCGTCTGCAGCGCGGAATAGACCTCGCTGAACTGCAGGCTGGCGGGCGAGGCGCCCAGGCCCTTGAACATGCTCACCGACAGCGGGCTCACCGGCACGCGGATCTTCAGGCCGTCCATGTCCTTCGCGGAGGCGATCGGCGCCTTGCTGCTGGTCATCTGGCGGAAGCCGTTGTCCCACATCTTCTCGAAGGCATGCAGGCGCATCTTGGCGATCGCCGAGCGCACGTGCGCGCCGACCTTGCCGTCCATGGCGTTCCACACCTGGCCGTAGTCGGCGAAGGCGAAACCGGTGGCGTTGATCGCGGCCACCGGCACCAGCGTGGCGATCACCAGCGCCGACGGCGTGAAGAAGTCGATGCCGCCCGAGCGCACCTGCGCCAGCATGTCGGTGTCGCCGCCCAGCTGGTTGTTCGGGAAGATCTTGATCTCGACGCGGCCCTTGCTCTCCCTGGCGACGCGGTCCGCGGCTTCCTGCGCGCGCACGTTCAGCGGATGCGTCACCGGCAGGTTGTTGCCGTACTTCAGCGAGTACTCCGCGGCGTGCGCGAAACGCGGCACGGCGGCCGCGAACGTGGCGGCGGGGAGGGCGCCGAGCTGGCGCAGAACGGTACGGCGCGTGGCGGTCGTCCGGGTCATGGTCTTGTCTCCTGGTCTGAGGGGTTTTGAGGTCTTCTGAGGACGTCCGGCTTGTCCGCCCCCTTGAGTGCCGCTAGAGTAGGCGCCAGAGGCCGGACGCGTCAAACCGGCGATTTGAGGGGTTCTGAGGTGTCCCTGCCGCGCATGGAAGAAGTGGCGCTCCGCGCCGAAGTGTCGCTCGCCACGGTGGACCGGGTGCTGCACGGCCGCAGCGGCGTGCGCGCCTCCACGGTGCAGCGGGTGATGCGCGCGGCGTCCGACCTGGGGTATGCCGCGCCCGCGCAGACGCAGGCCGCGATCGCGACCAGGCCGCTGCGCCTGTCCTTCCTGATCCCGGAGGGCAGCAACCGCTTCCTGCGCATGCTGGGCGACCTGATCGGCTATTCGCACGAGCACTGGGAGCCGTTCAACGTGCGCTGCCAGGCCGAATACATCGAGAGCTTCGATCCGGCGGCGCTCGCGCGGCAGTTGCTGCGGCACGGCAGGAAGAGCGACGGCATCGCCTTCATGGCGCTGGAGCATCCGGTCGTGCGCGAGGCGGTGGCCGAACTCGCCGACCGCGGCGTGCCCACCATCACGCTGATCTCCGACCTGTCGAACTCGCGCCGCGCCGCCTACGTCGGCCTCGACAACCGCGCGGCGGGCCGCACCGCCGCTTACCTGATCGCGCGTTTCATGGGCCCGGCCGCGCGCAGCGGCGGCGCCAAGGTGGCGATGATCGCCGGCTCATTGAGTTATCGTGCGCACGAGGAGCGCGAGGCCGGCTTCCTGCACCTGTTCGACGAGCAGTATCCCGGCGTGCGCGTGGTGGGCCTGCGCGAAGGGCACGACGACGCGCAGAAAAACTACCGGCAGGCGCGCGCCCTGTTCGAGCAGCACCCGGACCTCTCCGGCATCTACAACATCGGCGGCGGCGCCGAAGGCATCGGCCGCGCGATCCACGAGGCGCGGCTGGCCGCCAAGCCGGTCTTCATCGGCCACGGCCTCACGCCCGACACGCGCGCCCTGCTGATCGACGGCACGATGGACGCGGTGATCACGCAGAACCCGCAGGGCGCGGTGATGAACTGCGTGCGCATCTTCGCCAACCTGCGCGACGGCCGCGAGCCGAACAGCGGGGTCGAGCAGGTGCGCAGCCAGGTGGTGTTCCGCGAGAACCTGCCCTGAGCACGGCCGCGCCACAATGGCGCCGATGAACTTCGTCCTCGAAGAAGCAACCATCGACGGCATCCATGCCGCCTTCCGCAGCGGCGATCTCACCGTCGTCGAACTGGTGCAGGGCTGCCTCGCGCGCATCGAGGCGTACGACCGCCGCGGTCCCGCGCTGCGCGCGATGATCACCGTGAACCCGAAGGCGCTGGAGGAAGCGGCGCGCCTGGATGCCCAATACCGGGCGAAGCAGGGCCGCGTCGGTCCGCTGCACGGCATCCCGGTGATCCTGAAGGACAACTTCGACACGAAGGACATGCCCACCAGCGGCGGCAGCGTCGCCATGAAGGATTCGCAGCCCGCCGCCGACGCCTTCACGGTGGAGCGGATTCGCCAGGCCGGCGCGCTGATCCTGGGCAAGGCGAACCTGCAGGAGTTCGCGCGCGGCGGCGTGTCGGTCAGCAGCCTCGGCGGGCAGGTGCTCAATCCCTACGACCTCACGCGCACGCCGGGCGGCTCCAGCGGTGGCACCGGCGCGGCGATCGCCGCCAGCTTCGCCGTGCTCGGCACTGGCAGCGACACCGGGCAGTCGATCCGTTCGCCCGCCTCGGCCTGCAGCCTGGTGGGCGTGCGGCCCACGCGCGGGCTGGTGAGCCGCGGCGGCGTCATGCCCAACAGCTTCACGCAGGACGAGGCCGGGCCGATCGCGCGCACGGTGAAGGACGCCGCACTGCTGCTCGATGCGATGGTGGGCTACGACCCGCGGGATCCGGTGACCGCGCTGGGGATGGGCAAGCCGCCGCGTAGCTACGCGGCGGGCCTCGATGCGAACGCGCTGCAGGGCGCGCGCATCGGCCTGCTGGAAAACCTCTGCGGCGCCGAGGCGCGGCATGCGAAGGTGAATCGCGTGATGGAGCAGGTGATGCGCACGATGGAGTCGCAGGGCGCGACGGTCGTGCGCTTCTCCCTTCCCGGGTTCGACGCGCTGGCGGCCAACGTGAGCACCGACCGCTTCGAGGCGCGCGCCGCCTTCGACAGGTACTTCGCGGGGCTCGGCCCCCACCAACCGGTCACGAGCTTCCGCCAGCTCGTGGATACGAAGACTGCCTCTCCGGACATCCAGAAGACGATGGAGGCGGAGATCGCGATCGAGGATGGCCTCGCCGACGCCACCTACCGCGAGCGCATGCTCAACCGCGACAACTTGCGCGTGCTGGTGGCGGCGGCGATGGCGGACCTGCAACTGGATGCCATCCTCTATCCGCTGCAGCGCGTGCTGGTGGCGCGCGCGGGCCTGGCGGAGCAACCGGAGCGCAATGGCATGCTGTCGCACGGCACCGGCTTTCCGGCGGTGACCTTCCCCGGTGGATTCTCCGAGCCGAGCGCGACCGCGCCGCTCGGCGTGCCGATCGGCGCCGAGTTGCTCGCACTCGATTACAGCGAGGCGAAGTTGCTGTCCTGCGCTTACGCTTTCGAACAGGCGGCGCGCGTGCGCAAGCCGCCCGCGAGCACGCCGCCGCTGTACTGAGTACCAAAGCACGCGCAAGCCCCTGATGCGCGCACGGTGCCTCCCGTTCGACCGATGCAGGCGCGCGCACCGGGTGCTAACTTTGCTGCAGGGCGTTGACCGGCATCCCGCCAATTCGAGGAGGGCGCCATGCAGATCCTTCACCAGATTTCCCGGGCCGTGCCGAGTTCGTATGCGGAGCACTCCATGAACTCGGTCGAGGTGTGGGTGTTGCTGATCGCGGCGGTCGTCGTCGTGATCGAGTGGATCGCTTCTCGGCGGTGATCCGCCGCGCGGGCATACTTCGCCCGCGATGAAACCGAAATCCTCCAGTGGCGGCCTGGTGTACTCCACCGAAGGCGGCCGCATGTGCCCGGTGTGCCGCCGGCCCACGGTCCAATGCACCTGCCGCAAACCCGCGACCGAAGCCGCGCCTTCCGCCGACGGCATCGTGCGCGTGCTGCGCGAGACCAAGGGCCGCGGCGGCAAGGCGGTGACCGTCGTGCGCGGCGCTGCCGGCGACCTGCTGAAGCTGAGCCAGGAACTGAAAGCCGCCTGCGGTTCCGGCGGCACCGTGAAGGACGGCACGATCGAGGTCCAGGGCGACCACGTGGAAAAGATCATGGCTCTGCTGCAGCAGCGCGGCGTGAAAGTGAAGCGCGCGGGCGGTTAACATCGTTCGCTCGTTACAACCTTTGACCTCGTGAGCTGAACCGTCCGCTTGCGACCGAGTCCTACATGGCTCAGCCAAACTCCCCACTAGATTGCTCCCGATGAATCCGGCCTTCGTCCGGGCCCAGGCCTGGACCGTCGCCCAGTTGCGACGCCTGCGCGACCTCGCTCGCCGCCACCCGGCCAAGGCGGTGCTGGCCCTGCCCACGCTGATCGTGCTGTACCTGCTGGTGCTGATCCCGTTCACGCCCAGCATCTCCGACTTGCGCAAGGCGCGCGCCGAGGAACCGAGCGTGCTGATGTCGGCCGACGGCGTGGTGCTGGCGGAATTCAAGCGCGTGAACCGGCAGTGGGTGCCGCTCAAGAAGATCTCGAAGCCGGTGGTCGATGCGCTGATCTCCACCGAGGACCGCCGCTTCTACGAACACCACGGCATCGACGTGCGGCGCACCGGCGCGGCGGTGCTGAACACCCTGCGCGGCAAGCGCGAGGGCGGTTCCACCATCACGCAGCAGCTCGCCCGCAACATGTACCCGGACGAGATCGGGCGCGCGGTGTCGGTCAACCGCAAGGCCAAGGAGGCGATCACCGCGCTGAAGATCGAGGCGGTGTACTCGAAGGACGAGATCCTCGAGACCTACCTGAACACGGTGCCTTTCCTCTACAACGCGTTCGGCATCGAGATGGCCGCGCGCACCTATTTCGACAAGTCGGCCGACAAGCTCGACGTGTCGGAGGCCGCCACGCTCGTGGGCATGCTCAAGGGCACCGCCTACTACAACCCGGTGCTGAACCCGGAGCGCGCGCGCGATCGCCGCAACCTGGTGCTGGCGCAGATGGTCAAGGCCGGCAAGCTCGACGAAAAGCGCGCCGAGGTGCTGGCCGCGCGGCCGCTGCGGCTCGACTTCGAAAAGCAGAACGAGCCGATCGGCATCGCCCCGCACGTCGCCCAGCACCTGCGCAAGTGGCTGATCGCCTGGGCCGACAGCGAGGACCACGACATCTACGCCGACGGCCTGGTGGTGCGCACGACCATCGACACGCGCCTGCAGAAGGCTGCCAACGCCGCGGTCGCGCGCCAGATGCGCCAGCTGCAGGACCTCGCGGACCGCAGCCGCCGGCGCGGCGAAGAACGCCAGCTGCTGCAGGCGGGCTTTCTCGCGCTCGATCCGCGCAGCGGCCAGGTCAAGGCGTGGGTGGGCAGCGCCGACTTCACGCAGGCGCAGTTCGACCACGTGAACCAGGCGCGGCGCCAGCCCGGTTCCACCTTCAAGCCCTTCGTGTACGGCGCGGCGTTCCTGCAGGGCATGTCGCCCGAGGACACCTTCATCGATGAACCGGTCTCGATCCGCGAGCACGGCTCCGGCGTCTGGAGCCCGCGCGATTCCACGCCGCCCAGCTACCAGCCCATGACGCTGCGCGACGGCCTCGTGCACTCGCGCAACAGCATCACCGCGCAACTGGTGCAGAAGGTCGGCCCGGCCAAGGTGGCCGAGCTCGCGGCGCAGCTGGGCGTGCGCGACAGCAAGCTGGACGCCGTGCCCTCGCTGGCGCTGGGCACGAGCCCGGTGACGCTGCGCGAGATGGTGTCGGCCTATGCCACGCTGGCCAACAACGGCCGCTACGTCGGACAGCCGCAGCTGATCACGCGCATCGAGGACAAGAAGGGCCGCACGCTGGCAGTGTTCACGCGGCCGCAGATCGTCGAGGCGATGCCGCGCGCGACGGCGCTGCAGCTGGTGAACGTGATGCGCGGCGTGGTCGACGAAGGCACCGGCACGGCGATCCGCACCCGCTACGGCATCCAGGCCGACGTCGCCGGCAAGACCGGCACCACGCAGGACAACAGCGACGGCTGGTTCATCATGATGCACCCGCAGCTGGTGTCGGGCGCCTGGGTCGGCTTCAGCGACAACAAGGTGGCGATGGGCGAGAGCTGGGGGCAGGGCGCCCGCAGCGCGCTGCCGATCGTGGGCGATTTCTTCACGCAGGCCTTGCGCACGCACGCGGTCGACGCGCGCGTGGAATTCGACATCCCGCGGCCGCGTCCGAAGCCGCCCGAGCCGCCGCGCGATCCGGTGGGCGACGTGATCAACGACCTGATCGGCCGCCTGTTCAAGATCATCCAGTGACGGTCCCCTGCTTGTCATTGCGGGCTTGACCCGCAATCCATGGATCCCGGGTCAAGCCCGGGATGACAACTCATCCGGCAGCCCCAGCGCGTGATACACGCGCAACGCCGCCCACGCATCGTTCGCCGCGTACAGCAGTTGCGACGCCGTCAGCTGCCGGTGCGACCAGTTCGACGTCGCCGCGCGCTTCGACTTCAGGTAGCGCCGCTCGAACAGCACCGCGATCGCCGCCTTGATGCCCATCTGCCGGCGGTAGCCGAGCCTGCGGAACACCGTGTCGAGGTCCAGCACGTCCAGGGGCTCGACGCCCAGCTTGTGCGTGATCCGGCGCTTGTCGTCGTGCAGGCCGAAGCCCGCCTTGACGATTCCCGGCTGCGACAGCAGCTCGCCGGTGATCGCGCGGCAGCGCGGATCGTGCAGCTGGAACACGAAGGCCGCCTCCAACGTGGCGAGCTGCACGACGTGCGGCCCGTCCGAAGCCTCGCCGGCCGTGAAGGTCGGGCGCGATTCGGTGTCGAAGCCCCACACGGGCTCCTGCAGCAGGGCATCGGCCGCCAGGCGGGCCTGCTCGGCCGTGCTGACCACGGCGATGCGTTCGAGGCCCAGCCGCTCGAAGGGCTCCAGCAGGGCGATCTCCTCGGGCGCGGGCAGGGCAGGGGACTCCATGGCCCGAGAGGATAGCGGGCGCGGCTGTCCGCTGAGCGACGGAAGACGCGGAAACCCTAGGCGTGCGGGGCGCGGGAGGCCTCCAGAATCGGTGGCATGCCAACCCGTACAGCACAGGAGACTTCGATGCAACGCTCGCGCCTGCGCGTCCTCGCCGCCCTCGCCGGCCTCGGCCTGGCGGCCACCGCGCCTTTCGCCGTCCACGCCCAGGCCCACTGGCCGACCAAGCCGATCCGCATCGTCGTGACCTTCCCGCCGGGCGGCGCGCCCGACACGCTGGCCCGCGTGCTCGCCGAGAAATGGGGCTCCCTCGGCCAGCCGGTCACGGTGGACAACAAGCCGGGCGCCGGCGGCAACATCGGCGCCGACATCGTGGCCAAGGCGCCGGGCGACGGCTACACGCTGGTGGTGGGCACCGTCGGCACGCACGCGATCAACGCCGCGCTGTACGACAAGATGCCGTACAACCACCTGAAGGACTTCACGCCGATCACCTTCCTCGCCTCCACGCCCAACCTGCTGGTGGTGAACAAGACGGTACCGGCCAACAACGTGAAGGAGCTGATCGAGCTGGCGAAGAAGCAGCCGCTGTCCTTCGGGTCCGCCGGCAGCGGCACTTCGATCCACCTCTCCGGCGAGCTGTTCAACACCATGGCCGGCGTGAAGATGCAGCACATCCCCTACAAGGGCCGGGCGCAGGCCATCCCCGACCTGCTGGGCGGGCGCGTGCAGCTGATGTTCGACAACGTGCCGTCCTCGCTGCCGCTGGTGAAGAACGGCGAGCTCAAGGGACTGGCGGTGACCAGCGCGCAGCGTTCGCCCGCGGCACCCGACATCCCCACGGTGGCGGAGTCCGGCATTCCCGGCTTCGAGGCGACCTCCTGGTTCGGCCTGTACGGCTCGCCCGGCATCCCGCGCGACGTGCAGATGCGCATCAACGCCGAGACGCTCAAGGTGATGGCGATGCCGGACGTGAAGGCCAAGCTCAACGGCCTCGGCCTGGAGATCAACACCGGCACCCCGGAAGCGCTCGTCACCTTCATGCAGGCCGAGACGGTGAAGTGGGCCAAGGTGGTGAAGGAATCGGGCGCGAAGGCGGACTGAGCATGTTGACGCTGCACGGCTTCGCGATCAGCAACTACTACAACAAGGTCAAGCTGGCGCTGCTGGAAAAGGGCATCCCCTTCGAGGAGAAGCACGCGGGCGTGAAGGAGAAGGACGAGGCGCTGCTGCGGCAGTCGCCGCTCGGCAAGATCCCCTTCCTCACCACCGAGCAGGGCTGCGTGTGCGAGAGCCAGCCCATCCTCGAATACCTGGAGCAGGCCCATCCCGGGACGCCGCTGCTGCCGAAGGATCCCTTCGCCGCGGCCAAGGTGCGCGAGCTGGTGACCTTCCTCGACTGGCACCTGGAGATGGCGGCGCGGCAACTCTATCCGGCCGCCTTCTTCGGCGCGCCGCCGCTGTCGGAGGGCAATGCCGCGCGCATCCGGCGCGAGTTGGAGCAGAAGATCGCGGGCTTCCAGCGCCTGGCGAAGTTCTCGCCCTACGTGGCGGGCGACACCTTCACCATGGCCGATTGCTCCGCCTTCGCCGACCTGCCGCTGGTGGGCATGGCCACCAAGGCGGTCTACGGCGAGGACCTGCTGCTGGCCGCCGGCGTGGACTACAAGCCCTACGTGAAGTTCATCGGCGAGCGGCCCGCCGCGCAGAAGGTGGTGGCGGACCGCAAGGCGGCGCAGGGACAGGCGTAGGGTCCCGGTCCCGCCGCGGTCTATCATGCGCCGCGGCCGCCGGCCGCTTCGGAGGAGGACATGGACAAACGCCAGTTCCTGGCCGCGGCATTCGCCGCGGCGAGCGTGCCCGCCGGCGCGCAGGCCCCGGCCGCGCGCGGCAAGCGCGGCCCGGCGCTGCTGACCGTCACGGGCGAGGGCGTGCGGCCCAACCGCGGCGCCTTCGACCCGGTGCGCGACCAGATGATGGCGAAGCAGAAGCTCGCCTTCGCCAAGGCGCATGCCTTCGACTTCGCGACGCTCGCCGCGATGCCGTCGCGCACCATCCGTCCCACGCTGGAATACGACCGGAAGCCGCACGCGCTGTCCGGCCCGGCGCTGGTCGACGTGCTGCGCGCCGCCGGCGTGCGCGCAAGCGCCGGCAGGCTCGCGATGCGCGCGGTGGACGGCTACGCGCCGACGATCTCCATTGCCGATGCCGCGAAGTACGGATTCATCGTCGCGACGCACCTCGACGGCCAGACGATGGCGCTCGGCGGACTCGGGCCGCTGTGGGCGGTGTACGACGCCGACCGCTTTCCCGACATGGCCGCGAAGCCGGTCGACCAGCGCTTCGCGCTGTGTCCCTGGGGGCTGTACCACATCGACGTCCAGGCAAGCTGAGCGCTAGGGCGCGGTCAGCACCGCGACTACCTTGTGCTTGGCCGCGCGACTACAAGGCGCGCGCGCGGCCAGCGCTACGGTAGGGCAAAGCCATAGGGAGTCTTTGCCATGTACAACAACCCCGTCCTCCTGCGCGCCCTCGCGCTCGCGCTGCCCCTGAGCCTCGCGGCGGTCGCGCCCGCGGCGCTCGCGCAGCAGAAAGCGTCGAAACCCGGCGCGCATGCGGCCTCCACGCATGCGTCGACAGCGGCCGTCGTGCCCGCGGGCTTTCCCGCCGACGCCACCGCGCACATGACCGCGCTCAATGCGGACAGTGCCATGCCGGTGCTGAAGCACGGTGACAAGGGCCCGGCGGTGATCCGCGCCCAGGTGATGCTGGACCGCCAATGGTTCTCGGTCGGCGAGATCGACGGCAGTTTCGGCACCAACATGAAGAAGGCGCTGGCCGCGTTCCAGCAGTCGCGCGGCCTGCAGGAGACGGGGCAGGTCGACGAGGCCACCTGGCAGGCGCTGTCGCAGCAGCAGGCCCCGGCGTTCGGGACCTACGTGCTCACGGAGCAGGACGTCAACGGGCCCTACGCGAAGATCCCGAAGGACGATCCGGTGGCCCAGTCGCAACTGCCCTCGCTGGGCTACGAGGGCATGTCCGAGGCGGTCAGCGAACGCTTCCACATGAGCCCGAAGCTGCTGGCCGCCCTCAACAAGGGGCGCAACCTGCAGGCCGGGCAGGCGGTCGTGGTGACCGACGTCGGCCGTGCGGCGGCCATGCCCAAGGCGGCGTCGCTGCGCATCGACAAGTCGGACCAGATGCTCTACATGCTCGGTGGCGACGGCCGCGTCATGGGAGCCTTCCCCGTCACCATCGGCGGCCGGGAGTTCCCGCTGCCCGATGGCACGCTGCAGATCGTGGCGCAGGCCAAAAACCCGGACTTCAGCTACAACCC
>NZ_DASVNN010000033.1:0-2305 GCF_036383835.1 Ramlibacter sp.
GCCCTCATCCGCCCTTCGGGCACCTTCTCCCGCAAGCGGGAGAAGGATTCGCAAAGCCTACGCAGTTCGCATTGATCGCTGCTCCCTCTCCCGCTTGCGGGAGAGGGCCGGGGTGAGGGTGCCCCTTACTCCACCAGCCCCGCGTACTCCTTCTCGTGCTTCTCGATGAAGCGCGCAATGAAGCTGCACTTCGCCACCGCTTTCAGCCCGCGCGTCTTGACGTCGTCGAGCGCGTAACCCGCCAGCTTCGATCCGAGCCCTTGTCCTTCGTGCGCCGGCTCGATCAGCGTGTGCGTGAACACGATGCGGCCATCTTCCCTGCGGTATTCCGCCTTCCCGACCAGCCGCCCGTCGAGATGCAGCTCGTAGCGCGATTGCGCTTCGTTGTGGACGTATTTCATCCCGGCATCGTGCCGGAAAGCGCCAGCGTGCGGGGATCGGCCTCGCCGCCGTAGAAACGGTCCAGGCAGCGCTGGAAGACCGTCTCGGCCGGCGCCGCCTGCGAAAACAGCGTCACGCAGGAGCGGAATTTCAGGTCGTCGGGCGAGCCGAGGATGTCGTGCGCGCTGCGCTGCGGCACCGCCGCCATCAGCTCGCAGCATTCGCGCAGGCGCGGCCCGAGCACGGGGTGCGCGAGATAGGCACGCGCTTCCGCCAGCGAGGTAATGCCGTAGTGCTGGGCCGTGGCGCTGAGGCCGAGGCCACGCAACTGCGGGAACACGAACCACATCCAGTGGCTGCGCTTGCGGCCGGCGGAGAGCTCGGCGCGCACATCGTCGATCACGCCATCCTGCGCGGTGACGAAGCGTTGCAGGTCGAAGGGATCGGAAGCCACACCCCGTTATAGCGCGCGCGCCCGCGTCCTACGAGCGTGGAGCGGTGGGCGCGGCACAGTCGAGCCATGGCCACGCAACCCCCGCCCGAACCCATGCCGCCCCTCGGTCCGCAGCCGGAGCCTCCGAAAGGGCCGATGCCCATGCCCGCACCGATGCAGCGCTGAAGCCCGCTACAGTCCGGACTCGTGGATCCCGCCCACCTGCACCGCATCGCGGCCGAGGCCATGCTGGCCCGCGGCCTGCTGCCCGAGTTCGCGCCGCCCGCGCTGCGCGAGGCCGAAGCGGCGCGCCGCCAGGGGCCGGAGCGCGAAGGCGAAATCCGCGACCTGCGCGCGCTGACCTGGTTCTCCATCGACAACGACGACACGCGCGACCTCGACCAGCTGAGCGTCGCGGAACCGCTGGACGGCGGCGCGGCGCGCCTGCTGGTGGCGGTGGCCGACGTCGATGCGATGGTGCGTCCCGGCGGCGCGATCGACGAGCATGCGGGCACCAACACCACCTCTGTCTATACGGCGGCGGGTGTCTTCCCGATGCTGCCGGAGCTGCTGTCCACCGACCTCACTTCGCTGCACGAGGGCGCGGAGCGGCTGGCGATGGTGGTGGACATGGTCGTGCAGCCGGACGGCACGGTCCAGCAATGGGACATCTATCGCGCGGCCGTCTTCAATCGCGCGAAGCTCACCTATGGTTCCGTCTCCGCCTGGCTCGACGGCGACGCGGCCGCCTTGCCGCATCTCGCCGCGGTGCCGGGGCTCGCGGAGCAGCTGCGGCTGCACGACGCGCTGGCGTCGCAGCTGCGCGAGTGGCGCCAGAGCCGCGGGGCGCTCAACGTGAAGACCGTGTCGGCGCGGCCGGTGTTCGACGACGGCGAGCTGGTGGACATCCGCGCGGACGAGAAGAACCGCGCGAAGGACCTGATCGCCGACCTGATGATCGCGGCCAATGCGGCCACGGCGCGCTTCCTCGACCAGTGCGGCTTTCCTTCGCTGCGCCGCTTCCTGCAGTCGCCGCGCCGCTGGGACCGCATCGAAGCGCTGGCCGCCGGCTACGGCGTCACGCTGCCGGACGAGCCGAACCCGATCGCGCTGGATGCCTTCCTGCGCGAACGGCGCGAAGCCGACCCGGAAGGCTTCGGCGACCTGTCGCTGAAGATCGTGAAGATGCTGGGGCCGGGTGCCTATGCCGCCGCGGCACCGGGCGCCGCCGGCCTGGGCCACTTCGGCCTGGCGGTGAACGACTACGCGCACTCCACGGCGCCGAACCGGCGCTTTCCGGACCTGGTCACGCAGCGCCTGCTGAAGGCCTCCGTCAACGGCGACGCGCCGCCGTATGAGTTGCCGGGGCTGGAGGCGATCGCGCGCCACTGCACGCTGCAGGAAGACAACGCGGCGCGGGTGGAGCGCCAGGTGCTGAAGGCCGCGGCGGCCTTCCTGCTGCAGCCGCGGCTGGGCGAGGTGTTTCCTGCG
>NZ_DASVNN010000034.1:0-20967 GCF_036383835.1 Ramlibacter sp.
GTAGATGTTCAGCGACTGCGCCTGGTCGATCCACTTCTGGCGGCGGGCGGCGGCTTCCACCAGCCACACCGGCTCGACCTCGAAGGCGGTCGCGTACAGGGACTTGACCTCCTGCGGCACGCGGTCGATCGGGCGCAGCGAACCGTCGAAGTGCTTCAGGTCCATGACCATCACGTCGTCCCACAGGCCCAGGCGCTTGAGGTCGCGCACCAGGTAGTGGTTGATCACCGTGAACTCGCCGGACAGGTTGGACTTGACCGACAGGTTGCCGAAGCAGGGCTCGATCGAGGCGTCCACGCCGATGATGTTGGAGATCGTCGCGGTCGGGGCGATGGCCACGCAGTTGCTGTTGCGCATGCCGTCGGCGGCGATCTTGCCGCGCAGCGCGTCCCAGTCCAGGGTGGCGGAGCGGTCGACGTCGACGTAGTGCTCGCCGCGCTGCCGTGCCAGCAGGTTCAGGGTGTCCAGCGGCAGGACGCCCTGGTCCCACAGCGAACCCTTGTAGCTGGAATAGCGGCCGCGCTCGCGCGCCAGTTCGGTGGACGCCCAGTAGGCGTAGTAGCAGACGGCCTCCATGGACTCGTCGGCGAACTGGATGGCGTCCTGGCTGGCGTAGGGGATGCGCAGTTCGTACAGCGCGTCCTGGAAGCCCATCACGCCCAGGCCCACCGGGCGGTGGCGCATGTTGGAGTCGCGGGCCTTCTTCACGGCGTAGTAGTTGATGTCGATCACGTTGTCGAGCATCCGCATCGCGGTGGAGATGGTGCGCTTCAGCTTCTCCTGGTCGACCTTGCCGTCCTTCAGGTGCTGCAGCAGGTTCACGGAACCCAGGTTGCAGACGGCCGTCTCGGTGTCGGACGTGTTCAGCGTGATCTCGGTGCACAGGTTGGACGAGTGCACCACGCCGGCGTGCTGCTGGGGCGAGCGCACGTTGCAGGCGTCCTTGAAGGTGATCCAGGGGTGGCCGGTCTCGAACAGCATCGAGAGCATCTTGCGCCACAGGTCGGTCGCCACCACGGACTTGCTCGGCTTGATCTCGCCGCGCTTCGCCTTCTCTTCATAGGCGAGGTAGGCCTTCTCGAACTCGGTGCCGAACTTGTCGTGCAGGTCCGGCACGGAGGCCGGCGAGAACAGGGTCCACTCGCCCTTTTCCATCACGCGGCGCATGAACAGGTCGGGGATCCAGTTGGCCGTGTTCATGTCGTGGGTGCGGCGGCGGTCGTCGCCGGTGTTCTTGCGCAGCTCCAGGAACTCTTCCACGTCCAGGTGCCAGGTCTCCAGGTAGGCGCAGACGGCGCCCTTGCGCTTGCCGCCCTGGTTCACCGCCACGGCGGTGTCGTTCACGACCTTCAGGAAGGGCACCACGCCCTGCGATTCGCCGTTGGTGCCCTTGATGTGCGAGCCCAGGGCGCGCACGCGGGTCCAGTCGTTGCCCAGGCCGCCGGCAAATTTCGACAGCAGCGCGTTTTCCTTGATCGACTCGTAGATGCCGTCCAGGTCGTCCGGCACCGTGGTCAGGTAGCAGGACGACAGCTGGGAGCGCAGCGAGCCGCTGTTGAACAGCGTCGGCGTCGACGACATGAAGTCGAAGCTGGAGAGCACCTCGTAGAACTCGATGGCGCGCGCCTCGCGGTCGATCTCGTTGAGCGCCAGGCCCATGGCCACGCGCATGAAGAAGGCCTGCGGCAGCTCGATGCGCGCCTTGCGCACGTGCAGGAAGTAGCGGTCGTACAGGGTCTGCAGGCCGAGGTAGTCGAACTTCAGGTCGCGGTCGGCCTGGAGGGCGCCGCCCAGGCGCTTCAGGTCGTACTGCAGCAGCCTCTCGTCGAGCAGCTCGTTCTCCACGCCCTTCTTGATGAACAGCGGGAAGTTGTCGGCGTAGGCGGCGGCGCGCTCGGCGGGCGCCACCTCGGCGCCCAGCACCTCCTTGAAGATCGTGTGCAGCAGCAGGCGCGCCGTGACGAAGGTGTAGTCGGGCTCCTTCTCGATCAGCGTGCGGGCGGCCAGGATGGAGGCCTTGTAGACCTCGTCGAGCGGCACGCCGTCGTACAGGTTGCGCTGGGTCTCGGCGACGATCGGCTCGGGCTTGACGTCCGTGCCCAGGCCCTCGCAGGCGGACACGATCAGTGCCTGCAGCGCGCCGATGTCCAGCGGCACGCGCTGGCCGCGATCGAGCACGTGGAACTGCGGCGCGGCCGGCGCTTCCTGCTGGCCCTGCTTGGCGCGTTCCTGCGAACGGCGCTCGCGGTACAGCACGTAGGCGCGGGCGACGTCGTGCTGGCCGCTGCGCATCAGGCCCAGTTCGACCTGGTCCTGCACGTCCTCGATGTGGAAGGTGCCGCCGCCCGGGCGGGAGCGCACCATCGCCTTGACGACGGCCTGGGTCAGCACGTCGACGGTTTCGCGGACCGAAGCCGAGGCCGCGCCGGTGGTGCCGTGTACCGCCAGGAAGGCCTTCATCATCGCGATGCCGATCTTGCTCGGCTCGAAGGGGACCACCGCGCCGTTGCGGCGGATGATCTGGTAATTCGCTAAGCCGGCAGGAGGTTCTCCCGCCCGAGGAATCGTGGCGAACTGCCCTTGTAGGGGATGGGCAGACTGAATCTGGGTGACGGCGGCAGATTGCATGTTTCTTCCTGAGGTGTTGTTCGAGTAAAGACACACGAACGCTCCCGCTCACGGACTAGTGTCGTGTGACTAGGGGGAGCGGATTTGGGCGGCCGGAGCCGCGACGACGCCTAGTTGCTTGAACTAGGACATGGAGGTTTTCGGGAAAGAGGCGAGAAGTTGAGAGGGGAACGAGCTGTGCATGACGCTCGCAGCCGATCGCTCTGTGGCTCACTTCTCATTTCTTCTCCTCGTGTGACCTGCGACTAGTGTATTCGCATGCGCCGCAAAACACTATATGTAGTGTGAAGAACTTTGCATGCCCCTACATCTAGCGTTTTCCCGGTGCAAATTGGCCACAGGTTCCGGCCGGTGCACCAACAGGTTCTCCACAGAGTGATCCCCAAAAATGACGACTCGAAGCTCTTCCCGGTGTGTTTTGACCGCGTTCTCGCTTCAGACGCCAAGCTGTTGCCGAGGCGAGCTGCCGCTGTGGATAACGTTGTTCGGATCCGGTGCAGGACGTCTTTCGTGGATCCGGAAAGAGGAGGGGAAAACACTAAATGTAGGGTCCAAGGCTGGCAATGACCCCATATATAGCGTACAGTTCATCTCCCCGGAGGTCGCATGGACTACTACGCCATTGAAGTTGAGGCTCGAACTTTGCTCGGCCGCATTTATCGGCGGGAGATGGAAGAGCGACCCGGTTTTCTCAGTCCAATGCAGATGATTGAGCCCGAAGTTGTGGCGAGCCATCTTGGGTACGAATTGACGTTCGAGCCCTCCCTCGGAAACTGGGGCACTCGGGATTTGAGATTCGAGATCGCAGGCCTGTTAGACCAACAACGCCGGATCATTCGTGTCTCCCTCAAGTTCCGTCATGAGGAGGGCCGCTTCACTGCGGCGCACGAACTCGGCCACGCAGTCCTTGCCCATCCGGGAACGATCATTCACCGCGACAGGCCCGTCTTTGACATGCCTAGGCCTGGCAAAGATCGGATCGAGAAGGAAGCGGACTACTTCGCAGCGTGTTTGCTTGCTCCCCGCCGATTGATCGAAGAGCAATTTGAAAGGCGTTTCGGCCTTCGGGCACCGCTTCCGTTGACGGACGCCGTCGCGTTCAACCTTTGCGGAGAGTCGGCGCACGCGTTGATGCGAGCTGGACCTTCCTCGTACAAGTTCGCTGCGGCGGTTGCGAGCGCTCGCTCCTTTAATGGCGATCACTTCAGATCACTCGCAGAGACGTTCAACATCTCTGTCGGCGCCATGGCAATCAGGTTACGAGAGCTTGGCCTGATCGAGGAGTGATGCGGAAACGCTTTGGAGGCCTGGAGCCAGCGGGAAGTTCGCCCCCTCCCGAGCCAACAACGGTGAGGCGCTCTGATTTGGCGGCTCGTGATGTGCTGCGCGTTGGCGAGGCAGTCAGTACGCTTCCGCGGCCATCCTGCGATTGCGAATAAAAGCGGGGGCGGCCGCCCCCGAAAAAATCCCCTATTGCACTTGCCGTGCGCTTAGTCTCGCGGACGAGACCGCAGCACGATCTTCCAGGGCTTCCCGTCGGCGCGGCGGATCTTCCGCCCCCCGCGGGTGATCGTCATCCTAAAGATGACAATCGGGTCGTTGGAGTCGGCCATGATTGGCCTCCTTTCTGACACTGTGGGGGCTTCCCTGTTCCTGCAACTCAGATCCCGGCGCACATGAGTGCGGCGGTCCAAAGCCCGCAGATCGAACCCCGAGTCACCAAAAAGGTTCGAAGTGAGCTGCCCCGCTACTCGCAGCCTGATTCAACCGTCTTCAGCACATCGAATCGCCGGTCAAATGCCGACTTGTTCGTTCGAGTAGCCCATACGGAAGATGCGATTTCGGAGGCACGCTCGGGGAGAAGTGTACGGGTGCAAATCGCGTCCGTACACTACCCATGGTGTTGTTGTGCGGTGTGCGCCACTATAGGTAGTGTCCGCGAACCCTGACTGGTCACGCCCTTGCACAGCGGTGTCCACAGTCACTTCACCCCACCGCGCCCCGTCGGCACGCCGCGGGCGTCGCGCGCGGACGCAGCATTGGCGCGGCCCGCGCGGGCATGCATCGCGGCGACGCGGCGCGCGAGCCCACTTATCCACCGCCGGGTCGTGCGGCTGCGGCGGCGCCAGGAAGCTCCTCTGCCGTTGCGGGGAAAAAAGTTGGCGCGCGCGCGGCGCGCGATGCGCTCGCCTCAGGCCCGCGGGAACCAGTCGCGCGGCCAGCCCAGGTCGCGCTGCAGCAGGGCCCATTCGAACCCCGCGCCGGGATCCTGCTTGCGGCCCGGCGCGATGTCCTCGTGGCCGGCGACGTGGCGGATCGGGTAGCGCTGCGCGAGGGCGGCGGCGAGCGAGGTCAGCGCCTCGTACTGCGCCGGCTCGAAGGTCCCGCCCTCGATGCCTTCCAGCTCGATGCCGATCGAGTCGTCGTTGCAGTTGTCGCGGCCGCGGTAGCTGGATGTCCCGGCATGCCAGGCGCGCTCGTCGCAGCTCACGAACTGCAGCAGCGCGCCGTCGCGGCGGATGAAGAAGTGCGCCGACACCTGCATGCCGCGGATCTGCTGGAAGTAGGGGTGCGCGTCCCAGTCCAGCGTGTTGGTGAACAGGCGCTCGACCTCGTCGCCGCCGTAAATGCCGGGCGGCAGGCTGATCGAATGCACCACGACCAGGTCGATGGCGGCCTGCGCGGGGCGCGGGCCGAAGTTGGGCGAGGCGATGCGGTGGGCGAAGCGGTACCAGCCGCCGTCCCACAGGGCATCAGGAGGCTGCGGGGTCATCGGCGTCTTCGCTGCCGGGCGTGGCGATCGCCAGCCGCGCGATGCGGTAGCGGATCTGCCGCAGGCTCAGGCCCAGTTTCTGGGCCGCCGCCGTGCGGTTGAAGTTGGTCTCGCGCAGCGCCTTCACCAGGATCTCGCGCTCCTGCTGGTCCAGGTAGGCCTGCAGGTCGTTCGGCACCCCGGCCGGTGCGCTCGCCGGGGCCGCGGCGGCGACGGCGGGCGCGGCTTCGGCAGGGACCGCCGCCGGCGCACCCGGCGCCAGGTCCACCTGCAACTGCGAGCCGTCCGAAAGCGCCAGCGCGCGGTGCAGCAGGTTCTCCAGCTCGCGCACGTTGCCGGGCAGCGGGTGCGACTGCAGCTGCTGCAGCACCTGTGGGGACAGCTGCGGCGCCGGCATCCCGGCCTCGGCGGCGATGCGCGCCAGCAGCGCCTCGCACAGGGCCGGCAGGTCCTCGCGGCGCTCGCGCAGGGGCGGCACCACGATCTCGATCACGTTCAGGCGGTAGAACAGGTCCTGCCGGAAGCGGCCGGCCTGCACGTCGGCGGCGAGGTCCTTGTGCGTCGCGCTCACGACGCGCACGTCCACCGATTCCTCCTGGGTGGAGCCGATCGCGCGCACGCTGCGTTCCTGGATGGCGCGCAGCAGCTTGGACTGCATGGGCAGCGGCAGGTCGCCGATCTCGTCGAGGAACAGCGTGCCGCCGCCGGCCGCCTGGAAATAGCCTTCGCGGTCCGCGGTGGAGCCGGTGTACGAACCCTTCTTCGCGCCGAAGAACTCCGCTTCCAGCAGCGTCTCCGGGATGGCGCTGCAGTTGACGGCGATGAAGGGGCCGTCGGCACGGTGGCTGCACGCATGGATCGCGCGCGCCACCAGTTCCTTGCCGGTGCCGGACTCGCCGCGCACCAGCACCGGCGCCATGCTGCGCGCCACCTTGGCGACGCGTTCCTTCACCTGGCGCATGGACGGCGACTCGCCCACCAGCCGCTGCAGGGCCGAGCCGCCCCTGATGCGGTCCGTGCCGGCAGCGGCCGCGCGCACGCCGGCGGCCGGCCGCGCGCGTTCGGGCATCGCGGTCTCCTGGATCGCGGACGCAACGACCGTGCGGAACTGCGTCAGGTCGACCGGCTTGGTGAGGTAGTCGAAGGCGCCGGCCTTGAGGGCCTCCACCGCGTTCTCGGCGGAACCGTAGGCCGTCATCACCACGCAGCGCTCGCTGCGCTGCTGCGCGCCCATGCGCTGCAGCAGCTCGAGGCCGAGGCCGTCGGGCAGGCGCATGTCGGTGATCACCGCGTCGAACCTGCGCTCGTCGAGCAGTTGCGTGGCTTCGGCCAGCGTGCTGGCGGCGTCCACCCGGTAGCCCTCGCGCAGCAGCGTGAGCTCGTAGAGGGTTCGGAGGTCGGGTTCGTCGTCGACGACGAGCACATGGGCCGGGGACGCGGTGGCTTGCGGCATCAGGCGCGTATTGTGTCAAACGGTGAGCCGCCCGGCACCACGGCCGTACGCGTGCGGAACGTGACCGTGAAGGAATTTCCCTCGCGGCCGCTGCCGTCCGGCGCCGTCGTGCGCGCATAGGCGATTTCCGCACCGTGGCGCTCGCACAACTCGCGGCAGATGTAGAGCCCCAGTCCGCTCGACCGGCTCTCGGAGGAGAAGAAGGGCTCGAACAGGTGCCGCTGCACGCTGGTATCGAGCGGCTTGCCGTCGCTCCACACCTGCACCCGCGCGTGGCCGCCCGCGAGGTCGGTCGCCACCTGGAGCGAGCCGCGGCGCGAAGACGCATAGCGCAGCGCGTTGTCCAGCAGGTTGACGAGCACGCGGCGCAGGTGTTCGCCGTCGAATGCGGCCCAGGCCGGCCGCGAGCCGAACTGCATCTGCAGCCGCTCGCCGGCGCGCGCGTGTCGCTCCCACTCCTCCAGGAATCCCTCCACCACCGGATCGAGTTCCAGCCAATCGACGGTGCGCGGATGGACCCGTGCCAGATTCAGGATCTCGTCGACGATCTGCGACAGCCGCTGGGCGTTCTTGCGCACCATCGCCACCAGCCGCTGCTGGTCCGGATCCGCGAGCTCCTCGCCCAGCAGCCCGTTGGCCTGCGCGATCGCGGCGAGCGGATTGCGGATCTCGTGCGCCACCGCGGCCGACATGCGGCCCATCGCGGCCAGCTTCTCGGTACGCAGCTGCGCTTCGGCCTCGCGCAGGTCCTGCAGGAACATCACGCACAGCGCGTCGGTGATGGCCTCCTGCGGCGGGGTGAGGCGGGTGCGCACGCGCAGGTGCAGGCGCTCGCCGGCGGCCAGTTCCAGCGCGAGGTCGGCGTTCTGCGCGGCGCCGGTGTCGAAGGTGCGCTGGGCCAGCGCGGCCAGCGGCTTCCAGCCCGGGCGCGCCACCAGCGCGAGCGAGGCCGGCGCTTCGCGCGCCTGCCACGCCAGCAGCGTGCGCGCGGAAGGATTCGCGGCGTGGATGCGCCAGTCCGGTCCGACCACCAGCAGGCCGTCGGTGAGGTTCTCGATCACCAGCTCGTTGACGTGTGCCTGCGTGCGCGCGGCCGACAGGCTGCGCCGAGCGGACTTTTCCTCGCGTGCCAGGCGCACGGCCAGCTGGTTGGCGAGCACCGCCACCACGAAGTAGCCGCCGCCGGCGAGGCCCGCCTGCACCAGGCGCGAAGTGTGCTCTGCGCCTTCCAGGGACTGCACGCCGGCGTCGATCAGCAGCAGCAGCGTCACCGCGGCGGCGGTGCCCAGGCCCAGCAGCGCCGAGCCCAGCACCGAGGCCGTCAGCACCGGCAGCGCGAACAGCGGCGAGAAGTTGAGGCCGGCGGCCTGCAGGAAGTGCAGCGTGGAGAACGCCAGCAGGTCGATGCCGATGGTGGAGACCCATTGCGGGTCGAAGGTGCGCCCCGGAAACGCCGGGCGCGTGAACGTCCGCACCGCCAGCGAGGCGACGAGATAGGTGCCGCACAGTCCCAGCTGCCAGACGTTGAGCGGCGCGAGCCTGAGGGTCATCAGCCCGCCCAGCACCGCCAGCAGCACCACGGCGACGGCGATGCGCGCCACCATGAATCCCAGCCACAGGCGCTGGAAGGCCGAAGGCGGCGGCTCCGCCGCCGGGGCCGGCGCGGCCCAGGTCCACGTCGAATGGCCCCAGCCGGGCTGCGATGGGGGTTGGGAGGCCGGCATGCGCTGGGTCCCTAGCCGCCGGCGCGCTGCCGGTGGTCCTGGCAGCAGTACAGGCGCCCGTCGGGGCCGGGCAGGGCGTCGGTGCGCGGCAGGTGCACGCCGCACGCCGCGCAGGCCACCATCTCCTGCGGGCCGTCCGCGGGCCCGGGCGGGCGCGCGGACGGCGGGCCCTTGCGTTCGATGCGGGCGTTGCGCCACATCATGTACGCGATCACGAGCACGACGATCAGGAGCAGGTACTTCACGCGGAGCGTCCCAGCACGACTTCCAGCACGAATCGCGAGCCCACGTAGGCCAGCAGCAGCAGCAGGGAGCCGACGTAGATCACGCGCACGGCCTTGCGGCCGCGCCAGCCGAAGCGCGCCCGACCGAGCAGCAGCAGGGCGAAGGCCACCCAGGCCAGCAGCGAGAGCACCGTCTTGTGGTCCCAGCGCCAGGCGCGGCCGTACAGCGACTCGGAGAAGAAGATGCCGGCCAGCAGCGTCGCCGACAGCAGCACGAAGCCGGCGGTCGCGAAACGGAAGGTGAGGCGTTCCAGCGTCAGCAGCGGCACGCCGGCCTGTGGTTCCTCGCCCAGCCGCATGGTCTGTTCGGTGCGCTGCATCAGCCAGGCATGCACCACGGCGGCGGCGAGCAGGCCGTAGGCCGCCACGCCGAGGGCCCAGTGCAGCGGCAGCCACGGCGACCCGCTCACGTGCAGGGGCGTGCCGGGGAACACCAGCGCCAGCAGCACCGCGGCCGCGCCCAGTCCCGCGAGCGCCCAGCGGGCCCGCAGCTGCGGGAACATCTGGCGCTCCACGGCGTAGACCGTGAGCACCAGCCAGGCGGTGACGGACAGGGCCGGGGCGAAGCCGAAGCGCGGCGACGCGCCCAGCAGGCCCCAGGCCAGCGCCCCCGCATGCAGCACCCAGGCCGCGATCAGCGCGGTCCGCGCGGCGCGCTCGCTCAGCCGGGCATGGCCGGCCGCCGGCACGGCGTACGCCGCGGCGGCCGCGATGGTGAGCGCCACACTCGCCGGGGAGGCACTGGATAAAATCATGGACCGAGTTTAGCCCCTGGGCTTTTGCCCACCGTCGCCGCGGGCGGCGGTCCTGTGGCGCAACCCCCACTTCCTCATGGCCTCTGCCCTTTCCGACAAACTTTCCCGACTGGTCAAGCAGATGCGCGGCCAGGCGCGCATCACCGAAGACAACGTGCAGGAGATGCTGCGCGAGGTCCGGATGGCCCTGCTGGAGGCCGACGTCGCCCTGCCCGTGGTGCGCGACTTCGTCGCCCGCGTCAAGGAGAAGGCGCTGGGCCACGAGGTGGTGGGCTCGCTCAACCCCGGCCAGGCGCTGGTGGGCATCGTCCACCGCGAGCTGGTGAAGACCATGGGCGAGGGCGTGAGCGACATCGACCTGGCCACCCAGCCGCCCGCGGTGATCCTGATGGCCGGCCTGCAGGGCGCGGGCAAGACCACCACCACCGCCAAGCTGGCCAAGCACCTGATCGAGAAGCGCAGGAAGAAGGTGCTGACGGTCTCGGGCGACGTCTACCGGCCGGCGGCCATCGAGCAGCTGAAGACGGTGACGCGGCAGGCCGGCGCCGAATGGTTCCCGAGCACGCCGGACCAGAAGCCGGTGGACATCGCGCGGGCTGCCGTCGACCACGCCCGCCGCGGCTACTTCGACGTGCTGCTGGTCGACACCGCCGGCCGCCTCGCGATCGACGAGGCCATGATGCGCGAGATCAAGGACCTGCACGCCGCCATCCACCCGGTGGAGACGCTGTTCGTGGTCGACGCGATGCAGGGCCAGGACGCGATCAACACCGCCAAGGCCTTCAAGGAGGCGCTGCCGCTCACCGGTATCGTGCTGACCAAGCTCGATGGCGATTCGCGCGGCGGCGCGGCGCTGTCGGTGCGGCAGGTCACCGGCGCCCCGATCAAGTTCGCCGGCGTCAGCGAGAAGATCGACGGCCTGGAGGTGTTCGATGCCGAACGCCATGCGGGCCGGATCCTGGGCATGGGCGACATCGTCGCGCTGGTGGAACAGGTGCAGGCCGGCGTCGACATGGAGGCTGCGCAGAAGCTGGCCGCCAAGGTCAAGAGCGGCGAGGGCTTCGACCTCAACGACTTCCTCGCGCAGCTGCAGCAGATGAAGCAGATGGGCGGCCTGTCCACGCTGATGGACAAGATGCCGGCGCAGCTGCAGGCCAAGGCCGGCCAGGTCGACATGGGCAAGGCCGAACGCGACATCCGCCGCAAGGAAGGCATCATCTGCAGCATGACGCCGCACGAGCGGCGCAAGCCCGACATCATCAAGGCCACCCGCAAGCGCCGCATCGCCGCCGGCGCCGGCGTGCAGGTGCAGGAAGTCAACCGCCTGCTCAACGAGTTCGAGCAGATGCAGACGATGATGAAGAAGATGAAGGGCGGCGGGATGATGAAGTTGATGAAGAGGCTGGGTGGCGGCAAGGGCATGCCGAAGCTGCCGTTCTAGAAGCGCTGCCTTTCGAGGCGCTGTAGGCCGCGATCCCTCTCTGATTCGCGCGCAGTGCCTACTTGAACGCCGGCCTGCCGGGCCACTCAGGTCCATCGCCTTTCCGAACAATCCGGGCGATCAGGACAGGGAGGCTTGCATGCCGTACTCGCGTTCGCGAACGCGCTCCGTTTCTTCGGCCCTCGGCCGCGGCCTGGCCGCGCTGGCCATCGCCGCGGTGCTGTTTCCCCAGGCGCCGGCGGTGGCCGGCCAGCTCCCCTTGCGCAGCGCCAAGCTGGCGGACCTGCGCGGCGAGCAGGCGTCGGCCGACGTGCGGCACGTGGCCGACTGGGCGGTGGATTCCGGCGATCCGGGCGGCCTGCCCTTCGTGATCGTCGACAAGCGGGACAGCCGCGTGTTCGTCTTCGATGCCGAAGGCCGCTTGCGCGGATCGAGCCCGGCGCTGGTCGGCGCGGCCCGCGGCGACGAGTCGGTGCCCGGCATCGGCAGCCGCGAGATCGCGAGCATCCGCCCCGAGGAGCGGACCACGCCGGCCGGCCGCTTCACGGCTGTCATGGGGCAGGGGCCCAGGGGCGAGGACATCCTGTGGGTGGACTACGACTCGGCGCTCGCGCTGCATCGGGTGGTGACGAGCGTGCCGCAGGAGCGCCGGCTGCAGCGCCTGCAAAGCAAGGTGTCCGCCGAGCGCCGCATCACCTACGGCTGCATCAACGTGCCGGTGTCCTTCTACGACGCCGTCGTGCGATCGACCTTCAGCGGATCGGGCGGCATCGTCTACATCCTGCCGGAGTCGCGCAGGCCGCAGGACCTGTTCGGGTCCTACGAAGTGCGGCAACCGGCAGGCCACGCGACGGCGTGGCAGGCGCATCCCGCGCACTGAACCGCAAGCGTTCGCTCCACAAAAAAAAGAAACCCGCCGAGGCGGGTTTCCTGCTGCGGGCGCGTGCCTCAGTTGCGGTACGGGCGCGCCGCGGGTGCCGGGGCGGGCGCAGGTGCGGGCGTCACCACCACCGGGGCGGGCGCCGGCGTCACCACCACCGGCGCGCGGGCGGGGGCCGGGGCGGGCGTCACGATGATCGGCGCGGGCGCCGGGGCGACCACGCGCGTGGGCGCCGGGGCGCCGAAGCGGTAGACGAGGCCGACCGAAGCGACGTCGATGTTGCCGCGGCCGCGCACCGGCTCGTCGACGCGGTAGCGCTCCCACTCGCCGCGCACGGACAGCTGCGGCGTGAACGCGTACTCGACGCCGACGCCGACCTTCGGGCCCCAGTCACGGCCGGTGCGGCCGACGCCGCCGAAGGTGGTGCGCGAGCGCGTGTAGGCCGCGCCGACGCGGGCGAAGGCGGAGAAGCGGTCCGTGACGGGCAGGGTGCCCACCAGGTCCAGGTTCAGGCCCTGGTAGCGCGAATTGCCGGCGCCGCCCGGAGCCGCATAACCGTAGTCATAGCTGCCCAGGTCGTAGTAGCCGCCTTCGATCGCGAAGTTGCGGTGGAACTGGTAGCCGCCGAAGAGCTTCCATGCGGTGTCGCGCTCGTCCTGGCTGAAACCGGTGCCGGGTGCCACGAGGGGCGGCGGTGCATCGAAATCCGTGGACGCGCGTCCGACGTTGCCGCCGATGTAGGCGCCGGGCACGAACTGCGCCAGGGCCTGCGTGCCCAGCGTGGCGCCGAGCACGGCGATGCCGAGGGCACCGAGGCGGAATGCGGTGGAACGATGCTGTCGTGAAGTCAAACTGTTTTCTCCCTTGTAAGAGCGGCCGAGTATGGAGAGGGCGTCCGATCCCGGGGGGTGACCTCCGCCCCATCCGCGCAAATACAACGCGCGCAATTGCAACCGTTCTTTGTTGAGCAGCACGCGTGGGAGACCTGGTGTAAGGCCGCTGCTTATACTGCCGCCTCCACTGGAAACGCCCATGAATCTTGTCGATAGCTTCGCCGACACCTCCCGCTTCGTCGCCCTGCGGCGCGACATCCACATGCACCCCGAACTCGGTTTCGAGGAGCACCGCACTTCGCAGCTGGTGGCCGAGCGCCTGCGCGAATGGGAGATCGAAGTGCACACCGGCATCGCCGGCACCGGCGTGGTGGGCGTGCTGCGCCAGGGCAGCGGCAAGCGCAGCATCGGCCTGCGCGCCGACCTCGACGCGCTGCCTCTGCAGGAAGAGAACCACTTTGCGCACCGTTCGCAACACGACGGCCGCATGCACGCCTGCGGCCACGACGGCCATACGACCATGCTGCTGGCGGCGGCGTGGCACCTCGCCAAGGCGCGCGACTTCGACGGCACGGTGAACTTCATCTTCCAGCCGGCCGAGGAGATGGGGAAGGCGGGCGCGCTGAAGATGGTGCAGGAAGGCCTGTTCGAGCGCTTCCCCTGCGAGGCCGTGTTCGCGCTGCACAACTTCGCGGTGCCCACCGGCACCTTCGCGGTGAATCCCGGGCCGCTCATGGCCTCCAGCAACACCTGGAAGATCGTCATGCACGGCCGCGGCACGCACGCGTCGCAGCCGCACACGGGCGTCGACCCGGTGGCGGCGGTGATCGACCTGGGCCAGCAGCTGCAGACGCTGGTGGCGAAGGTGATCCCCTCGACCGAACGCGCGCTGCTCGCCGTCACGCAGATCCAGGGCTCGGTCGCGCCCAACGTGATCCCCGACGAAGCGTGGGTGGGTGGCACCGTGCGCACCTTCTCGGTGGAAGCGACCGACAAGATCGAAGCCGGCATCCGGCGGCTGGCCGAAGGCATCGCCGCGGCGCATGGCTGCCGCGCCGAGCCGAGCTTCCGCCGCGCCTCGCCGCCCGTGGTGAACCACGCGCGCGAAGCGCAGTTCGCCGCCGACGCGATGCGCGAAGTGGTGGGCGCGGCCAACGTGGACGACCAGTACCCGGCAGTGATGGCCGCCGAGGACTTCGCGCACATGCTGCGCGTCAAGCCCGGCTGCTACGCCTTCATCGGCAACGGCGACGGCGGCCACCGCCTGCCGGAGCACGGGCCCGGTCCCTGCATCATCCACAACACCTCGTTCGACTTCAACGACGAGATCATCCCCATCGGCGCCAGCTATTTCGTCCGGCTGGCGCAGAAGTGGCTCGCCAGAACATGACCCACCCCCGAAGCGGCCTCCGGCCGCCTCCCCCTCAAGGGGGCGCCCCCAGCGGCCCGGCAAAGCCGGTTCCGCGGCGGCACAGGATCAGACCCTTCGTCAAGGAGATTTCATGACTGTTCGAACCTTCCGCAGCGCCGCCGTGGCGCTGGTCCTCGCCGCCGCCGCGGCCTCGCCCGCATTCGCCCAGCGCGTCGTCAAGATCGTGGTGCCTTACGGGCCCGGCGCGGTGCAGGACACGGTCGCGCGCACCTTCAGCCAGGAGCTGGGGCAGGCGCTGGGCGCCTCCGTCATCGTGGAGAACCGGCCGGGCGCCGGTGGCACGGTGGGCACGCAGGCCGTCGCCAAGTCCACGGACAACAACACCCTGGTGCTGTCCGCGGCGAGCCACATGCTGGCCGGCCACCTGTACAGCAAGCTGGGCTACGACCCCGTCAAGGACTTCACCGGTGTCGCCTACATCGGCAACTCCGGCTACGTGATCGCCGCGCCCGGCAACCTGGGCGTGAACACGCTGGCGGACTACGTGAAGATGGTGAAGTCGCAGCCGGGCAAGCTGAACTACGCGTCGGCCGGCAACGGCAGCGCGACGCACCTGGGCATGGCCTACTTCCTGGCCAAGGCCGGTGCCCAGATGCAGCACGTGCCGATGAAATCCACCGGCGACGCGGTGAACGAGGTGCTCGCCGGCCGGGTGCAGGGTGTCGTGCCGGCGCTGGTCGGCGTCATGGGCTTCAAGAGCGACGCGCGCATCAAGCTGCTCGCCTACACCGGCGCCCAGCGTTCGAAATTCCTGCCGGAGCTGCCGACGGTGGCCGAGGCCGGCGTGCCGGGCTACAAGTTCGACACCTGGTTCGGCCTGCTGGCGCCGTCGACCATGCCCCGCTCCGACGTGGACAAGATCAACGCCGCGATGAACAAGGTGCTGGCGGATCCGGCCGTGCAGCAGCGGCTGGTGCTGCTGGGCGTGGAGGGCGGAACGATGTCGGTGGACGCGTTCCAGAAGCTGCTGCGGGCGGACGACGAGCAGGCCGGGATGCTGGTCAAGGCGTCCGGCGCGCGGATCGAGTAGGTCTCAACGGCGGCCGGCGCCCTGGGGGAAGAACTCCCGGATGTCGGCCAGCTTCAGCTGCTGCAGTCCCGCCTGCAGCGCCTCCTCGCTCTTCACCTTGCCCAGGTGGGCGCGCAGGTACAGCTCCTTGTGCTGGCTGTAGTCGGCGTACGGCATGTGCGACAGCGCTCCCGGCACGCGATGGCACAGGAGGTCGTCGACGTCCATGCTGAACATCAGCCGGCACACCATCGGCCGGTGCTCGTAGATCGTGCAGCGCGAGTCCTCGAGGAACGAGCAGGGCTGCGCCACGTAGCGTTCATCGCCCTTCGCGCTCCAGGTCGCGGGCTGGTGCAGCGGAGCCCCGGTCTCGCGCGCGATCACTTCGGCCTCCTGCTGCGTCAGCACCACCGGCTGGCGGCAGCACGCGTCGCAACCGGCGCTGCAGGCGGAATGCGGGCCGACCGATTCGCCGAACACCTCGGCCAGCTGGCGCAGCCAGAAGATCCTGTGCTGGATGCGCGGCGCCTTCTCCAGCTGCTTCAGCAGGCCGCCCACCCGCGGCTCGCTGGCGCGCGCGCGCTGTGCCGCCAGTCGCACCTGTTCCTGCGCGCGTTGCTGCGTGCGCGGATCGGCCCAGCGCTCCGCCTGCCGTTCGACGAGGGCCAGCGCGTCCTCCGGGAGACTTTCGCCGGCCATCTCCTCAGGCGGCCAGCCGCTCGCTCGTGACCACCTCGGCGCGCAGCGAATGCGGCAGCGCCTGCGTGATCGTCACGTCCACCATCTGCCCCACCAGCCGCTGCGGGCCGGCGAAGTTGACGATGCGGTTGCACTCGGTGCGGCCCATCAGCTCGTTGGGGTCCTTGCGCGAAGGGCCTTCGACGAGGATGCGCTGCACGGTGCCGACGCGGCTCGCGCTGATGCGCTGCACGTTGTCCTCCAGCATCGCCTGCAGGTGCTGCAGCCTTTTCAGCTTCACCTCGTGCGGCGTGTCGTCGTGCAGCGCCGCCGCCGGCGTGCCGGGACGCGGGCTGAAGATGAAGGAGAAGCTGGCGTCGTAGCCGACGTCGTGCACCAGCTTCATCATCTTCGCGAAGTCGTCCTCCGTCTCGCCGGGGAAGCCGACGATGAAGTCGGACGACAGCGAGAGGTCCGGCCGCACGGCGCGCAGCTTGCGGATCGTGCTCTTGTACTCCATGGCGGTGTAGTTGCGCTTCATCGCCATCAGGATGCGGTCGCTGCCGTGCTGCACCGGCAGGTGCAGGTGGCTCACCAGCTGCGGCACCTTGCCGTAGACGTTCACCAGCCGCTGCGTGAATTCGTTCGGGTGGCTGGTCGTGTAGCGGATGCGGGCGATGCCGGGGATCTCCGCCACGTACTCGATCAGCAGCGCGAAATCGGCGATCTCCGAAGTGCCGCCCATCCTGCCGCGGTAGGCGTTGACGTTCTGCCCGAGCAGCGTCACTTCCTTCACGCCCTGGTCGGCCAGGCCGGCGATCTCGGTCAGCACGTCCTCGAAGGGACGCGACACTTCCTCGCCGCGGGTGTAAGGAACCACGCAGTAGCTGCAGTACTTGGAGCAGCCTTCCATGATCGAGACGAAGGCGGAGGCGCCGTCCACCCGCGCCGGCGGCAGGTTGTCGAACTTCTCGATCTCGGGGAAGCTGATGTCCACCTGCGGCCGATGCTGGCGCTCGCGTTCGGCCAGCAGTTGCGGCAGGCGGTGCAGCGTCTGCGGCCCGACCACCACGTCCACATAGGGTGCGCGCGCGATGATCGCCGCGCCTTCCTGCGACGCGACGCAGCCGCCCACGCCGATCAGCACGCCCTTTTGCTTCAGGTGCTTCACGCGCCCGAGGTCGGAGAAGACCTTCTCCTGCGCCTTCTCGCGCACGGAGCAGGTGTTGAACAGGATCAGGTCGGCCTGCTCCGGATCCTGCGTCGGCTCGTAGCCTTCGGCCGCGTTCATCACGTCCGCCATCTTGTCCGAGTCGTACTCGTTCATCTGGCAGCCGAAGGTCTTGATGTAGACCTTTTTCATCGCACCCTCACTTCAGCAGCAGCCAGCGCGCGGCCCAGATCAGTTCCAGCAGCTCCTGGAAGCGCTTGTAGCCCTCGGGGTTGCCGAGGTCCGCGCTGGTGCCGCCGAGCTTCGCGAATTCCTGTTCGTTCAGCAGCCACACCTCGTGCACGAGGCCGGCGGCGTCGCGCTTGTAGAGGGTGTAGACCGACTTGCCGGCCAGCGTGCCGGTGAGCACCAGGCGGTTGTCGCGGTCGCGGATGCGCACGCCGGGGGAGAAGCGGTCGTCCTTGCCTTCGACCTGGATGATCGGCGGCGTGGCGCTGACGGCAATGATGGCGGGCTTCACGTCCTTCGGCGCGCCGCGGATCGATTCGATCTGCGCGGTGGCCGCGGTGGCGGCAAGCGTGAGGCCCAGGAGGGCGGTTCGGGTCCAGCGGTTCATGGTGTAGAGCCAGAGGCTGTGATGTGCCATTGCGGGGCACTTTGCTCGACGGGCCGAGCGGTGTCAACGCGGAGGCG
Organism: Ramlibacter sp.; assembly: GCF_036383835.1. GTDB lineage: Bacteria > Pseudomonadota > Gammaproteobacteria > Burkholderiales > Burkholderiaceae_C > Ramlibacter. The sequence goes on from NZ_DASVNN010000034.1 coordinate 17,755, forward strand.
TCGTGGCGGCGGTTCGTGACGCATGGGCGGCACGCCGTGGAGCGAAATTGTGCCAGAGGCGCCACGGCCGCCTGCGCAAGCCGCAACTGCCCGTGGCACGGCCCCGACCGCCCGTCGTCTTGTCGGCGCGTTCCGACAAGGCGGTGCGGCGCAGTCCGACGGCCCCTGTCCCGGGGCCATCCAACCATCGCTCTTCCGTCTCGAGGAGAGAACAATGCCCGACATCTTCGAAGAAGAGTATTTCTGCTCCAGCGAGCGCCCGCCGCAGGCGAAGGATTCCGGGCGTGACGCGGTGGAGCCCAAGCCACGGGCCGATGCCTGGGGAGGGGAGCAGCGATCCCAGGCGGGCGAACGCAAGTCGCCGCCCCGGCGCGAGCGGCAGATCGTCTGCGAGTGGGATTGCTGATCCGCGCAGCGCGAACGCCAGCGCCTGAGCTGTCGGGCCGGGCACGCATCCGGCTTGGAGGGCGACCAAGGAAAAAGGGTTGACGGCAGTTGCCGGCAACCCTTATTTGTCTGGTGGCGCTTCAGGGACTCGAACCCCGGACCTGTGGATTATGATTCCATCGCTCTAACCAACTGAGCTAAAGCGCCGAAGCCGACGATTATAGCGGTTTCGCGCGCGCTCAGCGGCCGGCCTTCGCGAGCTCCTCGGTGATCAGGCGCACGACCAGGCGATCCAGCGTGTCGACCGAATAATTCTTCACGTCGTGCACGGTCTCGCGGCCGGGCCCGCTGCCCGGCCGGTGCGCGTCGGCGTAAGTCAGGAACACGAACTTGCCGCCGGTGTACTGGGCGATCTGCCGCTGGATGAATTCCCCCTGGCGGTCCAGCCCGCTGGCGCCGACGCCGAACACCTTGATGCCCTTGCCCAGCGCGGCCAGCATGTCCTCGTCGTAGTGCGGGGCGCCGTAGTCCAGGTGCGGCGGCGCGTCGGCGAGCAGGATCACCAGCCGGGTGGCGCCGTCGCCGCGCCAGCTGAGCTGGTGCACCGTGTCGTGCAGCGCCTCGTTCATCGCTTCCGGGTAGTCGCCGCCGCCGGCCGCCTGCAGCGGATACAGCGCCTGTTGCAGGAAGGCCCCGACGTCGTTGGTGAAATCGTGGCTGCGCAGCACGAAGGCGTCGCCGCGGTCGCGATAGGCCACCAGGCCCAGGCAGATGTCGGGCCGGCTGGGCAGCGCCGCGACTTCGGCCGTGATGGTGCGCAGCGTCGCCTTCAGCTTGTCGATCTCGTCGGCCATGGAGCCGGTCGCATCGATCAGGAACACCAGGTCCAGCCGCGCGCGCGGCGCCGGGGCCGCGGCGTCCAGCACCACTTCGACTGCGCTCTTCTGCCCGCGCGCAAGCCGCGCCGAGGACTGGGCGCCGTCCTTGCGCACCACCACTTCGTATTGCGGCGAGCGCAGCGGGTCGAAGGCGTCGGGGTGCAGCCAGGCACGGCCGCCGGCGTCGGTGCGGGCCCACATGGCGTAGCCGCTGCTGCCCTGCACCGCCACCTCGGCGTCGCCGACCGGTCGGCCGCGGCGGTCCTTGACCTCCAGCAGGTGGCGCCGGCGGACGTCGCGCGGGCGGTGCTCCACGCGCGTGCGCTCGCGAAAGGCGAGATAGGCGCTGAAGTCGGCGTTGTCGTCCACCACGCCGGCGGTGACCGTCGGCGGCGCGGCCCATTGCGGCTGCGCCGGGGCTGGATCGTGCGGCGCGAAAGATTCGCGGGCTGCGATACCGGGCGCGGCCGGGGCCCTCGGCGCAGGCGACGCGACCGCGGAGGGCGGCGCTTCGCGGCGCATGCGGTCCTCCGTGCCGCGCGCTTCGGGGGCGGCCTTGGCCAGCGCATCCGGAACGCCGGCGCGACCCTGCGGATCGGGGTCGGCGAAGCCGGGCACCTCGCGGGTGCTCACCGGCCGTGCGCAATGGGTGGCGGACGGCGCCTCGAAGTTGGGCACGCTGCGCGGCCCGGCGCGCAGCGCCTGTTCGGGCCGCGGCTCCGGCCTGGGTTCCGGCCACAGCGGCTGCGCGGTCGCTGCGGCGGCCACGAGCAGGGGCGCGCACAGCACGGCGCCGATGCGGCGCGAAAGGGGATGTTTCTTCATGGACACTCCTTGGCAAGGTGTGTCGCTTGCACGGCGCAGCGGCCGCGACGGGGTTCGCGGCGCCGCCGGTTTTAACCCCGATCCGCCGCGGCCGCCGTAGAACGTGGTGTGAGAATCCGCCCATGCCCCCCGCCTTCCGCGAACTGCCGGACGAGGACCTGATGCTGGCCTATGCCGGCGGCGATGCCGCTGCCTTCGACGTGCTCTATGCCCGCCACGAAGCCGCCCTCTACCGCTTCGTGCGGCGGCTGCTGGGCGCGCCCCTGGCGGCGCAGGCCGACGAGGTGTTCCAGGATGCGTGGCTGCGGATCGTGGCCGCCCGCGCGAGCTTCGTGCCGCGGGGCGCGGCCTGGCGCACCTGGGCCTTCACCATCGCCCACAACGCCGCGATGGACCGCCTGCGCGTCGCCGGCCGCGAAGTCGCGCTGGAGCGCGAGGACGAAGACGATCCGCTCGAGTGGCTGATGGCGCGCCTGGACCACGTTGCGCCTTCCAGCGAGGACCACGCCTTCTGGCGCGCGGCCGGCGCGCAGCTGCTGCATTGCCTGGAAGCATTGCCCGCCGCGCAGCGCGCCGCCTTCCTGCTGCACCACGAGGACGGCGCGAGCGTCGAGGACCTCGCGCAGCGGCTCGCGCTGCCTTTCGAGACGGCCAAGAGCCGCCTGCGCTACGCATTGCGCAAGCTGCGCGGCTGCATGGGCCAGTACCTCGAAGCGCTGGAGCCGGCGCGATGACCGAGCTGCGCGACGCCCGCCTGCGCAAGGCGCTGGAGGAGGCGCCCGACGCGCACGCGCAGCCGCCGGCGCGCATCCGCGAAGCGATCCGCGCGGCGGCGCATGGCGCGATGCAGCCGTGGTGGCGGCGCTGGTGGGCCGCGCCGCGAGGACAGCCGCAGGCGCTGCGGTGGATCGCCTTCGCGAGCGTCGCGCTCGTGGCCGGCGGCGTGGTGCTGAGCGAGCGCTGGGCGTCGCCACCGGCGCGGCAGGAGGTCGCGGTGGCGCAGGCGCCGGCGCCCATGCCGGCACCGCCGGCGCAGGGGGCGATCGCTCCGGTGCCCGCGAAGCCGCCGGCCGCGCCCGCACGCGAAGCTGCCGCGCCTCCGCAGTCGCAGCGGCAGTCGCAG
>NZ_DASVNN010000035.1:0-163353 GCF_036383835.1 Ramlibacter sp.
GCCCACCATGGGATCCCCATTCCGCCGCGAGCCTCAGCCGGTAGAATCCGCGGAGTTACCACGCGGTTACGGCCGCACCCCGTAGTACTCCAGGAACTGCCATGCCCCTCGTTTCCATGCGCGAACTGCTGGACCATGCCGCCGCCAACGGCTATGGCATCCCGGCCTTCAACGTCAACAACCTCGAACAGGTCCAGGCCGTGATGGAAGCGGCCAGGGAAACGAACGCGCCGGTGATCCTCCAGGCGAGCGCCGGCGCGCGCAAGTACGCGGGCGAGTCCTTCATCAAGCACCTGATCCAGGCGGCCGTCGAGGCCTACCCGAAGATCCCGCTGGTGATGCACCAGGACCACGGCCAGAGCCCCGACGTCTGCAAGGGCGCGATCGACCTGGGCTTCTCCTCCGTGATGATGGACGGCTCGCTGGAAGCCGACGGCAAGACCATCGCCAGCTACGACTACAACGTGGACGTCACCCGCAAGGTGGTGGACATGGCGCACAAGCTGGGCATCACGGTGGAAGGCGAGCTCGGCTGCCTGGGCAGCCTGGAGACCATGAAGGGCGACAAGGAAGACGGCCACGGCACCGAAGCGACGATGACGCGCGAGCAGCTGCTGACCGATCCGGAGCAGGCCGCCGACTTCGTGAAGAAGACGCAGCTCGACGCCCTCGCGATCGCCATCGGCACCAGCCACGGCGCCTACAAGTTCACCCGCAAGCCCACCGGCGACATCCTGGCGATCGACCGCATCAAGGAAATCCACCGCCGCATCCCCAACACCCACCTCGTGATGCACGGATCCTCCTCGGTGCCGCAGGACCTGCTGGCGATCATCCGCCAGCACGGCGGCAACATGAAGGAAACGTACGGCGTGCCGGTGGAGGAGATCCAGGAAGCGATCAAGTTCGGCGTGCGCAAGATCAACATCGACACCGACATCCGCCTGGCGATGACCGGCGCGGTGCGCAAGTTCCTGGCCGAGAACCCCGAGAAGTTCGACATGCGCGAGTGGATGAAGCCCGCGCGCGAGGCCGCCAGGCAGATCTGCAAGCAGCGCTACATCGAGTTCGGCTGCGAAGGGCAGGGCAGCAAGATCAAGAGCGACAGCCTGCAGGTGGTGGCGGCGAAATACGCCAAGGGCGAGCTGGCGCAGACGGTGGTGTGAACGGCTCCCTGCGCCGATGAAAGCCGCCCTTGGGCGGCTTTCTCGTTTTCGACGGCGTATGATCTTCATACACACGCGAGGTGTATCCATGGGCCGAACCAACATCGTGCTGGACGACGAGCTCATCGCGCAGGCGATGGCCCGTGCCGGTGTCAACACCAAGAAGGCAGCCGTCGAGGCGGCGCTGCGCGCGTACGTGCGCAAGCCGGACTACGCCGGCCTGCTGGCGCTGGCGGGCAGCGGTGTGATCGCCGACGGCTATGACCCGAAGGAGTTGTTTGCGCGGGTGAACCACGTCGCCGAGCCCACGGTCCGATCGCCCGGCGCTTCGACGCGCCGCGGCGGGGGCGGCCGCAAGACGCCGGCGCGGCGGTGATCGCCGACTCTTCGGCCTGGATCGAGTTCCTGCGCGGACGCCGCAGCGCCGCGGCCCGGCGACTGGAGGGCGCATTGCGTGCGTCCGAGACCATCCTGATGCCGGACATCGTGTTCCAGGAAGTGTTGCAGGGCGCAAGTGACACGCAGCACTTCCTCATTCTCCAGGAGCAACTGGAGGCGGTGACGCCCTTGACGCTGGCAGCGCCTCGTGAGACCGCGCGCCATGCCGCATGGATCTATGCGAAATGTCGCTGGGCGGGAGTCACGCTGCGCAGCCCCAACGACTGCCTCATCGCCTGCTGCGCGGTCGAGGCGGATGCGCCTTTGCTTCACGCCGATCGCGACTTCGAACGAATCGCCGCCGTGGAACCGCGCCTGAGGTTTGCGTGAACCACGCATCACCTGCGCTCGAAGGCTTCCGGCTGCGCAGCCGCTACCTCGCCGACCGGCGCCAGCATGGCGACGCCGAAGCGGTCCGCGCGACCATCGGCTCGAAGACGCGTTGCTGCCGGCTTATGGGCGCCACGGCTGTACCGCTGGGCCGAGCAGGCGGAGGACCAGCGCCGCGCATTCCCGTGGCGCCTACAAGGCCAAGCGCAACTTCATCTCCGGGCTGGAAAAGCTGTTTCCGGGCTAAGTCACAATCGGGGAACCGAATCTCGCAGTGCCGTCGCCCTATGACTTCCGCCCTCCACACCTCCAACATCACCTCCCTGCCGCTGCTGGCGCGCGGCAAGGTGCGCGACAACTACGCCGTCGGCAACGACCGCATCCTGATGGTGGCGAGCGACCGGCTGTCGGCCTTCGACGTGATCATGGGCGAGCCGATCCCCGGCAAGGGCGAGATCCTCACGAAGATGGCGCTGTTCTGGTTCGCGTGCCTGGGCCACGTCTGCCCCAACCACCTCACCGGCGACGCGCCGGAAAGCGCGGTGACGCCGGCGGAAGTGCCGCAGGTGCAGGGCCGCTCCATGCTGGTCAAGCGCCTGAAGCCGATCCTGGTGGAGGCGGTGGTGCGCGGCTACCTCGCCGGCAGCGGCTGGAAGGAGTACCAGGAATCGCAGTCGGTGTGCGGCGTGCAGCTGCCGCCGGGCCTGAAGAACGCCAGCAAGCTGCCGCAGCCGATCTTCACGCCGGCGGCCAAGGCGGCCTCGGGCCACGACGAGAACATCCCCTACGAGAAGGTCGTGGAAGAGGTCGGCCCCGAGCTGGCGGCGAAGATCCGCGACACCAGCATCCGCATCTACAAGGAGGCGGCCGACTTCGCGCTGACCAAGGGCCTGATCATCGCGGACACCAAGTTCGAGTTCGGTCTCGACGAGCAGGGCAACATGGTGCTGATGGACGAGGTCCTCACGCCGGACTCCTCGCGCTACTGGCCGGTGGAAGGCTACGAGGCCGCGTTCGCGAAAGGCGAGAACCCGCCGAGCTACGACAAGCAGTTCGTGCGCGACTGGCTGGAGGGCGTGCGCATCGACGGCCAGCCCTGGGACAAGACCCCGCCGGCGCCGCGCCTGCCCAAGGAAGTGATCGAGAAGACCGCGGCCAAGTACCGCGAAGCGCTGCAGCGGCTCACGGCCTGAGACCGCTTGTAAAGGCGCGCCGCCGGCGAAGGGCGCGCGCTATGCTGGCCCGATGAAAGCCACGCTCCTCGTCCTCGCCGCCGCCGCGGTGCTCGCCGCGCCGGCCTTTGCCCAATCCGAAGCGCAATGCATCGTCGCGGGCCGCCTGAGCGGCGGCCTCTGGGCGCCGAAGCACGGAACGATCCACCTGTTCGGCGCCGACGGCAAGCCGATCGCCACGCCCACGAAGACGGCCCTCGCCAACGTGCGCCGGGCGACGCTGGACCAGCCGGCGCTGCTGTCCCGGTGCGACGGCGACAAGGCTCTGTTCATCGGCGACGGCGAAGCCCCCGGCCGCAAGACCGAGGTGCCGGCGCTCGCGCGCGGCACCGTCGAAGTGGAAGGCGTGGGCTACCCGAAGCTGCGCACCGGCGGCGAGCTCGTCGAGCTGCGGGTGCGGGTGCCGGCGGAACGCGTCGTGATGGTGACGCGGTGAATCCGTCATTCCCGCCAGCGCGGGGATGACGATCAACTCAACACCACGCTCGACAGCCGCCGGCGGTACGTCGCCACAGTCGGGTCGTCCGGCGGGATCTGCCCTTCGGCCACCTTGGGCCTGGGCGGCTCGATGATCTCCAGGATCGCGATGTAGGTCTTGCGGGCGAGGTCCTCGCTCCAGGCCTTGTCGCGCATCAGGATCTCCAGCAGCTCGTCCATCGCGGCCGTCCACTGCTGTTTCCCGATCAGCAGCCGCGCCTTGTCGAACCGCGCCTGGAAGTCGCGCTTGTTGGCGACGATCTTCGTCTCGAGTTCGGCGGCGTTGCCCTGGAAGGACAGCGCATCCAGCCAGCGGGACAGCGCGTCGATGCGCCGCGACAGGCCGGTCTTGCTGGCCACCGGCTCGAAGGCGCGGCGGGCGTCGTCCAGCCGGCCCCCCAGCAGCAGCGCCTTGACGTAGTCGAAGCGGGCGTCGTCGTTGGCGGGATCGGTCGCCACGGCGTGCTGCAGCTTTTCCAGCTGGGCCTGCGGGTCGGCCGCTCCCGGCTCTTCCACGGGCGGCACTTCCGCTTCTTCCGGCTCGCCGTCCAGCGCCTGCACGTGCTTGTCGAGGAATTCGCGCACCTTGCCTTCCGGCAGCGCGCCCGTGAAGCCGTCCACCGGCCGGCCTTCCTTGAGCAGGATCACGGTCGGGATGCTGCGGATGCCGAAGGCGCCGGCCAGCTGCTGCTCGTCGTCGGAGTTGATCTTCACCAGCTTGAAGGCGCCGGCGTAGTCGACCTCCAGCTTCTCCAGGATCGGGCCGAGCGCCTTGCAGGGGCCGCACCAGGGGGCCCAGAAATCCACCAGCACCGGCTGGTCCATGGAGGCGGCGATCACCTCCTGTTCGAAGTTATCGATGGTGACGTCGATCATTGCCCGGGTCCCTCTGTTCGTAAAAAGTAAAATTGGGGGCTTCTTACAGGAATTCTATGGACATGAGCGCCGTGAAGGTCGGAGTCGTCATGGGGTCCAGCAGCGACTGGGACACCCTGCAGCACGCGGTGCAGATTCTCCAGGAATTCGGCATCGCCCACGAGGCGAGGGTGGTTTCGGCCCATCGCATGCCCGACGACATGTTCGCGTACGCGGAAGCGGCCGCCGGCCGCGGCCTGAAGGCAATCATCGCCGGGGCGGGCGGCGCGGCCCACCTGCCCGGCATGCTCGCGGCCAAGACGACCGTGCCGGTGCTGGGCGTGCCGGTGGCGAGCCGCCACCTGCAGGGCGTGGATTCGCTGCACAGCATCGTGCAGATGCCCAAGGGCATCCCGGTCGCCACCTTCGCGATCGGCCAGGCCGGCGCGGCCAACGCGGCCCTGTTCGCCGTCGCCATGCTCGCCAACGAGGACGCCGGTCTGCGCCAGAAGCTGGACGCCTTCCGCACGCGCCAGACCGAGGCCGCGCGCGCCATGACCCTGCCCCCGAAAGACGTAGCATGAGCGCCGCACGGCCGCCCGAAGGCGCTCGCCCCCTCCGTTTGCGGAGGGGGGAGGCGCAGACCGCGAAGCGGACAAGCCTGGGGGAGGTTTCCCAATGACCGTGCTCCTGCCGGGTGCCACGCTGGGTGTGATGGGCGGCGGCCAGCTCGGTCGCATGTTCGTGCACGCGGCCCAGCGCATGGGCTATTTCACGGCGGTGCTCGATCCCGACGAGAGCAGTCCCGCTGGGCGCGTGAGCCACCACCACGTGCAGGCCGAATACCTCGACGAGATCGGCCTGGCGAGGCTGTGCGGCCACAGCGACGCGATCACCACCGAGTTCGAGAACGTGCCGGCCGACGCGCTGGCGCGCATCGCCGAGCACCGCTTCGTCGCGCCCGGCGCGGCGGCCGTGTCGATCGCGCAGGACCGCGCGCTGGAGAAGGCGCACTTCACGCGCTGCGGCGTGCCGGTCGCGCCGAACGCGGTGATCACCAACGAAGAGGAGCTCGCGGCGGTCGCCGACGACTTGCTGCCCGGCATCCTGAAGACCGCGCGCCTCGGCTACGACGGCAAGGGCCAGGTCCGCGTGAAGACCCGCGACGACCTGCGCGCCGCCTGGGAAGGCCTCAGCCGCGCCGACTGCGTGCTGGAGAAGATGCTGCCGCTCGCCTTCGAGTGCTCGGTGGTGGTGGCGCGCGGCCGCGACGGCACGGTCGTCAACCTGCCGGTGCAGCGCAACCTGCATCGCGACGGCATCCTCGCCGTCACCGAAGTGCACCCCGGTTGCGTGCCCGAAGCACTGGCGCAGCGCGCGGTGCAGGCGACGCGCACGATCGCCAAGGGGCTCGACTACGTCGGCGTGCTGTGCGTGGAGTTCTTCGGCCTCGCCGACGGCTCGCTGGTGGTCAACGAGATGGCCCCGCGTCCGCACAACAGCGGCCACTGGAGCATGGACGCCGCCGACGTGTCGCAGTTCGAGCTCCAGGTGCGCACGCTGGCGGGCCTGCCGCTGGTGCAGCCGCGGCAGCACAGTCCCTCGATCATGCTGAACCTGCTGGGCGACCTGTGGTTCGCGCGCGGCGCGGACGAGGCGACGCCCGACTGGGCGGCGATCCTCGCGCTCCCCGGCACGCACCTGCACCTGTACGGCAAGCTCAGCGCGCGCAAGGGCCGCAAGATGGGCCACCTCACCCTCACCGGCGCCACGCCCGAAGCCGTGCGCGCCACCGCGCTGCAGGCCGCGCAGCTGCTGGGCATCCCTGCCTTCTGAAGCCGCGATGATCCTCGACGGCCGGCAGGACCCAGCGATCGCCCAGGCTGCCCGCGTGCTCGCGGCGGGCGGGCTGGTGGCCTTTCCGACCGAAACCGTCTACGGCCTGGGTGCCGATGCGGGCAGCGACGCCGCGGTGCGGGGCATCTTCGCCGCCAAGGGACGCCCCAGCGACCATCCGCTGATCGTGCACGTACCCGACGCCGGCGCGGTCACGCGCTTCGCCGCCCAGGTGCCGCCGGTGGCCCGGCGCCTGATGCAGGCCTTCTGGCCGGGACCGCTGACGCTGATCCTGCCGCGCAAGCCGGACGTGGGCACGGCGGCCGCGGGCGGACAGGATTCTATCGGGCTGCGCTGCCCGGCCCATCCCGTGGCCCACGCCTTGCTGCTGGCCTGCGCCGCGCTCGATCCGCCGGTCTCCGGCCTGGCCGGCCCGAGCGCCAACCGCTTCGGCCGCGTGAGCCCCACCACCGCGCAGCACGTGGCTTCCGAATTCGACGACCACCTGCTGGTGCTCGACGGCGGCGCGACGCACGTGGGCATCGAATCGGCGATCGTCGACTGCACCCGCGGCGTGCCGGTGCTGCTGCGGCCGGGGACGCTCACGCGCGCGCAGATCGAGGCGGCGAGCGGCGAGCGCCTGTGGCTGCCCGAGGAACTGCCCGGCGCGGCGCCGCGCGCTTCCGGCACGCTGGAATCGCACTATGCGCCCAACGCCCGGGTGCGGCTGATGGACGCGAAGAGCCTGCAGACGGCCCTCGACCTCCTCGGCACGGACGCCGACGCGATCGCGGTGTATGCCCGCGCCCCGCTGCGCACGCGCACGAGGCACTACCGCCGCATGCCCGACGACGCCGTGGAAACGGCACGCCAGCTGTTCTCGGTGCTGCGCGATTTCGATGCGGCGGGCGTCAAGCTCATCTGGGTGGAGACACCGCCCGGCACGCCGGAATGGGACGGCGTGCGGGACCGCCTGCGGCGCGCCGCGGCCGGATAGCCCGCTTTACCGGCGGCTCGCTCGCCGTCGGTACACTCGCCGCTTTCATCCGGAGAGATTTCATGGCAACTCAGTGGTTGCGCCGCGCCTGCCTGCTGGCCGCCGGCGCCTCGATGCTGGTGCTCGCCTCCTGCGGCGGCGGGACTGTCGTGTCCCAGCTGGCGCCGACGCGGATCGTGGCGTTCGGCGACGGGATGGCGGACCTCGGGCAGAACGCGAGTGGCCAGCGCTTCACGGTCAACGACGGCTCGGTCAACAACTGGACGCAGCACGTGGCGGTCCGCTTCGGGGTGGCCCTCGGACCGGCGAAGGGCGGCGGCACCTCCTATGCGATGGGCAATGCGCGCGTGACCGGCACGCCCGGCGCCGGCGGCGACGCGGCCGCGCTTCCGGTCGCGCAGCAGATCGATGCCTTCCGCGCGGTCAGCAGCTTCGGGCCGAACGACCTCGTGCTGGTGAGCGCCGGCACGTCGGACGTGATCGTGCAGGCGCAGGCCGCCATCACCGGGACGCAGACGCGCGAGCAGATGCTGCTCGCCGTGGGCCAGGCCGGCACGCAGCTGGGCGCCCAGGTGCGCCGCCTGGTCGATGCCGGCGCGGCGCACGTGGTCGTTGCGGGCTCCTACAACCTGGCCCGCTCGGCCTGGGCCAAGCAGACCGGCCAGCAGTCCCTGCTGGAAGCCGCCAGCCTGGAGTTCAACACCAAGTTCCTGGTGTCGGTGGTCGACCTGGGCGCGCGCGTGCTGTACCTCGACGCGGCGCAGCAGTTCAACCTGTACGAGTCGAACCCGGCCTCCTTCAACCTGACCGACGCGACCAACCCCGTGTGCAACTCGGTGGATGCGGGCGAGGGCATCGGCACCGGCGTCGGCCAGGTGGATTCCTCCGAGTGCACCACGGCCACGCTGACGTCCACGAGCTACGACAGCTTCCTGTTTGCCGACCGCGTGTATCCGACGCCGCGCGGCCACCGCCTGTTCGGCGAGCACGCCGCCGGCCGCATCCGCGAACGCTGGTAAGGACATTCACTCAGGGCTGGCGCGCCGCCCACTCGATCAGCGCCTGCGTGGCCGGGCGGATCGCCGAGGCCCGGCGGTGGTTGGCGATCGCCACCAGCACCCAGCGTCGGCCCTGCGCGCCGTGCACGTAGCCGGCGACGCCCGACACCTCGTTCAGGCTGCCGGTCTTCAGATGCGCGAGACCCACGTTCTGGCGTTGGCGCCGCAGCGTCCCGTCCAGGCCCAGCGCAGGCAGGGACGACACCAGGTCCGGCATCAAGGGTGAGGCCCACGCGGCCTGCAGCAATTGCGCCAGCTGGCGCGCCGTGAAGCTCTCGGTGCGTGACAGGCCCGCGCCGTTCTCGGTGACCGGCGGCTCGCCGCCGATGCGCTCGCGCCACCAGTTGCGCAGCACCTCGCGCGAGCCCTCGAAGGTGCCGCTGCCGCGCTGCTGCAGGCTCAGGGTGAGGAACACCTGCTGCGCCATCACGTTGTTGCTGTACTTGTTGATGTCGCGCACGACTTCGGCCAGCGGCTCCGAGGCGAACTCGAAGGCGGGCTTGACGCCGGCCGGCGCCACGCCATCGCGCACCTGGCCGCCCAGCTGGCCGCCGACGTCTTCCCACAGGGCGGCGATGGCACGCGCCGCATAGGTCGAGGGTTCGGGAAAGGCCAGCTGCCAGGTCTTCTCGCCGCAGGCGGCCGGGAAGGTGCCGGGAAAGCGCGGCCGCGCCGGGTTCGTGAAGTCGGCCTTCAGCGGCGTGATCCAGTCGCCGCATTCGCCGGAGACCAGGGGCACGTGCGTGGGCCATTGCACCCCGGCCAGGGCGGGCTCGGCGCGCACCCGCGCCTGCCCGCCGTCCAGCGCGAAAGTGAGCGTCACCGTCTTGAAGTTGACCAGCAGCGCGTCCGGCGCGGCGTTGTAGGGCCGCAGGGGCTCGCCGTCGAAGGCGGCGGGATCGCGCGGCGGGAGGGCGAAGGCGCTGCGATCCAGCACGATGTCGCCGCCGATGCTGCGCACGCCCAGCGCGCGGACCTTCTTCAGCAGCAGCCACAGGCGCTCCACCACCAGCTTGGGGTCGCCCTGGCCCTTGATCACCAGGTTGCCCTGCAGCACGCCCTGGCGCACCGGCCCGTCGAAGTAGACGGGCGTGGTCCAGGTGAAGGCGGGCCCGAGCAGCTCCAGCGCCGCGTAGGTGGTGGCCAGCTTGGCCACCGAGGCCGGATTGATCGCCGCGTCGATGCGGTGGGCGACCTTGGGCGCGCCACCCTCGGCCGGGGCGACCAGCATCACGACGGCGTCGCGCGGCAGGCCGGCCTCGGCGAGCGCGGTTTCCACTTCCGGCGGCAGCCCCTGCGCGGCGGCGTGCAGCGAGAACCCGGCGAGCAGGCAACAGGCGAAGCGGAACCAGCGCGGCATCGCGCCATTATGGGTGGGCGAACCTTCGATAATCGGGGGCAGTCCGGGACCTTCGTGAAACTCCTCGCCTTCGACACCAGCACCGAAACGCTTTCCATCGCGGTCCGCCCCGGGGCGGACGCCCCGCTCCTGGAGCACACGGGCGCGGGCGGGGCGCAGGCGTCGGCCGGGCTGATCCCGGAGATCCAGCACCTGCTGGGCAAGGCCGGCCTGGCCCTCCAGCAGCTGGATGCCATTGCGTTCGGCCGCGGCCCCGGCTCCTTCACGGGCCTGCGCACGGCCGCCGCGGTGGCGCAGGGCCTCGGTTTCGGCGCCGGCGTGCCGGTGCTGGCGATCGATACCCTGCTGGCGGTGGCGGAGGAAGCGCACGGCCTGTGCGGCGCCACCCGCATCGTTGCCTTGCTGGACGCGCGCATGGGCGAGGTCTATTTCGCCGCCTACGAGCGCCAGGATGGCTTGTGGCAGGTGCGGCAGGCACCGGCGCTGGGCCGGCCGGAAGACGTGCCGGGGCTGCCCGGCTGGACGCTCGCCGGCAATGCCTTGCAGCTCCATGCGGCGCGGCTGCCCGCCGGTGCCGATCGGGTCGAGGCGCTGCCGACGGCGCGGGCGCTGGTGCGGCTCGCACCCGCCGCCCTCGCGGCCGCGGAGGGTCATGGCGCCGCCCAGGCCCTGCCGCTCTACATCCGGGATAAAGTGGCGCAGACGACCGAGGAGCGCGCGGCCGACCGCGCGCGCAAGGAGTCGCTCCGCGTGGCGGAACCGAAATGAGCGCAGTCTTCAAGTCCCTGGAAGCGGCTTTCGAGCCGATGACCGACGCCCGGCTGGACGAGGTGGTGGCCATCGAGTGCCGCGCCTACGGCCATCCGTGGACGCGCGGCAACTTCGCCGATTCGCTGCGTTCGGGCTACCAGGCGCAGCTGCTGTGCGCCGGCGAGGCGGTGTTCGGCTACTTCGTCGCCATGCGCGGCGTCGACGAGGTCCACCTGCTGAACATCACGGTCGATCCGGTCCACCAGGGCGAGGGCTGGGGCCGCCTCATGCTGGAGGCGCTCACGCTATGGTCGCGCGGCCAGGGCGCCCAGTGGCTTTGGCTGGAGGTGCGCACGAGCAATGCACGGGCGCAGCAGGTCTATGAGCGTTATGGCTTCCGGCGGGTCGGTGAGCGCCGGCACTACTATCCCGCCGACAAGGGCCGGGAAGATGCGATCGTGATGAGCTACAAGCTATGAGCCTGCAACTCGATGCGCGCCAGCGCGCAATCTTGCAAGAGATCGGGGTGCGAGTGTTCTGGCCCGAAGCGCCGGTGGAAGAAGCTTTCGTCGAAGCGGCGCCGACCCTGCAGCCGCGCCCCGCTGCGGCGCCCCAGGCCGCGCCTGCGCCGCAGCCTCGACCGGTCCCGGCGCCCGCATCGCCCGCGCGCGCAGCCACCGGCAGCCTTGGCGATCTCGGCTGGGACGAACTGGAAGCCGCCGTCGCGCAGTGGGCCGCGGCGCGCCGCCGCAAGGCGGTGTTCGGCACCGGCGACCGGCGCGCGCAGTGGCTGTGCATCGGCGAGCCGCCGGCCGAGGAGGAAGAGCGCCAGGGCCTGCCCTTCACCGGCGATGCCGGCAAGCTGCTGGACAACATGCTCGCCGCGGTCGGCGCGAGCCGCCAGCGCGGGGCTTATCTCGCCTCGGCGCTCAAGGCCCGCCTGCCCGAAGACCGCAGCCGCGAAGCCGAAGACACCGCCCAGTCCCTCGCCTTCCTGCAGCGGCAGGTCGAACTGCTGCAGCCCCGCGTGATCCTCGCGATGGGCCGCTTTCCCGTGCAGATGCTGCTGCAGCCGACGGAGCCGCTCGGCAAGCTGCGCGGCCGGGTGCATCGCTTCGGCGACGTGCCGGTGGTCGTCACCTACCACCCGGCCTACCTGCTGCGCACCCCGGCCGACAAGGCCCGCGCCTGGGCCGACCTGTGCCTGGCGCAGTCGCTGGTGCGCGGCGACGCCTAGCCCGCTCGTGGCGTGAACGCGGACGGCGCCAGCGTGCGCGCCGCGTAGTCGATCCCGCTGAAGGCCGCGTAGTCGGCCAGGCTGCGCGCGCGGCCCGGCCCGTAGATGCCGAGATCCCCGCCGCCGACCAGCGCGGACAGCCGCGCGCGCGAACGCTGCTCCAGCGTCCACCAGTCGACGTCGCGCGCGCTCTCGTGCGCCTCGTCCCAGTGCAGCGGCCGTGGCGGCGCACCGGAGGCCGCGTCGTTGTACAGGTGGTGCACCGGCAGGGCGGGCATGTGGAACAGGTCCCAGCCGTGCGTCCACAGCCGCAGCGCGAGCGCCTGCTCCTCGCCGTGGAAGTACAGCCAGGGGTCGTAGGGGAAGCGCTGCGCGATGCGCCCGGGCGCGAACAGGCAGCCGGCGCCGACGTGGAAGGCCGGCACGCACGCGGCGGAGTCCACCGGATGCGCCTCGAAGGACAGGACGGGATGGTCCGCCGCGAAGGACGTGCCCGGCTTCAGCACCTGCGCCAGCACGCCGGTGGTCGTCGCCTGCCGCACCGGCCGGCCCTCGACGAAACGGAAGGCATCGGGATAGGTGGAGATCACGAGATCGCGCTGCGGTGCGCCCAGCGACTGCGCCTGCGCGATGAGCCGCTCGTCCCAGCCGGGGTCGAAGTCCATGTGCGAGTCGAGCTGCAGGAACCAGTCCTCGCCGTCGTAGAGCGACATGGCGATGGCCCGCGCCCAGCACGGGCCGCGCGCGTCGGTCACGTCGACGTGGACCTGGCTCAGTCGCGCGCCGCCGCCGGGCGCGGCGACCCGTGCCGTGCCCGCGGGCGACTGTTCCACCACGCCGAAATGCAGGCGCGCGGGGTCGGCGGCGAGCGCCACCGCGCGCTCGAGGGTGAAGGGCAGGACGGGATCGCAGTACGACGCGATGCTGGCGAAGAGGCGCATGGCACTTTTTCACGGATGGTAGCAAGGGGCCGGTGGCCGGGCCGGCGACCGGGCCGGCGCTCTTCCGGGCGGTGCATTGCGACCCCTGTAACGCTGTGCTACCGTGCATCGCACTCACCATGGAACATGCCGCACGCTGCGTGCGCGTGCGGCAACCGCGTTCAGCAGGCAGGAGAACACATGTCCAGGCAACCAGTCCGTCCCGCCGTCGCCGGTTTCCGTCCGCATGCGGCCGCGGCGGCCGTGGCCGCGGCGTTCGTGCTGCAGCCGGCGCTGGCGCAGCCGGTGGGCGGCCAGGCGGTGCAAGGGCAGGCGAGCTTCACCAGCAGCGGCAGCAACCTGGTGGTGCGCACGCAGAACGGCATCGGCACCAGCCATTCGACGATCAACTGGCAGAGCTTCTCGGTCCCCGCGGGCAGCACCACGCAGTTCATCCAGCCCTCGATCACCAGCACCTCGATCAACCGCGTGCTCGGACCGGATCCGTCGGCGATCTTCGGCACGCTCACTTCGAACGGCCGGCTGGTGCTGGTGAATCCGGCCGGCATCACGGTGGGCGCGGGCGGCGTGGTGGATGCCCCCGGCTTCATCGCCTCGACGCTGCGCATGAGCGATGCCGATGCGATCGCCGGCCGCCTGCTGTTCCAGGGCGGCACCGGCGCGGCCTTGCAGGTGGACGGCAAGATCCTGGCGCGCAGCGGCGACGTCGTGCTGGTCGGCACCAACGTCCAGACCGGTCCCGACGCGCTGGTGCAGGCCGACGGCGGTGCCGTGGTGCTGGCGGCGGGCCACAAGGTGGCGCTCACCGGGCGCGGCCTGGAAGGCATCCAGCTGGAAGTGCAGGCCGGCAACGAGGCCCGCAACCTCGGCACGCTGCAGGGCGATGCGGTCGGCGTGTTCGCGCACACCCTGCGCCACAGCGGCCTGGTGGCGGCGAACGCCGTGAGCACCGAGGGCGGCAAGGTGGTGCTCAAGGCGATCGGCGGCGACGCGCTGGTCGACGGCACCGTGATCGCGAAGGCAGGCGACAAGGGCGGCAGCATCGACGTGTTCGGCGAGCGCGTGGCGCTGCAGGACGGCGCGAAGCTGGATGCCAGCGGCCGCACCGGCGGCGGCCAGGTGCGCGTAGGCGGCGACTACCAGGGCAGGAACCCCGAGGTGCCGAACGCGAAGCGCACCTTCGTGGCGGCCACGGCGACGATCCATGCGGATGCCACGGAACAGGGCGACGGCGGCAAGGTGATCGTGTGGGCCGACGAGGCCGCCGGCATGCATGGCACGATCACGGCCCGCGGCGGCGCCCAGGGCGGCAACGGCGGCTTCGTCGAGGTCTCGGGCAAGCAGGCCCTGCAGTTCACGGGCAGCGTCGACACGCGCGCGCCCAGGGGCCGCAGCGGCACGCTGCTGCTGGACCCGAACGACATCGTGATCGACACGGACAACAACGTGTCGGTGACGGACACCAGCCAGGGGGCGGTGTTCTCCGGCGGCCCCGCGCTCTCGTACATCCGCGAAAGCGACCTCGAGCGCGCGCTGGGCTCCGGCAGCGTCATCGTGGCCACCAACGGCAGTGCGGGCGGCAACGGCGACATCACTGTGGCCAGCGGCGTGAACGTCCAGTGGTCCAACACCAACGCGCTCGGCCTGCAGTCCGATCGCAACATCAACCTGCTGGGCAGCTTCACCGCCAGCGACGCCACCGGCTCGGCCGTACTCTCGCTGCACGCCATCAACGGCAACATCACGCAGGATTCCACCACCAGCGTGATCCAGGTGCCCCGGCTGCAGGTCAACGTGGACAACGGCAGCGCGGTGATGCTGGGCAACAACCTGGTCAGTACCCTCGGCGCCAACATGGGGGGCGTGGGCAACCTGTTCCAGTTCCACAACGCGCAGGCCCTTTCGATCGGCAACGTCGTCTCGCCTTACGGCCGCGCCGGCAACGGCATCGACGCGATCGACGCCGCCGGCAACAAGGGCAGCGTCACGGTCCTGGCCGCCGGCAAGCTGGCCATCGATGCCGACGTCAGCGGCGGCACCCTCGATCTCGAGGGCAGCACGGTGACCGTCGCATCCGGCGTCACCGTCAGCAGCGCCGGCGGCACCGGCCTGCTGATCGACGTGACCGGCACCGGCGCCCACGACATCGCGGGCACGCTGGTGAGCGACGGCTACGTGGACATCGGCGGCAACGGCAGCTTCAGCGTGGGCAACATCCGCGCGCCCAACGTGTTCTTCTTCGGCGGCTCGGACGGCGTGACGCCCACCACCGTCACCCAGAAGTCCGGCACGGCGATCGAGGCCGGCACCCTGTTCGCGTCGGTGACCAACGCACCGGGCAGCGGGCTCACCTTCTTCAACGCCGGCAACAAGATCGATTCCGTCTCGGTCTCCGCGACCGGCGACGTCTTCGTGTCCAGCGCGAACAACCTCGACGTCGGCGCGGCCAGCGGCACCAACGTCAAGCTGCAGGCCCCGAACATCGGCATGGGCGTGGAAAGCAGCATCTTCGCCACCGGCAACGTCTGGCTCCGGGGCACCGGCGGCGCCAGCACGATCGACATCGGGCCGGGCTACGTCTCGGCCGGCGGCAACCTGGACTTCGCCAACGCCGGCAACGTGACGCTGGGCACGATAGACGCCGGGTCGATGACCGCGAACCTCGCCGGCTCGCTGACGCAGGACGCGCTGAACTCCTCCTACGTCAACACGCCCGGCGGCATCGCCGCCAGCGTGAAGGGTTCGATCAGCCTGCCCGGCAATCCGGCCAGCTCCTTTCCCAACGTGCTCGGCTACGTCAGCGGCTCGGCGGGCGGCAACATCCTCATGAACGGCGTGCGCGGCGTCGCGACGGCGGGGCTGTCCGCGGGCGGCGACATCAGCCTGACGGCGGACACCGGCGCGCGTCCCGCGGCCCTGACGGCGCCGTCGCAGCTGCTCGCCTCGGTGCCGACGGCCACCGGCACCGGCGACCTCGACGTGCAGGGCAGCGTCACGGCCGGCAATTCGATCGCCTTGACCAGCGGGACCAACGTGGTGGTGCAGGACACGGCGACCCTCACCGCGCCCAGCATCAGCCTGGTGGCGCCGCTCACCACGGTGTTCGGCACGCTGCAACCCGGCGGTGCCGGCGGCATCGGCACCGTGCGCGCTTCGGGCGACCTGTTCTTCGGCGCCACCGGCACGATGCAGTTCGACGTGGCTTCGCTCAGCGTGTTCGACCGGCTGGTCGCGGGCGGCACGGTCAGCACGGCGACCACCACCGCGCTGCAGGTGGTCGACCGCAGCGGCGGCACGCTGGCCGGCTCGTTCTCGCCGGTGTCGGCGGGCCAGGGTTCGGACATCGCGTTCACGGTGCCCGCCAACTGGTTCGTGACGCCCATCACCACCGTTTCGCCCTACATCATCACGGCCGGCGCGCCGCCTGCGCCTGCACCCGCGCCGGCGCCCGTCCCCACGACCACCGCCACGGGCGACGCGCTGCAGGTGAACGACCAGCTCGTGACCTTCGCCAGGCTGTTCGTCCAGGAAGCCGAGCGGCAGGACGAAGTGAAGCGCATCGGCAAGGACGACATCGTCGTCACCGACACCGGCTGCCGCCCGCAGTAGGCGGCGCGCTCAGAAGCGCGGCAGGTCCGGATGCGCGATCCGGCCGCCGCGCACCAGCATCTTCCCGTACTCGGCGCAGCGGTTCAGCGTGGGCACCACCTTGCCCGGGTTGAGCAGCTCCGCCGGGTCGAAGGCGTGCTTCACGCCGCGCATCTGCTCCAGTTCATCGCTGCTGAACTGCACGCACATCGAGTTGAGCTTCTCCACGCCGACGCCGTGCTCGCCGGTGACGGTGCCGCCCATGGCGACGCTGGTCTCCAGGATGTCGGCGCCGAACAGCTCGCAGCGGTGCAGCTGGTCGGCGTCATTGGCGTCGAACAGGATCAGCGGATGCAGGTTGCCGTCGCCCGCGTGGAAGACGTTGGCGCAGCGCAGCCCGTACTTCTTCTCCATCTCCTGGATCGCCAGCAGGATGTCGGCCAGGCGCTTGCGCGGGATGGTCGAATCCATGCACATGTAGTCGGGGCTGATGCGGCCCGAGGCCGGGAAGGCGTTCTTGCGGCCGCTCCAGAAGCGCAGGCGCTCGGCCTCGTCGCGGCTCACCGCGATGGCGGTGGCGCCGGCGTCGCGCAGCACCTGCGACATGCGGCCGATCTCTTCCTCCACTTCCTCCGGCGTGCCGTCGCTCTCGCACAGCAGGATGGCTTCGGCCGTGAGGTCGTAGCCTGCGTGCACGAAATCCTCCACCGCCGCCGTCATCGGCTTGTCCATCATCTCGAGGCCGGCGGGAATGATGCCGGCGGCGATCACCGAAGCAACCGCGTCGCCCGCTTTGCGCACGTCGTCGAACGACGCCATGATGCAGCGCGCCAGCTGGGGCTTGGGCACCAGCTTCACCGTGATTTCGGTGGCCACCGCCAGCATGCCTTCGCTGCCGACCATCACGGCCAGCAGGTCGAGCCCGGGCACGTCGAGCGCGTCGCCGCCGAATTCGACCGGCTCGCCTTCGGCCGTGAAGCCGCGCACCTTCAGGACGTTGTGCACCGTGAGGCCGTACTTCAGGCAGTGCACGCCGCCCGAGTTCTCGGCGACGTTGCCGCCGATGGTGCAGGCGATCTGGCTGGACGGATCCGGCGCGTAGTACAGGCCGTAGCTCGCCGCGGCTTCGCTGATCGCGAGGTTGCGCACGCCGCACTGCACGACCGCCGTGCGCGAGACCGGATCCACCTTCTTGATGGTGTTGAACTTGGCCAGCGACAGAGTCACGCCCAGGCGATGCGGCATCGCGCCGCCCGACAGCCCGGTGCCGGCGCCGCGCGCCACCACCGGCACCTGCAGGGCGTGGCAGGCCTTCAGCACCGCCTGCACCTGGCCCTCGGTCTCCGGCAGCGCCACCACCAGCGGCCGCTGGCGGTAGGCCGTGAGGCCGTCGCACTCGTACGGCGTCGTGTCCTCGTTGTGCCAGAGCAAGGCGCCTTGCGGCAGCACCTTCTGCAGGGCGGCCACCACTGCGGCCTGCCGTTCGGCACGCGCGAGGACGTCGGGATCGGTCGGGGCGTTCATGGGTCGTATCTTTGCAGGATCGCGGCCGGGAAGCGAGCCGGCGCGGATGAAGATTTTTCCGGCGCCGCCTGAAAAAGCTAGTGCAGGCTCTTGCGCAGCCAGTCCGCGAAGGCCGCGCACTCCCACCGGTCCATGGTCCCGGTGCGCCAGCACAGGTAATGCGCGTGCGGACTCGGCACGTTGCGCGGCGAGACCCGCTCCAGCGTGCCGTTGTCCAGCCAGGGCTGCCCGAGCTTGAGGCGCACCAGCGCCACGCCGAGGCCTTGCGCCGCCGCGTCGCACATCAGGCCGATGTCGTTGAAGGACGAACCTTCGGGCGGTTCCGGCACGTCGATGCCATGGGCCAGGAACCAGGTGCGCCACGGCTCCAGCGGGCTCTTGATCAACTTGGCCGCCAGCAGGTCCTCGGGCGTGTCGAAGGGGCCGTGCTCGCGCAGGTAGGCCGGCGAGGCGAGCGGCGTCACTTCGTCGGTCATGAGGCACAGGTGCTCGACGTCGGCATAGCGACCGGTGCCGAAGCGGATCATCAGGTCGGCATCCTCGGCGACGACGTCCAGCAGCGGGATCGACACCTGCAGCGTGAGGTCCACCTCCGGATAGGCCTCGATGAAGCCGCGCAGCCGCGGCATCAGGATGGAGCGCGCGAAGGTGGGCGTGACGGCGACGCGCAGCTTGCGCTTGGCGCCGGCGTCGCGCCCCGGAAAACGGCCCAGCACCGCGAGGCCTTCGCGCACGTGCGCGAGGTATTCGCTGCCTTCGGTGGTGAGCGAGAAGTCGGAGCGGCCGAACAGCTTGGTGCCGATGATCTGTTCGAGCTGCCGCACGCGGTGGCTCACCGCGCTGGGCGTGACGCACAGTTCATCGGCCGCCAGCGACACCGAGCGCAGCCGCGCCAGGGCCTCGAAGGTGAGGAGGCACTGGATGGGAGGGATGCGGGTGCTCATGGTGCCTCCGTCATCCCCGCGGAGGCGGGGACCCAGGGCATTCGAAACAGCGCGCTGCGCGCGTGTCCTGGGCCCCCGCCTGCGCGGGGGTGACGATCATTTGAAGATCACCGTCCTGTGTCCGTTGATCAGCACGCGGTGCTCGCTGTGCCACTTGACCGCGCGCGCCAGCACCATGCTCTCGGTGTCGCGGCCCGTCGCGGTGAGGTCCTCCACCGAGTACGAGTGGTCCACGCGCGCCACGTCCTGCTCGATGATCGGGCCTTCGTCGAGGTCGGCCGTCACGTAGTGCGCGGTGGCGCCGATCAGCTTCACGCCGCGGTCGTGCGCCTGGTAGTACGGCTTGGCGCCCTTGAAGCTCGGAAGGAAGCTGTGGTGGATGTTGATCGCGCGGCCCGAGAGCTTGCGGCACATGTCGTCCGACAGGATCTGCATGTAGCGCGCCAGCACCACCAGCTCCGCGCCCTCGGATTCGATCACCTCGAACTGGCGCGCCTCGGACTGCGCCTTGGTGGCCGCGGTCATCGGGATGTGGTGGAAGGGCACGTTGTAGCTCGCCGCCAGCTGGTAGAACTCGCGGTGGTTGGAGACGATCGCGCGGATGTCCAGCGGCAGCAGGCCGCTCTTCCACCGGAACAGCAGGTCGTTCAGGCAGTGGCCTTCCTTGCTCACGAAGATCACCGTCTTCATCGGCTGCGTCGTCGCGTGCAGCTTCCACTGCATCTGGAAGCCCTCGCCGAACGCCTTCAGCTGCGCGCGCAGGTCCTCCTGCGCCAGCTGCCCGCAGGCGAAGCGCACGCGCATGAAGAACAGGCCGGTGTCGTGGTCGTTGTACTGCGCGGCTTCCTCGATGTTGCCGCCGCGTTCGAGCAGGAAACCGGAGACGGCATGGACGATGCCCGGGCGGTCCGGACAGGACAGGGTCAGGATGTAGGCGTGGGACATATCCGTGCAATTGTCGCAGGCGGCCGAGTTGACGCTCCGGCGCGGGCCGAGGCATCATGCTCGGCCATACAAAGACAGTTGGGGGACGCATGCGACGCCGTCATTTTTCCGCCGCCCTGCCGGGGCTCATCCTGCCCGTGCTGGCGCTGCCCGCCCGTGGCCAGGGCCTGCGCGAACTGCAGGAACTGCTCCTGCCCTCGGTGCAACCGAGGCAGCAGGGAGCGCAGGCCCCGCAGGGGCTGGCCGGCATCAGCGACCTGGATGCGAACAAGGGCCTGAAGACGGCGCTGGAGACCGGCGCGCTGGCCGCGGTCAAGCTGCTCGGGCGGCAGGACGGCTTCCTCGCCAATCCGCAGGTGCACATCCCGCTGCCCAAGGCGATGCTCGATGTCGCGAGGCTGCTGCGCTCGCTGGGCATGGGCCAGCAGCTGGACGACCTCGAGGTGTCGCTGAACCGCGCCGCCGAAGCCGCGGTGCCGATGGCGAAGAACCTGCTGGTCGACGCCGTGCGCCACATCACCGTGGCCGACGCCAAGAAGATCCTCGCGGGCGGCGACACCTCCGTCACCGAATTCTTCGCCGACAAGACGCGCACGCCCCTGGGCGGTACCTTCCTGCCCGTGGTGCACCAGGCGACCTCGCAGGTGGGCCTGGTGAAGAAATACGACCGCGTCACCGCCAAGGCGCAGGGCCTGGGCCTGTACAAGCCCGAGGACCCCACGGTGGACCACTACGTGACGCGCAAGGCCCTCGACGGCCTGTACTTCATGATCGGCGAGGAGGAAAAGAAGATCCGCCGCGACCCGATCGGCACCGGCAGCGCCATCCTGCAGAAGGTCTTTGGCGCTCTGCGGTAGGAGCGCGGCAGAATAGGAGCTCCGCAGAGGAGTACCCATGGCCTTCAACGACTTCAACATGGACAGCCACTGGCTGCCCTTCACGCCGAACCGCCACTTCCGCAAGGATCCGCGCATCTTCGTGGGCGCGGACGGCATGATCTTCAGGACGCACGACGGCCGCGAGGTCGTCGACGGCATCTCCAGCCTCTGGTGCGTGGGCGCCGGCCACAACCGCAAGCCCATCAACGACGCGATCAAGAAGCAGCTCGATACCCTGGACTACGCCACCGCCTTCCAGGCGAGCAACGACCAGGCCTTCCTGGCCGCCGAGAAGATCGCGGCTATGGCGCCCGGCGACCTGAACAAGGTGCTGTTCTGCAACTCGGGCTCCGAGGCCGCGGACACCTCGCTGAAGGTGGCGCTGGCCTACCACCGCGCGCGCGGCGAAGGCCACCGCAACGTGTTCATCGGCCGCGAGAAGGGCTACCACGGCGTCGGCTTCGGCGGCATGAGCGTGGGCGGCATCCCCGCCAACCGCAAGGCGTACGGCACGGCGCTGCTGCCGCGCGTGGACCACATGCGCTTCATCCACGACCCGGCGAATGCGTACATCCACAACCAGGAGCCGGTGTCGAACGAGGACTTCCTGGCGGAGCTGGAGAACCGCATCCTGCCGCTGCACGACCCGAGCAACGTGGCCGCGATCATCGTGGAGCCGGTGGCGGGGTCGGCCGGCTGGTACCTGCCGCCCAAGGGCTACCTGCAGCGGCTGCGCGAGATCTGCGACAAGCACGGCATCCTGCTGATCTTCGACGAGGTGATCACCGGCTTCGGCCGCATGGGCACCAACTTCGGCGCCGACTTCTACGGCGTGGTCCCGGACATGCTGAACTTCGCCAAGTGCGTCACCAACGGCGTGATCCCCATGGGCGGCGTGATCTGCCGCGACAAGCTGTACGACGCGATGATGAAGACCGATGCGCCGGAGCACGTCATCGAGTTCTTCCACGGCTACACGTACTCGGGCCACCCGGTCGCCTGCGCCGCGGCGATCGCGACGCTGGACGTGTACAGGAACGAAGGCCTGTTCCCGCGTGCGGCGGAAATGGGCAAGGTGCTGGGCGATGCCTTCCACTCCACGTTCAAGGGCCTGCCCAACGTGATCGGCATCCGCAGCCTGGGCCTCGCGGCGGCGGTGGAACTGGCGCCCCTGGCCGGCAAGCCGGGCAAGCGCGCCTACGACATCTTCGTCGATTGCTTCAAGAAGGGCGCACTGGTGCGCCCTGCCGGCGACGTGGTGGTGATCGCGCCGCCGTACATCGTGGAGAAGGAGCACATCTCGAGGCTGGTGAACACGCTGGCGGATTCGATCAAGGCGCACGCCTGAACCCCGTCATCCCCGCGCAGGCGGGGATCCAGAGCGTGAGAGAAGCCCCGCAGTGCGGGGCTTTTTTCCTGGAAGCACTGGGTTCCCGCCTGCGCGGGAATGACGATCAGACCGGCTTCCTCTCCATCTGCCGGCGAAACTCGGCGCAGTAATCCTTCCCCGTCTCCTCCCGCGGCAGCACCAGCGACTCCGCGCGCAGCGCCCGCGGCAGATGCTGCGGCACGCCCACGCCGGGCTCCACGTGTCCCGCGCCCGCGATCAGCACCACCGTCTTGCCGTTCGCGGCGGCCGAGGCGAGCGTCTGCGCCATCGCGCGGTCGCGCGCGATCTGCACGCGCGTCATGGGCTGCACGTGCGGCTCCGGCAGCATGTCGCAGTGTCCCTGGCGGATCGCCTGCTGCTGCGCCTTGATCGCGGGGCCGGGCAGCAGCGCGTCGAGCGTGCCGTCGGCCATGGCCGCGCGCATGTCGCCGCGCGGCAGGTTGGCGCCAAGCACCGGCACGCCCGCGCGCACCGCCGCCATCACCGCCGGCGCGTAGCGCTCCCAGGGCCAGGCGTCGGTGTTCCAGCGCAGCGCCTCGCGCACCTGGGCCTCGCCGGCCGCGGCCGGCAGGCCCGCCGTGCTGGCGCCGCGTTCCGCCATTTCCAGGGTGAGGGCGGCGAGGCGTCCTTGCTGCGCGAGCGTGCGCACGTAGCGCTCCTGCAGTCCCGGATGGGCGCCCGCATCGTGCTGTTCCCCGAGCAGCAGGGCGTCGACGGTGGGCACTTCCCCCAGCGGGCCGGCGGCCGTGCAGCCGGCGAGCAGGCTCGCCGCAAGAAGGGCGTTCAGGCGCATGGACCGATACTACGCGCTCCGATGCGTTTCCCCGACCTGCTGCGCACCACGGCGACCCTGGTGCTGGCGCTGGCCGCCGCGCTCCTGTGCGCGTGGCTGCGCACCCCCATTCCGTGGATGATCGGCCCGTTGCTGGCCACGTCCCTCGCCTCCGTGCTGGGCGCGCCCACGCGCAGCTGGCCGCCGCTGCGCAATGCGTCGCAGTGGGTGATCGGCAGCGCGCTGGGCCTCTACTTCACGCCGCAGGTGACGGCGCTGATCGCGGGCGTCTGGTGGGCCATCCTGCTGGCGGTGGTGTGGGCCCTCGCGCTGGGCTGGGGCTTCGGCCGCTGGCTGCACCACCGGCATGCGGAGCGCATCGGCGGCGATCCGCTCGGGCGCTGGGCCACCACCTATTTTTCCGGCGCGATCGGCGGCGCTTCCGAGATGACGCTGCTGGCCGAACGCGAACAAGGCCGCAGCGACCTGGTGGCCGCGGCGCACACGCTGCGCCTGGTGATCGTCACGCTGCTGGTCCCCTTCGTGTTCCTGTACAGCGGCCTGCACGGCATCGATCCCAGCCTGCCGGGCGCCCGCACCGTGAACTGGGGCGGGCTGGCGCTGCTCGGCGCCGCCACGGCCGCGGGTGCCTGGCTGCTGGCCCGCACCGGGCGCGCCAATCCCTGGTTCATGGGTGCGCTGCTCACGAGCATGGGCATCACGGTGGCGGGCATGGAGCTGTCGGCGATGCCCGCGCCGCTGTCCAACGCGGCGCAGCTCCTGATCGGCGTGAGCCTGGGCGTGCGCTTCCAGCGGGAGTTCCTGCACGCGGCGCCGCGCTGGCTCTTCGACGTGGTGATGGGAACGGTGGGGATGGTGCTGCTGTGCGCCGGGTTCGCCTTCCTGCTGGGCTGGGCGACGAAGATCCATCCGGCCACGCTGGTGCTGGGGACCTCGCCGGGCGGGATCGCCGAGATGGCCATCACGGCCAAGGTGCTTCAGCTGGGGGTGCCGGTGGTGACCGCTTTCCAGGTCTGCCGGCTGGTAGCCGTGCTCGTGCTGGTCGAGCCGCTCTACCGCTGGGTCGGGCCGCGCGGAACCGGCGGCGCGCCCGGATAGCCCGTCAGTGGATGACGAGCGGGTTCTGCGCCAGTTCGGCGTAGCCGTCGAGCGTGGCTTCCACCTCTTCCTGGGTGGGCGTGTTGAGCTGCCAGGCGTTGATCTGCCGCTGGAAGGCGTCCGCCCAGGAACCGTCGAGGTAGACCTCCTTGTTCGAGCGCTTGTCGACGATCTCGAATCCGTGGCGCACGGTCGAGGGAGGCGCCTCGCCGTCCACGGGCTCGTTGGCCTGCAGGTGCACCACCACGAAAGAATCGGAGTCGTAAAGCATTTGCATGATCTGTTCCTTTTGCCTTGTAGCTGGCTGCGAGGAGCTCCGATTCAAGTGTGGCACTCAAACCCGAATGTCGCAGGGGCCGGCCGGATCGGCCATGGAACCAATGTAGGTGGGGAGCAGGTCAGGGCCTGTCGGTTGAGGACCAGCGCTGGTCGATCACCGTACCGTCCGGGTTTGTCAGACGCAGGCGCACCGGGGCGTAATCCTTGCCGGGCGCGAGCCACAGTTCGACCTTCTGGTCGAACTCCCTGCGCGGCAGGCGTTCCAGCTTGAGCGCGCGCAGGCGGCCGCCGGGCAGCTCCAGGTTGTCCTCGCCCTCGACGCGAAACACCCAGTCCTCGGCCTCGCGCGTGCTCGCGGTGGGGATGGCGAGCTGCGTGCCGGGCGGGAACTGCGCGGGGTCGCCGGCGAACAGCATCGACAACTGCACCACCACGCTCAAACGGTCCTGCATGCCCGGCGCGATCGCCGCGTCGGGGCGGTTGTTGCTGAAGACGACGCGGCCGCGCGTGCGGTCGAAATGCGCCGCCTGTTCGCCGCGCGCCTTGTCGGAGAAGCGCGTGGGCGCCAGTCCTTCCTCGGTGATCTGGCCGCTGCTTTGCTGCACGCGATCGCGCAGGCCGGGCCCGGTGAGTTCCAGCCGCAGGTCGTACTGCTGCCCGTTGTGCCACCAGTCCAGGCGGGCCTGGCCGTGGACGGGGAAGCCGCGCACCGTGGCGCTGACTTCGTAGCGCATCACCGAAGGCTGCGGCACGCCGAGCACCTGGGGCACGAAGGGAGTTGCCGCGGTGGGCGCGGCCGCGGGATCGAGCACGGGGGCCGCGGCGGGTGCGGCGGCCGGTGGCGGTGTTGCTTCGGGTGCGGCCGCAGCGCCGGTCGAAGGCGCAGCGGGTGGTGCGGGTCGCGTGGCCCGCGGCTTCGCTGGAGCCGCCGCGACCGCCTGCGGCGGCGCCGGGCTGGGCGCGGGCGCCTGCGTCGGCACGCTGACGATGCGCGTGGTGAACTGCTGCACCCAGCGGTCCTTCGTCGGCGTCAACGTGCGCCAGCCGCCGTGCAGCAGCGCGAGGTGCGCCGCGAGCACGAGTCCCGCGAGCGGCCAGAGCCGCCGCCACAGCGGCGCCGGCCCGTTCTTCATGCGCGGTAGCCCAGGTCGCTGGACAGCTGGGTGGCCGCCGCGCGCAGCGGCTTCGCCACCGCGCCGTCCCAGTCGGCGTCGAAGGTGCCGGCGGGCCCGAGCGCCACGATGCCCAGCGCCATGTGGCCGTCGGAATCGAACACCGGCACGCAGAAGGCGACGATGCCGGGCAGCAGCGTGTCGACCACGCGCGAGCCGCCGCGCCTGCGCACTTCGTCGAGCGCGGAGCGCACTTCGGCCAGGGTGGTGGGCACGTCCTTGCGGCCCTGCTTCTGCGCCAGCGCCATCTCCTCCTTGAGCATGGGCGCGATCGCCTCCTTGGGCGCATGGGCGGCGAAGCACAGTCCGGTGGCGGACGACAGCAGCGGCATCACGTCGCCCAGGCGCAGGTTCACCGTCACTGCCGAAGGCGATTCCTCCCAGTGCACGATGGTCGGTCCGTGGTTGCCCCACACGGCGAGCGCCAGCGTGTGGCCGACCTGCTCCATGAGGGCGGCGACGCGGCCGCGCGCGAGCTTCATCGCGTCGAGCCGCGACAGCGAGGCCAGGCCGAGCTTCAGCGCCGCCGGCCCGAGGTCGTAGCGCGTGCTCGCCGCGTCCTGCACCACCAGCTGCAGCCGCTGGAAGCTCACGAGATAGCGGTGGGCCTTGGCCGCGCTCATGTCGGCGGCGCGCGCCAGGTCGCGCAGCATCAGCGGGCCGTCCGCCTCGCCGAGGGCCTGCAGCAGGCCGAAACCGACCTCCACGGACTGGATCCCCGCCCGCTCCTTCATGGGCAAGGCAGTCCTATAGAATTACGATTAGGTAAACTCATTTCACGATGCGTAACGGTCCGGCGGACTCTAGCGCATCCGCTTTCCGGGGGCAATCGAATGAAGCTGGCGACGTACAGGGATGGCTCGCGCGACGGGCAACTGGTGGTGGTCTCGCGCGACCTGCAGTCGGCGCATTATGCGACCCACATCGCGACCAGGCTGCAGCAGGCGCTGGACGACTGGAACTTCGTCGCCCCGCAATTGCAGGACCTGTACGAGACCCTGAACAGCGGCAAGGCGCGCCACGCCTTCCCCTTCGATCCCGCGCAGTGCATGGCGCCGCTGCCGCGCGCCTACCAGTGGGCCGACGGCTCGGCCTACATCAACCACGTGGAGCTGGTGCGGCAGGCGCGCAATGCCGAAGTGCCCAAGACCTTCTACGAGGACCCGCTCATGTACCAGGGCGGCAGCGACGACTTCCTCGGCCCGCGGGAGCAGGCGAAGTTCCCGAGCGAGGAGTGGGGCATCGACTTCGAGGCGGAGATCGCCGTGGTGACCGCCGACGTGCCGATGGGTGCGACGCCCGACGAGGCCCTCGACGGCGTGCGCCTGCTGATGCTGGCCAACGACTGGAGCCTGCGCAACCTGATCCCCAACGAGCTCGCCAAGGGCTTCGGCTTCTTCCAGAGCAAGCCGGCCACGGCCTTCAGCCCGGTGGCGGTGACGCCC
Organism: Ramlibacter sp.; assembly: GCF_036383835.1. GTDB lineage: Bacteria > Pseudomonadota > Gammaproteobacteria > Burkholderiales > Burkholderiaceae_C > Ramlibacter. Next base: position 26,734 of record NZ_DASVNN010000035.1, read on the forward strand.
GACGAACTGGGCGACACCTGGGAAGGCGGCCGCGTGAACCTGGTGCTGCAAAGCAACTGGAACGGCCGCAAGGTCGGCCTGTGCGACGCCGGCCCGGACATGACCTTCCACTTCGGCCAGCTGATCGCGCACATCTGCAAGACGCGCAACGTGCGCGCCGGCACCGTCGTGGGCTCGGGCACCGTGAGCAACCGCGGCGTCGAAGGCGCCAAGGGCCGCATGGAATGGCCCAAGGGCTACAGCTGCATCGCCGAGAAGCGCGCGATCGAAACGATCCAGGACGGCAAGCCCTCCACGGAGTTCATGCGCTTCGGCGACACGATCCGCATCGAGATGAAGGGCCAGGACGGGCAGAGCGTGTTCGGGGCGATCGAGCAGCGCGTGGTGGGGCCGAAGGGCGAGGCTCCGGCCGACAACGTCACCCCCGCGTAGGCGGGGGCCCAGGACGCGCGCGCAGCGCGCTCTCATGGATGCCCTGGATTCCCGCCTCCGCGGGAATGACGGGATACTCGCGCCATGACGGCTCCCCGCTGGCGCTGGCTCCCTCGTGAAGGCTCCTGGGCCTACTACGTCCTGCTCGCCGCCACCGGCATGCTGGTGCTCGGGCCGCTCGCCGGCGTGACGGCGGCCTACATGAATTTCTCGCTGGGCTTTTTCGTCGGCGGCCAGGTGCTCGCCGGCCTGCTCGGCTCCGCCGTCACCGCGGGCTACGGCGCGCAGGGCAGGCACGGCGCCAACTACATCCAGACGGCGGCGGCCTCGGTCGCCAGCATGAGCGGCATGGGCGTGCTGGTGCAGGCCATGGTGTGGATGGGACTGCCGCAGCCGCCGGCCTGGCAGCTGGTCGCCTACTTCGCCTGCATCGGCATGTTCGGCGTGGGCGTGGGCATGCTCTACACGCCGGTGCTGGTCGATCGCCTGCGCCTCGCCTTTCCTTCCGGGCTGGCGGTGGCCAACATCCTGCGCGCGCTCACCGACACGGCGCTGCTGCGGCAGTCGATCCGCCAGCTCGGAAGCGGCGCGCTCGCGGGACTGGCGATCGGCCTCGCGTCCTCGCGCGTGGCGCTGCTCGGTGCCGTCGAACTGTCCGCTTCCACTTTCGGCGCCGGCATGGTGATCGGTGCGCGCATCGGCGTCGCGGCGGTGGTCGGCGGCGTGCTGAGCTGGGCGCTGCAGCCCTTCTTCGTCGCGATCGGCTGGCTGCAGCCGGGCGATCCCTTCCGCAAGATCACCTTCCTGATCGCGCTCGGCATGATCATGGGCGCGGCGCTGGTGGATCTCGCGCTGATCTTCTGGCGGGCCCTGCCGGGCGCGCGACGGCAGGCAGCCGGGGAGCCGCAAGCCGACGACGCGCAATGGCGGCGCGTGCATCGCGGCCGGCTCTGGTTGTGGGTCGTGGCCTGGGGCGCGGCGACTCTCGTCACCGGCAGCGTGCTGCTCGGGCAGCCGCTGCCGTTCCTCGCGCTCGCGATCGCCCTCGTGTTCCTGTTCGCGATGGTCAACGGCATCTCGGTGGGCATCAGCGATTCCAACCCGATCTCGTCGGCCTTCGTCGTGTCGGTCGTCGTGATGGCGCTGGTGGGGCTCACCGATCCCGGCGTGGGACTGATGGCGGGCGCGATCCTGCTGGTGTCGACCAGCGTCGCCTGCGACATGCAGCAGGACCGCTCCACCGGCTGGCGCCTCGGCACGCCGCGCGTGCTGCAGTTCCGCTACCAGGTGCTCGGCATCCTGGTCGGGGCCGTGCTCGCGGTGGTGTTCGCGCGCCTGTTCATGGCCGCGTATCCGGTGCTGGCGCAGGACCAGACCGTGATGAAGGCCGGCCAGCAGCCGGCGGAGTGGAGTTCCGCCATGACCTACAAGTTCGTGGGCGTGCTGCGCAGCCTCACCGACGACAAGCCGTACCAGCGCACCGCGATCCTGGTGGGCGCGGCGCTCGGCCTGGTGATCGAGCTGCTGCGCAAGTGGCTGCGGCCGAAGTCCTTCGTGGTCGACGCGGTGCTGCTGCCATCGCCGTACGCGATGTCGTTCGGCGGGTTCGTCAACTTGCCGACGTCGCTGTGGCTGGGGGCGGGCGGGGTGGTGGCGAGCGCGATCGGGGCGCGGGCGAAGGGGCCCAAGGATCGGCCGCCGGACATGAGCGGGACGTCGCTGTTCGGCGGCGGGCTGATCGCGGGGGACGCGATCGCGGCGCTGGCGCTTGGGGTGACGGGGTTGCTCGCCACTGTGTTTTGACGGCGGGGTTCGCCTGCGGGCTCACCCCGCCCTACGAACCCCGATACCGGTTCAACCGCCCGGCATCAGCACCTTGTCGACCACGTGGATCACGCCGTTCGACTGGTAGACGTCCGCCGTGGTCACCACCGCGGCATTCCCCTTCGCATCCCAGATCACGACGTCCTTGCCGCGCATCGCGGCGGTGAGCATGCCGCCGCTCGCGGTCTTCAGCATCGCGTGGCCGCCGCCGGCGCGGATCTGGTCCGCGAGCACCGCCGCGTCGATGCGGCCCGGCACCACGTGATAGGTCAGCACCTGCGTGAGCATGGCCTTGTTCTCCGCCTTCAGCAGCATGTCCACCGTGCCGGCGGGCAGCATGGAAAAGGCGGTGTTGGTCGGGGCGAACACGGTGAAGGGGCCGCTGCCCTTGAGCGTGTCGACCAGGCCGGCGGCCTTGACGGCGGCGACCAGCGTGGTGTGGTCGCGCGAATGCATCGCGTTGTCGATGATGTCCTTGCCGGGATACATCGGTGCGCCGCCCACCATCTTGGTGGCGCCTGAGGCGCCCATGGTGGCGCGGGTGACCGGGATGTTCACGTCGGCGTGGGTGCCGGTGACAAAGTCCTGCGCGAAGGACGCGGTGGCGGACGCGAGCAGGGTGGCGGCGCAGGCCGCGAGAAGGTGGCGTTGCATGTGATCTCTCCTGGGGCTCGGGGCCGGCGCCGTGCCGGCCCTCGGATGCGGATACGCGCGGTCCGCGATTCCGGATTCAGGAGATTGCGATGCGCCGCGCTAGAGCCGCAGCCAGGACGCGCCCGACTCTTCCGCGTCGGTTTCCGCCAGCGCGTCCAGGAAGCTGTCGCACCACCAGTGCACGTCGTACGCGCGGATGGTGCGCATCATGGCCTGGTGCCGGTTGCGCCGCTCTTCCACCGGCATCTGCAGCGCGAGCAGGATGGCCGCCGCGGTGTTCTCGGTGTCGTAGGGGTTGACCAGCAGCGCTTCCTTCAGCTGTTCCGCGGCGCCGGCGAAGCGCGAGAGGATCAGCACGCCGGGATCGTCCGCGTTCTGCGCGGCGAGGTACTCCTTGGCCACGAGGTTCATGCCGTCGCGCAGCGGCGTGACCAGCGCCACGCGGCTCGCGCGAAAGAGGCCCGGCAGCCGCGCCCGCGCCACCGTGCGGTGGATGTAGCGCACCGGCATCCAGTCGAGCTCGCCGAAGTTGCCGTTGATGGCGCCGCAGAGGCTTTCGAGCTCGTGCAGCAGGTCCGTGTAGGCGCTGACGTTCTCGCGGCTGGGCGACGCGATCTGGATCAGCGTGGCGCTCTGGCGCAGGTCGGGGTTCTTCTGCAGGAACTCGCGGAAGGCGCGCATGCGCTGCGGCAGGCCCTTGGAGTAGTCGAGCCGGTCCACGCCCACCAGCAGCTTGCGGCGCGAGTACTCGCGCTTCATGCGCTCGTACATCTCCATCGCCTCCGGCGCATGCGTCAGCTGGTCGAACTCCTGCACGTCGATGCCGATGGGGAAGGCGCCCGCCTTCACCGTGCGGCCGAAGGCGCGCCAGCGGCCGTCCTCCAGCGCCTGCGCGTGCGCTTCCGTCTCGACGTAGCGCTCGAAGTGCTCCAGGTCGGTGCGGCTCTGGAAGCCCACCAGGTCGTAGGCGAACAGGGCGCGGATCAGCCAGTCGTGTCCGGGAATGGCCGCCAGGATCAGCGGCGGCGGCAGCGGGATGTGCAGGAAGAAGCCGATGCGCTGCTGGCAGCCCAGGGCCCGCAGTTCGGCGGCCAGCGGGATCAGGTGGTAGTCGTGCACCCACAGCACGTCGTCGGGCTTGAGCAGCGGCAGCAGCTTGCGCGCGAACAGCTGGTTCACGCGCCGGTAGCCGGCGATGTAGCCGGCGTCGAAGTCCGCCAGATCGAGCCGGTAGTGGAACACCGGCCACAGCACGCCGTTGGAGTAGCCGAGATAGAAGGCGTCGTGGTCCACCTGCGAGAGGTGCACGGTCGCCAGCCGCACCGGCCCGGCCTGCTCGAACTGCACGTCGTCGCCTTCGGCCGCGTCGACGATCTTGCCGCTCCAGCCGAACCACATGCCGCCGGTGTTGTTCAACACCTCCCCGAGCGCCACGGCGAGTCCGCCGGCCGCCGTCTTGCGCGGGTCGGCGATGCGGTTGGAGACGACGACGAGGCGGCTCATTTCATTCGCAGATGACGTATGACCAATGACGAATGACAAAAGCGGAAAAGGTCATTTGTCATCCGTCATTGGTCATTCCTTCAGATCACCGTGTCCCATGGCGCGGAGAGTCGCACCGCCGCATTGATCGTGCCCACCATCGAATAGGTCTGCGGGAAGTTGCCCCACATCTCGCCGGTGACCGGATGCGTGTCCTCCGACAGCAGGCCCAGGTGGTTGCGGCTCTTGAGCATGACCTCGAAGATCTCGCGCGCCTGCGCCTTGCGGCCGATGCGCGCCAGCGCGTCGATGCGCCAGAAGGTGCAGATGTTGAAGGCGGTCTCCGGCTTGCCGAAGTCGTCGGCGGCCTCGTAGCGGCGCATGTAGGGGCCGTCGCAGAGCGACTTCTCCAGCGCGTCGACGGTCGACACGAAGCGCGCGTCGTTCGGGTCGATCATGTTCACTTCGGCCATCAGCAGCGCGCTGGCGTCGAGGTCGCGGCCGCCGAAGCTCTCGGCGAAGGCCTGGCGCTCCTCGCTCCACGATTCCTTCAGGATGCGGTTGCGGATCACGTCGGCGCGCTCGCGCCAGTAGCGGATGCGCTCGGGCAGGCCCAGCGAGGACGCGACCTTGGCGAGGCGGTCGCAGGCCACCCAGCTCATGAGGGCCGAGGAAGTGTGGATGCGCGCGCGCGTGCGCAGCTCCCACATGCCGGCATCGGGCGAGTCGTAGATCTTGAAGGCCTGCTCGCCCACCGCTTCCAGGTGCGCGAACTCGGCGCGGCCGGCGCGCTTGAACAGGCGGTGGTCGTGGAAGGCCTGGGCGGCGGCCAGGATGATGTTGCCGTACACGTCGTGCTGGAAGTGCTCCTGCGCCTGGTTGCCGATGCGCACCGGCCCCATGCCGCGGTAGCCGGGCAGGTGCTCCAGGATGGCTTCGGGCAGCTTCTCCTCCTGGCCGATGCCGTACAGCGGCTGGATGTGGCCGCCGCCGGAGCGGATCACCACGTTCATCAGCCAGCGCAGGTACTCCTCCATCGTCGCCACTTCGGAGATGGAGTTGAGCGCGCGCACGACGAAGAAGGCGTCCCGCAGCCAGCAGTAGCGGTAGTCCCAGTTGCGCCCGCTGTGCGGCGCCTCCGGGATGCTGGTGGTCATCGCCGCCACGATCGCGCCGGTGTCCTCGAACAGCGACATCTTCAGCGTGATGGCCGCGCGGATCACCGCGTCCTGCCATTCCAGCGGCAGCGCCAGCGCGCGCGACCACTGCCGCCAGTACGACACCGTTTCCTGCTCGAACAGGCGCGCGGTGTCCTCGATGCCGCTGGCGAGCGTCTCGTCCGGGCCCATGATGAAGTTCATCGGCCGGTCGACCACGAAGAAGGTTTCCGCCAGCACGTACGAGATCGGCGCATCGGTGTTGATGCGGATCGTGTTGTTGCCGGCCACGTAGCGGATGTGCGTGCTGCCCTGCGTGATCGCCGGCTTGATCCGGCCGTAGTCGAAGCGCGGGCGCAGCAGCACGCGCATGCGCGGCGAACCGGAGAGCACCTTCACGCGCCGCACCAGGGACAGCGGCCGGAACATGCGGTTGCGGCTCCAGAAGCGCGGCGCGAGGTCGGTCACCTCGATGCCCTGGCCCTTGCTGTCGTACATGCGGGTGCGCAGCACCGCGGTGTTGGGTTCGTAGTGCTGCTCGCTGCGCTCGTAATCCTCCAGCTCGAAGGCCCAGAGGCTGCCGTTCTCCGAGGGATCCAGCAGGGCGTTGAACACCGGGTCGCCGTCGAAGCGCGGCAGGCAGCACCATACGATCCGCGCCTGCTGGTCGACCAGCGCGCTGTACGCGCAGTTGCCGATCATGCCGACCTGCAGCGTGTTGGGAGTCACCAGTTTGGCGTTGTTGTTCATGGGTTTCTCGTCATGCGGGCGGCGACGGCCGCCTCCAGTTCACGGCGCAGCGTGCGGGGATCGGCCACGCGGCGCCAGGCGACGCTGTGGCCGTCGCCGATCTTGATGCCCATGCCGCCCAGGCGCTGCACGGTGGAGAAACCGACTTCGTCGGTGACGTCGTCGCCGATGAAGACCGGCGTGCGTCCCGCGAAGGGCGCCTCCCCCAGGAAGTCCTCGATGGCGCGGCCCTTGCTGGCGCCGCCGGGCTTGGCTTCGGCCACCATCTTGCCGCGCAGCAGCGTGATGCCGGGCGATTCCTCCACCGCTTTCTGCATGGCGAGCAGGCACAGGTCCTCCAGCTCGGGCCGCTGCCGGTAATGCAGCGCGAGCGAGCCGCGCTTGGCTTCCACCAGCAGGCCCGGATGCTCGGCCGCCAGCGTGCAGGCGGCTTCCTCGACGTGGTCGAGCGGATGGGTGTTGAGCAGGTGCAGCCGGCCGTCGGCATCGCGGCGCTCGGCGCCGTGCACGCCGCCCACCGCCAGCTTCAGGGGATGGAGGAATTCGTCGATCTGAGCGATCGGCCGGCCCGAAATGATGGCCACTGCGCCCTGAAGATAGTCATTCAGGTCCTGGAGCACGCCGAGCAGCGGTTGCGGAACTTCCACCGCGTTCGGCTGGGGGGCGATGTCCACCATGGTCCCGTCGAAGTCCAGGAACAGGGCGCAGGAGGGATAGAGGATCTCCGCAAGCGTCATGCAACCGCACCGTAGCAAAGCCGGACGCGCCCCGCCAGACCGCCCGGCCGCCGCTCCGCGTAGGAGCGTGCCTACACGGCGGCGGGGGAATCAGGTGGCGTACAGGCCGTCGAGCGAGCGGAAGCCCTTGACCTCGATCGGATTGCCGAAGGGATCGCAGAAGAACATGGTCCACTGCTCGCCCGGTTCGCCGGGGTAGCGCACCTGAGGCGCCAGCACGAAATCGGTGCCGGCCCCTTCCAGCCGCCTGGCCATCGCCTGCCAGGCCGGCAGTTCCAGCACCAGGCCGAAGTGCGGCATCGGCACCAGGTGCTGGCCCACGCGGCCGGTCCGCTCGGTCTTGAAGGGCTCGCCCAGGTGCAGCGAGAGCTGGTGGCCCTCGAAGTCGAAGTCCACCCAGGTGTCGGTGCTGCGGCCCTCGCGGCAACCCAGCACGTCGCCGTAGAAACGGCGCGCGGTGTCGAGGTCGGTGACGTGGAAGGCGAGATGGAACAGCGCGGGCATGCGGCGAGCATACCGTGCTGGCGTACGATGCCCGGCCATGCACATGCTCCGTCTTTTCTGCGTTCTTGGGCTCCTGCTGCCGGCTGCGTCCGCCCGGGCGCAGCAGGAGGGTGCCTGCCCGCCGCCGCCGCCCTCGCAGGAGAGCCTGCGGCCAGACGACCTCCACCGCGACGTGCGCGACCGCGGCCTGCTCTGGCGCGTGGAGAAGGGCGGTCGCACGTCCTGGCTGTATGGCACGGTGCACGTCAACCGCGTCGAATGGGTCGTGCCGGGTCCGGGCGTGCAGGAAGCCCTGTCCCGCAGCGACGTGCTCGCGCTCGAGCTCGATCCGGGCGATCCCGACCTGGCCCGCCTGCTCGAACAGCCGGGCGATGCCGCCCGCGAGGCGCGCGTGGTGGAGGGCCTGCAGCCGCGCATCGCGCAACTTGCGCGCCGCGCCTGCCTGCCGCCGGAACGGCTGGCCACGATGCGGCCCCTGTTCCAGCTCATGATGCTCGGTTTCGTGGAGGGCCGCCGCGGCGGTTTCCATCCGGAGTTTTCGGTGGACCTGGTGCTGCATGGGCTGGCCAAGCGCACGGGCAAGGCGATCGCGCCGCTGGAGACCGCTGCCGGCCAGATGGCGGCACTGGTCCCGCAGACCGAGGCCGACGAACGCGTGCTGATGCAGCGCGGCCTGGAGGACCTGGAATCGGGCGAAAGCCGCGCCACGCTCGACCGCATGCTGCAAGCCTGGGCTCGCGGCGATGCGGCGGCGCTCGCGAGCTACCCGCAGTGGTGCGGGTGCCTGGACACGGAGGCGGAGCAGCGCTTCTTCCGCCGCGTCAACGACGAGCGCAACGCCGGCCTGGCCGAGCGCATCGACAAGCTCCATGCCAAGGGGCAGCGCGTGTTCGCCGCCGTCGGCGCACTGCACATGACCGGCCCCCAGTCCCTGCCCGTCCTGCTGCGCGCGCGCGGCTACCAGGTGCAGGCCGTTCCGCTCCTGACCCGGTGACGCCATGCAGACCGACTACAGCCGCTACCAGACCCTGAGCATCACGCGCCGCGGTCCCGGCGACACGGTGCTGGACATCCAGATGAAGGCGGCCAACGGCAAGCTGCCCACGGCCGGCCACGCGGGCCATCGCGAGCTCACCGAGATCTGGCGCGACGTCGGTGCCGACGACAGCGTGCGCTGCGCCGTGCTGCGCGGCGAGGGCCTGGGATTTTCCGGCGGCGGCGACCTCGCGCTGGTGCAGGACATGGCCGCCGACTTCGAGGTGCGCAGCCGGGTGTGGAAGGAAGCCCGCGACCTCGTCTACAACGTCGTCAACTGCGACAAGCCGATCGTGAGCGCGATGCACGGCCCGGCGGTGGGCGCGGGCCTGGTGGCGGGCTTGCTGGCCGACATCTCGATCGCCGCGCGCGACGCGAAGATCGTCGACGGCCACACGCGCCTGGGCGTGGCCGCGGGCGACCACGCGGCGATCGTCTGGCCGCTGCTGTGCGGCATGGCGAAAGCCAAGTACTACCTGCTGCTGTGCGAGCCGGTGACCGGCGAGGAGGCCGAGCGCATCGGCCTCGTGTCGCTCGCGGTCGATGGCGACCAGCTGCTGCCCCGGGCCTACGAGGTCGCCGACCGGCTCGCGCAGGGCAGCCAGAGCGCGATCCGCTGGACCAAGTACTCGCTCAACAACTGGCTGCGGCAGGCGGGCCCGGCCTTCGACACTTCGCTGGCGCTGGAATTCATGGGGTTCGGCGGCCCGGACGTGAAGGAAGGCATCGCCTCCTTGCGGGAGCGGCGACCGCCGAAATTCGGCTGACCCGCCATAATCCCCGGGCGATTTCTCCGCTGCAGTGCCTTGGCGGCCACCGCACTCGCCGCTGCCCTCGCCTGCGCCCACATCGTGCTCGTCCCTGCCGGTCGGCAGCAGCGGCGGCGGCCATTCGCACTGAAGGAAACACCATGAAGAAGTTCTTGATCGGCGTCGCCGCTGTCGTCGTTGCCGTTGCAGCCCGGGCGCAGCCCGCGCCCGTGAACGTCGAAGCGGGCTGGGCCCGCGCCGTGCTGCCTGGGCAGGCCTCCAGCGGCGCCTACATGACGTTCACCGCGCGCGAGCCGCTGACGCTCACCGGCGCGAGTTCGCCGGCCGCCGGCATCATCGAGATCCACCAGATGAAGATGGAAGGCGACGTGATGAAGATGCGCGCCGTCGACACGCTGGCGCTCGCGCCCGGCAAGGCGGTGGAGTTCAAGCCGGGCGGTTACCACTTCATGCTGATGGACCTGAAGGCCGCGTTCCGCGAAGGCACGCACGTTCCTCTCACGCTGCAGTTCCGCGACGGCAAGGGCAAGGCACGCGAGCTGAAGGTGTCGCTGCCCGTGTCGCGCGAGGTGCCCGCAGTGAAGAAGTAGGTTCGCCGCGCCGCGGCTCCTTGGAGTAAGCTTTGCTCGACAACTTCCCGAGGAGCGCGGCCATGAGCGACAACACCCCCTTCGGCTTTGCCAAGTTCGTCCCCGGCTTCGACTTCCTGCAGAACATCGCCAAGGGCGCCACGAACATCCCGCAGCTGCCCAACCTGTCGAACTGGATCGCCCCCACGCTCAACGTGGAGGAGCTGGAAAAACGCATCTCCGAACTGAAGGCCGTGCACTTCTGGCTGGACCAGAACGGCAAGGCGCTCGGCGCCACCATCCAGGCGCTGGAGGTGCAGAAGATGACGCTGGCCACGCTGCAGGGCATGAACTTCAACATGGGCGAAGTCGCCAATGCGCTGAAGCTCAAGACCGCGGAGACCCTGGCCGGCGGCGTGCAGAAGGCGGGCGACCCGGCCGGCAAGGTGTCCGGTGCGGCGGAGGCCCTCAAGCGCAAGGCGGAGGCGAAAGCGAAGCCCGCGGCCGGGTCCGGCAATGGCGCGGCGGCACCGGTCGATCCGATGCAGTGGTGGGGCGCGCTCACGCAGCAGTTCCAGGAGATCGCGGCGAATGCGATGAAGGACGTGGCGCAGAAGACGGCCGTGGACACCGCGAAGAATCTCGCGGCCGGCGTCTCCAGGGACCCGGTCAAGGCCGCGAAGAAGAGCGCGGCGCGCAAGGCCCCGCGCAAGACCGCCAGGGCCTAGGAGCCGCCATGCAGTTGTTCCCGTACGCCCACGCCACGCATCCGCAGTGGCAGATGGCGGCCGGCCTGGTGCTGGCGCAGTTGCGCGCGCAGATGACGCTGCACGGCTACGCGCCGGCGCCCACGCTGGGCCTGGTCTACATCACCGACCACTACGCTGGCGCCGCCGAGGAGATCCTCGACCATCTCGGCGCCGAACTGCCGCACGTGACCGACTGGTCCGGCACCGTCGGCGTCGGCATCGCCTCGTCCAACGTCGAATACTTCGACGAACCGGCGATGGCGGTGATGCTGTGCGCGCTGCCTCCGGACCAGTACCGCGTGTTCAGCGGCGTCGCGCCGCTGTCGCCGGCCTTCACGCCGCACACGGCGCTGGTGCACGCGGACGCGGCCACGCCCGACGTCGCCGAACTGATCGCGGAGATGGCGGACCGCACCGGCAGCGGCTACCTGTTCGGCGGGCTCGCGTCCAGCCGCGGCGACGTGATCCAGTTCGCGGTGGGCGGCAACGGCAACCTGCAGGGCCACGGCAAGGCCAGCGGCGTGTTCCGCGGCGGCCTGTCCGGCGTGGCCTTCGGCGAGGGCGTGCAGCTGGTGTCGCGCGTGACGCAGGGCTGCCAGCCGGTGGGCGCGGTCCGCAGCATCACCGAGGCGGAAGGCAACCTCGTGGTGGAGCTCGATGGCGAGCCGGCACTGGACGTGCTGCTGGAAGACCTGCACATCACGCTGGAGCAGCCGCAGGCCGCGATGGCGGCGCTGCGCCAGACACTCGTGGGCCTCACGCAGGCGTCGGAAGACGTGGTGGGCCGCACCGGGCACTTCGGCACCGACGTGGTCGTGCGCCACATCATCGGCCTCGATCCGCGCCGCCGCGGCGTGGCGATCGCCGACAAGGTGGAGGAAGGCATGCAGCTCGCGTTCTGCCGCCGCCATGTGGAAGCGGCGCGTACCGACCTCGTGCGGATCTGCGCCGAGATCCGCGAGGAGCTGGAGCCGGAGGAGATGCCGCTGGCGGTGGCGAGCGCGCTGGCCGCGCCGGACCCGCTGTCGGGGCCGAATCCCGCTTCGCGCATCGCCGGCGCCATCTACGTCAGCTGCGCCGGCCGCGGCGGCCCGCACTTCGGCGGACCGAGCGCCGAGATGCAGATCGTGCGCCGCGCGCTGGGCGACGTGCCGCTGGTGGGCTTCTTCGCCGGCGGCGAGATCGCGCGCAGCCACCTGTATGGCTACACGGGCGTGCTGACGGTGTTCAGGGCGGGTTGATTGTCATTGCGGGCTTGACCCGCAATCCATGGATCCCGGGTCAAGCCCGGGATGACAGTCTTCGCAGCTGCGTGAATGCCGCCAGCTCCCAGCTGCGCATCCCCAGCACCAGCGTGTAGCCCTGGCGATCCTTGTCCGCCAGCTTCTGGTCGGCCTGGTGCTGCTGCGAGAAGTCCTGCGCGACGCGCTGCAGGCGATCCAGGAACGACGGGGCGATCGCGCGGCTCACCGAGCCGTGCACCAGCAGCAAGCCTTCGGCCGGGCCGTCGAAGCCGCCGCTGAAGTAGTCCAGCACCGCCTGCTCGCGGAAGTAGTGCATCACCGGCCCGTGCGGGCGCCAGCGGAAGGTCTTGGCGAGCTTCAGGCGGTAGCGGTTCATGGGCCGCAGCTCGATGATGCCGATGCGATCGAGCTGGGCGAAGTACTTGATGCACTCCGCTTCGCCGAGCCGGTATTCGCCGGTGATCTGCTCCAGCGTCCAGCCGGAGAGCACGCAGATCGCGCAGAGCAGCAGCTTCTTGTCGGCCACCACCACCTTCTCCTGCTCCTGCGTCAGCTCCTTGAGCAGCGGCTGCGCGTCGGCCACGCGCCGGGCCAGCTCGCCGAAATCGAGCTTCAGCACGCGACAGATCGCGTCGATGCGCGAGAGCGCCATGTCGCCCTTGGCCAGCATGCGCTTGACGCTGGATTCGGCCATGCCGAGGCCCTGCGCGAGGTCGGCATACGTCATCTGCGCGGACTTCAGTTCCTTCTTCAGGGCGGCGACCAGGTCGGCGGTGGTGCTCATGGAAGTAGCGTATTCCTGTACCGATGGACTGACAGGATGGCAATGTAGCCGAAATCGCGCGACCATCCGGCAGCGTGCGGCAGAGACTGCGCCTCGTTGTCACGGAGAAGGAGAAACGATGCGAACGAACCTCACCCGGAACGAGATGCTCCTGGGACTCGCCTGTGCGGTGCTGCTGATCGCGGCCCTCGCCGGGCCGCACATCGCGCAGCCGGCGCACATCCACGACTATGCGGACCAGCGCGCGCTGTGGGGCATTCCCTGCGCGCTGGACGTGCTGTCCAACCTGCCGTTTGCGCTGATGGGCGCGCTGGGCCTGTTCCAGCTGGCGCGCCTGCCGCGGGAGGCGGTCGACGGCGCGCAGCGCTTCTGCGCCGGCCTGTTCTTCGCCGGCCTGCTCGTCACGACCCTGGGCTCGTCCTGGTACCACCTGCGTGCCGACGATCCGGGACTCGCGCTGGATCGCATCGCCATGAGCGTCGCCTTCGCCGGCCTGCTGGGACTGGTCGCCGCCACGCGCATCAGCGGCCGCTCCGGCATCGCGCTCGGCTCGGCGCTGCTGGTGCTGGCGCCGCTCAGCGTGCTGGCGTGGCTGTTCACCGGCAACGTCTTCGCCTGGGCCGTGGTGCAGTTCGGCGGGCTGCTGCTGGTCCTGCTGCTGCCCGTCACCGTATCGCCGCTGCCCGGCGCGCTCGACGTGCGCTGGATCCTGGTGGTGGCCGCCTACGCCCTCGCCAAGCTGTTCGAGGTGGCCGACCACGTGGTCCATGCGGCCACGGGGGAGTTGTTCTCCGGCCACACGGCCAAGCACGTCGTGGCTGCTTTGGCCGCCTGGCCGGTGCTGTCCGCCGTCGCGCAGCGCGCCGCCCGGCAGAATGGCCGGCACACATCCGCGGCGCACGTCGCCTGACGGGAGGAGCAAGATGGAGACCGTCGTCGCCGAGGGCGCGCCTGCCGCGCGTGCCGAGGCCCACCCGAACCAGTTCGCGCTGCTGCGCCAGCGCCGCTTCGCGCCCTTCTTCTGGACGCAGTTCGCGGGCGCCGCGAACGACAACCTGTTCAAGTTCGCCTTCACGGTCCTGGTCACCTACCAGCTGCAGGTGGCCTGGCTGCAGCCGGCGATGGCCGGCCTGGCGATCGGCGCGCTGTTCATCCTGCCCTTCCTGCTGTTCTCCGCCACCAGCGGGCAGCTGGCGGACAAGTTCGACAAGCGCCGGCTGATCCTGTTCGTGAAGTGGCTGGAGGTCGGCATCATGGTGCTGGCCGCCTTCGGCTTCTTCGCGGCCAACGTGCCGGTGCTGCTGGCGTGCACCTTCCTCATGGGCCTGCATTCCACGCTGTTCGGGCCGGTGAAGTTCGCCTACCTGCCGCAGCACCTCGGCGAGCGCGAGCTCACCGGCGGCAACGGCATGGTGGAGATGGGCACCTTCGTGGCCATCCTCCTGGGCAACATCGCCGGTGGCCTGGTCGTCGCGATCCCGCAGGTCGGCCCGCAGTGGGTGGGCGCGGGTTGCATCGCCGCCGCCCTCATCGGACGGCTGGCCGCGCAATGGATCCCCGTGTCGCCCGCGACCGATCCCGGCCTGAAGATCAACTGGAACCCCTTCACCGAGACCTGGCGCAACCTGCAGCTGGCGCGCACCAACGTCGTCGTGTTCCGTTCGCTGCTGGGCATCAGCTGGATGTGGTTCTTCGGCGCGGTGTTCCTCAGCCAGTTCCCCAGCTTCGCCAAGGAAGTGCTGCACGGCAACGAGCGGGTCGCCTCGCTGCTGCTGGTGGTGTTCTCCATCGGCATCGCCTCGGGCTCGCTGATGTGCGAGCGCCTGTCGCGCCGCCATGTCGACATCGGCCTGGTGCCGCTGGGCGCGATCGGCATGACGGTGTTCGCGGTGGACCTGTACTTCGCCTCGCGCGGGCTGGCGCCTGCCGCCGGGCTCACGCTGTCGCAGTTCGCCGCGCAGCCGGCGCACTGGCGCGTGATGGCGGACCTGGCGCTGCTGTCCTTCTTCGCCGGGCTCTACTCGGTGCCGATGTACGCGCTCATCCAGCTGCGCGCGCAGCCCACGCACCGCGCGCGGATCATCGCGGCCAACAACATCCTCAACGCGCTGTTCATGATCGCCAGCTCCGTGATCGCCGGCGCGCTGCTGAAGGCCGGCTTCACGATCCCGCAGATCTTCCTGTTCACGGGCATCGCCAACGCGGTCGTCGCCTTCTACATCTTCCTGCTGGTGCCGGAATACCTGATCCGCTTCACCGCCTGGGTGGCGACGCACGTCGTCTACCGCTTTCGCGTGCGTGGCGAGGAGCACATCCCGGTGGCCGGTCCGGCGGTGCTGGCGTGCAACCATGTGAGCTTCGTCGACGCGGTGCTGCTGATGGCGGCCAGCCCGCGGCCGATCTACTTCGTGATGGACCACCGCATCTTCAGGCAGCCGGTGCTGGGCTGGCTGTTCCGCCTGGCCAAGGCGATCCCGATCGCGCCGCAGAAGGACGACCCGGCGGTTTACGAGGCGGCCTTCGAGCGCGCCGCGCAGGTGCTGCGCGAAGGCGATCTGCTGGCGATCTTCCCGGAGGGCGCGATCACGCGCGACGGAACGCTGCAGCCCTTCAAGGGCGGGATCATGAAGGTGCTGGAACGCGCGCGTGCCGACGGCATCGCGCCGCCGGTGGTGCCGATGGCGTTGACCAACCTGTGGGGCTCGTACTTCAGCCGCATCGAGGAGAAGGGCGCGATGGTGCGGCCGTTCCGGCGCGGGGTGTTCAACAAGGTGGGGTTGAACGTGGGTGCGCCGGTCGGGGCGGCACAGGTGGCGCCGGAGGCGCTGCAGCAGCGGGTGGCTGCACTCATGACCCCGTGACGTCATTCCCGCGAAGGCGGGAATCCAGGGCGCCCTGGGTCCCCGCCTCCGCGGGAATGACGCACTAGATCCCGCGGGCGCGATCCTTCTTGAAGGCCAGCGCGTAAGCCGCGAACGTCCCCGCATCCAGCGCCTCGCGGATCTCCCGCATCAGGTTCAGGTAGAAGTGCAGGTTGTGGATGGTGTTCAGCATCGGCCCCAGCATCTCGCCGCAGCGATCGAGGTGATGCAGGTAGGCGCGCGAAAAGCCGCCGCTGACCGAGCCGTCCGGGTTCGTGGTGCCGCGGCAGGTGTAGCAGGTGCAGGTCTCGTCCAGCGGGCGCTCGTCGCTGCGGTGCTTGGCGTTGCGGATCTTCAGGTCACCGTAGCGCGTGAAGAGGTGGCCGTTGCGCGCGTTGCGGGTGGGCATCACGCAGTCGAACATGTCGACGCCTTGCGCGACGCCGTCGACCAGGTCTTCCGGCGTGCCGACGCCCATCAGGTAGCGCGGCTTGTCGGCCGGCAGCCGATGCGGCGTGTACGCCATGATGCGCAGCATGTCTTCCTTGGGCTCGCCGACGCTGACGCCGCCGACCGCGTAGCCGGGGAAGTCCATCTCGACGAGCGCATGCAGCGACTCCTCGCGCAGGTGCTCGTACATGCCGCCCTGCACGATGCCGAACAGCGCGTTCGGGTTCTCCAGCCGCGCGAACTCCGCCTGGCAGCGCACCGCCCAGCGGCGCGACAGTTCCATCGAGAAGCGCGCTTCCGCCTCCGTGGTGATGTGGCCCTTGGTGTCGTAGGGCGTGCACTCGTCGAACTGCATGACGATGTCGGAATTGAGCACCGTCTGGATCTGCATGGACGTCTCGGGCGTGAGGAAGAGGCGGTCGCCGTTGACGGGCGACGCGAACTTCACGCCTTCCTCGCTGATCTTGCGCATCTCGCCCAGGCTCCAGACCTGGAAGCCGCCCGAGTCGGTGAGGATCGGCTTGTGCCACTGCTCGAAGCGGTGCAGGCCGCCGAACTGCTGGAGCACGTCGAGGCCGGGGCGCATCCACAGGTGGAAGGTGTTGCCCAGGATGATCTGCGCGCCCATCTCCTCCAGCGAGCGCGGCATCACGCCCTTGACGGTGCCGTAGGTGCCCACGGGCATGAAGATCGGCGTCTGCACCACGCCGTGGTTGAGGGTGAGGCGGCCGCGCCGGGCGAGGCCTTCGGTCTTCAGGAGTTCGAAGTTCAGCATGTCTGGAGGATGTCCTCGAGCGCGGCGACGAGCAGTTCGCACTGCGCACGCGTTCCGATGGTGATGCGCAGGAAGCGGTCGATGCGCGGGGCGGCAAAGTGCCGCACGAGGATGCGGCGCTCGCGCAGCAGCCGCAGCAGGCCCTCGCCCGCGTGCGACGCGTGGGCCGCGAACAGGAAGTTGGCTTGCGACGGGACCACCTCGAAGCCGAGCCGCGTCAGCTGCGCCGCCAGCCACTCGCGGATGGCGATCACTTCGCGCCGGGTGTGCTCGAAGTGCGCCTGGTCCTGCAAGGCGGCCGTGCCGCCGGCGATCGCGAGACGGTCGAGGGGGTACGAATTGAAGCTGCCCTTGACGCGTTCCAGTGCCTGCAGCAGGCCGGGCTGGCCGACCGCGAAGCCGACGCGCAGGCCTGCGAGGCTGCGCGACTTGGAAAGCGTCTGCGTGACCAGCAGGTTGGGGAATTCCTCGACCAGCGGGATCGCGGATTCCGCGCCGAAATCGACATAGGCCTCGTCCACCAGGACCACGGACTCGCGGTTGTTTTCGAGCAGCCTGCGAATGTCGCCGCGCGCAAGTGCACGGCCGGTGGGCGCGTTGGGGTTGGGCAGGACGATGCCGCCGTTGGCCCGCGCGTAGTCCCCGATGCGGACGCCGAACTGCGCATCGAGCGGAACGGTCTCGAACGCGATGCCGTAGAGGTAGCAGTAGACCGGATAGAAGCTGTACGTGATGTCGGGGAACAGGACCGGGCTGGCGTGCTTCAGCAGGCCGAGGAAGGCGTGGGCGAGCACTTCGTCCGAGCTGTTGCCCGCGAACACGCATTCGGGCGCGATACCGTGCACCCCGGCGAAAGCCTCCCGCAGGCGGGTGCTGTCCGGATCGGGGTAGAGCCGCAGGTCCTCATTCGCGTGGTGCCGGATCGCCTCCAGCGCCGCGGGTGACGGAGGGAACGGGTTCTCGTTGGTATTGAGCTTCACCAGCCCCGCGATCGCGGGCTGCTCGCCCGGCATGTAGGGCCGGATGTCGGCGATGCCGGTGCTCCAGTACTTGTCCATCGTTCGTGTCACTCCTCGGTGTGCCGCGTGCGCGCCAGCAGCATCGCGTCGCCGTAGCTGAAGAAGCGGTAACGCGATTCCACCGCGTGGCGGTACAGCGCCATCATCTGTTCGTAGCCGGTGAAGGCGCTCACCAGCATCAGGAGCGTCGACTTGGGCAGGTGGAAGTTGGTGACCAGCAGGTCGACCTGCCGGAACTGGAAACCCGGCGTGATGAAGATGTCGGTGTCGCCGCTGGCCTTCCCGCTCTTCGCCCAGGACTCCAGCGTGCGGACGGTGGTGGTGCCGACCGCCACGAGGCGGCCCCCGCGCGCGCGCAGGTCGGCGATCGCCTGCTGCGTCGCCGCCGGCACTTCGTACCACTCGCTGTGCATGCGGTGTTCGGCGATGTTGTCCGTCTTCACCGGCTGGAAGGTGCCGGCGCCGACGTGCAAGGTCACGCTGGCGCGCTGCACGCCGCGCGCCGCGAGGGCGGCCAGCAGCGGTTCGTCGAAGTGCAGGGCGGCGGTCGGCGCGGCCACGGCGCCCGGGTTCTTCGCGAACACCGTCTGGTAACGCCGCGCGTCTTCCGCCGTGTCGGCGTGGGTGATGTAGGGCGGCAGCGGCACGTGGCCGTGCTGTTCCATCAGGCGATAGGGGTCGTCGCTGAAGCCAAAGCGGAACAGCGGGCCGTCTTCGTCCGGCCAGCGTCCCAGCAGGGTGGCGGTGAAGCCGCCCGTCATCCGCAGTTCGGTGCCCACGGGTGGCTTCTTGCTCACCTTCATGTGGGCCACGACTTCGTGGTCGCCCAGCACACGTTCGACCAGCAATTCGAGCTTGCCGCCGGTGGGTTTTTCACCGAACAGTCTGGCATTCACCACCTGCGTGTCGTTGAACACCAGCAGGTCGCCGGGCTGCAGCAGCGCGGGCAGCTCGCGGAAGATCCGGTCGACCGGCGCGGGCCCAGTGCCATCGAGCAGGCGCGAGGCGCTGCGTTCGGCGGCCGGATGCTGGGCGATGAGTTCGGGCGGCAGGGCGAAGTCGAAATCGCCCAGGGTGAAGTGGCGCATGCGCTTGAGGGCCGGACGGACCCGTTCCAAGTAATGAAGAGCAGGGCAGAATTGTCCCATGGCAGAGACCAAGGCGTTGTCGGAACCGCAGAAAGCCCTCAGGAAGATGGGCCTGGCGCGCGACATCGACCTGGCGCTGCATATTCCGCTTCGCTACGAGGACGAGACCCGCATCGTCACGTTGCGCGATGCCCGCGAGGGCGACACCGTGCAGATCGAGGCCACGGTCACCGAGTCGCAGGTGCAGTACCGGCCGCGCCGGCAGCTGGTGGTGACCGTGGACGACGGCAGCGACACCTGCGTGCTGCGCTTCTTCAGCTTCTATCCCTCGCAGCAGAAGGCGCTCCCGGTGGGGACCAGGCTGCGCATCCGCGGCGAGCTGAAAGGCGGATTTCTCGGCTGGCAGATGGTGCATCCGACGTACAGGGCGGCCGGGGGCGAGTTGCCGACGGCGCTCACGCCGGTCTATTCCACCGTTGCCGGCCTGCCGCAGGCCTATCTCCGCAAGGCGGTGGCCGGCGGCCTGGAGCATGCCGACCTGTCCGAGACCGTGCCGGCCGATGCGCCCCCGGTGCCGGGCCAGGCGACCGCGTGGACGCTGCGCCAGGCCTTGCAGTTCCTGCATCATCCGACGCCCGAGGTCTCGCTCTCCGCGCTGGAGGATCGCAGCCACCCGGCCTGGCTGCGCCTGAAGGCGGAGGAGCTGCTCGCGCAGCAGCTGTCGCAGCAGGAGAGCCGCCGCGCGCACGATGCGCTGAGCGCCCCCGCGTTGCAGCCCAAGGTCGGCGGGCTGCACGAGCAATTGCTGGCGGCGCTGCCCTTCCAGCTCACGCGCGCGCAGCGGCGCGTGGGCGAGGAGATCGCCGACAACATGCGGCGCGAGCGGCCCATGCACCGCCTGCTGCAGGGCGATGTCGGCTCGGGCAAGACCATCGTCGCCGCGCTGGCCGCCGCGATCGCGATCGACGCCGGGTGGCAGTGCGCGCTGATGGCGCCGACCGAGATCCTCGCCGAGCAGCACTTCCGCAAATTGATCGGCTGGCTGGAACCCCTGCTGGCGCCGCGCGGCCTGCGCGTCGCGTGGCTTACGGGCAGCCAGCGCAAGAAGGAACGCCAGGAGATGCTGCAGCTGGTCGCCAGCGGGGAGGCGGCGCTGGTGGTCGGAACGCATGCCGTCATCCAGGAGCAGGTGCAGTTCAAGTCGCTGGCGCTGGCAGTCATCGACGAACAGCACCGCTTCGGCGTCGAGCAGCGGCTGGCCTTGCGCGGCAAGATGAACAACCGTCACCCCCGCCAAGGCGGGGGGGCAGAGCATTCAGGCGCGGAAGCTCTGGATCCCCGCCTTCGCGGGGATGACGAATCCTGGGAGCCGCACCTGCTGATGATGTCCGCCACGCCGATCCCGCGCACCCTCGCCATGAGCTACTACGCGGACCTCGACGTCTCCACCATCGACGAACTGCCGCCCGGCCGCACGCCGGTGATCACCAAGCTGATCTCCGACAGCCGCCGCGACGAGGTGGTCGAACGCATCCGCGGCCAGCTCGCGGAAGGACGGCAGGTGTACTGGGTCTGTCCGCTGATCGAGGAGAGCGAGACGCTGGACCTCACCAATGCCACCGCCACGCACGAACAACTGAGCGCGGCGTTGCCCGGCGTGATGGTGGGCCTGCTGCATTCCCGCATGCCTGTGCCCGAGAAGAAGGCCGTGATGTCGCTCTTCACCGGCGGGCAGATGGGCGTGCTGGTGTCGACGACGGTGATCGAGGTCGGCGTGGACGTGCCGAACGCGTCGCTGATGGTGATCGAGCATGCCGAGCGCTTCGGCTTGTCGCAGTTGCACCAGCTGCGTGGCCGGGTCGGTCGTGGCGCCGCGGCGTCGGCCTGCGTGCTGCTCTATTCGGCCGGCGACAACGGGCGGCTCGGCGAAACGGCGCGGGCGCGCCTGAAGGCGATGGCCGAAACCAGCGACGGCTTCGAGATCGCCCGCCGCGACCTCGAGATCCGCGGCCCCGGCGAATTCCTGGGCGCGCGCCAGTCCGGCGCGCCGCTGCTGCGCTTCGCCGACCTGACGCTGGACACCGCTTTGCTGGAATGGGCGCGCGAGGTCGCGCCGCTGCTGCTGGACCGGCATCAGGCCCTCGCCGAGAAGCACGTGGCGCGCTGGCTCGGTGGGCGGCAGGACTATCTGAAGGCCTGAGGTTCGCGCTGCCCGACGGGCGCAATTCCACGACAATGTCCCGCAGACGCCATGACGCTCACAGAACTCAAATACATCGTCGCCGTCGCCAGGGAGAAGCACTTCGGCCGGGCTGCCGAGGCCTGCTTCGTCTCCCAGCCGACCCTCTCCGTCGCGATCAGGAAGCTCGAGGATGAGCTGGAGGTCAAGCTGTTCGAGCGCAGCGCCAACGAGGTGACGGTCACCCCCCTGGGCGAGGAGATCGTGCGGCAGGCGCAGAGCGTGCTGGAGCAAGCCGCCGCGATCAAGGAGATCGCCAAGCGCGGCAAGGATCCGCTGGCCGGGCCGCTGCGGCTCGGCGTGATCTACACCATCGGTCCCTACCTGCTGCCCGACCTCGTGCGGCAGGCGATCGCCCGCACGCCGCAGATGCCGCTAATGCTGCAGGAGAACTTCACCGTGCGCCTGCTGGAGATGCTGCGCACCGGCGAGATGGACTGCGCGATCATGGCCGAACCCTTTCCCGACACGGGCCTGGCGATCGCGCCGCTGTACGACGAGCCTTTCCTCGCGGCGGTGCCGAGCACGCACCCGATGTCCGCGCACAAGACGGTGCGCGCCGAGGAACTGAAGCAGGAAACGATGCTGCTGCTCGGCACCGGCCACTGCTTCCGCGACCACGTGCTGGAGGTGTGCCCGGAGTTCGCCCGCTTCTCCAGCGATGCCGAGGGCATCCGCAAGAGCTTCGAGGGCTCGTCGCTGGAGACGATCAAGCACATGGTGGCGGCCGGCATGGGCGTGACGCTCGTGCCGCGGCTGTCCGTTCCGAAGGAGGCGTTCTCGTCCAAGCCCAGGCGGCGCAGCGACGACCAGGCCTTCGTCAAGTACATCCCCTTCGACGGCGATCCGCCGAGCCGCCGCGTGGTGCTGGCCTGGCGCCGCAGCTTCACGCGCTACGAGGCGATCGCCGCGCTGCGCAATTCCATCTACGCCTGCGAACTGCCGGGCGTGACGAGACTGTCATGAGACAAGAGAGCCAGGTTTCCATTTCCAAGCCCTACCAGCCGGGCATCATCGAACCCGTGCCGCCGGTGGCGCGCTACGTGCTGTTCGCGCTCGCCGATCCGAAAGCCGATGCAGCGGCCATCCAGCAGGCCCTCACGCGCCTGACGCCGCTGGTCAACGGCAGCGACGTCGTGGTCGGCATCGGTCCATCGCTGCTGAAAGCGCTGGGCTCCGAGATCCCCAATCTGCACGAATTCCCCGACTTCTCGCGCGAAGGCGTGAAGGTGGCGGTGACTCCGGGCACGCTCTGGTGCTGGATGCGCGGCTCCGATCTCGGCGACTTGCTGCACGTCACGCGCAAGGTGCAGAAGGCGTTGGCGCCGGTGTTCGCGGTGCGGCATGCGGTCGACGCCTTCCGCCACGCCTACAAGGAAGGCGGCCACGGCCACGACCTCACCGGCTTCGAGGACGGCACCGAGAACCCCGAGGGCGACGCGGCCGAGGAAGCCGCCTTCGCCCACGGCCTCGGCGAGGGCCTGGACGGCTCCAGCTATGTCGCCGTGCAGCAGTGGTTGCACGACCTCGATGCCTTCGAGGCGCTCGGCGACGAGGATCGGGACCACCACTTCGGCCGCCGCCTCGCGGACAACGAGGAGATCGAGGACGCGCCGGAGACGGCGCACGTGAAGCGCACGGCGCAGGAGAGCTTCGATCCCGAGGCCTTCGTGCTGCGCCGCTCCATGCCCTGGATGATGAGCATGCAGGCGGGCCTGATGTTCGTGGCCTTCGGCAAGTCGCACCAGGCCTTCGAGCAGCAGATGCGCCGCATGGCGGGGCACGACGACGGCATCGTCGACGCGATGTTCAGGATCTCGAAGCCGGTGACCGGCGCCTACTTCTGGTGCCCGCCGATGCGCGACGGCCGGCTCGACCTGCGCCGCCTGGGCCTCGGTCTGACGTGAAAGAGCGCTTTCGCCTTTATCTCGACCTGATCCGCTGGAACCGCCCCGCGGGTTGGCTGCTGCTGCTGTGGCCTTCGCTGTACGCGCTGTGGATCGCCGCGGGGCACTTCCCGGGCTGGCATCTCGTCGCGGTGTTCACGCTGGGCACGATCCTGATGCGCAGCGCGGGCTGCTGCGTCAACGACGTGGCCGATCGCGAGTTCGACCGGCACGTCAAGCGCACCGCGCAGCGGCCGGTGACGACCGGTGCGGTGTCCGTGCGCGAGGCCCTGGTGCTCGGCGCGGTGCTGGCGCTGCTCGCCTTCGTGCTGGTGCTCACGACGAATGCGGCGGCGATCGCCTGGTCCTTCGCCGCGCTGGCGATCGCGATCGCGTACCCGTACGCGAAGCGCTTTGTCTCGATGCCGCAGGCGGTGCTGGGCATCGCCTTCAGCTTCGGCATCCCGATGGCCTTCGCGGCGGTGCAGGGCGAGGTGCCGCTGCTGGCCTGGGTGCTGCTGCTGGGCAACCTGTTCTGGGTGCTGGCCTATGACACCGAGTACGCGATGGTGGACCGCGACGACGACCTGCGCATCGGCATCAAGACCTCGGCGATCACGCTGGGCCGCGCCGACGTGCCGGTGATCATGGCCTGCTACGGCGCGGCGATTTCGGTCTGGGCGCTGTCGCTGGTCGGGCGGATCTCGCTGGCGTTGATTCTCGCGACCGCCGTCGCGGCCGCGGCGCAGGCACTGTGGCATTACACGCTGATCCGAAACCGCAGCCGCGAGGGTTGCTTCAGGGCCTTCCGGGTGAACCACTGGTTCGGGTTCACCTTGTTCGCGGGGACGGTGGCGGGCTACGCGCTCAACGGCTGATCACTTGCCGAACTCGTCCCCGAGTTGCTCCGCGCGCTTGCATGCGGCGTGCAGGGCCTTGACGAATTCCGCCTTCACGCCGTCCTGTTCCATCGAGGTGAGCGCGGCATGGGTCGTGCCGCCCTTGGACGTGACGCGCGCGCGCAGCACCTGCAGCGGCTCGCTCGAGGCACGCGCCAGCTCGGAGGCGCCGGCGAAGGTGCCGACGGCGAGGCGTCGCGCCTGCTCGGCCGACAGCCCCAGCTCGGCGCCCGCCTGCACCATCGCCTCGAGGAAGTAGAAGACGTACGCCGGACCCGATCCCGACAGTGCCGTCACCGCGTCGAGGTGCTGCTCTTCGCCGACCCACAGGTGCTCGCCCGTCGTCGCGATCACCTGCTCGACGCGCTGCTTGTCGGCGTCGTTCACGGCGGCGCGCGCAAAAAGTGCCGTCATCCCCTTGCCGACCAGCGCCGGCGTGTTGGGCATGGAGCGCACGATGCGTTCCGTCCCCAGCCACTGCGCGATGCTGCCGGAGCGGATGCCGGCCGCCACGCTGAGGTGCAGCGCCTGGTGCACGTGCGCCTTCGCCTGCGCCGCCGCATCCTTGAAGGTCTGGGGCTTCACCGCCCAGACCACCAGGCCCGCGGAGGCCAGGCCTGCGCCCGCGTGTTCGTCCGCCACCACGCCGAACTGCTGCCGCAGGCGGGCGCGCGCTTCGGCGAAGGGCTCGACGACGGCGATGTCGGCGGGCGCGAGGCCCTGGCGGATCAGGCCGCCGATGATGGCGCTGGCCATGTTGCCGCCGCCGATGAAGGCGATGCGGCCGGTGTTCTTGCTCATGTCGGCTCCAGGTATTCGAAAGCGGCGAACTGGGTGACCTGCCGCGCGCTGAAGTTGTCGTCGCTCACGACGACCAGCGTGCGCCGGCCGTTCGCCAGGCGCGGCCCCCAGCACATGCCTTCGGTGTTGTCGAGGCGCGAGAGGCCCAGGTGCGAGAAGTCCGCGACCAGGCGCTTGGGCGCCGCGCGGTGGTTTCCATGTTCCAGTTCGGCCACGGCCAGCGTGTCGCTGCCCGCGCGCGTGTCGATCTCGTACAGGCGCAGCGAGTTGCCCGCGCCCATGCTGTAGGCGCGCTCCAGCACCAGCATGCGGTGGGCGTCGCGCATCAGGATCTCGCTCACGCCGTTGTCGGCGTAGCCACCGGGAATCGTCGGTGCCTGCGGAATCGCATCGGGGAGGTAGGCGATCTGGCGCACGGCGCGGCCGCCGGCCACGTCGAACGCGGTGAAGCGGCAGGGACCGCCGGGGCGGCCGATGCCGGGTTCCGGTCCGTCCTGCTGCAGGGCCGTTTCCATCGCGACCCAGGCGATCCGGGCGTCGGGCGTCAGCGCCAGGCCCTCGAAGGTCTGGTTGGCGCGCGCGCCGGTGCCCGGCCGGCCGAACTGCAGCATCGACGGCACCGCGAACGCACGCACGTGGCTGCCGTCGATGCGCGCCTCGCGCAGCGCCGGCGGCTGGTTGACGCGCTCGTCGCCTTCGCTGGTCCAGAGCAGCCGCTGGCCGCCGGGGAGGATGCGCAGTCCCTCGGGATCGACCACCTCGCCGCCCTTCTTGCGGGGCGGGAAGGGTTGGCCATTGGCCTGCCGCAGGGTGACCACGTCCAGCGGTTCCACCCGCAGCCCGCGTTCGGACACGTCCACGCGCAGGGTGTAGAAGCGCGCCGGCTGCAGCTCGGAGCGGTCGTCGCTGAGGGCCACCCAGAGGCCGCTGGCGGGGTCGTGGTCCAGCGCAGACAGGCCGCCCACGGTGGTGTCCTTGAACTGCATTCGGTTGGGCAAGGTGGCCTCGCCCAACAAACGCAGGTGTTGCGGATCTGCCCGCGGCTGCACCTCGGGACGCGAGATACATCCGGTGACGCCCAGGACGCAGGCGGCGCCCGCGCCTCGCAGCAACGTGCGGCGGGAGCGTTGGAACTGCGACGAACGGGCCATGGGAGCGGGAGTCTAGCGCCCATCACCCTTCGGCCATGCGTTACGCTGCCGGGCCATGAAATACGTTCTTGCCCTGGACCAGGGGACGACGAGTTCGCGCGCCATCGTCTTCGACCGGTCCGGCCAGGTCGTCGCCCAGGCGCAGCGCGAGTTCACGCAGATCTTTCCGCAAGCGGGATGGGTGGAGCACGACCCCAACGAGATCTGGACCACGCAGCTCGCGGTGGCCCAGGAGGCCATCGAGGCCGCCGGCGGGGTGCACAACATCACCTCCATCGGCATCACCAACCAGCGCGAGACCACGCTGCTGTGGGAGCGCGCCACCGGCGAGCCGGTCGCGAACGCCATCGTCTGGCAGGACCGCCGCACGGCCGGCCGCTGCGACGAGCTGCGGGCGCGCGGCCACTCCGCGCGGGTGCAGCAGAAGACCGGCCTCATCATCGATGCCTACTTCTCCGGCACCAAGCTCGAATGGCTCCTGGACAACGTGCCGGGCGCGCGGCAACGCGCCTACGCCGGCGAGCTCGCCTTCGGCACCGTGGACAGCTGGCTGATCTGGAAACTCACGCGCGGCCGCCTGCACGTCACCGATGCGAGCAACGCCTCGCGCACCATGCTGTTCAACCTGCGCACCGGCAGTTGGGACGAGGACCTGCTGAAGCTGATGCGCATCCCGGCGAACGTGCTGCCGCAGGTGGTTGCTTCGAGTGCCGTGGTCGCCAACACCGACGCTTCGGTGCTGGGCGCCGAACTGCCGATCGCCGGCATCGCGGGCGACCAGCAGGCGGCCATGTTCGGTCAGACCTGCTGGTCGCCCGGCATGGCCAAGAACACCTACGGCACCGGCTGCTTCATGCTGATGAACACCGGCGGCCAGCGCGTGCCGAGCCGCAATCGCCTGCTCACCACCGTGGGCTGGCGCGGTCCGGCCGGACCGACCAACCTGGCGTTCTGCCTGGAAGGCAGCGTGTTCATGGCCGGCGCCACGGTGCAGTGGCTGCGCGACGGCCTGGGCATGATCCAGTCGGCGGAGGAGGTCGAGGCGCTGGCGCAGCAGGTCGACGACACCGGCGACGTGTACCTGGTGCCGGCCTTCGCGGGCCTGGGCACGCCCGACTGGGATGCGCACGCGCGCGGCACGATCGTAGGCATGACGCGCGGCACCACGCGGGCGCACATCGCGCGGGCGGCGCTGGAAGCGATCGCGTTGCAAAGCGCCGACGTGTTCGCCGCGATGACGCGCGATGCCGGCCTCGCACTCACCGAGTTGCGGGTCGACGGCGGCGCTTCGCGCAACAATCTGCTGATGCAGATGCAGGCGGATTTCCTGGGCGTGCCGGTGGTGCGTCCGGTGGTGACGGAGACGACGGCCCTGGGCGCGGCCTATCTCGCGGGACTGGCGACCGGCTTCTGGCGCGATCCGGAGGAGATCGCGCGGCAGTGGCAGGTCGATCGCCGCTTCCACCCGCGCCTGCCGGAGCCGCAGCGCCTGGCCAAGCTGGCGCGCTGGCGCGACGCCGTCAACCGCGCCAAGGGCTGGACGATTTGAGCGGCACGCAGCAGCGCGCCGCGCCGACGCGGCGGGAGGAATTGCTGGCGCGCCTGGCGCAGGGCGGCACCTGGGACCTCGCGATCGTCGGCGGGGGCGCCACCGGCCTGGGCGTGGCGCTGGACGCGGCGGCACGCGGCCTGCGCGTGGTGCTGCTGGAGTCGCACGATTTCGCCAAGGGCACGTCGTCGCGCGCCACGAAGCTGGTGCATGGCGGCGTGCGTTACCTGGCGCAGGGCAACGTCGCCCTGGTGCGGGAGGCCCTGCACGAGCGCACCACGCTGCTGAAGAACGCGCCGCACCTGGCGCAGCCGCTGCCTTTCGTGATGCCTTCGTACAAGCTGTGGGAGATGCCGTTCTACGGCGTGGGGCTCAAGATGTACGACGCGCTGGCGGGGTCCGCCGGGCTCGGCGCCACCGAGTTCCTGAGCCGGCGCGAGACCCTTGCCTGCCTGCCCACGGCGCGGCCCGAGGGCCTGAAGGGTGGCGTGAAGTATTGGGACGGGCAGTTCGACGATGCCCGCCTCGCACTGGCCCTGGCCCGCACCGCGGCCGCGAAAGGCGCGCTGGTCGTCAACTACTGCCCGGTGACCGGCCTGGTTCACCGCGACGGCAAGCTCGCCGGACTCACCTGCCGCGACGCCGAGACCGGCCGCGAGTACGCCGTGCGCGCCACCTGCGTGGTGAACGCCACCGGAGTGTGGGTGGATGAACTGCGCCGGCAGGACGCGCAGGCCACCGGCCGGCCGGTCAAGCCGATGGTCGCGCCCAGCCAGGGCGTGCATGCGGTGGTCGACCGCGATTTCCTGCCGAGCCAGCACGCGCTGATGGTCCCCAAGACCGCCGACGGCCGCGTGCTGTTCGGCGTCCCCTGGCTCGGCAAGCTCGTCCTGGGGACCACGGACACCCCTCGCGGGGACCTGGCGCGCGAACCCCGGCCCTTCCGCGAGGAGCTGGATTTCATCCTCGGCGAGTCCGCGCGCTACCTCGTCCGTCCGCCGCGCAAGGAAGACATCCGCAGCCTCTGGGTGGGGCTGCGTCCGCTGGTGAAGCCCGTGGGAAACGATGGGGAGACGACCAAATCGCTGAGCCGGGAGCACACCGTCCTGGTCAGCAAGTCGGGACTGGTCACCGTGACCGGCGGGAAATGGACGACCTACCGGGCGATGGCGGAAGACGTCCTGGAGAAATGCTTCGACGCGCGGCTGGTGGCGCGGCGTCCCGCCGGAGTGACGGCTGACTTGCGCCTGGTCGGCGCGCCCGATCCGGGAGGCATCGCGACCTCGATCAGCGCCGCCCCGGGGATCCATTTGTATGGAAGTGAGGCGCCCGAGGTGGCCTCGCTACAGGGCGACCGCCACCACATCGGCGGCGGCCTGACCGCGGCGATGGTCCGCTTCGCTGCCCGACATGAGTACGCACGGACGGTGGAGGACGTGCTGGCGCGGCGCTTCCGCCTGCTGTTCCTCGATGCGAAGCTCGCGGCCTCGATCGCGGCAGAGGTCGGCGAACTGCTGCGCTCCGAGACCGGAATCGACTCCAGGGCGGCGGAGTTCCGGGAGCTCGCCGCCAGTTACTTGCGGATGCCTTCGTAGGACCCGTTTGACAAATGGACTCCTTGTGCCATAATCGCGGGCTCGCCTTTTTATAGGTGAGCTTCTGCCCATTCGGAATCCCCGGGGCAAGTGCAAGAGGCACTGCGGGGAAGACGGCGGGCCCAAGACTGCCCCGATGTCCTGCCGGATCGTCCTGCAGGGTGCATTCGGGACAAGTTGGGAACAACTGAAATGATCCAGACTGAATCTCGGCTCGAAGTCGCCGACAACACCGGCGCGAAGTCCGTCCTGTGCATCAAGGTGCTCGGAGGCTCGAAGCGTCGTTACGCCAGTGTTGGCGACATCATCAAGGTGAGCATCAAGGAAGCCGCTCCGCGTGGCCGCGTCAAGAAGGGCGAGGTCTACAGCGCCGTGGTGGTGCGCACCGCCAAGGGCATCCGTCGCGCCGACGGCTCGCTCGTGAAGTTCGACGGCAATGCCGCCGTGCTGCTCAACAACAAGCTGGAGCCGATCGGCACCCGCATCTTCGGACCCGTGACGCGCGAGCTGCGTACCGAGAAGTTCATGAAGATCGTGTCGCTGGCTCCCGAAGTCCTGTAAGGAATCCCGCCATGAACAAGATCCGCAAGGGTGACGAAGTCATCGTCCTGGCCGGCAAGGACAAGGGCAAGCGCGGCCGCGTGTCGCTGCGCAAGGACGACCAGTTCCTGGTCGTCGAGGGCGTCAACCAGGTGAAGAAGCACACCAAGCCCAACCCGATGAAGGGCACCACCGGCGGCATCGTGGAAAAGGCCATGCCGATCCACCAGTCCAACGTGGCGATCTTCAATTCCGCCACCGGCAAGGCTGACCGCGTGGGCATCAAGATCGACGGCGACAAGCGCACCCGCGTGTTCAAGTCGTCCGGTGAAGAAATCAAGGTGGCCTGACCATGTCCCGACTCCAAGAACACTACCGCACCAAGGTCGCTCCCGAGCTCACCACGAAGTTCGGCTACAAGTCGCCGATGCAGGTGCCGCGCATCACCAAGATCACGCTGAACATGGGCGTGGGCGAGGCCGTGGCGGACAAGAAGGTCATGGAAAACGCCGTGGGCGACCTGACCAAGATCTCCGGCCAGAAGCCCGTGGTGACCAAGGCCAAGAAGGCCATCGCCGGTTTCAAGATCCGCGAAGGCCAGCCGATCGGCACGATGGTCACGCTGCGCGGCAACCGCATGTACGAATTCCTGGACCGCTTCGTCAACGTGGCGCTGCCGCGCGTGCGTGACTTCCGCGGTGTCAGTGGTCGTGCCTTCGACGGTCGCGGCAACTACAACATCGGCGTCAAGGAACAGATCATCTTCCCGGAAATCGAGTACGACAAGGTCGACGCCCTGCGCGGCCTGAACATCTCGATCACGACGACGGCCAAGACCGACGAGGAAGCCAAGGCGCTCCTGGCGGGCTTCCGCTTCCCCTTCAAGAACTGAGGTAACGACGTGGCTAAAACTGCCCTGATCCAGCGCGAACTGAAGCGTGACAAGCTGGTTGCCCAGTACGCGAAGAAGTACGAAGAGCTGAAGTCCATCGCCAACGATGCGAAGAAGAGCGACGAGGAGCGCATGGCTGCCCGCCAGGCGCTGCAGAAGCTTCCCCGCAACGCGAACCCCACCCGCCAGCGCAATCGCTGCGACCTCACCGGCCGTGCCCGCGGAACCTTCCGCCAGTTCGGCCTCGCCCGCCACAAGATCCGCGAGTTGGCCTTCGAAGGCAACGTCCCGGGCGTGGTCAAGGCCAGCTGGTAAGCGCAGGCAGGAGAGACAGATATGAGCATGAGTGATCCCATCTCCGACCTGCTGACGCGTATCCGTAACGCGCAGATGGTCTCCAAGGCGACGGTGTCGGTGCCCTCTTCCAAGGTGAAGGTGGCCATCGCCCAGGTGCTGAAGGACGAGGGTTACATCGACGGCTTCCAGGTGAAGAGCGAGAACGGCAAGTCCGAGCTCGAGATCGCCCTGAAGTACTACGCTGGCCGTCCGGTGATCGAACGTATCGAACGCGTGAGCCGTCCCGGCCTGCGCGTCTACAAGGGCCGCAACAACATCCCCCAGGTCATGAACGGCCTGGGCGTCGCGATCGTCACCACCCCGAAGGGCGTGATGACCGACCGCAAGGCGCGCGCCACTGGCGTGGGCGGCGAAGTCCTGTGCTACGTCGCGTAAGGGAAGGATAGGAACATGTCCCGAGTCGGAAAAGCGCCGGTCGCCGTCCCCCAGGGCGTCGACGTGGCCATCAAGCAAGACCAGATCAGCGTCAAGGGCGCCGGCGGCACGCTGGCCCTCGCGCAGAACAGCCTGGTCAAGGTGAGCAACGAAGGCGGCAAGCTGACCTTCGCGCCCATCGACGAATCGCGTGAAGCCAACGCCATGAGCGGCACCATGCGCCAGCTGGTGAACAACATGGTGACGGGCGTCACCAAGGGCTTCGAGAAGAAGCTGAACCTGGTCGGCGTGGGCTTCCGCGCCGCCGCCCAGGGCAGCAAGCTGAACCTGCAGATCGGCTTCTCGCACCCCGTCAACATCGAGATGCCCCAGGGCATCACGGTCGCCACCCCTGCCCCGACGGAAATCGTGGTGAAGGGCGCCGACCGCCAGCGTGTCGGCCAGATCGCCGCCGAGATCCGCGCAGTGCGTCCGCCCGAGCCCTACAAGGGCAAGGGCATCCGCTACTCGGACGAGAAGGTCGTGATCAAAGAGACCAAGAAGAAGTAAGGAGCCACAACATGTCTTTGACCAAGAAGGATCAGCGTCAGCGCCGTTCGCGCCAGACCCGCATCCGCATTGCGCAGCAAGGCGTGGCCCGTCTGACGGTCAACCGCACCAACCTGCACATCTACGCCCAGCTGATCTCGGACGACGGTTCCAAGGTGCTGGCGACGGCTTCCACCGTGGAAGCGGACCTGCGCAAGGAACTCGGCGGCTCCGGCAAGGGTGCCACCGTCGCCGCCGCGCAGCAGGTCGGCAAGCGCATCGCCGAGAAGGCCAAGGCCGCCGGCGTCGAGAAGGTCGCGTTCGACCGCGCCGGCTTCGCCTACCACGGCCGCGTCAAGGCGCTGGCCGAGGCCGCCCGTGAAGCGGGCCTGCAGTTCTAACGGACAGGATCAGCAACATGGCACGAGTACAAGCTAAGACCCAGGGTGACGGTCCGGAAGACGGCCTGCGGGAAAAGATGATCGCGGTGAACCGCGTGACCAAGGTGGTGAAGGGCGGCCGTATCCTCGGTTTCGCCGCTCTGACCGTGGTCGGCGACGGCGACGGCAAGGTCGGCATGGGCAAGGGCAAGTCCAAGGAAGTGCCCGCCGCCGTGCAGAAGGCGATGGAAGAAGCCCGCCGCAACATGACCAAGGTGTCGCTGAAGAACGGCACGATCCATCACAACGTGTTCGGCCAGCACGGTGCCGCCCGCGTCATGATGGCGCCCGCTCCCAAGGGTACCGGCATCATCGCCGGCGGCCCGATGCGCGCCGTCTTCGAAGTGATGGGCATCACCGACATCGTGGCCAAGAGCCACGGTTCGACGAACCCCTACAACATGGTCCGCGCCACCTTCGACGCGCTCAAGAACGCCACCACCCCCGGGCAAGTGGCGGCCAAGCGCGGCAAGTCGGTCGAAGACATCTTCGCCGCCTGAGGAGAAACGCAATGGCAAAGAACGAACAGCAAAAGACCGTGAAGGTCCAGCTGGTCCGCAGCCCGATCGGCACCAAGGAATCGCATCGCGCGACCATCCGCGGCCTGGGCCTGCGCAAGCTGAACTCGGTCAGCGAACTGCAGGACTCCCCTGCGGTGCGCGGCATGATCAACAAGGTCGACTACCTGGTGAAGGTGCTCTGACATGGAACTCAATAGCATCCAGCCCGCCGAGGGCTCGAAGAAGGCGCGTCGCCGCGTCGGCCGTGGCATCGGCTCCGGCCTGGGCAAGACCGCCGGCCGCGGCCACAAGGGCCAGAAGTCCCGCGCGGGCGGCTATCACAAGGTCGGCTTCGAAGGCGGCCAGATGCCGCTGCAGCGCCGCCTGCCCAAGCGTGGCTTCAAGTCGCACAACCTGCAGTTCAACGGCGAAGTGACGCTGGGTCAGCTGGAACAGCTGGGCGCGGCCGAAGTCGACCTGCTGGCCCTGAAGCAAGCCAAGCTGGTTGCCCAGATCGTGAAGAACGTGAAGGTGATCAAGTCGGGCGAGCTGAAGCGCGCGGTCAAGCTGACCGGCATCGGTGCCACCGCGGGTGCCAAGGCGGCCATCGAGGCTGCCGGCGGCTCCCTCAACTAAGCAGAGGCGACGCTCACAAGTGGCAACCGCAGCCCAGATCGCGAAGACCGGCAAGTTCGGCGACCTCCGTCGCCGGCTGGTCTTCCTGCTGCTCGCGCTGGTGGTCTACCGCATCGGCGCGCACATCCCCGTGCCCGGCATCAACCCGGACCAGCTCGCGCAGCTGTTCAAGGGCCAGCAGGGCGGCATCCTGAGCCTGTTCAACATGTTCTCGGGCGGGGCGCTGTCGCGCTTCACGGTGTTCGCGCTGGGCATCATGCCGTACATCTCGGCCTCCATCATCATGCAGCTGCTCACGTACGTGATCCCCACGTTCGAGCAGCTGAAGAAGGAGGGCGAGGCCGGCCGCCGCAAGATCACGCAGTACACCCGCTACGGCACGCTGGGCCTGGCGCTCTTCCAATCGCTTGGCATCGCCATGGCGCTGGAAGGCTCCGCCGGCCTGGTGCTGAACCCGGGCTTCGGCTTCCGCATGACCGCGGTGGTGAGCCTGACGGCCGGCACGATGTTCCTGATGTGGCTCGGCGAGCAGATCACCGAACGCGGCCTCGGCAACGGCATCTCGATCCTGATCTTCGCCGGTATCGCTGCGGGCCTGCCCAACGCGATCGGCGGACTGCTGGAGCTGGTGCGCACGGGTTCCATGGGACCGCTGGTGGCGATCTTCATCGTCGCGACCGTCGCCCTGGTGACCTACTTCGTGGTGTTCGTGGAACGCGGCCAGCGCAAGATCCTGGTCAACTACGCGCGCCGCCAGGTGGGCAACAAGGTCTACGGTGGCCAGAGCTCGCACCTGCCGCTGAAGCTGAACATGGCCGGCGTGATCCCGCCGATCTTCGCCTCGTCGATCATCCTGCTGCCGGCGACGGTGGTGAGCTGGTTCTCCACGGGTGATTCCATGCGCTGGCTGAAGGACATTGCGTCGACGCTGAGCCCCGGCCAGCCGATCTATGTCATGCTCTACGCTGCGGCGATCGTCTTCTTCTGCTTCTTCTACACGGCGCTGGTCTTCAACAGCCGCGAGACGGCGGACAACCTGAAGAAGAGCGGCGCGTTCGTCCCGGGCATCCGTCCGGGCGAGCAGACGGCGAAGTACATCGACAAGATCCTGGCGCGGCTGACGCTCGCCGGCGCGATCTACATCACCTTCGTGTGCCTGCTGCCGGAGTTCCTGATCCTGAAGTACAACGTGCCGTTCTACTTCGGTGGAACGTCGCTGCTGATCATCGTGGTGGTCACGATGGACTTCATGGCGCAGGTGCAGAACTATCTGATGAGCCAGCAGTACGAAAGTCTGCTGAAGAAAGCGAACTTCAAGACGTCACTCGGCGGCTGACCGTGTCGAAAGACGATGTCATCCAGATGCAGGGGGAAGTGGTCGAAAACCTTCCCAATGCAACATTCCGGGTGAAGTTGGAAAACGGGCACATCGTGCTCGGACATATTTCGGGAAAGATGCGGATGCACTACATCCGCATCCTGCCGGGTGACAGGGTCACCGTGGAATTGACGCCCTACGACTTGTCGCGGGCACGGATTGTGTTCCGCGTGAAGTAGCGGAGAGGATTTAGGAGAAAAGCAATGAGAGTTTCGGCTTCCGTCAAGAAGATCTGCCGCAACTGCAAGATCATTCGCCGCAAGGGTGTCGTGCGCGTGATCTGCACCGACCCGCGCCACAAGCAGCGCCAGGGCTGATAGAGATTTAGAGGAACGACGCACATGGCACGTATCGCCGGCATCAACATTCCGCCGCACCAGCACACCGAAATCGGCCTCACCGCCATCTTCGGCATCGGTCGCACGCGCGCCCGTCAGATCTGCGAAGCGACGGGCATTCCCTACTCCAAGAAGGTGAAGGACCTGACCGACGCCGACCTGGAGAAGATCCGCGACCAGATCGCCCAGTTCACCATCGAGGGTGACCTGCGCCGCGAGACGACGATGAACATCAAGCGACTGATGGACATCGGCTGCTACCGCGGATTCCGTCATCGCCGCGGCCTGCCCATGCGCGGCCAGCGCACCCGCACCAATGCCCGCACCCGCAAGGGTCCGCGCAAGGCTGCGCAGGCGCTGAAAAAATAACTTCTAGGGGTCGGACCAAGTAGCGCGAAGCGCGATTGCTCGGACCCCTCTGATCAAGGAAGAGAAAAGACATGGCCAAGGCTCCCGCCAACAACGCCGCGCAGCGCGTGCGCAAGAAGGTCCGCAAGAACGTGAGCGACGGCGTCTGCCACGTCCACGCGTCCTTCAACAACACGATCATCACGATCACCGACCGCCAGGGCAACGCCCTGTCCTGGGCCTCCTCCGGCGGCCAGGGCTTCAAGGGCTCGCGCAAGTCGACTCCCTTCGCCGCCCAGGTGGCCAGCGAAGTGGCCGGCCGCGCCGCCATGGAGCAGGGGATCAAGAACCTGGACGTCGAGATCCGCGGCCCCGGCCCGGGCCGCGAGTCCTCGGTGCGTGCGCTTGCCGCGCTGGGCATCCGGATCAACTCGATCTCGGACGTCACGCCGGTGCCGCACAACGGCTGCCGCCCGCAAAAGCGGCGTCGTATCTAACCAAGGACCAGGTGCCGGATCAAGAAGCGCTCAGCGCGATTGCCCGGGCACCTCTATTTGGTAAGCCCACCGCCGGCGGCCCACGCGTCGCCGGCTCCCGCGGCATCAGGCCGCGGTAGTCATTTGAAGGAAAGAGAAAAGTGGCACGTTACCTCGGCCCCAAGGCCAAACTGTCCCGCCGCGAAGGCACCGACCTGTTCCTGAAGAGCGCCCGCCGCTCCATCAGCGACAAGGCCAAGTTCGACTCCAAGCCCGGCCAGCACGGCCGCACCTCCGGCCAGCGCACCAGCGACTTCGGCCTGCAGCTGCGCGAGAAGCAGAAGGTCAAGCGCATGTACGGCGTGCTGGAAAAGCAGTTTCGCCGCTACTTCGAGGAAGCCGACCGCCGCAAGGGCAACACCGGCGCCAACCTGCTGTTCCTGCTCGAGTCGCGCCTGGACAACGTGGTGTACCGCATGGGCTTCGGCTCCACCCGCGCCGAAGCGCGCCAGCTGGTGAGCCACAAGGCCATCACGGTGAACGGCCAGCCGATCAACATCCCGTCCTACCAGGTCAAGGCCGGTGACGTGGTTGCCGTGCGCGAGAAGTCGAAGAAGCAGAACCGCGTCGTCGAGGCCCTGCAGCTGGCCACCCAGGTCGGCATCCCCGCCTGGATCGAAGTGAACGTCGACAAGGCCGAAGGCACCTTCAAGAAGGTCCCGGACCGCGACGAGTTCGGCGCCGACATCAAGGAAGCGCTGATCGTCGAACTGTATTCGCGCTAATCCGCGAGAGAGTGTCTAGTTCCCCGGCGGCCGGGCACGGCGCCGGGGCCCCAGCCTTACCGGTGTAACGAGCCGGGGGTATTGAGAGGAAAGTCCTGCATGCAAACCAACCTGCTGAAACCCAAATCCATCAACGTGGAACAGCTTGGCCACAACCGCGCCAAGGTGACCCTGGAGCCTTTCGAGCGCGGCTACGGCCACACGCTCGGCAACGCGCTGCGCCGGGTCCTGCTCTCGTCGATGGTCGGGTATGCGGCGACGGAGGTGACCATCGCCGGTGTCCTGCACGAGTACTCGTCGATCGACGGCGTGCAGGAAGACGTGGTGGGCATCCTGCTGAACCTCAAGGGCGTGGTGTTCAAGCTCCACAACCGCGATGAGGTGACCCTGTCGCTGCGCAAGGACGGCGAAGGCGTCGTCACGGCCGCCGACATCCAGACGCCGCATGACGTCGAGATCATCAACCCCGAGCACGTGATCGCCACGCTGTCGCAAGGCGGCAAGATCGACATGCAGATCAAGGTGGAAAAGGGCCGCGGCTACGTGCCCGGCAACGTGCGCCGCTACGGCGACGAGCCCACCAAGTCGATCGGCCGCATCGTGCTGGACGCGTCGTTCTCGCCCGTCAAGCGCGTGAGCTACACCGTCGAAAGCGCCCGCGTGGAACAGCGCACCGACCTCGACAAGCTGGTGATGGAGATCGAGACCAACGGCGCGATCACGGCGGAAGACGCCGTGCGTGCCTCGGCCAAGATCCTCGTCGAACAGCTCGCCGTGTTCGCCCAGCTGGAAGGCTCCGAACTGGCCGCCTTCGACCAGCCGGTGCAGCGCAGCTCGCAGCAGTTCGACCCGATCCTGCTGCGTCCGGTCGACGAGCTCGAGCTCACCGTCCGTTCGGCGAACTGCCTGAAGGCCGAAAACATCTACTACATCGGTGACCTGATCCAGCGCACCGAGAACGAGCTGCTGAAGACCCCGAACCTGGGCCGCAAGTCGCTCAACGAGATCAAGGAAGTGCTCGCCTCGCGCGGCCTGACCCTTGGCATGAAACTGGAATCCTGGCCGCCCGCCGGCCTGGACAAGCGTTAATCAACCGATGGTGAACTGGCAGTACCTGACACGGCTGCCTTTAGATAAGGAAAGGAACACACCATGCGTCACGGCCACGGCCTCCGCAAACTGAATCGCACCAGCGAGCACCGCCTCGCGATGCTGCGCAACATGATGGTCTCGCTGCTCCAGCACGAAGCCATCAAGACCACGGTGCCCAAGGCCAAGGAACTGCGTCGCGTCGTCGAGCCGATGATCACGCTGGCCAAGGAACCCACCCTGGCGAACAAGCGCCTGGCTTTCGACCGCCTGCGCGATCGCGATATCGTGACCAAGCTGTTCAACGAACTCGGCCCGCGCTACCAGACGCGTCCGGGCGGCTACACCCGCATCCTGAAGATGGGTTTCCGCGTCGGCGACAACGCGCCGATGGCGCTGGTCGAGCTCGTGGACCGTCCCGAGCCGACGGAAGCCACCGGTGCCGAGCAGCAGGCCTCCGAATAAGCTATAATTGCAATCTCTGACGCGCGGTGGAGCAGCCTGGTAGCTCGTTGGGCTCATAACCCAAAGGTCGCAAGTTCAAATCTTGCCCGCGCAACCAAATTGAAAGCCCTCCTTGTGAGGGCTTTTTCACGCCTGCAGTAAGCTGCCCGGTCTTTCACGAGGACCTGCATGGCTGAACTGAGCGCATTCCCCATCACGAAGAAGTGGCCGGCGACGCATCCGGATCGCCTGCAGCTCTATTCGCTGCCCACGCCCAACGGCGTGAAGGTGTCGATAATGCTGGAGGAGACCGGCTTGCCGTACGAGCCGCATCGCGTCGCCTTCGAGAACCACGACCAGCTCTCGCCCGAGTTCCTGTCGCTCAACCCGAACAACAAGATCCCCGCGATCGTCGACCCGCAGGGGCCGGGCGGCAAGCCGCTCGCGCTGTTCGAGTCGGGTGCCATCCTGCTCTATCTCGCCGAGAAGACCGGCAAGCTGCTCCCGCAGGATCCCGCGCGCCGCTACGAGGCCATCCAGTGGCTGATGTTCCAGATGGGTGGCATCGGGCCCATGTTCGGCCAGCTCGGCTTCTTCCACAAGTTCGCCGGCAAGGACTACGAGGACAAGCGGCCGCGCGATCGTTACGTCGCCGAATCGAAGCGCCTGCTCGGCGTGCTGGACCGGCACCTGAAGGGCCGCGCGTGGATGCTCGGCGACGAATTCAGCATCGCCGACATCGCGATCTTCCCGTGGGTGCGCAACCTGGTCGGCTCCTACGGCGCCGGCGAACTGGTGGGCTTCGACGCGTTCGCCGAAGTCAGGCGCGTGCTCGAATCCTTCGTCGCGCGGCCCGCGGTGCAGCGTGGCCTCGACATCCCCCGCAAGGAAGCCTGAACACCGCGTGCCGGTGCGCCTGATCGTCGCGTCGAGCCTGCTGCTGCTCGCAGCAGGTTGCGACCGCACGCCCCCGGATCCGCATGCGATGCGGCCCGACGATGCCGCCGTGACCTCGGCCGGGCGCAAGGTCTACGAACAGCACTGCGCCGCCTGCCATGGCGCGCGCCTGCAAGGCCAGCCGAACTGGCGCCTGCGCGACGCGGCCGGACGGCTGCCCGCGCCACCGCACGACGCCAGCGGCCACACCTGGCATCACCCCGACGAGGTGCTGTTCCGCATCACCAAGTACGGCGTCGCCAGGGCCGCGAACCTGAAGGACTACGACTCGGCAATGCCGGCCTACGAAGGCGTCCTGGGCGACGCGGAGATCGTTGCCGCGCTGTCATGGATCCAGTCGCAATGGCCGCCGGAGATCCGCAAGGCGCAGCGCGAAGTCGACGCCGCGCACCGCGCGAACGCCGCGAAGCCCTGAGCTCAGCGCGGCAGCGACTCCACTTCCTTCACCCAGCGGTCCACCAGCCGCCTGCGCTCGCTCGCCTTGCCGTACTTCTCGAAGTCGTACTTGATCAGGCGCACGTTGTCGATGGCGGGGATGCGCGGATCCGGCTGGAAGGTCTTGTTGGCGGGGACCTGCAGGCTGTTGGCGCGCGCGCCGATCTGCTGGCCGGCCGGGCTCATGAGCCAGTCGTAGTAGCGCTTTGCCTCGGCGCGGCTGCGCGAGCCCTTCACCAGAGCAATGCCACCGATCTCGTAGCTGGTGCCTTCGCAGGGCGCCGCGGCGTACACCGGGAACTTGTTGGTGAGGCGCTCGTTGTCGAAGCCGAAGATGAAGCTCACGCCGATGCCCACTTCGCCCTTGGCCACGCTGCGCGCCTGCGCGGTGCCGCTGCGTGTGTACTGCGTGACGTTGCGGTGCAGCTTCTTCAGGTAATCGAAGGCGGCGTCCTCGCCCATCAGCTGAACGAGACCCGCGAGAATGGTGTAGCCGGTGCCGCTGGAGCCCGGATGCGAAGTCTCGATCTCGCCCTTGTACTTCGCATCGAGCAGGTCCTTCCAGCACTTCGGCGCCGGCAGTTTCTTCTTCTTCAGCACTTCCTCGTTCCAGCCGAAGCCGATGGCGCTGGTGTAGAAGCCGCCGACGTGGTTCTGGCTCATGGCGTACTGCCGCACCGCCCAGCCGTGCAGCTGGTCGAGGTAGTCGGGGCGATAGGGATCGAGCAGGCCCGCTTCGGCCGCCTGGTAGTACGGGTCGCCGGTGCCGCCCCACCAGAGGTCGGTCTTCGGATTGGCGGCTTCGGCGCGGATCTGGGCGAGCGCCTCGCCCGTGGGCTTGCGCGTCTGCAGCACGCGGATGCCGGTGGCGCGGGTGAACTCCTGTGCCGCGAGTTCGCACCAGGACTGGTCGGTGCTGCAGAGGGCGGTGACGGTGCCTTGGGCGTGCGAGACCGATGCGGCCGAGGCGAGGAGCAGCAGGGCGAGAAAGCGTGTCAAGGCGCGGCTCCTCATTCAAAAACGTTCGTGCGGCGCCAGGTAACGCCATTGCCCGATCGGCAACTGGCCGAGCGTCACGCGCCCGATGCGCACCCGCTTGAGTCCCACCACCTTCAGCCCCACCGCCTCGCACATGCGGCGGATCTGCCGCTTCTTGCCTTCGGTGAGCACGAAGCGCAGCTGCTCGGGGTTCTGCCAGTCCACCTTGGCCGGCTTCAGCGGCTGGCCGTCGAGGCTGAGGCCGAAGCGCAGGCGCGCGAGTTGCGCCTGCGGGAAGGCCGCCTGCACGTCGGTCGTCGCCTGGCCGAAGCTCACGCGCACCAGGTATTCCTTTTCGATCGTCGAGTCCTCGCCGATCAGCTGGCGCGCGACGCGGCCGTCCTGCGTGAGCACCAGCAGGCCGGTGGAATCGATGTCCAGGCGGCCGGCCGGCGCGAGCCCCTTCAGTTGATTCGGCTGGAAGCGCTGCGGCCCCATGTCGCCCTTCCAGCGCGCGCGCCCCTGAACCAGCACCACGGCGGGCTCGTGGCCGTCCTCGGCCTGCCCGCTCACGTAGCCGATCGGCTTGTGCAGCAGGATCGTGACCTGCTCGCGCTGCTGGCCGCGAGCGCGCGGATCGATCTCGATCTTCGACTGCGGCCCCACCTGCAGGCCCATGGGCGCGACGGCGCCGTCGACCTTCACCCAGCCCTTGGCGATCCAGTCGTCGGCCTCTCGGCGCGAGCACAGGCCCAGTTCGGCCATGCGTTTGTTCAGGCGCGTCGTGGCGCCGGCGGCAGGAGACTCAGGTTGCATCGTTGTTGCGGTTGGGGGCAGTAGTGGTGCGCAGCGCTTCCAGGTCCAGGATGCGCAGGCCGCCGTATTCGACCTGGATGATGCCTTGCTCCTGCAGCGCGGAGAGCGCCTCGTTCACGCGCTGGCGCGACAGGCCCACCAGGTAGGCCAGCTCCTGCTGCGTGATGCGCAGCACTTCGCCCACGCCGGGGAACAGCACGCGGTTGAAGAGGGCCGCGAGGCTGCGCGCCACGCGCACGTCCGGATTGTTCATGCGGTCGATCTCGCGCGCGGCGATGAACTGGCCGAGCCGCTCGTTGAGCTGGTTCATCACGAAGCGGTTGAAGCCGATCGAGTGGTCCAGCAGCCAGTGGAAACGCTCGGTCGGCAGGCCCGCCACCACGCTCTTGCGCAGCGCCTGGATGTTGTAGCGGTAGGGCTCGCGCTTGAGCACGGTGCCTTCGCCGAACCAGCCGCCGGGCGGCAGGCCGCTGAAGGTGATGGTGCGGCCCTGCGCGTTGTCCGTGCTCATTTTCAGCAGCCCTTCGACCACGCCGAACCAGTAGGTCACCGGGCGGCCGACGCGGCAAACGTAGTCGCCGGGCAGGGCGTCGCCCACCTTGATGTCCTGCATCGCCACGGCGCGCTCGTGCGCCTGCAACGCCGCGAGCCAGGGAATGCCGGCGAGCTCGGCTGGCGTGGGATCGCGGCGGCGCTGGTGGAGGGTGAGTTCGGCCGGCATGGACGTTAGGGACAGCCCCCTCGGGAGTATCCCTAGGATTGTCATTGCAAAGACAGAAAGACGTCAAACCCCCGCCTACATTGCGCCCCATACGCCTTCTTCCAAAGGACAAGGCATGGAAACGACTTTTCCCCGCCTGCTGCTGCAGCACGCCGCGCAGCGGCCCGAAGCGGCGGCGATGCGCGAGAAGGAATACGGCATCTGGCAGGCGCTCGCCTGGGCGGACCTCGCGCGCATGGTGGAACACATCGCCTGCGGCCTGCACCAGGCCGGCCTCGCGCGCGGCGAGCACATGGTGGTGATCGGCGCGAACCGGCCCCGCCTGTACGCCACGATGCTCGCGGCGCAATCGCTGGGCGCGATCCCCGTGCCGCTGTACCAGGACGCGGCGGCGGCCGAATGCGTCTTCCCGATCAACAACGCGGAGGTGCGCTTCGCGCTGGCGGAGGACCAGGAGCAGGTCGACAAGCTGCTGGAGATCCGGCCGCAATGCCCGCAGCTGCGGGGCATCTGGTTCGACGATCCGCGCGGCCTGCGCCACTACGGCGAGCCGGGCCTGCAGTCCGTGGACGCGCTGCTGGAAACGGGGGCGAAGCTGGCGCGGGACAACCCCGGCCTGTTCCCCGCCCAGGTGGAGCAGGGCCGCCCCGACGACGTCGCGGCGATGTTCTTCACCTCCGGCACCACCGGCCAGGCCAAGGGCGTGGTGCACACGCACCGCACGCTGCTCGATCGCGCGCACGCCGGCGCCGAGTTCGACCGGCTCACCGAACGCGAGGAAGTGCTGGCCTACATGCCGCCGGCTTGGATCGGCCAGAACATCTTCAGCTACGCGCAGTGGCTGGCCTGCGGCTACGTGGTGAACTGCCCCGAGTCCGCCGGCACCGTGATGATCGACCTCAAGGAGATCGGGCCCACCTACTACTTCGCGCCGCCGCGCGTCTTCGAAGCGCTGCTCACCAGCGTGATGATCCGCATGGAGGATGCCGGCGCCATCAAGCGGCGCATGTTCCATGCCTGCATGGACGTCGCGCGCCGCGTCGGCCCCGCGCTGCGTGACGGCAAGAGCGTCGCCGCGCTCGACCGCGTGCTGTACGCCGTCGGCAACGTGCTGGTGTACGGGCCGCTGCGCAACAACCTGGGCATGTCGCGGGTCCGCGTGGCGTACACCGCGGGCGAGGCGATCGGGCCCGACCTGTTCACGTTCTACCGCGCGATCGGAATCAACCTCAAGCAGCTCTATGGCAGCACGGAGACGGCGGTGTTCGTCTGCATGCAGCCGGACCACCAGGTGCATGCCGACACGGTGGGCATCCCGTGCCGCGACGTCGAAATCAAGCTGTCGGACAACGGCGAGATCCTCGTGCGTTCGCCCGGCCTGCTCAAGGAGTACTACAAGAACCCGCAGGCGACCGCGGAGGTGAAGGACGGCGAGGGCTGGTACCGCACCGGCGATGCCGGCTTCCTCGATGCCGGCGGCCACCTGAAGATCATCGACCGCGCCAAGGACGTCGGGCGCCTGGCCGACGGCTCGATGTTCGCGCCCAAGTACATCGAGAACAAGCTGAAGTTCTTCCCGCACGTCAAGGAAGCCGTGGCGGTGGGCGACCAGCGCGACAGGGTGTGCGTGATGGTCAACATCGACTTCGACGCGGTCGGCAACTGGGCCGAGAAGCGCAACCTGCCGTATGCCGGCTACACCGATCTCGCGCAGAAGATCGAGGTGTACGCCCTGGTGAAGGACTGCATCGAGAAAGTGAACGCGGACCTCGCCGGCGACGAGAAGCTCGCCGGCAGCCAGGTCCACCGCTTCCTGATCCTGCACAAGGAGCTGGACGCCGACGACGGCGAGCTCACCCGCACCAACAAGGTCCGCCGCGGCTTCATCGCCGAGAAGTACCAGGTGCTGGTGGACGCTCTGTACGGCGGCAAGTCCGAGCAGTACATCGAGACGCAGGTGAAGTTCGAGGACGGGCGCACCGGCAGCGTGAGCGCGACGCTGAAGATCATGGATGCCCGCACCTTCGCGCCGGTGAGGGCGGCGGCATGAAGATCATGAGAGATCCCGACCTTTCCGGCATCGCCGCGTCCCCTTCCACCCCGGCCGGCACGCGTCGCCTCGGCAACGTGATCCTGGACGTGAAGAACATCTCGCTCGCCTTCGGCGGCGTGAAGGCGCTCACCGACATCTCCTTCGACGTGCGCGAGCACGAGGTGCGCGCCATCATCGGGCCCAACGGCGCCGGCAAGAGCTCGATGCTCAATTGCATCAACGGCGTCTACCAGCCGCAGCAGGGCAGCATCACCTTCCGCGGCAGGACCTTCCACCACATGAAGAGCCGGCAGGTGGCGGAGATGGGCATCGCCCGCACCTTCCAGAACCTGGCCCTCTTCAAGGGCATGAGCGTGCTGGACAACATCATGACCGGCCGCAACCTGCGCATCAGGAGCAACATCCTGCTGCAGGCGCTGCGCATCGGGCCGGCGGAGCGCGAGGAGATCCGGCACCGCGAGCACGTCGAGCGGATCGTCGACTTCCTGGAGATCCAGGCCTTCCGCAAGACGCCGGTGGGGCAGCTGCCCTACGGCCTGCAGAAG
Source organism: Ramlibacter sp. (assembly GCF_036383835.1). Lineage (GTDB taxonomy): Bacteria > Pseudomonadota > Gammaproteobacteria > Burkholderiales > Burkholderiaceae_C > Ramlibacter. Next base: position 71,369 of record NZ_DASVNN010000035.1, read on the forward strand.
CGCGTGGACCTGGGCCGCGCGCTGGCGATGGAGCCGCAGGTGCTGCTGCTCGACGAGCCGATGGCGGGCATGAACCTGGAGGAGAAGCAGGACATGTGCCGCTTCATCCTCGACGTGAACGACGAATTCGGCACCACCGTGGTCCTGATCGAGCACGACATGGGCGTGGTGATGGACATCTCCGACCGCGTGGTGGTGCTGGACTACGGCAAGAAGATCGGCGACGGCACGCCCGACGAAGTGCGGAGCAATCCGGACGTGATCAAGGCCTACCTGGGGACTTCGCATTGAACAAGATGATTGTCATTGCGAGCTTGACCCGCAATCCATGGATCCCGGCTCGAGGCCGGGATGACAAGGTGGAGGCGTGATGGGCTTCTTCCTCGAAACCCTCCTCGGCGGCCTGATGACGGGCATGCTCTATTCGCTGGTCGCCCTCGGCTTCGTGCTGATCTTCAAGGCTTCCGGCGTCTTCAACTTCGCGCAGGGCGCGATGGTGCTATTCGCGGCGCTGGCGATGGCGCGCTTCGCCGAGTGGCTGCCGAAGTGGCTCGGCTTCGAGAGCGCCATCCTCGCCAACCTGCTCGCCTTCCTGGTCGCCGGCGCGATCATGTTCGTGGTGGCCTGGCTGGTGGAGCGCCTGGTGCTGCGGCACCTGGTGAACCAGGAGGGCGCCACGCTGCTGATGGCGACGCTGGGCATCACCTACTTCCTCGACGGCTTCGGCCAGACCCTCTTCGGCAGCGACATCTACAAGATCGACGTCGGCATGCCCAAGGATCCCTGGCTCGCGTTCGAGTCCACCTTCCAGGGCGGCATCCTGATCAGCAAGGAAGACCTGATCGCGGCGGCGATCGCCGCGGCGCTGGTGGCGCTGCTCACGCTGTTCTTCCAGAAGACCGGCACCGGCCGCGCGCTGCGCGCGGTGGCCGACGACCACCAGGCCGCGCAGTCGATCGGCATCCCGCTGAACCGCATCTGGGTGATCGTGTGGTGCGTGGCCGGCGTCGTGGCGCTGGTCGCGGGAATGATCTGGGGCTCCAAGCTGGGGGTGCAGTTCTCGCTGTCCACCGTGGCCTTGCGCGCGCTGCCGGTGGTGATCCTCGGCGGCCTCACCTCCGTGCCCGGCGCCATCCTGGGCGGGCTCATCATCGGCGTCGGCGAGAAACTGTCGGAGGTCTACATCGGCCCGATGGTGGGCGGCGGCATCGAGATCTGGTTCGCCTACATGCTGGCGCTCGTCGTGCTGCTGTTCCGGCCGCAGGGCCTCTTCGGCGAAAAGATCATCGATCGGGTCTGACCATGCTTTACAGAGAAAACGGCCAGTTCAAGACCACCTACCGCGCCGACCAGCAGATCTTCCCGATCCTGCAGGACCGCTGGGCGCTGCTGGCGATCCTCCTCGTCGCCTTCGTCGCCGTGCCGCTGTTCGCGTCGGACTACCTGTTCCGCGCGATCCTGATCCCCTTCCTGATCATGTCGCTGGCGGCGCTGGGGGTGAACATCCTCGTCGGCTACTGCGGCCAGATCTCGCTCGGCTCCGGCGCCTTCATGGCCGTGGGCGCCTACGGCGCCTACAACGTCTTCATGCGCGTGCCCGGCATGCCGCTGGTGCCCGCGCTGCTCGCGGGCGGCCTGTGCGCCACCGCCTTCGGCGTCCTGTTCGGCCTGCCGAGCCTGCGCGTGCGCGGCCTGTACCTCGCGGTGGCGACGCTCGCCGCGCAGTTCTTTTCCGACTGGATGTTCCTGCGCATCAAGTGGTTCACCATGGACACGCCCTCCGGCTCCGTGGCGGTGTCCAACCTGCAGGTGCTGGGCTGGCCCATCGACAGCGCGCCGAGCCGCTACCTGTTCTGCCTGGGCATCCTGGTGGTGCTTGCGCTGCTCGCGAAGAACCTGGTGCGCAGCGCCATCGGCCGCGAGTGGATGGCGATCCGCGACATGGACGTGGCCGCCGCCGTGATCGGCATCCGGCCGATGTACGCGAAGCTGAGCGCTTTCGCCGTGAGCTCCTTCATCATCGGCGTCGCCGGCGCACTGTGGGCCTTCGTCTACCTCGGCGCCTGGGAGCCGGCCGCCTTCTCGGTGGACATGTCCTTCCGCCTGCTGTTCATGGTGATCATCGGCGGGCTCGGCTCGATCATGGGCAGCTTCTTCGGCGCCGCCTTCATCGTGGTCCTGCCGATCTTCCTGAACCAGGCGCTGCCGGCGCTCGGCGCGCTGGTCGGCATCACGATCTCCACCGCGGGCGTGTCGCACACCGAATTCATGATCTTCGGCGTGCTGATCGTCTGGTTCCTCATCGTCGAGCCGCACGGGCTGGCGCGGCTGTGGTCCATCGGCAAGCAGAAGCTGCGCCTGTGGCCCTTCCCGCATTGACGCGGGGTAAGTCCCTAGCTGCAAGTCCCGATGCTTCCCCGAGTTTTCTCCCTTTCACTGGCACCACTTCCATTCACAAGGAGACAGGCATGAAATTGCGCAATGTGGTCCTGGCCGCAGCCATGGTGGCGGCCGCCGCGACGTCCGCACTCACGACCAGCGCGCACGCGCAGGCCAAGGAGCAGTTCATCGCGGTGCTGTCCTATCGCACCGGCCCCTACGCACCCAACGGCACGCCCTGGGCCAACGGCTACGTCGACTACATCAAGCTGGTGAACGCCAAGGGCGGCGTCAACGGCGTGAAGCTCGCCTTCGAGGAATGCGAGACGGGCTACGACACCGCGCGCAGCGTCGAGTGCTACGAGCGCCTCAAGAGCCGCAATCCGGCGTTCGTGCAGCCGCTGTCGACGGGCGCGACTTTCGCGATCACGGAGAAGGCGCCCAACGACAAGATCCCGGTGGTCTCGGTCGGCTACGGCCGCAGCGAGTCCGCGGACGGCACCGTCTTCAAGTGGAACTTCCCGATCGCGGGCAACTACTGGGTGGCGGCCGACGCGATCCTGCAGGCCATCGCCAAGAAGGAAGGCGGCTGGGACAAGCTCAAGGGCAAGAAGATCGCGCTGGTCTACCACGACAGCCCCTACGGCAAGGAGCCCATCCCGCTGCTGCAGGAACGCAGCCGGATGCACCATTTCGACCTGCAGCTGCTGCCGGTGGCCGCCCCGGGCGTGGAGCAGAAGGCCACCTGGCTGCAGATCCGCCAGGCGCGTCCCGACTACACGCTGCTGTGGGGCTGGGGCGTGATGAACTCCACGTCGATCAAGGAAGCCGTCGCCACCGGCTACCCGCGCGAGAAGATGTACGGCGTGTGGTGGGCCGGTGCCGAGCCGGACGTGAAGGACGTCGGTGACGGCGCCAAGGGCTACAACGCGGTGACCATGCAGCACGGCGCCGAGCCGCAGTCCAAGGTGGTCAAGGACATCCAGGCCCTGGTGCACGCCAAGGGCCAGGGCACGGGCCCGAAGGAGGAAGTGGGCCAGGTGCTCTACATGCGCGGCGCGATGAGCGCCATGCTGGGCATCGAAGGCATCCGCGCCGCGCAGGAGCGCTTCGGCAAGGGCAAGGTGATGAGTGGCGAGCAGGTGCGCTGGGGCCTGGAGAACCTGAACCTCACGCAGCAGAAGCTCGACGGCCTCGGCTTCGCCGGCGTGATGCGCCCGATCAGCACCTCCTGCGTCGACCACATGGGCGCGGCCTGGGCGCGCATCCACACCTGGGACGGCAAGCAGTGGAAGTTCACCTCCGACTGGCTGCAGGGCGACGAGCAGGTGATCAAGCCGCTGGTGCGGAGCACGGCGGCGAAGTACGCGGCGGAGAAGAAGCTGACGGCGCGCACGCCGGCTGACTGCCAATCCTGACCTGAGTGAACCAGGCTCCCTCCCCCTCCGGGGGAGGGTTGGGGTGGGGGCGCTGCGGCGCTTGTAAATCGCGAGCGCAAGAGCGCCCCCATCCCAGCCTTCCCCCAGAGGGGGAAGGGGCAACAGCCGGAAGCCATATGAGCACACCCAACATCGTTTTGGACGTCAACGGCATCGAAGTCATCTACAACCACGTGATCCTCGTGCTCAAGGGCGTGTCGCTGCAGGTGCCCGAAGGCGGCATCGTGGCGCTGCTCGGGGGCAATGGCGCGGGCAAGACGACCACGCTGCGCGCCGTGTCCAACCTGCTCCAGGGCGAGCGCGGCCAGGTCACCAAGGGCTCCATCGTGCTGCGCGGCGAGCGCATCGAGAACCTCACGCCGGCCGACCTGGTGGAGCGCGGCGTGGTGCAGGTGATGGAAGGGCGGCACTGCTTCGCCCACCTCACGATCGAGGAGAACCTGCTGACCGGCGCCTACACCCGCAAGAGCAGGGGCGAGGTCGCGGCCAACCTGGACAAGGTCTACGCCTACTTCCCGCGGCTGAAGCAGCGGCGCGAGTCGCAGGCGGCCTACACCTCGGGCGGCGAGCAGCAGATGTGCGCGATCGGGCGCGCGCTGATGGCGAATCCGAACCTCGTGCTGCTGGACGAACCCTCCATGGGCCTCGCGCCGCAGATCGTCGAGGAGGTGTTCGAGATCGTGAAGGACCTCAACGCCAGGGAGAAGGTGACCTTCCTGCTGGCGGAGCAGAACACCGGCATGGCGCTGAAGTACGCCGGCTACGGCTACATCATGGAAAGCGGCCGCATCGTGATGGACGGGCCGGCCTCCGAGCTGGCGAGCAACGAGGACGTCAAGGAGTTCTACCTGGGCGTCGGCGCCGGCAAGCGCAAGAGTTTCCGCGAGGTCAAGAGCTACAAGCGCCGCAAGCGCTGGCTGGCCTGAACGCGGGGAGGGAGCAGATGCAGACACAAGAACATTTCGACGGCCTCGAGACCCGCAAGCCCGCCGAGCGCGAGGCGCAGCTGATGGCGGCGCTGCCCGCGCAGGTGGCGCATGCGAAGACCATGACCCGGGCCTTCGCCGGGATCCTGGCGCACGTCGATCCGGCGAAGGTGCACTCGCGCGAGGCGCTGGCGAAGCTGCCCGTCACGCGCAAGGGCGAGCTGCTGGAGCGGCAGAAGGCCCAGCGCGCGCAGGATCCCTTCGGCGGATTCGCCGCCGTGGTGCGCGGCCCCGCGATGCCGCACGTGTTCGCCTCGCCCGGCCCGATCTATGAACCGGACAGCGGCATCCGCGACTACTGGCGCGCCGGCCGCGCCATGTTCGCCGCCGGCTTCCGCTCCGGCGACCTCGCGCACAACTGCTTCAGCTACCACATGACGCCCGGCGCCTTCATCATGGAATCGGGCGCGCACGCGGTGGGCTGCACGGTGTTCCCCGCCGGCACCGGCCAGACCGAACAGCAGCTGCAGGTGATCTCCGAGCTGCGGCCCGTCGCCTATCTCGGCACCCCCAGCTTCCTGCGCATCCTGGTGGAGAAGGCGCAGGAGTCCGGCGGCGACATCTCCAGCATCAGGAAGGGCCTGGTCGGCGGCGAGGCCTTCCCGCCCAGCCTGCGCGATTGGTTCACCGAACGCGGCATGGACATCTACCAGAGCTATGCAACGGCGGACCTCGGCCTCATCGCCTACGAGACCGCCTCGCGGCAAGGCATGGTGATCGACGAGGGCGTGATCGTCGAGATCGTGCGGCCCGGCACCGGCGACCCGGTGGCGCCCGGCGAAGTTGGCGAAGTGGTCGTCACCAGCTTGAGCCCGGCCTATCCGCTGATCCGCTTCGGGACGGGCGACCTCTCGGCCGTGCTGCCGGGCGAGGACCCGACAGGCCGCACCAACATGCGCATCAAGGGCTGGCTGGGACGCGCCGACCAGACCACCAAGATCCGCGGCATGTTCGTGCATCCCGGCCAGGTCGCGGACATCGCCCGGCGCTTTCCGGAGATCGTGAAGGCGCGGCTGGTCGTCACCGGCGAAATGGCCAACGACGTGATGACGTTCCAGGTGGAAACCGCTTCGGCGCCGCAGGGGCTGGATGCGCGCATCGGCGAAGCGGTGCGCGACGTGACCAAGCTGCGCGCCGACGTCCAGCTGCTACAGCCGGGCACCCTGCCCAACGACGGCAAAGTCATCGAGGATGCGCGCAGCTACAAGTAGGTATCATCCCGCGGTTCAATACCGGAGACTGCGAATGAAAAAGCTGTACAAGACGCTCGTTGCCCTGTCCGTGGCCGCGACCGCCCTGGGCGCCGCCGCCCAGAACTTCCCCGACAAGCCCGTCACGATCATCGTTCCGTTCACCGCCGGCGGCCCGACCGACCGCGTGGCGCGCGACCTGGCCGAAGCCCTGCGCAAGCCGCTGGGCGGCGCCACCGTGCTGGTGGACAACGCAGCCGGCGCCGGCGGTTCGATCGGCGCCAACAAGGTCGCCAAGGCCAACGCCGACGGCTACACGCTGCTGGTCCACCACATCGGCATGGCCACCATGCCCACGCTGGTGCGCAACATCCCCTTCAAGGTCGAGACCGACTTCGAGTACGTCGGCATGATCAACGACGTGCCCATGACGGTGATCGGCAAGCCCACGCTGCCGGCCAACAACATGAAGGAACTGGCGGCCTGGGTGGCCCAGAACAAGGGCAAGGTCAACCTGGGCAACGCCGGCGTCGGCTCCGCCTCGCACCTGTGCGGCATGCTGTTCCAGCAGGCCCTGGGCGTGGAAATGACCTCCGTGCCGTACAAGGGCACCGCCCCGGCGATGACCGACCTGATGGGCGGCCAGATCGACCTGATGTGCGACCAGACCACCAACACCACCTCGCAGATCGAGGGCAAGAAGGTGAAGGCGTATGCGGTCAGCTCGCCCAAGCGCCTGACGACGCCCGCGCTGAAGGACCTGCCGACGATGCAGGAAGCCGGCTACAAGGGCTTCAACGTCAGCATCTTCCACGGCCTGTACGCCCCCAAGGGCACGCCGGCGCCGGTGCTGAAGAAGCTGAACGATGCCCTGAAGGTCGCCCTGAAGGATCCGGAATTCATCAAGAAGCAGGAAGGCCTGGGCGCCGTCGTCGTGAACGACAAGCGCGTCGAGCCCGCCGAGCACAAGAAGTTCGTGGCGTCCGAGATCGCCAAGTGGAGCCCGGTCATCAAGGCCGCCGGCGTCTACGTCGACTGATCGCCGACGCGATGCGCGCAAAGGCCGCCCTTCGGGGCGGCTTTTTTTTGCCCTGCACGATGGCATCATCCTGCGCACAACGAATCACCGGAGACATCCCTTGACCCGCATGCCTGCCTTCTCCCGCCGCACCCTGCTCGCCGCCGGCGCGCTGCTGCCCGCCGCTGCCTTCGCGCAAGCCGCCTGGCCCACCAAGCCGGTGCGCATCGTCGTGCCCTTCGCCCCCGGCGGCACCACCGACATCCTGGCGCGCGCGCTGGCGCCCGAACTGTCGAAGGCCTTCGGCCAGTCCTTCATCGTGGAGAACAAGCCCGGGGCCGGTGGCAACATCGGCGCCGACCTCGTGGCCAAGGCGGCCCCGGACGGCTACACGCTGCTGATGGGAACCGTGGGCACGCACGGCATCAACAAGTCGCTTTACAGCAGGATGCCCTTCGATCCGCAGAAGGACTTCGTGCCGATCTCGCTGGTGGCCGGCGTGCCCAACGTGATGGTGGTGAACAGCGAGAAGGCCGCCGCCCGCGGGATCCACACCGTCAACGACTTCATCAAGTACGCCAAGGCCAACCCGGGCAAGGTGAACATGGCCTCCAGCGGCAACGGCACCTCGATCCACCTGGCCGGCGAGTTGTTCAAGAGCATGGCGGGCGTGTACATGACGCACTTCCCGTACACCGGCTCGGGTCCCGCGCTCATGGGCATGCTGGGCGGCGACATGGACGTGATGTTCGACAACCTGCCTTCGTCGATGGCGCACATCAAGGCCGGCAAGCTCAAGGCGCTGGCCGTCACGAGCGCGGTGCGTTCGCAGGCGCTGCCCGACGTGCCGACGGTGGAAGAGGCCGCCCATCTCAAGGGCTACGAGGCCAGCTCCTGGTTCGGCCTGCTGGCACCCGCGGGCACGCCGCAGGACATCGTCAACCGCGTGCAGCAGGAGACCGCCAAGGCCCTCGCCACGCCGGCGATGAAGGAGCGGCTGCTGGCGCAGGGCGCCATCCCGAGCGGCAACACGCCGCAGCAGTTCGCCCAGCTGATCGATCGCGAGATCAGGAAGTGGGCGCCGGTGGTGAAGAACTCCGGCGCGAAGGTGGACTGAGCCGCGGGTGGCGCAGGTTTAAGGCGCGTTTCAGGTCGCTTCAGGACACGCAAGGCCTCGGGGCGGAGAGTGCAGGCTGTCCACCACGGAGAACACCATGCACGCGAGCGCCGCCCTGACCCTGCCACTGCAGTTCGCCGCCGTGCGGCGGCTCATCGGCGCGCTGGCGCCGGTCCGGACGCAGGCGAGGTCCGGATTCCCCCGCTCGGTGCGGCTCGCGCCGGGCGAGATGTGGATCCGCGGCGGCCTGCAGGGCGTCACGCTGATCTGCCGCAGCGGCTGCCTGTGGCTCACGCACGAGCACGAGAAGCAGGGCAAGGTGCTGCAGCCCGGCGACGCGCATCGGGTGGATCACCCGGGGCGCCTGGTCGCGCAGGCCCTGATCCCGGTGGAGCTGGCGGTCGTCGAAAACGAGTGAGCGCGGGGCTCACACGCCCCAGACGATTTCCTTGCCGGCGGCGCTCGCGCGCTTGAGCATGTCGACGAAGGGCACGGCGCGCTGCCGCAGGGACACCGCTTCGAAGCGGGGCGCCACCTGGCCCTTGGCCTTGGCTTCGTCGACGGCGGCCTTCTGCTCGGCTTCCTCGCGCTGGATCGCGGCGTCCAGCGCCTGCAGGGCGCCGGGCATGTCCTCGGGCAGGATGATGCCCTTGGGCCCGGCGTCCTTGCCGATGATCTCCAGCACGCGGCGGCCGTTCGGCTCCAGCATGATCAGGTCGCCGGTGGCCTTGGACTTGAACTTGTAAAGCATCGTCCGATTGTCAGCGATACATGTGGCCGCGGGAGAAGGGATAGGCCGACTGCGCGCCGCGCAAGGGGCCGGTGTTCATGTTGTTGTCGGGCCGGATCGCCAGGAACTGGTGCAGCGCGTTCCAGCCGCGCTCGAAGCTCATCGCGCAGCCGGCGAGGTAGAGGCGATAGGCGCGCAGCACCTTGCCCGCGTCTTCCGCCCCGTGCGTGCGCTCGAGTACCGCGCGCGCCTCTTCCAGCCGGGCTTCGAGGGCGTCCGACCACTCCCACAAGGTGCGCGCATAGTGGGGCCGGAGGTTCTCGGCATCCACCATCTCCAGGCCGCCGGCGGCCATCTCGCGCAGCACCAGGCTGGGATGCAGCAGTTCGCCGCCGGGGAAGATGTACTTGGAGATGAACTGGCCCATGCCGGCGCCCAGCTGGCCGGGCTCCAGGCACCCGGCGGTGATGCCGTGGTTCAGCACCATGCCGCCCGGCTTGAGCAGGCGGTGGATCTTGGCGAAGTAGGCCTGCATGTTGGCGTAGCCCACGTGCTCGAACATGCCGACCGAGGCCACCTTGTCGAAAGGCTGGTCCTCCGGCAGGTCGCGGTAGTCGAGCATCAGCATCTGAACCCGGCCGCCCAGGCCCCTTTCCTGGATCAGGCGGTTGACGTGGGCATGCTGGTTCTTCGACAGGGTGATGCCGGTGGCCTGCACGCCGTAGTTCTCGGCCGCCCACAGCAGCAGGCCGCCCCAGCCGGCGCCGATGTCCAGGAAGCGCTCGCCCTGGCGCAGCATCAGCTTGCGGCAGATGTGGTCGAGCTTGGCCTCCTGCGCCTGCGCCAGCGACATCTGCGGCTCGCGGTAGTAGGCGCAGGAATAGACGCGGCGGGGATCGAGCCACAGCGCGTAGAAATCGTCGGAGACGTCGTAGTGGAACTGGATCTGCTCGGCGTCCTTCTGCGGCGTGTGGGCGGCGATCGAGCGCGCCTTGCGCATCATCTGCACCCACCAGCCGGCACCGTCGTCCGGCACCGGACTGCCGGGCAGGAGCGCGGCGGCGGCCCCCATGACGTCGCGCATGGTGCCTTCGATCTTCACCCGCTTCTCGACGAAGTCCTCGCCCAGCTTGCCGATCTGGCCGGTGGCCAGCGCGGCCACCGTCGACCAGTCCGGAAATTCGAGCCTCACGGGCGCGTCCGCCGGGCCGACACGCTGCCCCCCGGGCAGGGCGACCGACAGGGGAACGGGCAACTCGGCGAACCGGTGTTCTAGTTTCTGGACCAACGATTCCATGGGAAACATTCTTGCCAAGGCAACCCATCCGGTCAACCGCCGAAGGGCGCATCGGGTTGCGACCCGATTTGTTCATGCCTAAACTATTCAGGCCCAACCGAAAGGATCCGCATGGACATGGAAGCGCGCGCGCACAGCGAGCACCCCGAGGCGCTGCGCCTGTGGCTGCGCCTGTTGACCTGCACCCAGCTGGTGGAGAAGCAAGTGCGCACCCTGCTGCGGGAGCGCTTCGATACGACCTTGCCGCGCTTCGACCTGATGGCGCAGCTGGAGCGGGCACCCGCCGGCCTCAAGATGAACGAGCTGTCGCGCCGCATGATGGTCACCGGCGGCAACGTCACCGGGATCACCGACCAGCTGGTGGCCGAAGGCCTGGTGGAGCGTATCGACGTCGAGGGCGACCGGCGCGCCTACCGGGTGCGACTGACGTCAAAAGGCCGCAAGCAGTTCAACGACATGGCCCGGCAGCACGAGGGCTGGATCGTGGAGGCCTTCGCCGGCCTCAACGAGAAGGACCTGGCCACCCTGCACAGGCTGCTGGGCAAGGTGAAGGACCAGGCGCTGGCGCGCCAGGAGACGGCCTCATGAAGGCGCCTTCCGCCCAGGGCGACCGCTTCGTGCACGACCGCCTGCCGCCGGCCGCGCAGTGGCCCGAGCTGCGCTACGACCGGCAGGAGCTGCAGTTGCCGGCGCAATGCAACCTGGTGGAGCAACTGCTGGATCGCGCGCCGGACCAGGGCTGGGGTGAGCGCCCGCTGCTGCGCTCCTCCAGGATCGTGCTGTCGTACGCCGACGTGCGCGACCGCGTCGACCGCATCTGCCGCGTGCTGGTGGACGACCTGGGAATGGTCCCCGGCAACCGGGTGCTGTTGCGCGGCGGCAATTCGATCGGCATGGCGCTCGCCTGGCTGGCGGTGGTCAAGGCCGGCGGCATCGCCGTCGCCACCATGCCGCTGCTGCGCGCGCGAGAGCTCGGCGACATCATCGACAAGGCACGACCCACGATCGCGCTGTGCGACGTCCAGCTGCTCGAGGAACTGGAGCTCGCGCGCCGCGAGCGCCCGGTGCTGCAGACCGTGGTGCCCTTCAACGCGCCTACCGAGCCGGGCTCGCTGGCGGTGCGCTCGGCGCAGAAGGAGGGCGGGTTCAGCGCGTGTCCCACGGCGGCCGACGACATCGCCATGCTGGCCTTCACTTCCGGCACCACCGGCCAGCCCAAGGCCGCCGTGCACACGCACCGCGACATCCTGGCCGCCTGCGAGGCCTGGCCGCGCCACGTGCTGAAGGCGACGCCGGAGGACATCGTGGTCGGCACGCCGCCGCTGGCCTTCACCTTCGGCCTGGGCGGCCTGCTGGTGTTTCCGATGTGGGCCGGGGCCTCGGTGTACTTTCCCGATGCGCCGTACACACCGGAGTCGCTGGTGCGCACCATCGCGGAAGTGGGCGCGACGATCTGCTACACCGCGCCGACCTTCTACCGGCAGGCCGCGCCGCTCGCGCGCGCGCTCGGTGTCGGCCGGCTGCGCCTGTGCGTGAGCGCCGGCGAAGGCCTGCCCGATGCGACGCGGCAGCTGTGGAAGGAGGCGAGCGGCATCGAGATGCTCGATGGCATCGGCGCCACCGAGATGTTCCACATCTTCATTTCCTCGCCGCCGGCCGAAGTGAAGCGCGGCGCCGTCGGCAAGGTGGTACCCGGCTACCAGGCGAAGGTGGTGGACGACGAAGGCCGGGAAGTGCCGCGCGGCACCATCGGCAGGCTCGCCGTGATCGGCCCCACCGGCTGCAGGTATCTGGCGGACGCGCGGCAGGCGAACTACGTGCAGGACGGCTGGAACTACCCGGGCGACGCCTTCCTGCAGGATGCGGAGGGCTACTTCGTCTACCAGGCGCGGGCCGACGACATGATCATCACGGCCGGCTACAACGTGGGCGGGCCGGAGGTGGAGGACGCGCTGCTGCAGCATCCCGCCGTGGCCGAATGCGGCGTGATCGGCAAGCCCGACGAGGAGCGCGGAATGATCGTCAAGGCCTTCTGCGTGCTCAAGCCGGGGCAGACCGGCGACGCCGCGATGGTGCGTGCGCTGCAGGACCACGTGAAGGCGACCATCGCGCCGTTCAAGTACCCGCGGGAGATCGCTTTCGTGGGCGCGCTTCCGCGCACGGAGACGGGCAAGCTCCAACGGTTCAAGCTCCGCCAACTGTAGGCCGGGGTCGGGGTAGGCTGGGGTGCAACCCCAGCAACGCGCAAAGCGCTGGGGTTGCACCCCAGCCTACGAAACCTCCGTAGGGCGGGGTGAGCCCGCAGGCGAACCCCGCCGCAAGGTGCCCCACGCGAACGCGCAAGCGAGCGCCGCGCTCCCCGCAATCCCCGCCAGCATCGGCACCGGCTCTCGATTCGCGAACGCGCTGAGCAGCCCCATCACCGCGATCCCGCACACGAAGTGCAGCGTTCCCCCCAGCGCCGACGCCGCCCCGGCGATGCTGCCATGCTCCTCCATCGACAGCACCATGGTCGCCGGGATCACCAGGCCCAGCGCGCCGTAGCCCACGAACAGCAGCCCCAGCATCACCGCGAGGTCCTGCACCCCGGTGAGCTGCACCATGAAGGCGATCGCCATCAGCACCGCATAGATCGTCACCGCCACCTTCACCATGCGCGCCAGCCCGAAGCGCTCGCCCCAGCGGCCGGTGAGCTGCGACGCGCCGATGAAGGACGCCGCGTTGGCCGCGAAGGCGACGCTGTACTGGCGCGGGGTCAGTCCGTAGTGCTCGATCAGCACGAAGGAGGAATTGGCGAGATAGGCGAAGAAGCTCGCCACGCCGAAGCCGCCGATCAGCGACAGGCCGACGAAATGCGGATCGCGCAGCAGCACCGCGTACGACTGCAAGGCGCTGCCGAAGCTGCTGCCCACGCGCTCCTCGGGCGGACGCGTCTCCGGCAGCGCCTTGAACAGCAGCACGACCGCGAACACCGCGGCCACCACCACCGCCCAGAACACCGCGCGCCAGCCGAAGGCCTCGATCAGCAGGCTGCCCGTGAGCGGCGCGAGGATGGGCGAGACGCTGAACACCAGCATCAGCATCGACATCAGGCGTGCCGCGTCGGTGCCGGTGTGCAGGTCGCGCACCACCGCGCGCGGGATCACCATGCCGGCGCAGGCGCCGAGGCCCTGCACGAAACGCATGGCGATCAGCGTGGTCACGTCCGGTGCCAGCGCGCAGCCGATGCTGCCCAGCCCGAACAGCGCCAGCCCGAAGTAGAGCGGCCGCTTGCGACCGAGCATGTCGGAGACCGGTCCATACACGACCTGGCCCGCGCCCAGCGCGATGAAGAACACGATCAGGCTCGCCTGCACCGCCGCCGGCGACGCGCCCAGCGCCTGCCCGATGGAAGGCAGGGCCGGCAGGTACATGTCGATGGCGAAGGGGCCGACGGCGGAGACGAGGCCCAGCACCAGGGCCAGGCCGAAGAAGGAACGTTGCATCCGCAGATTGTGCTGTGCCGCCGTCAGCCGGGCCCGAGCGAGACGGCCCCCGACTTCGCCAGCACGCGCGAATACAGCACGGTGTCCAGCAGCCGCCCGTCCTTGGTGGCGGCGCTGCGCAGCACCGCGTCGCGCGTGAAGCCGGCCTTCTCCAGCACGCGCATCGACGCCGGGTTCCACTCGAACACCTGGGCTTCGAGCCGGGCGAACAGGCGTTCGGCCGCGATGCGCGAGGCGAGCGCCCGCGCGGCGGCGGTCGCGATGCCGTGGCCCCAACAGGCTTCGCCCAGCCAGTAGCCGAACTGCGCGGTGCCGCAGAAGATGCCTTCGCCGGCGATCGCGCCGATACCGCCGGCCGCCTCGCCGTCGACCTCGATCGCGAGCTGGATGCTGGCGCCCGGATTCGCCGCGATCCGCAGCCAGAGGTCCGCATCCTCCGGCGTGTAGGGATGCGGGAAGGTGTGCGTCATGTTGCGCCAGACGCGGCGGTCGTCGGCGTGGCGCACCAGGTTCGACTTGTCCGCCGCTCGCCAGGGGCGCAGCACGCAGTTCGGCAGCTCGGTGGCCAGCTGGGTCATCGGCGGCAGTATGCCGTCCGGCGTCCGGCCGCGTGCGCATCTCCTCGTCCGCCGCCCGTATCATCCGCCCATGCCTGCCTATGCATTCGAGGCGCTGGACGCGGAGGGCGCCACCCAGAAGGGCGTGGTCGAAGCCGACACGGCCCGGGCGGCGCGCGGCCTCCTGCGCGGCCGCGCGCTGGTGCCGCTGGAGGTCAAGCCGGTCGCCGTGACGGACCGCGCGGGCAGCGCCGCCGCGCGCAGCCTGTTCCAGCGGCCGGTCTTCAACGCCACGGGGCTCGCGATCTGGACGCGCCAGCTCGCCGGCCTGGTCGGCTCCGGCCTGACGCTGGAGCGCGCGCTGACGGCGCTCGCCGACGAGGCCGACAACGAGCGGCAGCACCACCTGGTCGCCGCGCTGCGCGCCGAAGTCAACGCCGGTTCTTCCTTCGCCAAGGCGCTGGACCGCTTTCCGCGCGAGTTCTCCGACATCTACGTCGCCGTGGTCGGCGCCGGCGAACAGAGCGGCCACCTGGGCCTGGTGCTGGAGCGCCTGGCCGACGACCTGGAGGAGCGGCAGTCGCTCAACGCCAAGCTGCTGGCGGCCACGCTCTATCCCGCCATCGTCACGGGCGCGGCGATCGTCATCGTGCTGCTGCTCATGACCTACGTCGTGCCGCAGGTCGCGCAGGTGTTCGCCGGGACCAAGCGCGCGCTGCCGCTGCTCACCGTCGTGATGCTCGGCCTCAGCGCGTTCGTGCGCAGCTGGGGCCTGGTGCTGCTGGGCGCCGCGGTCGTGGGCGTCGTCCTGCTGCGCCTGGCCCTGCGCAATCCCGATTTCCGCCAGCGCTTCGACGCCGGCTGGCTCGGGCTGCCGCTGGTGGGGCGCCTGTCCCGCGGCTACAACGCCGCGCGCTTCGCCGGCACGCTGGCGATGCTGGCCGGCGCCGGCGTACCGATCCTGAAAGCCTTGCAGGCCGCTGCCGAAACACTGGGCAACCGTGCGATGCGGGCCGACGCGCTCGACGCCCTGGTGCTGGTGCGCGAAGGCGCGCCGCTGGCCTCGGCGCTGGCGCAGAAGAAGCGCTTTCCCGGCCTGCTGGGAATGTTCGCGCGCCTGGGCGAGCAGACGGGCCAGTTGCCCGCCATGCTGCAGCGCGCCGCCAACCAGCTTTCGGCGGAAGTGCAGCGGCGTGCGCTGCAGCTCGCCACCCTGCTGGAGCCGCTGCTGATCATCGGCATGGGCGTGATCGTGATGCTGATCGTGCTGGCGGTGCTGCTGCCGATCATCCAGCTGAACCAGTGGGTACGATAGCCCCCATGGCGACCCCGACCCTCGACGACAAGCTGGTGGTGGCGATCTCCTCGCGCGCCCTGTTCGACTTCGAGGAGGAGAACCGCGTCTTCGAAGGCGGCGATCCCGACGGCTACATGAAGCTGCAGCTGCAGCGGCTGGACCAGCCGGCCGCGCCGGGCATCGCCTTCTCGCTGGTCAAGAAGCTGCTGGCCTTTAACGACGGCGGCGCCCAGCGCGTCGAGGTCGTGGTGCTGTCCCGCAACGACCCCGTCTCCGGCATGCGGGTGTTCCGCTCGGCGCAGGCCAACGGCATCCACCTGGAACGCGGCGTGTTCACGCAGGGCCGCTCGCCCTTCGGCTACCTGCGGCCGCTGAAGGCCACGCTGTTCCTCTCGGCCAACGCCGACGACGTGCGCGGCGCGCTGGCGGCGGGCTTTCCCGCGGCGCGGGTGCTGACCGAGTCGGTGCGGGCCAGCGCGAGCTACCCGAACGAAGTGCGCATCGCCTTCGACGGCGACGCGGTGCTGTTCTCCGACGAGGCCGAGCGCGTGTTCCAGAAGAGCGGGCTGGAGGCCTTCCAGGCGCACGAGCTGACCAAGGCGGCGCAGCCGTTGCCCAGCGGCCCGTTCAAGCCGCTGCTGGCGGCGCTGCACCGGCTGCAGAACGCCGGCAATTCGCGCATGCGCATCCGCACGGCGCTGGTGACGGCGCGCAGCGCGCCCGCGCACGAGCGCGCCATCCGCACGCTGATGGACTGGAAGGTCGACGTCGACGAGGCGATGTTCCTCGGCGGCCTGCCCAAGGGCGAGTTCCTGCGCGAATTCGAGCCGGACTTCTTCTTCGACGACCAGACGCGGCATGTGTCGCATGCGGCGCTGCATGTGCCGGCGGGACATGTGGCGGCAGGCATCGCGAACCTGGTCAAGTGACCGCACGGGTGCCTGTCATTGCGGGCTTGACCCGCAATCCATGGATCCCGGGTCAAGCCCGGGATGACAAGTTTGTAGGGTGGGCAAGCTTTGCTGGCCCACCATCACCCGATCACCGTCCCCGCGCCTCCCGCCGCGCGATCCAGATCGTCGACGCGCAGATCACCACGCCGCCGATGAGCGTCGAGTTGCTCGGCGCATCCCCGAACGCCAGCCAGCCGATCAGCGTGGCCCACACCAGGTCGAGGAACTTCACCGACTGCGTGGCCGAGATGTCCGCCACCGCGTAGGACCGCGTCAGGCAGTAGTGCGCGGTGCTGCCCAGCAAGCCGCACAGCAGGAACAGCAGCCACTGCGCGGGTCCCGGCATCTGCCAGTGCAGCAAGGCCAGCGGCAGGCTGAACGCCGTCACCGTGATCGCCTGCCACACCACGATCACTTCCGTCCGCTCGTAGCGCGTCAGCGCCTTGGTCATCAGGAAGGAGGCGGCGAACACCGGGGACGACGCGAGCATCACCAGCGTGTACAGCCCGCCGCTGCCCGACAGCTTGGGACCGACCACGATCAGCACGCCGGCAAAGCCGATCGCGGCGGCGAGCCAGCGCTCCCAGCGCATCGGCTCCTTGAACACCAGCACCGCGCCCAGCATGATGAAGATCGGGCCGATGAAGCCGATGGCGGTGGTGTCCGCGATCGTGATGTGCGCGACGGCGATGAACCACAGCACCAGTCCCACGGTGTGCACCGCGCCGCGGGCGAACTGGCCGACGACGTTCTTCGGCCGGTAGGCTGCCAAGCCACCGCGCAGCACGAAGGGCAGCATCACGACGAGGCCCATCAGGTAGCGCAGGAACTGCGTCTCGAAGGGATCGAGCGCGATCGACAGGCCGCGCATGATCGAGTTCAGCACCACGAACAGGAAGCCCGCGGTCGTCGCCCACAGCAGGCCGCGCACGCCCGGGTCGAGCCGCGACATGCGCCAGTGCGCCACCTGCGCGCGGCGCGTGAGCGGGTTGCGCTTGCGGGGTGGGCTGCCGTCCATGGGAGCAGCCACTATAGGGGCTGCGCGGGAAGGGATACGAAAGTAGACGCGGTGCGTCGGGGTTCGGCGCTGCGCGCGCTCACCGCCGACCTACGTCGGTTGTCATTGCGGGCTTGACCCGCAATCCATGGATCCCGGGTCAAGCCCGGGATGACAACGAGTGGGCCACTACCCGCCGGTCTTCACCACGATCCGCCCGCGCACCTTGCCGGCCATCAGATCGTGGGCCGCCTCGATCGCCTGCTCGAGCGGAATCTCGGTCGTCATGCTCTCCAGCAACTGCGGATCCAGGTCCCGCGCCAGCCGCGTCCATGCCTGCTCGCGCAGCGCCATCGGCGCCATCACGCTGTCCACGCCCAGCAGCGCGATGCCGCGCAGGATGAAGGGCGCCACGGTCGCCGGGAAATCCATGCCCTGGGCCAGGCCGCAGGCCGCAACGGCGCCGCCGTAGCGCGTCTGCGCGCAGGCATTGGCCAGGGTGTGGCTGCCCACGGCGTCGACCACCGCGGTCCAGCGTTCCTTCTGCAGCGGCTTGCCGGGCGCGGCGAGTTCGCTGCGATCGATCACCGACGCAGCGCCGAGCGAGCGCAGGTAATCCACCTCGGCCGCCTTGCCCGTGGCCGCCACGACCTTGTGGCCCAGCTTCGCGAGCAGCGCCACCGCGACGGAGCCGACACCACCGGTCGCACCCGTCACCAGAACTTCGCCGTCGCCGGCGCGCACGCCGTGCCGCTCGAGCGCCAGCACGCACAGCATGGCGGTGTAGCCGGCGGTGCCGATCGCCATCGCCTGCTTCGCGCTGAACGCGGCGGGACGGCGGACCAGCCACGGGCTCTTCAGCCGCGACTTGCCGGTGAGGCAGCCCTTGTGCGTCTCGCCGACGCCGAAGCCGTTCAGCACGAAAGCGTCGCCCTGCTTCCAGTGCGGCGAACTGCTTTCCAGCACCGTGCCGGAGCCGTCGATGCCCGCCACCATCGGCCAGCTGCGCACCACCGGCGACTTGTTGGTGATGGCCAGGCCGTCCTTGTAGTTGAGCGTGGAGTACTCCACCGCCACCGTGACGTCGCCTTCGGGCAGGAAGGCATCGTCGACCTCGCGCACCGCGGCGCTGAATTCGGGGTCCTTCTGCAGGACGAGCGCTCGGACCATGGATGCCTCCTTCGCGTCACGCCACGTGGCGCCGCAACACCTTCACCAGCTGGCTGCTCGTGTTGCGCAGCCTCTGCGCCAGCAGCTGCGTGAGCTTGACCAGCAGCCTGGCACCGATCTCGGGCCGCGCTTTCACCAGCCGCGCCACCGCACCCTTGTCCAGCACGGCGGCCTCCACTTCGCTCAGCGCCCAGCAGCTCGCATAGCGCGGCTCGCCGTCGAACATCGACATCTCGCCCAGCACCGCGCCCGTGCGCAGCACCGCCAGGCGGGTGTTGTCCTTGCGCTCCTCGGTGTCGGCTTCCGGGCCGATGCGCTTGCCGACGTCGACGGTGCCGCGCAGCAGCAGCATCATCCAGTCGCTCACCTCGCCTTCGACGATCAGCATCGTGCCCGGCTGCGCGCGCACATGCAACATCAGCGAGCCCACCACATCGACTTCCTCGGCGCTCAGGTCCTGCAGCAGCATGCTCTGCTCGCACAGCTCGGGCCACCGCGACAGGCGCTCGCAGCAGCCTAGGATCTCCAGGCCCTTGGCCCGCATCTGCTCCTCGAGGCCAGGCTTGTCCATGGGATCAGCGCTCGCGCAGCCAGGCCGCCAGGTCGGCAGCGGCGGCATCGACGGCAGCGGTGAGCGCCCGCACGCCACCGGGCGCGTCGGCACTGGGCGCGGGCCGGCGCACGTCGAAGCTGCGCTGCGCCAGCAGGCGCTCGCCGCCACTCGTGTTCTCCAGCAGCGTGGCGCGCAGGCGCAGCACGCCCTGGCTCTCGCGCGGCGAGTCGAACAGCTGGCTGAACTCCTCCAGCTCCACCCGCAGCACCGGCGGCGGGGTGCCGCCGCGCCGCGCAAGGGCGGCGGCTGCCGATTGATCGAGCACCGGCCGCTCGCGACCGAGCACGTCGCGCAGCCGCTGCCGGACCAGCTGGCCCGGCGCGGCGCTCCAGCGCGCGAAGGCATAGGGGCGCAGCTGGTACGGGTCCTCGTACCCGAGGCGGTACAGCAAGGCCGTGGTTTCCAGCACGCCGCTCACTTCGACTTCGGGCAGCAGCAGCGCGGGACGCTGCGGCACCGTGGCGGTGGCGGCGGCCGCGGCCGGGCCGAAGTCGTACATGGTCTGCGCCTTAGGCTTGTCGGGCAGGCTCTTGCAGCCCGCCAGCGCCACGCCCAGCAGCACGACGGCGCGGCGCCGCATCATCGGCGCACCCCCGGCGCCTGGAATCCGGGTTCGCCGGGGCCGGGGCGGATCGGGCCTTCTCCGTAGATCAACATTTGCGGGTTGTCGGTGAGGTCGTTGATCGCGCGGTTCACGGTGCGCGCCGTGCGCGTCACTTCGTCGGTGACGCGGTTGATGCGCGGCAGGCTGGTCACGCTGAAGGTCTCGGCGGCATGCGCCAGGGCATCGGTGCCTTCGCTCACGCGGTCCAGCGCGCCGCCGGGCGCGTTGATCTTCTGCGCGGTCTGGCCGAACTGCGTGGCGGCCGCGCCGATCTGGTCGATGCTGCGCTGGGCGCCGCGGAAGGTGACGGTCGCCTCGGCGATGGCGGGATCGAGCCGTTGCCGCACCGTGTTGTCCAGGCGCGCCGTGAGCTGGTTGGCGCCGTGCGCCGCCGTCGCGATGTTCTCCAGCGCCGCGGCGATGCGCTTCTGGTTGTCGTCGCCCAGCAGCGTGTTGACGCGCCCCGTCACCTGGTCGACCTTGTCCAGGATCACTTCGCCCTTCTCCTCCAGCCGCGCCAGCAGGCCGGGCCGCAGCGGGATGCGCGGCGGCACTTCGTCGTTGGGCACCAGCTTGGGCGCGGGCTTGCCGTCGTCGGACAGCTGGATGAACGCGAGGCCGGTCACGCCCTGGTAGCTGAGCGTGGCGAAGGTGTCGCGCGTCAGCGGCGTGTCGCGGTCGATCTCCATGCGCACCAGCACGCTGCCGTTGGCCTTCGGGTCGAAGCCGATCTTCTTCACCTTGCCGACGTCGACGCCGCGGAAACGCACCGGCGCCTGCTCCTGCAGGCCGGTGACGGTCTCCTTGGTGGAGATCTCGTAGGGGTCGCGGATGCCCGTGTCGCGCGTGAGCCAGGCGGCCAGCGCCAGCACCAGGACGGTGAGCGCCGCCACGAAGATGCCGGCGGCCAGGGCGTGGGCCTTGTTTTCCATGCTGTTGTTCTCCTATTCTCAGATCGCGAACGGGTACTCCCGCAGCAGCTCCATCGCGCGCTGCCCGCGCTCGCCCAGGAAGAAGTCCTCCACGAAGGGATGCCGGAAGGCGATCACCTCCTTGGGCCGGGCATTGACGATGACGCGCTGGTCGGCGAGCACGGCGATGCGCGTGGACAGCTCGAACAGCGTGTCGAGGTCGTGGGTGACCATGATGACGGTGAGCGCCAGTTCGCGGTGCAACGAGCGCAGGAGGTGGACGAAGGCGTCCGAGCTGTCGGGGTCGAGCCCGGCCGTGGGCTCGTCCAGCAGCAGCAGCGGCGGGTCCATCACCAGCGCCCGCGCCAGGGCCGCGCGCTTGATCATGCCGCCCGACAGCTCGGATGGCATCTTGTCGGCATCGCTCGGCTTCAGTCCCACCATCTGCAGCTTCACCAGCGCGGCTTCCTCGATCAGCCGCTGCGGCAGCGTCTTGAGCTCGCGCAGGGGAAAGGCCACGTTCTCCAGCACCGTGAAGGCGGAGAACAGCGCGCCGTGCTGGAACAGCATGCCGATGCGGCTGGAAGCGCCGCGCCGCGACCAGGCCTGCACCGGCCGGCCCATGATGCGCACCTCGCCGGCCGCGGGCCGCTCCAGCCCCAGGATCTGCCGCAGCAGCACGGTCTTGCCGGAGCCGGAGCCGCCGACGATCGACAGCACCTCGCCGCGGTTCACGGTGAGGTCGAGATCCTTGTGGATCACCAGCTTGCGCTCCGGCATGTCGAACACGGACGAGAGCTTGCGGATCTCCACCAGCGGTTCGCCGCCGTCGTCGTTGCGGGTCGCGATCTCCGCCATCACATCCCCACCTGGCTGAAGAGGATGGCGAACAGCGCATCGACCAGGATCACCACCGTGATCGCGGTCACCACCGAGGCGGTGGTGCCCTGGCCGAGGCTTTGCGTGTTGGGCTGCACGCGCAGGCCGAAGTGGCAGCCGATCAGCGCGATCAGGATGCCGAACACCACCGACTTCGACAGGCCCAGGATCAGGTTGGGCAGGCTCACCGCGCCGGGCAGCGCCTTGAGGAAGAAGATCGGGCTGATCCCCAGCGAGAGGTCGGCAGCGACCATGCCGCCGATCAGTCCGGCGACGGTGGTCCAGGCGGCGATCAGCGGCATCGCGATCGCCAGCGCCATCGCGCGCGGCATCACCAGCCGGTAGGTGTGCGAGATGCCCATCACGCGCATCGCATCGAGTTCGTCGGTCACCCGCATCACGCCGATCTGCGCCGTGATCGCGGAGCCGGAACGCCCGGCGATCAGGATCGCCCCCAGCATGGGACCGAGCTCGCGCACCAGCGCGATGCCCAGGATGTCGACGATGTACGCGTCGGCGCCGAACTGCCGCAGCTGCTGCGCGGTGAGGTAGGCCAGCACCACGCCGATCAGGCCACCCACCAGCGCGGTGATCGGCAATGCCGTCGCCCCGATGCGGTACAGGTGGCCGGAAAAATCGCGCCAGGGACCGCGGTGCGGCGCGCGGGCGAGTTCGAGCAGGTCCAGCGTGAGCAGGCCGATCAGCCGCACGAAGCCGCGCATGTGGCCCATCGCCCGCAGCAGCGAAGCGCCGAAGGCGAGAAAGAGGGTCCAGAGATTGGGCCGGGACGGGCGGGGACGGCGGGCGGTGAAGCGCGACACCCGCTCCAGGATCGCGCGCTGCGCCGGCGAGGCTTCGAGCTGCTCGGGCCATCGCTGTCCCCAGTGGTCCCACAGCAGCTGCGCGCCCACGTGATCGAGCTGGCTCGCTTCGCGCAGGTCCCAGGCTTCGCCCCGCGCGCGCGGCAGGCCGCGGCGCAGCTCGCCGGCCAGCCGGGGGTGGGCGAACTGCCCGGCCGTCCAGTCGCCCAGCAGCCGGACGGCGCGGCCGGTCGGCGCTGTCGCCTGTTCGAAGCGGGGCGTGGCGTCGGTCATGATGGGCGCGGGAAGGGGCTGTCATGCTAACGGCAGAGTCAGGTCCTGCCGTGTAGGAGAACGGGCCGCGTGGCAGCGGTGGCGCGGGCAGGACAGCGATGGGCGCAGCCCGGCGGTATAACGGCGCCGGAAGGAGACAGGCATGACCCGCACCATCCGCATCGGCGGCGCCTCCGGCTTCTGGGGCGACAGCAGCGTCGGCGCGCCGCAGCTCGTGGCCAAGGGGAGGATCGACTTCCTGGTGTTCGACTACCTGGCCGAACTGACGATGTCGATCCTGGCGGCGGCGCGCGGCAAGAGCCCCGAGCTCGGTTATGCGACCGACTTCGTGCAGGTCACGATGAAGGCGATCCTGCGCGATGTCGTCGCCAAGCGCATCCGCGTGATCGGCAATGCGGGCGGCGTGAACCCGCGGGCCTGCGCGCAGGCGCTCGAGGCGTTGGCCGGCGAGCAGGGCGTGGCGCTGAAGGTCGCGGTGGTCACCGGCGACGACGTGCTGCCGCTGCTGCCGGAACTGCGCGAGCAGGGTGTGCGCGAGTTGCAGACGGACGCGCCGCTGCCCGAACGACTGGTCACCGCCAACGCCTATCTTGGCGCCTTGCCGATCCGCGCGGCGCTCGACGCCGGTGCCGACGTGGTGATCACCGGACGCTGCGTCGACAGCGCGGTGACGCTGGGCGCGCTGATGCACGCCTTCGGCTGGCGCGAGGACGACTACGACCGGCTGGCGCAGGGCAGCCTCGCCGGCCACATCATCGAGTGCGGCTGCCAGGCGACCGGCGGCCTGCACACCGACTGGGAGGCTGTGCCCGACTGGCCGCACATCGGCTACCCGGTGATCGAGTGCGAGGAGGACGGCAGCTTCGTCGTCGGCAAACCGCAGGACACGGGCGGCCTCGTCAACACGGCGGTGATCGCCGAACAGGTCCTCTACGAGATCGGCGATCCGCGGCGCTACCTGCTGCCGGACGTGAGCTGCGACTTCACCGGCGTGAAGCTCGAGCAGCTGGGCGAACAGCGGGTGCGCGTGACTGGCGCGCGCGGCATCGCGCCCGGGCCGGCGTACAAGGTGTCGGCGACGGCCATGGATGGCTACCGCTGCACCTCGCAGCTCACCATCGTCGGCATCGATGCGGCGCGCAAGGCCCAGCGCACCGGCGAGGCGATCCTCGCGCGGACCCGCGAACTGATCGCGCACAAGCGCTGGCTGCCGTACACGCGCACGCACATCGAGGTGCTCGGTTCCGAGCTCTCCAACTACGGGCCGCATGCACGCACGCAGGACGTGCGCGAGGCGGTGCTGCAGGTGGCGGTGATGCATCCGCAGAAGGAAGCGCTGGAACTGTTCGCGCGCGAGATCGCGCCGGCGGGTACCAGCTGGTCGCCGGGGACGACGGGGGCGGGCGGCAGGCCGAGTCCTTCGCCCTGCATCCGGCAGGTCGGGTTTTTCGTCGACAAGACGCGGGTGGGCGTGCAACTGCATCTGGGCGGCGAAGTGACCGACGTGCACGTGCCGAGCGGCCAGGCGCCGGTGCCGCCGCCGGGTGCGGTGTCAGCGGTGCCGGCGGCCATGCCCTCGGGCGAACTGGTGGACGTGCCGCTGGTGCAACTGGCCTGGGCCCGCAGCGGCGACAAGGGCAACCACTCCAACATCGGCGTGATCGCACGCAGGCCCGAGTGGCTGCCGTGGCTGCGCGCGCAGGTGACGGAGGCGCGGGTGAAGGAATGGTTGGGACATCTCGTCGCGGGAGATGTCCTGCGCTTCGATGTGCCGGGGATCCACGCGATGAATTTCCTCTGCACCGAGGCGCTGGATGGCGGCGGCATGGCGTCGCTGCGCAACGATCCGCTGGGCAAGGGGATGGCGCAGATCCTGTTGGCGATGCCGGTGAAGGTGCCGCGGGCGAAGGCGAGGAGCTACGACTACCCGTAGGCTGGGGTGCAACCCCAGCCCGTCAGGCGGCAAATCCGCCGGCAAACACGGATCGCAAATGATCCACGAAACACTGCACCGCCCTCGGCACCTGCGGTGCCCACGGCCGGATTGCATAGATTCCGTCGCCGAAAAACCCCAGCGGCCGCCATTCCGGCAGCACCTGCACCAGTTGCCGCGGCCCCAGGTGCGCAGCCGCGCTGAAGTCCGGCAGCAGCCCGATCCCCAACCCGCCCAGCACCGCCTCGCGCAGCACCTCGCTGTTGTTCGCCTTGAACGGCCCTTGCACCTGCACGACGACTCGCTCGGACTTGCGCCCCGAGCCGCGCTCGAACGACCAGCCCTGTCCCGCCGCGTCGCGCAGGTACGCGAGGCAGGCGTGCTCCGCCAGTTCCGACGGATGCGTGGGCCGTCCATGTCGCCGCAGGTACTCCGCGCTCGCCACCAGCAGCGAGCGCGAGGCGCACAGCTGCCAGGCCACGTGCGTTTCTGGCGGTGCCTGGGTGTGGCGGATCGCCAGGTCGAAGCCTTCCTGCGGCAGGTTGGCGAGCCGGTCGCCCAGGTCCAGCTCGAGGCGGATCTCCGGGTACTGCTGCAAAAAGGCCGGCAGGCTGGGCGCGACGTACTGCCGGCCCAGCGCCACCGGTGCCGTCACGCGCAGCACCCCGCGCGGCGTGCCGGCGAGGTCGCGGATGCCGGCGAAGCTCTGCGAGATGCGCTCGAAGGACGCACGGGTCTCGTCGGCGAGTTGCTGGCCCGCCTGCGTGAGTCCCACCGAGCGTGTCGTGCGCCGCACCAGCGGCACGCCGGCGGCGCGCTCCAGCTCCGCGATGCGGCTGCTGACCGACGCCTTGGAGATGCCCAGGCGGCGCGCGGCCTGGGTGTAGCTGCGCGTCTCGCCCAGCACGGTGAGCAGGTGGACGTCGGCGAAGGCGGGGACGGGGCTGGTTTTCATGGGGATTGTTCATTTTCCCAAACAATCTGATCAGCTGCAGCGTATTTCCAAACGGAAGCGGCCGGCCTAGACTGGCCCACCGTCGCAGAGAGATCCCCCGCCATGAACGCACCCGACACGAACCGCCCGGCGCCCGCGCTGGCGTCCATCGAACACTGGATCCAGGGCAAGGTCGCGGCCGGCCAGAGCGGCCGCCGCGCCGAGGTCTTCAATCCCGCCACCGGCCGGGTGAGCGGCCGCGTGGCGATGGCCAACAACGCCGAAGTGGCGCAGGCCGTCGCCTCCGCGCAGGCCGCGTTCCCGGCCTGGGCCGACACGCCGCCGATCCGCCGTGGGCGCGTCATGTTCAAGTTCCTCGAACTGCTGAACAAGCACCGCGACGAACTGGCGCGCATGATCACCGCCGAACACGGCAAGGTGTTCACCGACGCGCAGGGCGAGGTCACCCGTGGCATCGACATCGTGGAGTTCGCCTGCGGCATCCCGCAGCTGCTCAAGGGCGACTACACCGACCAGGTCTCCACCGGCATCGACAACTGGACGCTGCGCCAGCCTCTCGGTGTCGTTGCGGGCGTCACGCCCTTCAACTTCCCGGTGATGGTGCCGATGTGGATGTTCCCGGTGGCGATCGCCGCCGGCAACTGCTTCATCCTCAAGCCCAGCCCGCTGGACCCGAGCCCCTCGCTGCGCATGGCCGAACTGCTGAAGGAAGCCGGCCTGCCCGACGGCGTGTTCAACGTGGTGCAGGGCGACAAGGATGCCGTCGACGCGCTGCTGGAACATCCGGACGTGAAGGCGATCTCCTTCGTGGGCTCCACGCCCATCGCCCAGAAGATCTACGAAACCGGCGCCAAGCACGGCAAGCGCGTGCAGGCTCTGGGCGGCGCCAAGAACCACATGGTGGTGATGCCCGATGCCGACATGGACCAGGCCGTCGACGCGCTGATCGGCTCGGCCTTCGGTTCCGCCGGCGAGCGCTGCATGGCGATCTCGGTGGGCATCCTCGTGGGCGAAGCGGGTGACAAGATCATGGCCAAGCTGGCGGAGCGTACCCAGTCGCTGAAGGTGAAGAACGGCGCCGAGCTCGATGCCGAGATGGGCCCGATCGTCAGCAGCGCCGCGCAGCAGCGCATCACCGGCTACATCGCGCAGGGCGAGACCGAGGGCGCCAAGCTGGTGGTGGACGGCCGCAAGTTCCAGGGCGCGATGGCGGGCGCCGGCTGCGACAACGGCTTCTGGATCGGCGGCACGCTGTTCGACGACGTGAAGCCGGACATGAAGATCTACAAGGAAGAAATCTTCGGCCCGGTGCTCGGTTGCGTGCGCGCGAAGGACCTGAAGGAAGCCACCGACCTGATCAACGCGCACGAGTTCGGCAATGGCGTGTCGCTGTTCACGCGCGACGGCAACACGGCCCGCGAGTTCTCGCGCCGGGTGCAGGTGGGCATGGTCGGCGTCAACGTGCCGATCCCGGTGCCCATGGCCTGGCACGGCTTCGGCGGCTGGAAGAAGAGCCTGTTCGGCGACATGCACGCCTACGGCGAAGAGGGCGTGCGCTTCTACACGAAGCAGAAGTCGATCATGCAGCGCTGGCCGGAGTCGATCGGCAAGGGCGCCGAGTTCGTGATGCCGACGGCGAAGTAGGTCGGAAAGACAAACAACCGGACGCAGAGAACGCAGAGGTCACGCAGAGAACGCAGAAAATTCTTGAAAACTTTTTGCGACCTCTGCGAAACCTTTGCGGCCTCTGCGTCCGGATGTTGGTTGTTCAAGAGGCGTCGTAGAACGCCCGCGAGGAGACAAGATTGAGCGACACGACCTTCGACTACATCATCATCGGCGCCGGCACCGCCGGTTGCCTGCTCGCCAACCGCCTCAGCGCGGATCCTTCGAAGCGCGTGCTGCTGATCGAAGCCGGCGCCCGCGACGACTATCACTGGATCCACATACCGGTCGGCTACCTGTACTGCATCGGCAACGCGCGCACCGACTGGCTGTACTACACCGAGCCCGACGAAGGCCTCAACGGCCGCAAGCTGCGCTATCCCCGTGGCAAGACGCTGGGCGGCTGCTCCAGCATCAACGGCATGATCTACATGCGCGGCCAGGCGCGCGACTACGACGGCTGGGCGCGCGAAGTGGGCGACGCCTCCTGGACCTGGGACCACTGCGTTCCCTTCTTCAAGAAGCACGAGGACTACTACAAGGGCGCCGACGCGCTGCACGGCGCGGGCGGCGAGTGGCGGGTCGAAAGGCAGCGGCTGCGCTGGGACGTGCTCGATGCCTTCGCGCAGGCCGCGCAGGAAACGGGCATCCCGCACAGCGAGGACTTCAACCGCGGCAGCAACGAAGGCGTGGGCTATTTCCAGGTGAACCAGAAGGACGGCTGGCGCTGGAACACGGCCAAGGCCTTCCTGCGGCCGACGTGCTACGGGCGACCCAACTTCGAGCTGTGGACCGGTGCGCAGGTGGCGCGCCTGCTGTTCGAAACGCGCGAGGACGGCAGCAAGCGCTGCACCGGCGCGCAGGTCTGGACCGGGACGGAGATGGTGCAGGTGCAGGCCACGCAGGAGACGCTGCTGTGCGCCGGCAGCATCGGCTCGCCGCAGATCCTGCAGCTTTCCGGCATCGGGCCGGCGGCGCTGCTGCAGCAGCACGGCGTGCCGGTGGTGCACGACCTGCCCGGTGTCGGCGAGAACCTGCAGGACCACCTGCAGATCCGCGCCGTGTTCAAGGTCGACGGCGTCACCACGCTGAACACGCTGGCGAACAGCTGGTGGGGCAAGCTGAAGATCGGCATGGAGTACGCGTTCAAGCGCAGCGGTCCCATGAGCATGGCGCCGTCGCAGCTGGGCGCCTTCACCCGCAGTTCGCCGGAGCAGCAGTATCCGAACATCGAATACCACGTGCAGCCGCTGAGCCTCGATGCCTTCGGGGAACCCTTGCACGGCTTCAACGCGTTCACGGCGAGTGTCTGCAACCTCAATCCGACCAGCCGCGGTTCGGTGCGCATCCGCAGCAGGAAATTCGAGGACGCACCGGCGATCGCGACGAACTACCTCAGCACGCCGGAGGATCGCAAGGTCGCCGCCGATTCGCTGCGCGTCACGCGCCGCATCGCGGCCCAGCCCGCGCTCGCGAAGTACCGGCCGCAGGAATGGCGCCCGGGTCCGCAATACCAGAGCGACGACGATCTCGCGCGGCTGGCCGGCGACATCGCCACGACGATCTTCCATCCCGTGGGCACGACGAGGATGGGCGCCGATGGCGACCCGCGCGCGGTGCTCGATGCGCAGATGCGCGTGCGCGGCATCGCCGGCCTGCGCGTGGTGGATGCGGGCGCGATGCCCACGATCACCAGCGGCAACACCAATTCGCCGGTGCTGATGATGGCGGAGAAGGCCGCCGACTGGATCCTGCAGGACGCTCGCCGCGGCAGCGCTCCTATACCACAGCCGACTGCCGGGTAAGCCCTGATGCACCGGGCCCGTGCGCCACGCTACATTGCGTGCACTCGCGCCGGGCCCCACCGTGGGCACGGCAGGACGAGGGACCGAGGAGACAAACCCCGACCAGAACACGAACACTGTCGCACGGCACCCGTAGAGGGCCGGGCAAATTCAGGCGCCGCCGATGCGGCGCCTTTTTTATTTGTCCGCGCACTGGACGGAAGAGCTTGCCGCGGCGGATGCCACAATCCGGGGCATGGAGTGGATTCTGGTGACGCTGGCCTCGCTGCTGGCCGGGTTCGTCGATGCGATCGTGGGAGGCGGCGGCCTCATCCTGGTGCCCGCGCTGTTCGCGGTGTTCCCCACCACCCACCCCGCCACGCTGTTCGGCATCAACAAGAGCGCTTCGGTCTGGGGGACGGCCTTCGCCGCGCGCCAGTTCAGCCGGCGCGTCGAGATCGACTGGCGCTCGCTCCTGCCGGCCGCGGCGGCGGGCTTCACCGGCGGTTTCGCCGGTGCCTGGGCGGTCACCGTCCTGCCGTCCGAATTCCTGCGCAAGCTGCTGCCGATCGTGCTGCTGTGCGTGCTGTTCTACACGCTGGTGCGCAAGGACCTCGGGCGCGACCACGCGCCGACGCTCACGGGCCGGGCGCAGACGCTCGCCGCCTGCGGCATCGGCCTGGTGCTCGGTTTCTACGACGGCTTCTTCGGCCCGGGCACCGGCAGCTTCTTCGTGTTCCTGTTCGTGCGCGTGCTGGGCTACGACTTCCTCAATGCCTCGGCCGCGGCCAAGCTGCTCAACACGGCGACCAACCTCGCGGCGCTGATCCTGTTCGCGCTCAAGGGCCACGTCTGGTGGCAATACGCGGCGGCGCTCGCCGTCGCGAACGTGCTGGGCAGCCTGCTGGGCACGCATCTCGCGCTCAAGCATGGCGCATCCTTCGTGCGCGGCGTGTTCATCCTCGTCGTCAGCGCGCTCATCCTCAAGACCGGTTACGACGCCTTCCTTAGATGATTCACTGAAAAAAGTCGCAAGCGACTCTTTTCAGTGGCCTGATCAGTGCGAAGAGGACCGGCAAAGCCGGATCCTCTTCGCAAGGGAGACCGCGTTGCATGTTATTCCACGCGGTCCATGTGCCGCTGCGCGGAGTCACTGTCCACCTGCAATACGGCGCCTGCGGCACCATAATCATTCAATGGACGATATCGTTCGCCAGGCGATGGCCAAGTGGCCCAACGTGCCGAACTGCTTCGGCTGGCTGGGGCTGGACGAGCGCGGCAACTGGTACATGCGCGACGACCGCGTGCAGGCGGCCGGCCCGTTCCCGCAGTCCAAGGGCTCGCTGCTGCGGCACGAGAAGCTGATCGACTTCATCCACCGCAACTACGACCGCGACGAAGGCGGCCAGTGGTTCTTCCAGAACGGGCCGCAGCGCGTGTACGTGGAGCTGGCGGCGACGCCCTGGATCTTCCGCGTCGCCGGCGTCGACCGCGTGATGACGCACACGGGCGAGCCCGCGCAGGTGCGGTCCTCGCTGGTCGACGAAGCGGGCCGCCTCTATCTCGAAACCGATCGCGGCTTCGGCCTGGTGCACACGCAGGACATCGTGCAGGCGTCGGAGGCCGTGGAGTCGGGACGCTGGGTGCCGCTGGACGTGCGCGCGGCGGAATTGCCGGCGCGCTATGGT
This sequence comes from Ramlibacter sp., assembly GCF_036383835.1. Lineage (GTDB taxonomy): Bacteria > Pseudomonadota > Gammaproteobacteria > Burkholderiales > Burkholderiaceae_C > Ramlibacter. The sequence continues at coordinate 102,110 of NZ_DASVNN010000035.1, forward strand.
TATGTGACGAGTCCGGCGCAGCGGGTCGAGGCCAGTCACCCGTAGGTCGGGGTGAGCGGAGCAGCCCAAACCCCGACGCAAAAAAGCCGGCGCTAGGCCGGCTTTTTTCGTGGCGAGACGCGCCTTACTTGGCGGCGTTCACCATGTATTCGACGGCGGCCTTGATCTCCGTGTCGGGCGCGGAGGTGCCACCCTTGGGCGGCATGGCGCCCTTGCCCTTGATCGCGCTGGTCACCAGCGCGGGCACGCCCTGGGCGATGCGCGGCGCCCAGGCGGCCTTGTCGCCGAACTTCGGCGCGTTGGCCACGCCCGCGGCGTGGCAGGCCATGCAGGCCTGTTTGTAGAGGGCTTCGCCACCGGCGCCGGCTGCGGCGACCGGGGTGGGGGCGGTGCCGCCCGCGATGGGAGCGGCAGCGGTCGCGGCGGCGGGACCGGCAGCGGGTGCAGCCGTGGCGATGGGAGCCGCCGGGGCGGCGCCGGCAGCGACGGGCGTCGGCGCAGCGGGTTCGGCGAACCTGGCGCCGCCGGCGTTGGCCATGAAGGCCACGGCACGGGCGATCTCGGTGTCGCTGAAGTCGCCGCCGCCCTGGGCGGGCATCGCGCCCTTGCCCTTGAGCGCGGACGTCACCAGCGCGTCGAATCCGGTCTTGATGCGGTTGGCCCAGGAAGCGGCATCGCCGAACTTGGGCGCGCCGGCGACACCGGCGGTGTGGCAGGCGGAGCACTGGGCCTTGAACACCGTCTCGCCGGTGGCCAGGGGCCGGTTGGCGTCGCGGATCTCCACGGTGCCGACCTTCTTGATCCGCTGGGAGACGCCGCGCTCGAGGTCCTGCGCGGTCACGCCGCCCAGCACGTACTTGTCGATGTCCTGCGAGCCGGCGGGCTTGTTCTCGGACGAAACGTACGCCACCAGGGCGATGATGATGAAGACGGGAATCAGGAAGGAGAACAGCACCGCGATCAGCAGTTGCTTCGGCGTCTTGATCGGGCCGGTGTGGGCTTCGTGGCTGTCGCTCATGGCGTCCTCAATGAATGCACGTTTTTCGGATCAATCGTCGATTATATCCAGCGCCCCCCGGCCGCCCCGCCTGCGCGGCGGCGCGCGGGGCCCGGTGGCGCGGCGCCGCTACGATAGGGGCACAAACACACCAGGAGACGTTGTCATGCAAAAGCGCCACGTGTTGCGCGCCGGCCTGTTTGCCGCGGCCGCCCTCGCCCTGCCGGGCCTGACCCTTGCCCAGGATTTCCCGCCCAAGAAGCCCGTCACCATGATGGTCGGCTTCGCGCCCGGCGGTGCGGCCGACGCCGCCGCGCGGCTGATCGCCAAGAAGCTGTCCGACAACATCGGCCAGACCGTGGTGGTGGAGAACAAGGCGGGCGCGGGCGGCAACATCGCCCACCAGCTCACGGCCAACGGGCCGAGCGACGGTTCGCAGCTGCTGTTCGGGTCCATCGGCCCGCTCACCATCGCGCCGCACATGATGAAGGTGGGCTACGACCCGTTCAAGGACCTCGCCCCGATCTCGGGCGGCGTGTACTTCCCGAACATGCTGGTGGTCAGCGCGCAATCGGGCATCAAGACGCTCGCCGACTTCATCGCCGCCGCCAGGAAGTCGCCCGGCAACGTCACCTTCGCGTCCACCGGCTCGGGTTCGGCCTCGCACCTCACCGGCGAACTGTTCGCGCAGCGCATCGGCGCCGAGATGACGCACGTGCCCTACAAGGGCGGCGCCCCCGCGATGCAGGACCTGCTGGCGAACCGCTTCACGGGCTACTTCGCCGCGCCGCCCACCGCGCTGCCGCACGTGGAAACGGGCAAGGTGATCCCGCTGGCCACCACCGGCCTCACGCGCCCGGCCTACATGCCCAACATCCCGACGGTCGCCGAGGCCGGCCTGCCCGGCTTCGAGGCGCTGAACTGGTATGCCTTCGTCGCCTCGGCCAAGACGCCCGCGACCATCCTGGACCGCTGGAACGCCGAAGTGGTCAAGGTGCTGAAGGACCCCGAGGTGCAGGCAGCGCTCGCCAAGCACGGCCTCACGCCGCATCCGACCTCGCGTGCCGGACTCACCGACTTCATGACGAAGGAGTCCGCCAAGTGGGGCGCGATCGTGAAGGAACGCAAGATCACGAACGAATGAAGCCGGCGGCCGGCGGGCCTGCCGCGGAAGGGATGCCCGCCTGCCGCTAGAATGGACCCCTCTGCGGCTGTAGCTCAGTGGATAGAGTATTGGCCTCCGAAGCCAAGGGTCGTGGGTTCGATCCCCGCCAGCCGCGCCAGCTTCCTCCCGGCCTCCCATCTTGGCCGGGATTCGGGGATTTACGGCCGACCGTCGCAGGACGGCCAGGCCCGTCCTGCTGACAATCCGCACATGGATTCCGCCCAGCACCCCGTCCGCCCCGGCAACTCGATGGCCACCCAGTGGCTCCTGAACATCGGTCATGCCATCGACCACATGTTCCTGCTGATCTTCGCGACGGCGGTCACCAGCATCGCAGCGGATTTCGGGATTGCCCGCTGGGAAGACCTGATGCCTTACAGCGTGGCGGCGTTCTTCTTCTTCGGCGTCGGCTCGCTGCCTTCCGGCAAGCTCGGCGACCACTGGGGCCGCCGCAAGATGATGACGGTGTTCTTCTTCGGCATGGGCGCCGCGGCGCTGCTGGTGAGCGTGACGCAGTCGCCCCTGCAGATGGCATTCGCCCTGGCGCTCCTCGGTTGCTTCGCCTCGATCTACCACCCTGTCGGCATCCCGATGCTCGTGCAGGGAGCCGTGCGGCCGGGCCTGACCATCGGCCTCAACGGCCTCGTCGGCAACCTGGGCGTCGCCGTCGCAGCGGTCACCACCGGCTTCCTGGTCAAGTACCTGGGCTGGCGCATGGCCTTCGCTGTTCCGGGTGCCCTGTGCCTGCTGTTCGGATGCGCGTTCGCGCTGATGGCCACCCGCGAGCACGCGGCGCCCGCGAAGAAGAAGGCGAGCAGTGCCGTCGTGCCGCCGGGCGTGTCGATCGCCAGGCTGCTGCTGGTGATGACCGTGGCCGCCACCAGCGCCAGCCTGCTGTTCAACTTCTCCACCAACAGCAACTACGAGCTGCTGACCGACCGCCTGCGCAGCATCCTGCAGGACCCGGCGCGGATCGGCGTGCTGCTCGCGATGACCTACGCGGCCGCCTCGGTGACGCAACTGCTCGTCGGCCACCTGATCGACCGCATGCCGCTCAAGACCCTGTACCTGGGCATCGTCGGTGCGCAGGCGGTGCTGCTCGCGCTCGCGGCGATCTCGGATGGCTGGACCTTCTACGTGCTGCAGTTCCTGTTCATGGCCGCCATCTTCGGGGCCATCCCGTTCACGGACACCATGATCGTGCGATTCGTCGACGACAGCATGCGTTCGCGGGTCTCGGGCATGCGCCTGACGGTCTCCCTCGGCGCGAGCTCGCTGGCCGTCTGGCTCATCGGGCCGCTGGTGAAGCAGGCCGGATTCGCCGCACTGCTCGGCTTGATGACTGCGACCGCCGTCCTCTCGCTCCTCATCGTCAGCCAGTTGCCGGCCACGCCCGCGCCCAGGCGCACGGAGCCGGGCGCCATTCCCGGCAAGGCCGCCTGAGCCTCCTTTCTTCCTGCCCAGGTAGGACGGCGCCCTACGAGCGCGCATCCACCTCGGCATAAGACGGCGCCTATCCAGCCTCAGCCCGTGGCGTCGTCGCGAATCGAAGCGCGCCGAGGCGCGGATGCTGCGTCCTCCGATCGCGGTAAACCGGTCTGTCGCCGATAGTGGAAGCAAGCCCAAAGGCAAGAAGCCCCAGGAGACCGAAAATGATCGAGACCACCGTCAACCAATACCAGCTGTGCTTCCGCTCCCTGTTCCACAGCGGCCGGGGTTATGCGTTCCCCTGCGACGACCACGGCGAGGTCGACCTCGACCGCATGAGCGAACGGGCCCGCAACAACTACTTCTACGCCCGCGCCATGGTCGGCCGCGAACTGTCGCCGCCCGCCGTCGAGCACGCGATGGCGATGCACTGACTCAAGGCAGCAGTCCGGCGGCCCGCTGGACCTCGGTACGGATCTCCTCCGTCAGGCGCGCCTTCAGCTCCGCGAACGCGGGCGTCGTCTTCATCGAGTAGTGGCGCGGATGCGGCATCGGCACGGGGATGTCGCACTTGATGCGGCCCGGCCGCGCGCTCATCACCACCACGCGGCTGCCCATGAAGATCGCCTCGTCGATGTCGTGGGTGACGAACAGCACCGTCTTGCGCTCGTCCTCCCAGATCCCCAGCAACAGTTCCTGCATCAGCTCGCGCGTCTGGTGGTCGAGCGCGCCGAAGGGTTCGTCCATCAGCAGGATGCGCGGATTGTTGGCCAGCGCGCGGGCCAGCGCGGTGCGCTGCTGCATGCCGCCGGAGAGCTGCTTCGGGTAGTGCTTCTCGAAGCCCTTGAGGCCCACCTTGGCGAGGAAGCGCTGCGCGATTTCGCGCTGTTGCGCGAGCGGCATGCCCTTCTCGCGCAGTCCGAAGCAGACGTTTTCCAGCACGGTGAGCCAGGGGAACAGCGTGTAGCTCTGGAACACCATGCCACGGTCGGCGCCGGGTCCCGCGACGGTCTTGCCGTCGAGGGTGATGGTTCCGCCGGAGGGCGCGTCCAGGCCGGCCACCATGCGCAGCAGCGTGCTCTTGCCGCAGCCGGAGGGGCCGAGGATGGCGATGAAGTCGTTCTCCTGCACGGAGAGGTCGGTGGCCTGCAGGGCGACGGTGCCGCCGGTGAAGGTCTTGCCGACGCCTTTGACATCCAGCACCGCCCCCGACTTGTCATTGCGGGCTTGACCCGCAATCCATGGATCCCGGGTCAAGCCCGGGATGACAACTTCAGGCATCTTCATCGCAATTGCGCCCATGGGAAAAGCTTCCGGTTGAATGCCTTGAAGGCGAAGTCCGTCACCAGCCCGATGAGGCCGATCACGATGATGCCGAAGATGATCTGGTCGGTGGCCAGCAGCGCCTGGCTGTCGGTGATCATGTGGCCGATGCCGCTGGAGGCGCCGATCAGTTCGGCGACGATCACGTAGGTCCAGGCCCAGCCCAGCACCATGCGCAGCGTCTCGGCGACCTCGGGCGCGCTGGAAGGCAGCAGCACGCGCGTGACGACGCCGCGGTCCAGCGCGCCCAGCGTGTACGCGGCTTCCACGAGATCGCGCCGCGTGTTGCCCACGCTCACCGCGATCATCAGCACCAGCTGGAAGAAGGAGCCGATGAAGATCACCGCGAGCTTCTGCGCCTCGCCGATGCCGGCCCAGAGGATCAGCAGCGGGATGAAGGCGGAAGCGGGCAGGTAGCGCGCGAAGCTCACGAAGGGTTCGAAGAACGCCTCCACCGGCTTGTACGCGCCCATCAGCACGCCGAGCGGCACGGCGAGGACGGCGGCGATCAGGAAGCCGCCGACCACGCGCCACACGGTCATGCCGATGTCGCCGATGAAGCCATGCTGCGTGAGCAGCGTCCAACCCGAATGCACCATGGTGAGCGGGTCGGCCAGGAAGGTCTTGCTCACCAGGCCGCCGAAGGTGGCGGCGGCCCAGACGAGGAAGAACAGCACGAAGAACGAGACGCCGAGCAGCGCGCGCGTTCCGGGTGCGACGGGGACGAGAGGTTTCATGTTGCTCCTCCGTCATTCCCGCGGAGGCGGGAATCCAGGGCATTCAAAAGCGGAAGCCCTGGATCCCCGCCTGCGCGGGGACGACGCTATTTGATGAAGCGCGTGTCCGCCAGCTTCGCCAGATCGGGGATCTGCCGGATGATCCCCGCCTCCAGCAGCAGCTCCGCCGCTTCCTTGCTGAACGCCGCGTGTTCGCCGGCGAAGAATTTCTGGTTGGCCGCGCGGTCCTGCCAGCGCAGGTACTTCTGGCTCGCCTCGAACTGCTCGGCGCTCTGCTTCACGTCGGCGGCCATGATCCCGAAGCTCCTTGCCGGTTCGCGCTGGATCATCTCCAACGCTTCGAAGTAGCTGTCGGCCAGCGCCTTGGCGGCGCGCGGGTTGTCGGCCAGGAACTTCGGCGTGCAGCCGAAGGTGTCCATCACCATCGGGTAGTCGAGCGTCGTCGCGATGATCTTGCCGGCCTCCGGCTTGGCCCGCACGGCGGAGAGATAGGGCTCGTACGTCATCGCCGCGTCGAGATCGGCGGTGCCGGCGATGATCGCGTTGGCGGCGGCCTGCGGCTCGAGGTTGACGATTCTCACGTCCTTGGGCGTGAGGCCGTTCTTCTTGAGCATCCAGGCCATGGTGAAGTAGGGCGCGGTGCCGGGCGCGCTGGCGGCAATCGTCTTGCCCTTCAGGTCGGCGATCTTCTGGACGTTGCCCTTGACCACCATGCCGTCGGCGCCGAAGGATTTGTCCAGCTGGAAGATCTGCGTGGTGGCGACGCCGTTGGCGTTCCACACGATCCACGTTTCGACGGTGGTCGCGGCACACTGCACGTCACCGGAAGCGATGGCGAGGTGACGGTCTTTCTGCGGGATCTTCTTCAGCGTGACGTCGAGGCCGTTCTTCCTGAAGATGCCGGCTTCCTTGGCCAGCGTGAGCGGCGCGAAGCCGGTCCAGCCCGAGAGGCCGACGGCGACTTTGGTTTCCTGCGCGTGCGCGCTCGCGATGCCGAGCGCCAGCAGCGTGAGGGTGAAGAGCTTTTTCATGAGTGGCTCCGGTGGGGAAGGGGGATCGGGTTTCATGTGCGGATCACGCCAGCCGCAAGGCATGGAGTTCCGCGATGTGCTGCTCGGTGGCGTGGCCGATGTCGCCGGCCGCCACCAGGTGGTGCATCGCCTCGATGTCGCGCGCCAGGCTGCGGTCGGACATCATCGCGGGCGAAACGCTGCGCACCAGGCGCATCACGCCCTCGAGCGCGGGCGAACTGGTGAGCGGCCGCAGGAACTCGATGCCCTGCGCCGCCGCGAGCAGCTCGATGGCGACGATGTGCGCCGTGTTCTTCAGCATGGGCTGCAGGCGGCGCGCCGCGAAGGTCGCCATGCTCACGTGATCCTCCTGGTTGGCGGAGGTGGGCAGGCTGTCGACGCTCGCCGGATGGGCGAGCGACTTGTTCTCGGAGGCGAGCGCGGCGGCCGTGACGTGCACGATCATGAAGCCGGAGTTGAGGCCCGGCTCCGGCGTGAGGAAAGGCGGCAGGCGCGACACCACCGTGTCCACCAGCATCGCCACGCGCCGTTCGGAGATCGCGCCGATCTCCGCGATGGCCACCGCCAGTGCGTCGGCCGCGAGCGCCACCGGCTCCGCATGGAAGTTGCCGCCCGACACCATGTGCCCGCCCTCTGCGAACACCAGCGGGTTGTCGGTCACCGCGTTCGCCTCGCGCATCAGCACCTGCGTGGCATAGCGCATCTGGTCCAGGCAGGCGCCCATCACCTGCGGCTGGCAGCGCAGGCAGTAGGGGTCCTGCACGCGGTCGTCGCCTTCGAGGTGCGATCGGCGGATGTCGCTGCCGACCATCAGGGCGCGATAGGCAGCGGCGCAGTCGATCTGTCCCGGCTGGCCACGCACCGCGTGGATGCGCGGATCGAAGGGGGCGTCGCTGCCGCGCGCGGCGTCGAGCGTGAGCGCGCCGGTGATCGCCGCGGCTTCGAACAGCTTGTCGACGCCGAGCAGGGCGTCGAGCGCCAGCGCGGTGGACACCTGCGTGCCGTTGATCAGCGCCAGGCCCTCCTTGGCGCCCAGCTGCAGCGCGCGCAGTCCCGCGCGCTCCAGCGCCTGGCCGCCGGGCATGCGCACGCCTTCGTGGACAGCCTCGCCTTCGCCGATCAGGGGCAGGCACAGGTGGGCGAGCGGCGCGAGATCGCCCGACGCGCCGACCGAGCCCTGGCTCGGGATCACCGGCACCACGCCCCGGTTGTAGAGCGCGAGCAGGCCGTCGACGACTTCCTCGCGCACTCCGGAAAAGCCGCGCGCCAGGCTTGCCGCTTTCAGCAGCAGGACCAGCTTCACCACGCGGGCGGGCAACGGATCGCCGACGCCGACCGCATGCGAGCGCAGCAGCTTCAACTGCAGCAGCGCGAGGTCTTCGCGCGCGATGCGCTGCGTCGCCAGCTTGCCGAAGCCGGTGTTGACGCCGTACACCGGTGCGTCGCCCTCGGTGGCGCGCCGCACCAGTTCCGCGCTGGCGCGGATTGCCGCGCGCGAGGACGGATCGAGGGCGACCGCGAGTTCGTCGCGGCCGCACAGGCGCCGCAACTGGGCGAGGGTGATCTCGCCGGGATGGAGCAACTCTTGTTCCGCCACGTTCATCCGATCATGGGCAGGTTGAGGCCGTGCTCGCGCGCGCACTGCCTGGCGATGTCGTAGCCGGCATCCGCATGGCGCATCACGCCGGTGGCCGGGTCGTTCCACAGCACGCGTTCGAGCTTCGCCGCCGCTTCCGCCGTGCCGTCGCAGACGATCACCACGCCGGAATGCTGCGAGTAGCCCATGCCGACGCCGCCGCCGTGGTGGAAGCTGACCCAGGAAGCGCCGCTCGCGGTATTGAGCAGCGCGTTCAGCAGCGGCCAGTCGCTCACCGCGTCGCTGCCGTCCTGCATCGCTTCCGTCTCCCGGTTGGGCGAAGCGACCGAGCCGCTGTCGAGGTGGTCGCGGCCGATCACGATCGGCGCCTTCAGCTCGCCGCTCTTCACCATCTCGTTGAAGGCGAGGCCGGCGACGTGCCGCTCGCCCAGGCCGATCCAGCAGATGCGCGCCGGCAGGCCCTGGAAGCTGATGCGCTCGCCGGCCATGTCGAGCCAGCGGTGCAGGTGCTTGTCGTGCGAGAACAGCTCCTTCATCTTCGCGTCGGTCTTGCGGATGTCTTCCGGATCGCCGGACAGCGCGACCCAGCGGAAGGGCCCGGTGCCGCGGCAGAACAGCGGGCGGATGTACGCCGGCACGAAGCCGGGATAGGCGAAGGCGTCCTGCACGCCGAAGTCCTGCGCCACCTGCCGCAGGTTGTTGCCGTAGTCGACGGTGGGCACGCCCATCGCGTGGAAGGCGAGCATCGCCCGCACGTGCGCGGCGCAGGACTCGCCCGCGGCCTGCTTCAGGCGATCGTGCTGAGAAGCATCCTTCTGCGCGGCCTGCCATTGTTCGACCGTCCAGCCGATCGGCAGGTAGCCGTTGATGATGTCGTGCGCCGAGGTCTGGTCGGTGACGATGTCGGGCCGCGGGCCGCCGGAGCGCGCGCGCTTCACCAGTTCCGGCACGATCTCCGCGGCGTTGCCGCACAGGCCGATCGACACGGCTTCCTTGCGGGCGGTGTGATGCCGGATCATTTCCAGCGCCTCGTCGAGATCCTTCGCCTGCTTGTCGAGATACTTCGTGCGCAGGCGGAAGTCGATGCGCGATTGCTGGCACTCGATGTTGAGCGAACAGGCGCCGGCGAAGGTGGCCGCGAGCGGCTGCGCGCCGCCCATGCCGCCGAGGCCCGCGGTGAGCACCCAGCGCCCGGCAAGATCGCCGTCGTAATGCTGGCGGCCGGCCTCGGCGAAGGTCTCGTAGGTGCCCTGCACGATGCCCTGGGTGCCGATGTAGATCCAGCTGCCGGCCGTCATCTGGCCGTACATCATCAGGCCCTTGCGGTCGAGCTCGTTGAAGTGTTCCCACGTGGCCCAGCGCGGCACGAGATTCGAATTGGCGATCAGCACGCGCGGCGCGCCGGCGTGGGTGCGGAACACGCCGACCGGCTTGCCCGACTGGACGAGCAGCGTCTCGTCGGCCCGCAGTTTCTTCAGCGTGGCCAGGATGGCCTCGAAGGCCGGCCAGTTGCGCGCGGCCTTGCCGATGCCGCCGTAGACGACGAGGTCGTCGGGCCGCTCGGCCACGGCCGGATCCAGGTTGTTCTGGATCATGCGGTAGGCGGCCTCGATCTGCCAGTTGGCGCAGCTGAGCTGCTTGCCTTGCGGCGCGCGCACCGGGCGCGGCCCGGCGGCGAGGAAGGATGCTTGCGAAAGGTCGGACATGCGGGGTTCCGGTTCGGGGTGGGCGGGCGTGAGTTGTCTATACAAGCTCGATTTCGGCGGGAGCATAGTTGTCTATACAAGCTGTGTCAACTGGGGTATGCTCGCGCCCCATGGCAAAAGACGAACGGCCGGCATACGAGCAGGTGAAGGGCTGGATCCGGCAGCACATCGCGAGCGGCGAATGGAAGCCGGGCGACGTGGTGCCGAGCGAGGCCTCCCTGATGGAGCGATTCGCGATCAGCCGCATGACGGCCAACCGTGCCCTGCGCGAGCTGGCCACGGAAGGGCTGGTCACGCGCGTGCAGGGGTCCGGCACCCGCGTGGCCGAGTTGCATCGCATCTCCTCGCAGCTCGTCATCCGCGACATCCACGAGGAAGTGGCGGAGCGCGGCCACGTGCACAGCACGCGCGTGATCACGGTCGCGCAGGAGAAAGCCGGTTCGGAAGTGGCCGAGGCGCTGGGCCTGCGCAAGGGCGCGCGGGTGTTCCATACGGTGCTGGTGCACCTGGAGAACGGCGTGCCGATCCAGTACGAGGACCGCTACGTCAATCCGCAGGCGGCGCCCGGTTACCTCGACACCGATTTCGGCAGCACCTCGCCCACGCTGCACCTGCTGCAGCACGCACCGCTCACCGAAGCCAGCTACAGCATCGAGGCCTGCCTGCCGAGCGCGGAGGAAGCGAAAGCGCTGGACATCCGCGCCAGCGAGCCTTGCCTCGCGATGATGCGGCGCACCGTGAGCGGCGCCAACGTGGCGAGCATCGCGCGCCAGATCTATCCGGGCACGCGCTACAGCTTCAACGGGCAGTTCCAGGCATGAACTGGCAGCTCGTCGCGCTGGATCACGCGGTGCCGCAACCCTGGCGCAACGGCGGTGGTGTCACGCGCGAGCTGCTGACGTGGCCGTCCGCATCCGACTGGCGCGTGCGCATCTCGGTGGCGGACGTCGAGGAGGCGGGTCCGTTCTCGCGCTTCGCGGGCATCGAGCGCTGGTTCGCGGTGCTGGCCGGCGAAGGCGTGCTGCTCGATATCGATGGTGCGCCGCATCGCGTCACGCGTGGAGGAGCGCCGCTGCGGTTCGACGGCGACGCGGCGGTCGAATGCCAGCTGGTGGCAGGCCCGACGCGCGACCTGAACCTGATGGCGCCGCCCGGTGCCGCGCGCATGCAGCGCGTGGAGGGCGCGCTGGAAATCCGATCGCCGGCTTTCGCCCTGCTCGCGCTCCATGCGCACGACACACCCGCACGCGTGCAGTCCGGCGGCGCGATCATGGAAGTTCCTGCACGTCATCTCGCCTGGTGCCTGTCTTCGACCGCAGCGGAGATCGCCGTGACCGGCACCGACGCGCTCTGGATGGAGGTCCGCACATGAACACGCAGGTCTGGACGAATGCGCGCATCGCCACGATGGCGGCGAACGCCGGCGTGCCCTACGGCCTGGTCGAGGACGGCGCGCTTGCCGTCGAAGACGGCCGCATCGCCTGGGTCGGCCCCAGGACCGACCTCCCGCCGGCGCTGCACAGCGCCGCCAGCGAACACGATGCCGAGGGCGCCCTGGTCACGCCTGGCCTCATCGACTGCCACACGCACCTGGTCTACGGCGGCGACCGCGCGCGCGAGTTCGAGGCGCGCCTGAACGGCGCCAGCTACGAGGAGATCGCGCGCGCCGGCGGCGGCATCGTCTCCACTGTGAAGGCGACGCGCGAGGCCTCCGAAGACGAACTTCTCGCGCAATCGCGCCGCCGCCTGCGCGAACTGCTGGCCGAAGGCGTCACCACCCTCGAGATCAAGTCCGGTTACGGACTGGAGCTGGAGGCCGAGGCCAAATGCCTGCGCGTCGCGCGGCAGCTCGGTGTGCTGGAGCACGTAGCGGTGCGCACCACCTTCCTCGGTGCCCATGCGCTGCCGCCCGAATTCAAGGGACGGGCCGACGACTACATCGCCGAAGTGCGGCGCATGATGCGCGAGCTGCACCGCGCGGGCCTGGCCGATGCCGTCGACGCCTTTTGCGAAACCATCGGCTTCAGCCCGCAGCAGACGCGCGCAGTGTTCGACGAAGCGCGCGCGCTCGGCCTGCCGGTGAAGCTGCACGCCGAACAACTGAGCGACAGCGCCGGCGCCGAGCTCGCCGCCTCCTATGGCGCGCTCAGCTGCGACCACCTGGAGTGGCTGGGTGAATCCGGCGCCCGCGCCATGGCGCAGGCCGGCAGCGTGGCGGTGCTGCTGCCCGGCGCCTTCTATTTCCTGCGCGAGACGCGCCTGCCGCCCATCGCCCTGCTGCGCCAGCACGGCGTGCCCATGGCCGTCTCCACCGATTGCAACCCGGGCACGTCACCGTGCACCTCGCTGCTGCTGATGCTGAACATGGCCTGCACGCTGTTCAGCCTGACGCCGGAAGAGGCGCTCGCCGGCGCCACCCGCAACGCCGCCCGCGCGCTGGGCCTCGCCGACCGCGGCGTGCTGGCCGCGGGCCGCCGCGCCGACTTCGTGCTGTGGGATGTGCAGAGCCCGGCCGAACTGAGTTATGCGCTGGGAGCCAATCCCTGCCGCGCCACCTACGTCGAAGGACAGATCCGATGAACTTCAAGCTGCAACAAGGCAGCGTGCCGCTGCTCGTGAGCATCCCGCACATGGGCACTGAGATCCCGCAGGCGCTGCGCGGCCGCTACGTGCCGCGCGCGCTGGAAGTGGAAGACGCCGACTGGCATCTCGACCGCCTCTATGCCTTCGCGCAGGAGCTCGGGGCCAGCGTGCTGCAACCCACGGTCTCGCGCTACGTGATCGACCTCAATCGCCCGCCGGACGACGCGCCGATGTATCCCGGCGCGTCCAACACCGAGCTGTGCCCCACGCGCTTCTTCAGCGGCGATGCGCTCTACGCCGAGGGCGGCGCACCGGCCGCCGACGAGCGAGCGCAGCGGCGCGAAACCTACTGGGCGCCCTACCATCAGGCCTTGCAGGCCGAGCTCGCGCGGCTGAAGGCGCAGCATGGCTACGCGCTGCTGTGGGACGCGCACAGCATCCGCGCCGAGATCCCCTGGCTGTTCGAAGGCCGCCTGCCGGACCTGAACATCGGCACCGCCGGCGGCGCGAGCGCGCATCCTTCGATCGGCGAGGCGGTCAAGCACGCCGCCGCGCAAGACCCGCGCTTCACCCACGTGCTGAACGGCCGCTTCAAGGGCGGCTACATCACCCGCCAGTACGGCCGGCCCGCGGAGCACGTGCACGCGGTGCAGCTGGAGATGTGCCAGGTCCTTTACATGCGCGAGGCGCCGCCCTGGAACTACGAGCCGGAGCGCGCCGCCGAGATCCAGCCGGTGGTGCGCGCGATGGTCGAGGCCGCGTTCGGCGCCTGCCGCAAGCTGTATGCGTGAAGGCCGCCGCTGGTTCGCGCCGCTCGCCTGGGTGAACGGCGCCTGGGCGCGCGACGTCCTGCTGGTGGCCGGCGACGACGGCCGCTGGAGCGAGGTGCGCGCCGGCTGCACGGCGCAGGAGCGGCAAGACGCGCAGGCGCTGGCCGGCCCGGCGCTGCCCGGCCTCGTGAACGGCCACAGCCACGCCTTCCAGCGCGCCATTGCCGGACTCACCGAACGCAGCGCGCAGGGCCGCGAAGACTTCTGGAGCTGGCGCGACCGCATGTATGCCGCGGCGCTGCGCATCACGCCCGAGCAGCTGGAGGCGATCGCCACCTTCCTCTACGCGGAGCTGCTGCAAGCCGGCTACACACACGTCTGCGAGTTCCACTACCTGCACAACGACGTGGACGGCAAGCCCTATGCGGACCCGCTGGAGATGTCGCTGGCGCTGGTGCGCGCGGCGCAGGCTGCGGGCATCGGACTGACGCTGCTGCCGACGCTCTACATGCGGTCCGGCTTCGGTGCGAAGGGCTTGCGCGAGGACCAGCGCCGCTTCGCCTCCACGCCCGCATCGGTGCTGCGCATCGCGGAAGCCGTGCGCAAGCTCGCGCCCGCCGACGGCACGCTCACGGCCGGCATCGCGCTGCACTCGCTGCGCGCGGTGGACCCGGGCGCCCTGCAAGAAGCGGCGCAGGCGGCGCACGCGGCCGGCATGCCGGTGCACATCCACATCTCCGAGCAGCAACAGGAAGTGGACGACTGCCTTCGCGAACATGGGCAGCGACCGATCGAATGGCTGCTGCAGAACGCGAAGCTGGATGCCCGCTGGAACCTGGTGCATGCCACGCACGCCTCGCGCGAGGAGATGGACGCGCTGCAGCGCACCGGCGCTTCCATCGTGCTGTGCCCCAGCACGGAAGCGAACCTGGGCGACGGCGTGTTCGACCTGCCGCACTGGCTGGCGCTGCGCGGCGCCTGGTCCATCGGCTCGGACAGCCACGTTACGCGCCGCTGGACCGAGGAATTGCGGCTGCTGGAATACTCGCAACGCTTCGCGCTGCGGCAGCGCAACGTTTCCGCGCGGGCGGCGGGCCAGGAGAGCACGGCGGGCGTGCTGTTCGAGCGGGCCCTCGCGGGCGGGAGCGCGGCGGCGGGATTGCCGCTCGCGGGGCTGGCCGCAGGTCAGCGTGCGGACTTCAGCGTGGTGGACACGACGGCGTACGCGCTGGCGGGGGTGCCCTCATCGCATTTGCTCGACGCGCTGGTGTTTTCTTCGCCGGATGCGGGGTGCGGTGCAATGGCTGTCGGCGGCGCAAGCCCCTCTCTCACTGTGGAGGCGGCGCAATTCGTCAAGGCCATGCATGCGCTCTGGCTCAGTCATGGGAGGATGCACGTTTCCATCAAATGAGCTAGGATCAATACTCATATGAGCGGATCCGCGAGGGAAAGAGATGGTCGCACGAGCAAGCAAGTCCCCCGGCGCGAGGCGTAACCCGGCCTCGAGTGCTGCCCCCTCGCGCCGGCCTGGAGTGGCCGAGCCCCGCACGCGGTACGAGGTGCTCCGCTTCGAGCCGCCCAAGGCGGGAAAGGCAAAGTCCTTCACCGTCTATTTCCACGCGGATCCGATCTCCCGCGTGGAGGCGATCAAGAGCGGCATTCCCGCGGCCTTCGTCGACGAGATCGCGGCGGAGATGGGCAGGTCCAAGGAATGGCTGTTGCCCACGCTGGGCCTGTCGACGGCGACCTTCAACCGCAGGAAGAGCGAGTCGAAGCCGCTGTCCAAGGACGAGAGCGAGCGCGTGCTGGGCATCGCCCGCCTGGTGGGCCAGGTCGAGGCGATGGTCAAGGAATCGGGGAACCTTGCAGGCTTCAGCGCCGCGCAATGGGTGGCGCGCTGGCTCGAAGAGCCCTTGCCGGCACTCGGCGGCCGAAAGCCTGGCGAATTGATGGACACGGCCGAAGGCCAATCGATCGTCTCCAACGTGCTGGCCCGGGCGCAAAGCGGCGCGTACGCGTGAGCGGCGGCTTCACGCTGTGGCGCATCGCGGTCGACGCCCCGGAGTACACGGCGGACGACCTCACTGGCGCCGGAGCCAAGGCCACCGGCGGGCGGTGGAACCGCAAAGGTCACGCAGTCCTCTACACGTCATCGAGTGCGGCGCTGGCGTGCCTGGAGACGGTGGTCCATTCGAAGCTGGGGTCGCTGCCGATGAACCGCTACCTGGTACGGATCGACCTGCCCGCGGCGGCTTGGTCGGCGCGCACCGAACACACGGCTCCATCCCTGCCCGTCGGCTGGGATGCCTTGCCGGAAGGCAAGGTCTCGCTGGATCTCGGTGACGCCTGGCTCTCGGCCGGCGACAGCCCCGTGCTCGTGGTTCCGTCCGTGATCGTGCCGGAAGAACGGAACGTGTTGATCAACCCTGGGCATCCGCTCTGCCGAGGCATGACGGCCAGGAAGCTGCGGAAATGGTCGTACGACCCGCGGCTGTTCGGGCTGCACTCGTGAGGGGAAAAGGCCGCGGGCCGGCCTCCTGGGGCACCGCTCCCGGTCGTGCCGGGATGCGGCACCCGATCGCAACGTCAGCCGCGATCCTTGCGCATCGGACGCATGGTGGACTTTCCGTCCATCGTGGTCTTGTCGGTGCCGGCGCCCGAGGTCTTCGTGTCGATGTTCTTCTGGTCGCCATCGCGGCCGACGTTCATCTCCACGCCGGGCAGGCCGCCGTCGTTGGCGTTCTTGCCGACGTTCATTTCCACGCCGGGGACGCCCTTCGGGTCGCTGGATCCGCTGTAGCTCTGGGCGTACACGGCCACGCTCGAGGCGGCCAGGATCGCGGCGATGGAAAGGGCGGTGGTGCGCTTGTTCATGAATGCTCCTTGTCTGAGGTGCATCGAAGGTAAGGGCAGCGATGGGCGGCCGCGAGCCGCTGATGTCGACCTTTCGTGTGGGACACACCGGGCCAGCAGGAAGGCGAGCACTCTGTTGCCATTCATGCGGCGTGTTGCGCATCCTCCGCGCGGGCACGCGCAAGGACGTGCGGCCGAGGGACGGAGCCGCGGCTTTCCTACAATGCTGCCGTGAACACTCTCGTTGCTTCCTGTATCCGTCGCAAGGTGGCATGGTGCGCCTGACGCATCCGGCGCGCCTGCTGCGATCCGGCTGCATGGCGGTGGCGCTGGCGGCCGTGCTGGCGGCATGCTCCACGCGGCCGAACCTCACCCGTCCGGAACCGGAGGCGCCGGCATCTTGGAAGGCGCCGAGCGCGGAACTCGGACGCGGCAAGGCTTCCTGGTACGGGCCGGGCTTTCACGGTAAGCGCACGGCCAGCGGCGAGCGCTTCGACATGAACGCGCTGACGGCGGCGCACCGCACGCTGGCGTTCGGCACGCGCGTCCTCGTGCGCAATGTGCAGAACGGACGCGAGGTGGTGGTGCGCATCAACGACCGCGGCCCGCACGTGCGGGACCGCATCATCGACCTGAGCAAGGCAGCGGCCGCGGAGATCGAAATGCTGCAGGCCGGCGAAGCGCCGGTGGTCCTCATCGAGCTTTGATGCTCGTGGCTGCAGGCGGCCCGTGCTTCACGGCAGCTTGCCGCTGACCAGCCAGTCCCCGAGGCTTTCCATGGCCTGGCCCACCTGTGCGTCCGCGCGCATCTGGCCGTGGATGGCATCGAGCATGCCGGAGAACGCGGGATCGTTGAGGATCGCGGGGCCGAATTCGCGGGCCAGTTCGGATTCGAGAAAGAG
The DNA here is from genome assembly GCF_036383835.1 of Ramlibacter sp. Classification (GTDB taxonomy): domain Bacteria; phylum Pseudomonadota; class Gammaproteobacteria; order Burkholderiales; family Burkholderiaceae_C; genus Ramlibacter. Next base: position 119,202 of record NZ_DASVNN010000035.1, read on the forward strand.
AAGCACCGCTTTCTGCTTGCGGTCCGGATCGGCCGGATCGAGCGCTGCCAGCCGCGTGGACAGCAGCTCGTTGGCCTGCGCGTCCTGGCTGCGAGCGTGGATGTCGCCGGACTTCGTCGCACGCCCGCGCTCGCGCAGGCGCCCCAGCTGATCGCGCAATAGTGCGTCGATGCCTCGACGGGGATCGATGCTCGTCACGGCTCAATGCACTCCGCGTGCATAGGCGGAGAGGAGGACGTGGTCGGCGAGGCCCTCATTCGGTGAAGACGGCTGCGGACGGCCCAGCCGCTCGATCGCATCGATCACCTGCAGGATGTCGGCACAGAGCGCCGGGTTGGCGGGCTGGCAGGCCAGGCCGCTGCGGAAGTGCTGCAGCGCTTCGTCGAAGGCATCCTGCGCCAGCGCCGCGAAGCCGTGGACGAAGTGGTGCAGGGCGTCTTCTTCCGGCAGTTGGAACAGCGGCTGCCAGGTGAGCAGGGCCAGCGGCGCGCGCTGCGAGCTGAATTGCAACAGTCCGAGCTGGTAGCGGGCCAGGGTGAAGGCGGGCGCGAGCAGGACGGCGCAGGCGAAGGACAGCTCCGCGGCCTGGAAGTTGCCCGCGCTCGCCTGTTCGGAGCCGATCAGGAAGTGCGGCAAGCCGGAGGCCGGATCCGCCTCGCTGGCGCGTGCGAACAGCGCCAGGGCCGCTTCGGTCTGGTCGGAGCGGCTGGCGGCCAGGCCTTCCTGGAGCAGTTGTTCGAAGGGGTTGGGGGTCATCGGAATACATCCGGAGGATGCGGGAATTGTTTAGCGCGGGCGCTGCGCAACTTTGCGCGAAGGCAGGCCCGCCTGGCAATGTGAAAAAAGCGCTGAAAAGACGGTGAACAGGAGGTCTGCGCAGGCGCCCTGCGCAGCGCTAGCCTCTGCTTCGCCATGAAGAACGCCGCCACGCCCACTGCCGAGACCCGGCTGGGCCGCCTCCAGCGTTACCTCCAGGACGATCCGCACAACGGCTTGCTGCTGGCGGATGCGTTCGACGAGGCCCTGTCGAGCGGCGCCTGGGATTCCGCGGCACAGCTCGCCAGGCTCGCCGAGGAAGAGCACCTGGCCCAACCCGCCTGGCAGTTCCGGCGCGCGCGGCTGTGCATTGCACTGCGTGACCTGCAGCGCGCCGCGGAGCTGCTCGAGGCGCTGCAGGGGGCCTTGGGGGATTCGCCTGTGCTCGCCCACGATCTCGCCTACGTCCGCTTGCTCCAGGGTGATTTCGCGGCCTGCCGCGCGCTGCTGCAGCCATGGATCGACGGCGAGGAGACCCCGGCGGATTCCGATGCCGCCCTGCAGGTGTTGTGGCTGCGCGCATCGCACCGTCTGCAACGGGTCGACGATGCCCTCGATTGGGCGCAGCGCCGGCATGCAGCGGGAAGCTTGGCTCCGCCGGCGCTGGGGGTCGCCAGTCTCGTCGCTCTCGATGCGAGCGACTTCGAGCGTGCGAAGCACTGGTCGGAGGCCTCGCTCCGGGCGGACCGGCCCGTCCCCGAGGGACTGGTGACCGCGGCCTACGTGGCCCTGGCGGAAGGACACACCGAACATGCCCGCGGCTTGTTGCAACGGTCGCTGGAGCTGAATCGCAGCGATGGCCGTACCTGGTCCGTGCTCGGTCTCGCAAGCCTGCAAGCGCGCGATTTGCCGCTGGCCCAGAAGCAGCTCGAAACCGCCGTGCAGTACATGCCGGCCCACATCGGAACCTGGCATGCCCTGGGCTGGGCGCGACTCCTGCAGGGCGGGCGCGCGCAGGCGCTGGAGGCATTCCAGCACGCCCTGGCGCTCGATCGCAATTTCGCCGAAAGCCATGGGGCCGTCGGCATGCTGCTCGCCCTCGACGGGCAGGTGGCGCAGGCAGAGCACCACCTGGAGGCCGCCGACCGGTTGGACGCGAACAACCTGACCGCGCGTTACGCGCGGGCGCTGCTCGCCGGCACCGCCGGCGACGCGCAGGCCGTGCAACGCCTCGCGCTGCGACTGCTGGACCGTCCGGGGTTCTTCGGCGGCAAATTGAGTGATTCATTCACCGGATTGGCAGGCCGCCCTAAATCCGGCGCGTGACCTGTGGATGTAGTGGGGACGGAGGCTCACCTCGGTGATGCCGCGGCCCCTCAACTCCACCACAGAGTCAAGACATGGTAGCGATCGTCAGCGGCCTCAGGGCGGGTCTCGAGCTCGGCTCACGCGCGGTGCTCGGACAGGCCGGCGTCACCGGCAATGCGTCCGAAGGCAGGAACGGCCAGTCCGTGTTCGTCAACGTCTCCACCGGCGCGCTGGTCATCCAGAACCAGGACGACTACCTCGCCGCGCGCGGTGCCGACCAGTCGGTCCTGCGGACGTACAACAGCAGCGGCGCGCTGGCCGACGACAACGGCGACCAGTGGCGGGCGGACCAGCTCGCTTTGAAGCTGGTCGGCCCGGTCAATGCGTCCGGCAGCACGCTGTACCGGTACGACAGGGACGGCAGTGCGGCGGCGTTCGCCTATGACAGCAGCCGCGGACTGTATGTCTCCGGGGAAGGCGCGGGCGCGTTCGACACGATCGCCTCCATCGCCGGGGGAGATCAGTTCGAGTACCGCGACGGCACGACGGGCGTGTCCGAGCGGTACGAAGCGAGCGGCGCCTTTCGCATCCTGTCCCGCGAGGACACGAGCGGCAACACGCTGACCTATACCTACTCGGCGTCCGGCCTGCTGGCTTCCGTGTCGACGGCGTCGGGCGAAACCGTCTTCTACGACTACACCGGCAACAACCTTGCGCAAGTGCGCACGGTGACGAGCGGCGCTACGGCCACACGGGTTCGCTACGGCTACGACGCGAACAATCGCCTCGAGACGGTCACGGTCGACCTCACTCCCGCGGACAACAGCATCGACGATGGGAAAACCTACCAGACCCGCTACACCTACGACGGCACGAGCACGCGGGTCGCCAGCATCACGCAAGGCGACGGCACGTCACTGGCCATCGTCTATGTGGACATCGGGGGAGGCAACTACAAGGTCGCGGCTATCCGCGACGCGATCAACCAGACCACCAACTTCGCCTACGGCGATGGCTATGCCACCGTCACCGATGCCCTCGGACTGACCACGCGGTACGAATTCGACGCGTCGAAGCAGCTCACGCGCATCGTCGCCCCGCCGGTGGCCGGAGCCAGTGCCACGCGCCAGTTCAGCTACGCCGCCAACGGCGATGTCCTGTCCGTGACCGATGGCGAGGGCCGCATCGTCGTCTTCGAGTACGACGGACAGGGCAACCAGGTGCTGCAGCGCGACCAGGCGGGCAACACGGTCACGAGGACGTTCGACAGCCGGAACCAGCTGCTGGCCGAGGCGGTGTATCTGCTTCCAGACCCGGACGGTGCGGGTGTCGCGCAGCCCGCATCGCCGCAGACCACACGCTACGTTTACGACGCGACCGGATACCGCCTGCGTTTCGTGGTGAGCGCGGAAGGCAACGTGACGGAACACCGCTACAACGGATTCGGCGAGCGGGCGGCCACGATCACGTATGCGAGCGGCCTCTATCCCGTGTCCGGGCTGGCGCCGCAAGCGGCGCTGGCGGAAGCGGACCTCGCCGCGTGGAGGGCAACGCAGAACCTCGGTGCAACGCAACGGGCGGACTTCGCCTACGACGCCCGGGGGCAACTCCAGACCCGTACCACGTACGCGAATGTGTCGGCAACGACCGGCGACGGCATCGCGGACGCAGGCCGATCCATCGCGCAGTTCGTGTACGACCAGGCGGGTCGCCTGCTGCAGGCCATTTCGCCGGGCAACGGTTCCACCACCTACACCTACGATGGGCTCGATCGCGTCCTGACCAGTACCGATCCACTCGGTCGAACCACGGTTACTGCGTACGACGACGCCGCCAGGAAGACGGCGGTCACGCTTGTCGGCGGCCGCGTCACCACACAAAGCTTCGACGCCGCCGGCCGCCTGTTCTCCGTGTCCGAGTCCTCCACGGCCGGTGTGGCGCTGGGCGAGACGAAGTACTTCTACGACGTGGCGAACCGTTTGCGCATGACGCAGGATCCGACGGGCGTCCGCAGCTGGATCCTCTACCAGGACAACGGCCTCAAGCTGGCCGACATCGACGGCAACGGCACGTTCACGGAATACGTGTACGACCGCTCGGAACGGCTCGTCTCCACAGTGCAGCGAGGCAATGCGGTCTCCACGGCCGCACTCGTGGACGTCGCGGGCAATCCGGTGCTGTCCGTCGACCTGGCCATGATCCGACCGGCGACCAGTCCCGCGGACCAGACGAGCTGGCGGGAGTACGACGCGGCAGGACGACTCGTGCGCGTGGCGGAGCAAGTCGGCACCGACGGGCGTGCGGCCGTGACGGAGACGCGCTACGACGGCGCTTCCAGGGTCGTGCAGGTGATGCGTTACGCGAACACGATTCCCACGGACGGAAGCACAGGCAGCCCTGTGGCGGGCGGCGTGCCCTCGCCGGCCGCTTCGGCGCAGGATCGCTCGACGCGCAACTTCTACGACGCTGACGGCCGCCTGGCCGGCACGCTCGACGCGGAAGGCTACCTGACGGTCCTCAAGTACACCCCGGCCGGGCAATTGAGCGAACGCATCGCCTACGCCAATGCGACGGACGCCGCGCTGCGGGCGTCCGGGACCCTGGCGCAGTTGCAACCTGCCGCCAACTCGGGCGGCGACATACGGGAAGTCACGCTCTACGACGCGAAGGGACAGGTGACCGCGCAAATCGACGGCATGGGCTACCTGACCGAGAACGTCTACGACGTGAACGGCCTGGTTGCCCGCTCGATCAAGTACGTGACCCGCATCGGACTGCCTGTGAGTCCATCCACGACGGTTGCCGCGATCCGGCCTGCCGCGCCGCAGCAGGACCACGTGACGACCCGCGCCTACGACCTCCTCGGACGCCTGCTGCAGGAAACCAACCCCGAGGGCACGGTCACGAACCACACCTACGATGCCGCCGGCAACCTGGTGTCCACCGAGAAGGCCCTGGGGACCACGGAAGTCCGCACGCTGCTGGCGCGCTACGACGTACAGGGCCGCCTCGTCGCGGAGCTCTCCGCCGAGGGTGCGTCGAAACTCACCGGCGGCCAAACGCAGGCGCAGGTCGATGCGATCTGGATGCAGTACGGGACGTCCCACACCTACGATGCCGCCGGCCGCCGCACCTCCAGCACGGACCCGGCCGGCCAGCGCAGGCTCTTTTTCTACGACGCCGATGGCGCGCTGACGCACCGGGTGAACGCGCTCGGCGAGGTGGAGGAGACGCGCTACGACGCGCGAGGCAGGGCGGTGGAGCGCATAGCGTACGGCACGCCCGTCTCCCTCGCGGGACTGGCCGGCGGCCTCGTTCCGTCGACGCTCACCACCGCGCTCGCGGCCATCGCAGACGCGACCCGCGACAGCCGGACGACCTTCGCCTACACGCGCGACGGGCAGTTCGCGAGCACCACGGATGCCGTTGGAACGGTCGCATCCTCCACGTTCAACGCCTTCGGGGACGAGATCGGCCGCAAGCTGACCGACGTCGAGACCAACCTGCTGGAGACCTACACGGTGGACCGGCGCGGGCTACGCACGAAAACAGCGGCCGACGAAGCGCAGATCAATGCCGTCGCCACGGCGGTGTACGACGCGTTCGGACGCGTCACGCGCAGCGTGGACGCGAATGGCTACGAAACCGTGCGCACGTACGACAGGCTGGGCCGCGTCGTCACCTTGCTGGCTCCCCTGTTCTCGAAGCGGGTCAGCACCTTCGACGCGTTCTCCCGCGTGCTCACGAGCACGGACGAGGCCGGGAACATCACGAGGTACGTATACGACAAGTCCGCGCGCACGATGAAGGTGACCACGCCGGAGGGCATCGTCACGACCACCACGTACAACCGTCACGGCGAGGTCCAGGGCGTCACGGATGGCAAGGGGCAGACGACAACGTACGTGTATGACGCAAATGGGCGCCTGCGGACCACGACGGCGCCGACGGGCGCGACGACGACCAACGTCCATGACAGCTCCGGACGCCTGATGGAGGCCTGGGACGCGAACGGAAAGAAGGTCGCTTATACCTACGATGCGGCCAGCCGCGTCCTCACCCGGACGCTGGATCCCGGCGGGCTCGATCTGAAGACGACCTACGGTTACGACGCCAAGGGACAGCGCGTCGTGATCACCGATCCCAACCAGGGGGTCACCGCCATCGAGTACGACCTGAAGGGCCGCGTGTGGAGGCAGACCGTCGATCCGGCGGGCCTGAAGCTGCAGACCGTCTACAGCTACGACGGGCGCGACAACACCCTGACGGTCACCACGCCCAGTGGCACGGTGACGCGCTACGCCTACGACGCCCTGGGACGGCGCAAGCAGGAGACCGTCGATCCGGGAAAGCTGAACCTGGTGCGCGCCTGGGCGTACGACAGAAAAGGCAACGTGACGTCCAGCACGGATGCCAACGGCCAGGTCACCAGATACGTCTACGACGGCCGCGATCGTCGCGTGTACACGGTGAACGCGTTGGGCGAGGTGCGGCAGGAAGCCTATGACGCGGTGGGACGCCTCGTCCGCGCCACGTCCTTTGTCAAGAGGATCGCTCCGGGCGCGCTCGGCGCCAGTCCGACGGCGCCCCAGGTCCAGGCGCTCGTCATTGCCGATCCGGCGGACAGGGTCGAGCACAGCGTCTACGACAAGGACGGACGACTGGCCGCCACGGTGAATGGCGTGGGTGACGTCTCCCGCTACACCCGCGATGCCAACGGGAACGTCATCAGCCGCGTCAGCTACGCCAACCGCATCGACCTCGTCACCTGGGTGCGCGGTACGCTGCCTGCCGTCGTGGCCGACGACGCGCGCGATCAGCGTGTGACTTCGCTCTACGACGCCCTGAATCGTGTGAGCTACACCGTGGACGGTACGAGGGCCGTCGTTTCGTACAGGTACGACAACAACGGCAATGTCGTGGAACGGCGCGCCTATGCGAAGACGCTGCCGCCCGAGGTGGCCTTGGCCGAGTCCGCGATCCTTGCCGCTCTGCCCGCGCTCGCCAATGCGGATGTCGACGCCGTCGAGCGGAACACCTACGACGCCGGCAACCGGCTGGTGACGACCACGGATGGAACGGGCGCGGTGCGGAAACGCATCTACTCCGGCGAAAACCTCGCGCAGGTGATCGCCTACTGGACGACGCTCCCCGCCAACGGGGACGCCGCGGCGATGCCGACGACCGGTCGCGACCGGGTCACCTCCTATGCCTACGACCGCGCGAGTCGCCTCACTTTCAGGATCGACCCAACCAATGCCGTCGTCGAACAGGTTCGCGATGGCGAAGGCCGGGTCGTGCGGGAGCTCGCCTATTCCGCGCCGATCTTGTCACTGCCCGACATGAAGGCCGCGACGGCGGAAGCTGCGGTGCGAGGCTTGCTCAAGCCAGACTCCGCTCAAGACCGGTCCATGCGTCACGCCTTCGACGCGGCCGGCCGGGAAGTGCTGTTCATCGGCGCAGAGGGCGCTGCCGTCGAGAGCGTGTATGACGGCGCGGGAAACGTCGTGAAGCGCACGGCCTATGCAACGCCGGTGAAGGTCTCCGAGCTGCCTTCGATCACCAGCATCGATTCATTGCTCCCTTTCGTGAAGGCCGATCTGGCGGCGGACCGAAGCACCCGCTATGCCTATGACGCCGCGGGGCGACGGGCCTACGAGGTCGACGCCCTGAACAGGGTGTCCCGCAACCGGTACGACGGCGCGGGCCGCCTGCTCGAGACGCGCCGCTTCGAGCAGGAACTGGCGCCAGGTGTTGCGGCGACGATGACGGCACTCGACGCGCTGCTGGAGAGCGCGACCGATCGGTGGGAGAAGCACGCGCATGACGCGGCGGGCAACTGCACGAGCACCACCGACGCCTTGAACTACACCGAATCGTGGACCTATGACGGGAACGGGAATCAACTCACCTTCGTGAACAAGAAGGGTGCGACCTGGACCTACGTCAGGGACGCGGCGGGCAGGCTGGTGAAGGAAACTTCGCCCGAGGTGGACCTCACGAATTCCGCTTTCGATGGCTCGACCCTCACGCTCACGACGACGCCGTCGCCGGGCGCGCGCATCGACACCACCATGCGTTACGACGCCCTCGGCAACCTTCTCGAGCGGGTGGAAGCCTCGGGGCGGCCCGAACAGCGCTCCACCGTCTACGAATACGACGCGGCGGGCAGGCAGACCCGGGTTCGGTTCCCGCCGGTTGGTGTCTACGACGCCACCGCGGACGACTTCACGAAATACGAACTGGGGGTGCATCCTCGCTTCGACACGTTGAAGTCGCTGGAAACGCGAACCTACTACGACACCTTCGGCAATGCGGTGGCGAACCGCGACGTGGGTGGCGCGCTCACCCAGAAGGCCTATGACCTGGCCGGGCGGGTCGTCTACGAGATCGATGCGCTCGGCTACGTGACCGGCTACGGCTACAACGCCTTCGGCGACGCATTGACGTTGACGCGCTACGCAAGCAGGACGACCCTCGCGTCACGCTCGGTATCGACGGCCTCGCAGGCTGTTGCCAAATCCGAGGTGGCGGCCTTGCTCGGCGGGGCGACCTTCAGCCACGCCGGCGACCGTACCGTGACGAGCACTTACGACCGGCTCGGCCGGCTCGTGGAGACGATCCAGCCCGAGCAGTTCGTCTTCGATGCCACCCTCCCTACGCAGGGCTTCCTTGCGGCGGCCCGTACGCGCAACACCTACAACGCTTTTGGCGACCTCGTCCAGGTCGGCAAGGTGAGGAACAACACCGGCGCGTCCTGGTACGCGACGACCCACTACTTCGACCAGCTCGGACAGGAAAAGGCCGTGGTCGACGCCGCGGGATTCCTGACCACCCGCGAGTACGACCGCTTCGGCAACCTGGCGAAGGTCAAGGAGTACGCAACGGCCTTGCCGGCCGCTTCCTGGACGCTTGCCTCCTATGGCAACGCGCCCGCGGCGGTGGATGAGGATCGCACGACCACGTTCACCTATGACGCGCTCAACCAGAAGACCAAGGAAACGCGGGTGCGCGTCCAGTACAGCACCGCGGCCAACGGATCGAGCGCCTGGGGCGACCTCACGACCACCTATGCCTATGACTTCGTCGGCAACCAGACGCAAGTGGTCGACGCCACCGGTCAGGCAACGTGGACCTACTACGACGCGCTGGGGCGCATCCAGGCGGTGGCCACGCCGTTCTCCGGAGCGACCAAGTCGTTGACCGTGTTCAGGCGCGATGCGTACGGCAACGAGATCGCCAGGGTCGAGTACGCGACGCCCGCGACGCCGACCGCGACCGCTCCCATCGAGCCGGCGCGGGTCGATGCCGACCGGCAGACCATCACCCGCTTCGACGCCTTGGGTCGTGTGCTCGAAGTCCAGGATGCCAACGGCAACCTGGCGTTTTCCTCCTACGACGCGTACGGCAATCTCGCCAAGAGCTGGCGGGGCGTGACTGGCGGCGACAACCAGACGCGCACTCGCTTCGAGGTGAACGTCTACGACGCAGTCGGTCACTTGGTCGAAACCCGCACTCCGGCGTCGACGACGCTCGTGCAGGGAGGGGTGAAGGCGACCTACACGCCGGATCCGAATCCGCTCATGACGTCGTCCCCGATTGATTACAGGATGCTCCTGGAGTGGTCCGACATCGTCGACGTGCAGGGCGGAACCGTGCGCGTGGAGGTCGATTACCTGACGTTGGCGATGGAGGGGTACGACGCGGAAGGCGGCCTCAAGACGCAGGACGCGCACATCGCCACTGCGACCAAGGACCTGTCCGCGTCTGCGGCGGCTGGCGGCGCGGAAGTCACCTGGCACGTGGCCACCGACAAGGTCACATGCATCCGGATCTACCAGCTCTCGGGAACGACATGGCTGACCAAGTGGTCGGGCTCCCTCGCCAACGCTAGCGGCTCGGGGGTGAACGTCCTCTCGCAAGCCGAGGCCGGGCTGGTGTACTCGACGCAGCAGTTCAACGCGTTCGGCGAGATCACTCGGAGAGGTACGCGAGGCGAGCCGGAGTATTTCGAGTACGACACGGCAGGTCGCCTGTGGCGAACGAACAGCGGAGACGGCGTCGACAAGATCCGGCTCTACGACCTGCAGGGCAACGTCACGTCCGAGATCCGCAGCTCCGGGTCCGGTGGCTTCAACCAGGACATCAAGAACTATTCCAACGCGCAGCTCGCCGCGAGCGATGCCAATACGCGCAGGGTCGACACGACCTACGACGCCCTCGGCCACGTCACCGGCCGGACCGAAGCCATCCGGCCCCAGACGCAGGGCAGCGTGTTGGTCCAGCGGCAGTTGGTCACCCACGCCTTCCAGAGCGCCACGCCGGTCGGCGACCTGGTGTCCGTCGAGACGTGGCTTGGAACGAACCAGGTCACCCTGGGCTGGAACGACCTCTCCATCCTGGGCAGCGGTGACCTGATGGTCACCATCGAATACAAGACGCCCAGTGTCCAGCACGGAGGAGGGTTCAACGACGAGCTTTTCATGTTCGAGCCCGTTACCTACACGGGCGGCGTGACGCGCACGTACCAGACGGCGCTCCTCAACGGCGATGCCTACGCCCGCGGCGGCACGTTCTCGTGGGCGGAAACGGCAACCTCGCCGGATGACGGAGGCATCGGGCAGGTCACCCGGGTGCGCGTCCAGAAACGCAACGTGGAAAAAGGTTGGACGGTCGTCCTCGACCAGGCGCCGGGATACGGGGCGAACGAATTGATCGTGGGTGCGCCCGCGGACCCGGCCTTGGTCCTGGTATTGCAGACGCGGCCCGTGGGCGCGAGCACCTGGAGCTCGGTGCCCGCTTCGACCTTGCCTGACTTCGGACTCTCGCACCGGTACGACGCCACTGGACTCGGCATCGGCAACTTCGAGTACAGGGCGGTCGTCGTCGATCCGCGACTGGATCCGCTCATGGATGCCAACAAGGGACGCCTCGTCGCCTCGGGAACGGTATCCATCTCCATGCCGCCGCTGGCGGCGATCACGACGCCGCTCACCTTCAACCGATCCATGGGGGATTACCGGGTCGAGAAAGCCGGCGTCTTGAATTGGGCGCATCAGGGCATCTCGACCGGACAGGTGTTGCGCTACCGGCCCGCTGGCAGCAGCCAGGCCTGGGGCAGCCTCGCAGTGCAGGTTTTCGCCAGTGGCACGAGGGACGGCGTGGATTGTTCAGTGCTGGCGGCTGGCACTTACGAGTTCGAACTGCTCTGGAGCACTGGCGGGCAGGGCGTACCGACGCATCACGCAACGGGCACCTTCAGCGTGGTCGCGGGGCAGCCCTCGTACTACGTGCCGCCTTCCGGGACGCCGAATATCACCGGGCTGTATCTCACGTTGTACGACACCTCGACGGAATTCTCCTCCTTGCTCCGCCCGCCTCCCCCGGACGTGATGCTGTCGTGGGATGCGTGCAATGCGAATCTCGCGCGGGCGTACAACGGTTCGACCTGGGTCACGCTGGCGATCGAAAATTACGACCAGGAGAGCCTGGTGTTCTCCGGCGCCTACTCGGGTCAGCAGCATGCGTGGCTCCAGTCCCTCGGCCTCGGAACCTGGTACATCGAGCTCTACGCGACCAATACGTTGCACCCGAAGCTTGCGACGGCCACGTATACCGCGACATCGACGGGCGCCCGCACCCTGACCGTCACGACGCCGCCCTACACGCCCGGCTATTGGACGCAGGAGGTTCCCACCACCTACTCCTTCAGTGTGACGACGCCGACGGCGTCGGCTGCGGTGAGCACCATCGAAGGCGCGACCCTGACGCAGGCGCCAGGCCAGTACACCGGCAACCGCTGGTTCCGGCCAGTCGTGAAGCAGAACACGGACCGCTGGGGCAACGTCGTGAGCATCACGGATCCCCGTTCGGAAAAGTGGGTCACGACCTACCGGTACAACGCCAACAACCAGATGATCAAGCAGGTGCAGCCGCAGGCATCCGACCTCGGCGCGCCCGTTACCGAAATCTACTTCGACGCACTGGGACGGCAGGTTGCTGTGCGCGATGCGAACGGCAACGTGAACGGCCAGGCGTTCGACGCCGCAGGGAATCTCGTACAGGAGTTGCATGCCGACACCGGCGTCGTCACGTACACCTACGACGCCTTGGGACGGCGTACGCGCACGGTCGATGCCGAGGGGCACGCGGTGGGTTTCCGCCATGACGCCATGGGCAACCTGCTCGAGGTCGACAAGGGGCCGCTGCCCGTTTACTCCAACGTCGGCAACGACGTCCAGGCCCTGTCGTTCACCGTTTCGGTCAAGGACACGTGGAAGTACGACCAGCTCGGACAAAGGATCTCGTCCACGAACGGGAACGGCGAGACGCTGACGTACACCTACGACCTGCGCGGCAACATCGTCGAAACGAAGCAGCCGATGGGCAAGACGACACGCTCGGCCTTCGATGCCCAGGGACGCAAGATCGGCGAGGTGGACGCCAATCTGTTCGTCAGCTACTGGACCTATGACTACTTCGGGCAGCTCACGGACCATACCGATCTGGGCGGCGCGCGCTACGCGTACACCCATGACAACGCCCGGCAGTTGATCCGGCAGACCAACACCCGGAATCAGGACCTCCAGTACGGGTACGACGCGGCGGGGCAACTGACGCAGATCACGGACGCTGCGCTGGGACAGGTCTCGACCTACATGTACGACGAGGCGGGCCGCAGGATCCGCGAGCGCGTCATGCAGAAAGGTCTCGCCTACCAGGACAACCACCTCGCATATGACGCGATCGGGAATTTGCGGCGGGTGTCGGATGCTCGAGCCGACATCCAGATGAAGTACGACCGCGTGGGGAACCGCATCTTCGTCGGAAGCTACGTTGGCTATGCCGGCGTGGGCGGAGCGACGCAGGAGCAGAGCGTCGAGAAGTTCTTCCTCCACGACAAGATGAACCGCCAGACGGTCGTCGACGCTTACGACGCGAACGGGACGATCGGCCCGGACCGCGGCCACGTCATCACGTACGACCGTAACGGCAACCGGAAGACCGACACCGCGTGGAGGGAAACCGTTCGGCCTACCTCCGGACTCTCTCCCATCAGCGACTTCAGATCCGACGGAACGGCGATCCAGGAGACGTCGTACGCGTACGAAAAGGGAAAATTCCGCAGCGTCGAGGAGTACCGCTACGACGCCGCGAATCGTCTCTGGTCCGTCGTCAAGGATGGCGTGCAGGTAGACCATCGCCGGTACGACGCCGCGGACCGGCTCCTGTCTTCGGGACCGGCATCCTTGCCCCCGAACTACCGTGCGGTGGTCCAGGCCGGACTTGCGCAAGGAAAGTCCGACGGACTGGAACAGACGCGTAACCGGTACGACAGGAACGGGCGCCTCCTCCATCAGGACGTCTTCAACAGCGACGGCTCCTTGAAGGTCCAGGTCAGCTGGGATCCCAATGAAACCGGCATGGGCCTCATTGCTCCGGGATACGACGAAGTCGGCAACGTCAAGGGTTACGTGGTGCGGGATGCGAAGTCGAACACCGCCACCAGGTACGAGACCACGAAGTTCAAGCGATTCGAAGGCCACCAGGCGGAAATCACGCGCGGTACATCCATGCTGATGGACCCCGGATGGGTCACCCAGAAGTTTGACGAAAACGGGTATCTGACTTCCGTCGACGACACGACGTACGACGCGAACGACCGGGAGTTTGTGAATGACGCCTCAGGACGTGCGCTTTACGTCAACCAGGGCGGCAACGTGCAGCGTCAGCTGATCGTCAATGGCGAGGTGCTCGGCATCTACGGCGTGGGCGTGGACACGAAAGAGCCGCGCGTCAACAACTACCCCAACTTCGCCAACCTCGTCGACTTCGATTTCGGCTACGCACCGATCACCGGCGCCTATCCGAACGCGAGTCCCGGAACGTACATCGCCCGGCCTGGCGACACGCTGCAAAGCATCGCGCAATCGGCCTATGGCGACAGCGCCTTGTGGTACCGCATCGCAGAGGCGAACGGCGTGATGACCAGCACCGACCTGAAGGTCGGCCAGACGCTGAACATCCCGAACCGCGTCTCGACGATCCACAACAACAACTCGACGTTCAAGCCGTACGACCCGAGCAGGATCACGGGGGATCTGACGCCGAATCTGCCGATGCCGGCGAAGGAGGGGTGTGGTGGGGCGGGGCAGTTGTTGATGGTGATTGTGGCGATCATCGTGACGATCTACACCGCCGGTGCAGCAGCCCAACTGCTGGGAACCGTTGCGCCCGGAGCGTCCGTGTTTAGCACTGGTCTTGCAGCGCTTGGCGGCGGTTCTGCTGCTGGTGTAACGATCGGGGCAGGAGTTGCAAGTGCCTCTGTTGCATCGGTTGTAGGCTCTGCAATTGGGGCCGCGGTTGGATCGATTGCGTCGCAGGCCGTCGGTCTGGCGGTCGGCGCAATAGACAAATTCAGTTGGAAAAGCGTAGGACTATCAGCAATCAGTGCTGGTGCGACTGCTGGCATAGGTGCCACATTTGCGGCTCCCTCGGCCGCCGCGGCCAATCCTAGTATTGGGCAAGTTGTCGCGCGCGCGATGGCCGGCAACGCGATTACTCAAGGGATTGGCGTAGCCGTTGGACTTCAAGATCGGTTCGATTGGCGCGGCGTCGCAGCTTCCGGCCTGGGCGCGGCTGTCGGACATGCCGTGGGCCAAGCACTTGGTCCCCAGACGGATGCCGCTGGCAATTTGGTTCGGCCAGCAATGTTCCACGAGCTTGGGAGAGAAGCGGGCACGGCCTTGCGGAGCACTGTCGCTGGATTGACTGCCGGTGTTACCGCCGCGGCGGCACGCGGCGGTAAGGTAGCGATCAAACAGATCGCCACTGATGCGTTTGGCAATGCGTTGGGACAAGGCTTGGTGGACGCGGCGAACTCACCGTCGGATGGCGGATCGTTCTCGGACGATCACGCCGCTCGTCTGCAGCAGATGAACCCGATGAACCTGCCGACACGGAGCGCCTCGAGCTTTGCGAATCCATACCTAAAGGACACCTACGAAGCCCTAGTCGGCTTCATGAATGATGACCGGGAACTACCGCGACAGGTTGATCCTGATGAGGTGCTCGTTGCGGGTGGGGACAAGCTCACTGGAATGTCTGGACCAACGACTTCGAGTTCGCACAACTATCGAAACGGCTCCGACATCGCTAGTGATGCGACGCATGTGCGCAGGTTGATCGACAAAGCGAATCGCATGCCGTGGGATAAAAACCTCACTCGAGGCGATGTGTTCGCCACCAGAGCGGAGCTGGCTGCGGCGCTGCAGTTCACCACCGACACAAACGATCGCTTGAACATTATTGGCGCTCTGCGAAGCGCCGCCGAAGCCGGTGGAAAAGGCCTGCTCACTCCCCAAGAAACGGTTGGCGGGCCAGGTTCGATGGAGCAAGCGATTACGGCGAGCGGCCTTGGCGGCTCAAATGCTTCTGTGCGTCTAGGGCCAGGAGCCGTTAGCGGGTATGCTGGTACCACCAATCGCTCAGCCTTTAGACCATTCGCCTCGGCTGACGGGGAGGAGGTCACCAGTTCACCAGTTCAGTTGCGAGCTGGACAGCTGCATGAAGAGCAGCGACTCCAACAACTCAACATGGACAAGAACACAACGGTGTTCAGGCCGAGCCAGGCGCAAGTTCAGAGCACGACGTTTAAGGCAATGGTCGGCGACCCGGAGCTAACCAAGGGCGGCCAGTACAAGGGCATCATCTTTGATGGGAACGATCCGATCACTGGCTACCTAGAAATCAAGGGCGGCTCGAGCCCGCTCAACACGTCATATCAATTGAGGCTGGAGACCTACAAGGCAACCATCGACAACAAGCCGTTTACGATTGAGACTACGCGCCCAGTTAACCCGGACTTCCGCCAGTGGCTGCAGTTCTGGGGGGTGAAGGTCACAACACCTCATTGAATCGCATGCGAACCGTCTACACCAAACATCAAACGCCTCGCGGAGCAAAAGCCGATGCCGAGACAGCGGACAAGGTCTACCTGATCAAGAAGGTATCTGAACTGCGTCTGACTTACCAAATTCGGATGCTCGCGTACATGGCCCAGAGTCGAGGGAAGAAGCTCGTGATTGAATTACCGAAGGAAGCGAGGGTTCATGACTCGCTGAGAGATTACGTGCGAGACACTGGTCAAGTCGTGGAAATCGAGCGGAGCTGAAATGGGTTTATATCTTTGCGTGTTCGATGGCGATGATGAAGTGGAAGGCGTTGAAGTGGGTTCGTACTCGGACTTCAATGTGTTCCGAGATGCCGTCACTGCTACCGTTGAAAATGGCCAACCCGCAACGGTGTGTCCTGTGTTGATCAGTCACTCTGATTGCGATGGGGTCTGGACCCGGGATGAGGCCAAGACGTTGCTGGCTGAGTTGAGCCATGCCGAGGGAGTAATGCGACGGTATCCGCCAGTCGAAATCAACTCACCATGGAAGAAGGAAATCGCAGGAATGTTTGGCATCAAGCCCGAGACCCTCGCAGACAGCTTCTTCGATGTTGACGGCGAGCCGCTGATCGAGAGGCTCAAACAGCTGGCGCAAAAGAGCGTTGAAGTCGGTCAACCGATTCTGTTCCAGTGAGCGCGCTCCACCACCCCTTGGCCGCTAAGGACCGGGGAACGTAAAACGACAAGGGCCGCTGATCGCGGCCCTTCGTTCGTTCAGTGCTGCGCGAGCACCGTATCGAGCACTTCGCTCACAAAGCGCTGGCGTGCCTTTGGCCGCTTGGAGATGGCTTCGACTTGCTGCTGCCACTTGGGAACGGGCCCGCGCTTCGCGTGAGGCTTGCGCTTCTTCCCCGAACAACTACTCCAGCGACACGCCCAGCGTGCGCGCCACCGTGGGCAGCCTTGCTGACGGCCGTGGACTAAAGACAACGGTTCGAGATTGGGGCAATGCCCTGACCCGTGGTGCCCAGGCGGCGGAACCAGTGGTCATGAAGGACTTCGAGAGCGAGACGCAGCGGGGTAAGTGGGGATCCGGCGCACCTGCTGGATACGGATGACGACATCCTTAACCAGCAGTTCGCGGCAAATGGCTCGCAAGGTCCTGCCCGGCCGAGGGCACCGGTGACCAACAGCTTGGGACAGCGTGCTGCCACGGGTCTGAAGGATTACTGGAGTGGCACGGGATTTTCGCGCCTACTACACCCGACAACAGCACCGCATGGAGTGCGGCTAAAGACACGGCTAGAGTCGGGTACAACGTGTTGGTCGACACGCTTCAACTGGCCGACACGGTAGACCCGATTTCGGGTTTAAGGTCGAGCGTCTATTGAGGCCTTGGATTCAGTCTGCCACAACCAGCAGACTTGCGGGCCACGTATGACACGCCTTCGTTTGGCCTGACGGTAGAAATTCTGGGCACTTTGGGGGGCCGAAGCTAATAAATGCTTTTGGAAGAGGGACAGGTTTTGCCAGCGATGGGGCGGCCGCACCGCGTGCAGAAGCGGCTGTAGCAGGCGATGCATCAGCAGAAGTTGGCACGTACACGACAACGATACGGTGGGGTATCAGAGATGTGAACGTCCGGCCTGCGCCTCCTGGCTACTGGGGTGAATGGGTCCGGCAAATCGATCCGGCTGTTGATGCGTTCGAGCTTCAAGTAAATGCGCGCAATGAGAGCTACTTCTTGCCTCACCCTAAAGGTGGGTACGTTCAGTTCGAGAATCTCGCGGGACAGACGTTCAGGATGGGAAATTAGTTACGAGTCCAAAACTCGATCCATTACATCGAAGACAAGCCTTCGTTTCTGCAGCAGCAAATCCTCGCTGAGGCTACTCGGCAGGTGGAGGCCGCAAGCGCAAGCAAGCTGCATGTGGAATGGCTGGTATCGTCTGAGCGGGCTGCAATTCAACTGCGCGCTCTCTTTAGGAAGCCAGCCAAAGCCGATTCCAATTACAGATGACACATCTACCGGTGAGGAAATGATTGAACTTCTGATTCCTGAGAAGCAACTGCCCATTAGCGCGAAGCTGCTTGGGCGCCTCGAGGCGAAGGTGCCGTCGGTGAATTGGCGGAGTTTGGAAGTCGACTCAAGGCTGGCGTATGCTCGCTATGTTGCTCTGCTCGATCCTGAGCTGCGTGACGAGTTGGGCGTTGATATCGTGTCTGAGTCCATCGCGTTCTATAACGCCTACTTCTGGATCCTCGTGTTCGCCAAGCGATTCCAAGCGCACCATGGCCCTGATGCCGGCATTGAACAGGAGTGTCTCAAGGTTCTGGAGCGTGCTCCCGACGACGTGGACTGGCAATTGGTTGAAAGTGTCGCTCAGGCAGCAGAGCAAGGCTAGCGCCTGACTGTTCGCTCGGCTGACATTGGGCCTGTCGCAGACATCAGACACACCGAACAGAACAGCTGCAGCGGTAGCACCAGTAGCCAGCCTGGAATTTTCTCGCCCGCAATGAAAAAGCCCGCGGCTTGCGCTGCGGGCTTTTTTTGGTTTCTGAAGCAGGGAAGGCTTCAGGCGGACATCACATGTCCATCCCGCCCATGCCACCCATGCCGCCCATGCCGCCGCCAGGAGCGGGGGACTCGTCCTTGGGGGCCTCGGCCACCATGGCTTCCGTCGTCAGCATCAGCGACGCCACGGAGGCGGCGTTCTGCAGCGCGGTGCGGGTCACCTTGGTCGGATCGAGGATGCCCATCTCGATCATGTCGCCGTAGGTGTCGTTGGCGGCGTTGAAGCCGTAGTTGCCCTTGCCGCCCAGCACGGCGTTGACCACCACGCTCGGCTCGCCGCCGGCGTTGCCGACGATCTCGCGCAGGGGGGACTCCACCGCCTTCAGCACCAGCTTGATGCCGGCGTCCTGGTCGGCGTTGTCGCCCTTGATGGTGCCAGCGGATTGGCGGGCACGCAGCAGCGCCACGCCGCCGCCGGCCACGATGCCTTCTTCCACGGCAGCGCGGGTGGCGTGCAGCGCGTCTTCCACGCGGGCCTTCTTTTCCTTCATTTCCACTTCGGTCGCGGCGCCGACCTTGATCACCGCAACGCCGCCGGCCAGCTTGGCCACGCGCTCTTGCAGCTTCTCACGGTCGTAGTCGGACGTGGCTTCCTCGATCTGCACGCGCACTTGCTTGACGCGGGCCTCGATGTCGCCAGCAGCGCCGGCGCCATCGATGATCGTGGTGTTTTCCTTGCCCACTTCGATGCGCTTGGCCTGGCCCAGGTCGGCCAGCGTCACCTTCTCGAGCGTCAGGCCGACTTCTTCCGAAATCACCTTGCCGCCGGTCAGGATGGCGATGTCTTCCAGCATGGCCTTGCGGCGGTCGCCGAAGCCCGGAGCCTTGACGGCCACGACCTTCAGGATGCCGCGGATGGTGTTGACCACCAGGGTCGCCAGCGCTTCGCCTTCGACTTCTTCCGCGATGATCAGCAGCGGGCGCGAAGCCTTGGCCACTTGCTCCAGCACGGGCAGCAGGTCACGGATGCTGGAAACCTTCTTGTCGTACAGCAGCACGAACGGGTTGTCCAGCAGGGCGCTCTGCTTCTCGGGGTTGTTGATGAAGTAGGGGCTCAGGTAGCCGCGGTCGAACTGCATGCCTTCCACGACATCCAGCTCGTTGTCGAGGGACTTGCCGTCCTCGACGGTGATCACGCCTTCCTTGCCGACCTTGTCCATCGCGTCGGCGATGATCTTGCCGATCGACTCGTCGCTGTTGGCGGAGATGGAGCCGACCTGGGCGATCTCCTTGGAGGTCGTCGTGGGCTTGGAAGCCTTCTTCAGCTGCTCCGTCAGGGCCAGCACGGCCTTGTCGATGCCGCGCTTCAGGTCCATCGGGTTCATGCCGGCGGCCACGTACTTCATGCCTTCGCGAACGATGGCCTGGGCCAGCACGGTGGCGGTGGTGGTGCCGTCACCGGCGTTGTCGGAGGTCTTGGAAGCGACTTCCTTGACCATCTGCGCGCCCATGTTCTGGAGCTTGTCCTTCAGCTCGATTTCCTTGGCGACCGACACGCCGTCCTTGGTGACGGTGGGGGCGCCGAAGGAGCGCTCGAGCACCACGTTGCGGCCCTTGGGGCCCAGCGTGACCTTGACCGCGTTGGCCAGGATGTTCACGCCTTCGACCATGCGGTGGCGCGCGTCAGCGCCGAAAACCACGTCTTTAGCAGCCATGTTCTTTACTCCGGATATTCAGTTGATTCGGGGGAGGGGCGGATCAGCGCTCGACGACCGCGAACAGGTCGTCTTCCTTCATGACCAGCAGCTCGTCGCCATCGACCTTGACGGTCTGGCCGCTGTACTTGCCGAACAGGACGCGGTCGCCGACCTTCACGTTCGGGGCGATCAGGTCGCCCTTGTCGGTCTTGCGGCCGGGGCCCACGGCCAGCACTTCACCCTGGTCGGGCTTTTCGGCGGCGTTGTCGGGGATCACGATGCCCGAGGCCGTCTTGGTTTCGTTTTCCAGGCGCTTGACGATCACGCGATCGTGCAGGGGGCGAAGTTTCATTGCATCTCCTTCATCGGAAGCAGGGGGTGGACATCAAAAAGCGCCAACGTAAGTTAGCGCTGATGAACTGTCGTGGAGGGGGCGCTGCCGGGCAGCTCTGCTGTTAGCACTCCGTTCCAACGAGTGCTAATGATAAGGGACGTCCTGTCGGTTTCAAGCGGAGCGGGGCGTAGTCCGGGGATGACGGGGCAAAGCGAGGCGCGAAGGCGCAGGGGCTGGCGCTGTAATTTTTCACGGACACCGGGGCGCCGCTCGTCCCATCGCCGGGGCCGCCCGTCCGCGCCGGGCGCATCCGTGGCGTCCTGCGCGTGGACCTTGCGCACCCCTCTCCTGTAATCGAGGGCTCGAACGAACAACATGGAGGGAACCATGCGACTTCTCAAGCGGATCACCGCCCTACTCGCGCTCGTGCTGCTGGCCGCCTGCTCGAACATCGAGACGGTCAAGGACTTCGAAAACCGCTCCGTCGCCTACGGCTGGGTGGACATCAAGGACGTGGAGATCAACCGCGTCAGCGCGATCTACATCCAGCAGTACCGGCCGAAGACCGACTCGCCGTATTACACGACCGGCTTCCGCAAGCTCAAGGACGGCTACGTGTTCTGGACGATCGCGCTGCCGGTCGGCTCGCACAAGCTGGACACGATCAAGGGGCAGACCTGCCTGGCCATCCTGTGCGGCAACACCCTCTACAGCTACAACTTCGGCAAGCAGGGCGACGACGTCGGCGCCGTGGTGATCCAGCAGCCGGGCGTGTACCACCTGGGCTCCTTCAGGATGAAGAACGAGAAGACCGGCTTCTTCGAGGCAGGCAAGTTCCAGGTGACGCCGGCGGACAACGCGCCTTCGAAGCGCGAGATGCTGGAACTGATCCTGAAGGAGAAGGAGACGCAGGAGGAGCCGGTCATGGTGGAACGCATCAAGCGCGAACTGGCGCGCCTGGGATGAAGCGCCTGCTTTCGCTCGCGCTGGTGCTGCTGCTGCAAGCCTGCGCCATGCCGCACTCCTATCCCGAGGCCACCGACCTGAAGTCGGGCAGCGACGACGTCGTCGTCATCGGCAAGATCGAGCTGGTGCCCGGCCTGGATACGACCGAACAGCGCTCGCGCTGGAACGTGATCGGCGAAAAAAGCATGTTCCGCATGTGGATGGCGACCGGGCCGGAGTTCAAGCCGATCAGGACGGGCGAGATGCGCGCTTCCGAGTTCCAGGGCAGCCTGGAGGTCGACTGGGGCCGGCCCTTCATGGTGAAGGTGCCGCGCCGGCGTACCTTCCTGAACGGCGGCATGACCTGGCTCGACGTCGTGAGGCAGGAGCGCCTGTGGTTCCCCGGCGGCTACTACTTCGACGTGCCGGCCGGCGCGAAGGCCGTCTACATCGGCACGCTGCGCTTCCACCGCAACGACTTCAACACGATCACCCGCGTCGAAGTGATCGACGAGCGCCGCGATGTAGCCGCCGTGCTGAAGACCGCGGGCTCCGCCGCCGACGTCACGCCGTCGCTGCTGAAGCGCGTGCCCTGAGCTTCAGGGGAAGGCCGGGATGTCCGGCTCGGTCCCTTCCAGGTGCGCCTCGGGATGCAGTTCCTGCAGGCGCGCCTCGATCCTTTCGACCTGCCACAGCGGAACGTCCACCATCAGCAGGATCTGGCCGGCTTCGATCTGCTTCTCGAAGCGCTGCAGGCGCTTGCTCGGGGTCGACACGCCGATCATGGTCGACGTCCAGGTGCCGAAGATCGCGCCGACGACGGCCAGCACGGCCGCGATGCCCCACTGCGGCTCGTCGCCCGTGATCGGGTAGTGCACCGCCACCAGGCCGCCGAGCAGCGCGCCCGCTCCGGCGCCGACGATCAGGCCCATCTCCGCGGCGCGCACGACGTCGGAGGTCTGCAGCACGTTGGCGGCGTGCAGCCCGCGCATGTCCTGGTCTTCGCGCGCCACGAAGTGGATGTCCTTCACCGGGATGCCCGCAAGCAGGAGGTCGCCCATGGTGCTCCGCGCGTCTTCCAGGGTCGGGATCAGCCAGTAGATACGTCTGCTCATGATGTACTCCTTGATGACCAGCGCTTCAGTGCGCCGCGGGTTGCTCCGCCGACGGCGCGAAGAAGGTGCCGCGCGTGAGAAAGGTGTAGTCGGCCTCGAGCGCGCCGATGCCCAGCAGGCCGAGCAGCAGGAGGGGCGGCACGATGATGGCGTACAGCAGCGCGAGGCGCTCCCACAGCATGTGCATGAACACCGAGACGATCAGCCCCGCTTTCAGCAGCATGAAGGCGACGATGAGGAACCAGCGCAGCAGGCCCTGCACGTGGAAGTAGTCCACTGCGTACGAGGCCGCGCTCAGCACGAACAGCAGGCCCCAGATCTTGAAGTAGATGCCCAGCGGGTGCTGCTGGCCGTGGGCGTCCGGCAGCGGCGGCGGCTCGTGCTCATGCCCGTGCCCGGGCGAGGCGTGGTGCGCGAGGTCTTCCGCGGTGTGGTCCATGGCGGCTCCTTGTGTCACCAGAGATAGAAGAAGGCGAAGATGAAGACCCACACGAGGTCCACGAAGTGCCAGTACAGGCCGAGGATCTCGACGATCTCGTAGTTGCCTCGGCGGCCGGTGAGGAAGCCCGGGCGCTGGTGGTCGAGGTCGCCGCGCAGCACCTTGGTCGCCACGATGATCAGGAAGATCACGCCGATGGTCACGTGCGTGCCGTGGAAGCCGGTGATCATGAAGAACGACGATCCGAATTGCGCCGCGCCCCACGGGTTGCCCCAGGGCCGCACGCCCTCGCCGATCAGCTTGGTCCACTCGAAGGCCTGCATGCCGACGAAGGTGGCGCCCAGGGCGGCGGTCGCCAGCAGCAGGTAGAAGGTCGTGCGGCGGTCGCGCCGGTAGCCGTAGTTCACCGCCAGCGCCATCGTGCCGCTGCTGGTGATCAGCACGAAGGTCATGATCGCGATCAGCAGCAGCGGGACTTCCCGTCCGAACATGTGCAGCCCGAACACCACGCTCGGGTTCGGCCACGGCACGGTGGTCGACACGCGCACCGTCATGTACGAGATCAGGAAAGTGCCGAAGATAAAGGTGTCGCTCAGCAGGAAGATCCACATCATCGGCTTGCCCCAGGGCACGTCCTTGAACAGCCGCTGGTCCGAGGAGGCGTCGCGCACGATGCTGTCCCACCCCTCGCGTCCGGGCACGTTGGCCGCATGGGCGCCCACGGGCAGGGTGGCCGCATGGGTGGCGTCGGGTGGGCTCATGGGGCGTGCTCCTTGCTGCATGTCGCGCCGGTCACAGGGTGGCCGACGAGCAGATCGCCAGCCCGATGCCTTCCGACACGAGCAGCGCGTAGATCACCACCCACACCACGAGCAGGTAGTGCCAGTAGGTGGTGCACAGTTCGACGCCCAGGCGCACGCGCGCGGGATCCGCGCCGCGCCGCGCCCGCAGCCAGGCACGCGTCCAGGCCACCAGCCCGCCGATCACGTGCAGGCCATGGACCGCGGTGAACAGGTAGAAGAAGGACGTCGCGGCGTTGGTCGTGACGAGGTAGCCGGCGTCGTTCAGCTGCTTCCACACGAACAGCTGGCCCGCCAGGAATCCGAAGGTGAAGAGCCCGCTGGTGGCCAGGCCGCGCTGCACGGCATCGGCGTCGCCCCGGCGTGCCGCCCGCGCCGTCCACTCCATCACCAGGCTGGCGCCCACCAGCAGCGCGGTGTTCAGCACCAGCAGCCGCGGGCGCGGCATGGGCGCCCAGTCGGCCAGCGCCAGCCGCATCGCGTAGGCGCTGATGAAGAGGACGAACAGCGAACTCGCGACGCCGAGGAAGACCCAGAGCGCGGCCCGGGCCATGAGGGGCCCCGGTGCCGCGACGGGCAGTTCCGGCAGGACGGCCTGCGCCTCCCAGGGCTGCACGTTCCACGTCTGGCGCATCAGCCACCCGACGATGACCGCCATCAGCAGCGACAGGAAGACGAGGCCGATGGTCATGGCGGGATCCTCTGCGTCGGATCGTTCACCCAGGCCTCGGCCGCCACTTCGGAGGGCGGCACGTTCTGCGGGATGTAGTCGGTCTTCAGGCCGGGCACGCCGTAGTCATAGGCCCAGCGATAGACGGCCGGCAGCTCCTTGCCGAAGTTGCCGTGCACCGGCGGCGTCTGCGGCGTCTGCCATTCGAGCGTGGTCGCATGCCAGGGATTGCCGCCGGACGGGCGCCCGCGGAAGTAGCTGTGCACGAGGTTGTAGAGGAAAGCCAGCTGCGCCGCGCCCACCACGAAAGCCGAGATCGAGATCCAGGCGTTGAGCAGGTGGGCCGAGTCGGGAATGAAGTTCGTGCCGGCGATCGCGTAGTAGCGGCGCGGGATGCCCATGAAGCCCAGGTAGTGCATGGGATAGAAGATCGCGTAGGTGCCGATGAAGGTCACCCAGAAGTGCAGCTTGCCGAGCGTGTCGTCCAGCATGCGCCCGGTGATCTTGGGATACCAGTGGTAGATCGCGCCGAACACCACCAGCACGGGCGCGATGCCCATCACCATGTGGAAGTGCGCGACGACGAACATGGTGTCGGACAGCGGCAGGTCCACCACCACGTTGCCCAGGAACAGGCCGGTGAGGCCGCCGTTGACGAAGGTGAAGATGAAGGCGATCGCGAACAGCATCGGCACGTTCAGGTGGATGTTGCCCTTCCACAGCGTCAGCACCCAGTTGTAGACCTTGAGCGCCGTCGGGATCGCGATCAGCAGCGTGGTGGTGGCGAAGAAGAAGCCGAAGTACGGGTTCATGCCGCTCACGTACATGTGGTGCGCCCACACGACGAAGCTCAGGCCGCCGATGATCAGGATCGCCCAGACCATCATGCGGTAGCCGAAGATGTTCTTGCGCGCGTGCGTGCTGATCAGGTCGGACACGATGCCGAAGGCCGGCAGCGCCACGATGTAGACCTCGGGGTGGCCGAAGAACCAGAACAGGTGCTGGAACAGCAGCGGGTTGCCGCCGGAGTAATTGAGTTGCTGGCCCTTGGAGACGAGCGCGGGCATGAAGAAGCTGGTGCCCAGCGTGAGGTCCAGGAACATCATGATCGCGCTGACGAAGAGGGCGGGGAAGGCCAGCAGCGCGAGGACCGTCGCCATGAAGATGCCCCACACCGTCAGCGGCAGCCGCATCATCGTCATGCCGCGGGTGCGCGCCTGCAGCACCGTCACCACGTAGTTGAGGCCGCCCATGGTGAAGCCGATGACGAACACGGCCAGCGACAGCAGCATGAGGAGGATCCCTCCGTGCGACCCCGGTGTGCCGTCGAGGATGGCCTGCGGTGGATAGAGCGTCCAGCCCGCGCCCGTGGGCCCGCCCGGCACGAAGAAGCTGATCACCAGCAGCACCACCGCGAGCAGGTATACCCAGTAGCTGAGCATGTTCACGTAGGGGAACACCATGTCGCGGGCGCCCACCATCAGCGGGATCAGGTAGTTGCCGAAGCCGCCGAGGAACAGCGCGGTGAGCAGGTAGATCACCATGATCATCCCGTGCATGCTCACCAGCTGCAGGTAGCTGGCCGGCGTGATGAAGGCGAAGCGGTTGGGGAACCCGAGCTGCAGCCGCATCAGCCAGGAGAACACCAGCGCGACGAGGCCGATGCCGATGGCGGTGACGGCGTACTGGATGGCGATGACCTTGGCGTCCTGGCTCCAGATGTACTTGCCGACGAACGTCTTCGGGTGGTAGAGCGCAACCTCGCCTACTTCGGCGGGTGGCGCGAAGTCCGATTCGTCGTGCGCAACATGAGTAGCCATCCGCAGCCTCCCCGGAGACGGTTCAACGCGAGTTGATGTACGCCAGCACGTCGCCGATCGCGGCGTCGTCGGCCAGCATGCTGGCGATCAGTGCCATCTGGCCGCCGTGGACGTCCTGCGCGGAGGTACCGCGCACGCCGTCCCTGAAATTGCGCATCTGGCGCGCCATGTACCAGTCGCTCATGCCCTTCAGGCGCGGCGCGTTGGTGGCGTGGATGCCCAGGCCGTCGGCGCCGTGGCAGGCCGCGCAGGTGGTGTAGCGGCTGCGGCCGGTGTCGACGTTGCCCTGGATCGTCGCGGCCTGCGGCGCATCGGGCAGGCTGGCGATGTAGGCCACGACGTCGGCGATCGCCTTGTCGTCGGCCAGCGTGGCCGCCATCGGCGCCATCATCTTGCCGAAGGTGTCCTTCTCGTGCGTGCCGCGCGCGCCCTGCTTGAATTGCCGCAGCTGGCGCGCGAGATACCAGGAAGCCTGGCCGCTCAGGCGGGGCGCGTTCAGGGCGATGTTGCCTTCACCGTTGGCGCCGTGGCAGGCGGCGCACGTGGCGTACGACGTCTTGCCGGCGGCGACATCGGTCGCCGGCCGGACGCTCGCCTGGGCGAACGTCGGCTGCTGGTCCAGCCAGGCCTGGAAGGTCTCCGGCGCTTCCACCACCAGGCGGCCGCGCATCGCGTAGTGCGCGACGCCGCACAGTTCCTGGCACAGGAGGTCGAACGAGCCGGTGCGGGTGGGCGTGAACCACGTGTAGGTGACGAGGCCCGGCACCAGGTCCATCTTCACGCGCAGCTGCGCGACGGCGAAGTTGTGCAGCACGTCCTTCGATCGCAGCAGCAGCTTCACGGGCTTGCCCAGGGGCAGCCGCAACTCGGGGCTCGCGATCAGGATGTCGTCGCGGCCGTGCGGATCGGCGGGATTCAGGCCGAACGGGTTGTCCTCGTTCACGAAGCGCGGATGGACCGTGCCGAGCCGGCCGTCCTTGCCGGGGAAGCGGTAGCTCCAGTTCCACTGCTGCGCCATCACTTCGACCGTCTGCGCCTCCTGCGGCACGTCGACGATCTGCGCCCACACGACCAGGCCCGGCGCCAGCATCGCGGCCACGCCGCCGGCGGTGACCACCAGCAGCCACCATTCCAGCCGCTTGTTCTCCGGCTGGTAGCTGGCGCGCTCGCTGGCGCGGTGCCGGTAGCGCATCACCGCCCAGGCCATGAAGAGGCTGACCGCGACGAACACGAACCCCGTCACCCAGAAGGTGATGGAGATCGTGGTGTCGATGGTGTGCCAGTTCGAGGCGATCGGCGTGAAGTACCAGGGGCTCAGGAAGTGGAACAGCACCGAGCCCAGCGAGAGCACGATCAAGGCGATGGCGATGCCCATGGCTCAGGCTTCCGGGCCGCTTCTCTTGAGCCTCCAGTACAGCAGGCCCGCGACCACGCCGAACACGACGTGCGCCGCATAGGTGTCCCAGCCTCGCAGGTCGATCAGCCACGGGAAGAAGCGGACCAGGAATCCGAAGTTGACCAGGTACAGGAAGCTTCCCAGCACCGCGCCCGCGACCGCCGCGCGCTCCGGCATTTCGTCCAGGTGCAGCTGCGTCATGATCGCAGCCAGCATGACGCCGAACAGGGCGCCCAGCACGTAGTGCGTCGCCAGCGCGATGGAGACCACGCCGACGCTGAACGCGTAATGGAAGGTGTCGCCGCTGCGCCCGGTGAAGATCGGCGCGATCATGTGCGACGTTCGCCAGGGACCGGCGGGATTGAAGGTACTCGACCACAGCAGGTCCAGCACCATCAGCACCGCGCCTGCCGCGAGACCGGACACCGCCGCGGCGGTCCAGTCGGTCGCACGCCATTTCCAGCTCCGCAAGACCAGGGTGTCCATGGTGGCCTCCCTCATGTCGAGCGCAGCACGCGGCGCAGTGGGTGCCGTGGCGACCGCCCGGTCGTCACGCGGTGGGCCCAGAACACGCCGTGGTTGCGTGTGGCGCTCTCTTGCCAGAGCGCCGCGGGATTCTTGTACACCCGCGTGCACGGCAATGCAAGCAGGATCTCCGCGGAACGTGCGAGCCGCGCACCGCGCAAGGCTTGTGTCGCGATCGCCACGTTGCGGGAACTCCTAACAGCGGATCCCGCCCTGCTCCTCTATGCTCGACTGCAACGTCCCGAAAGTGCGCGGGAAGCAGCAAGGTTGTCGTAGGAGAGAAGTCGTGGGAAAAGGGACGAACCGCACCACCGCCCCGTGGCGCGCGATGAGCATCCGTGTCCGGCTGGCCATCGCTTTCGGGACCTTGATCGTGTTGCTGGCCGCCATGGCCGGCGTCGGCGCCTGGCGGTTGGCACAGCTGAGCGCCGTCACCAGCGAGCTGGCCACCGTGCACCTGAAGACCGAGCGGGTGGTGGGCGAGTGGCTGTCGCACACGCGGTCCAACGCCGTGCGCGCCGTGGTGCTGACGCAATCCGACGATCCCGAACTGCGGCGGCTGCTGACGCCGGCGCTGGAAGCGACCAGCAAGCGGATCAACGAACTGCAGCAGGAGGTGGAAGGCCTGCTGGATTCTCCCCAGACGCGGGCGCAGTTCGCCGAAGTCGGCACGCGGCGGGCGGCTTACCTGGACTTGCGCAAGTCGGTGCTCGAGGCCAAGAAGGCGGGCGAGCACCAGCGCGCGGCGCAGCTGCTGGAAGGCTCGATGCTGCCGGCCGTCGAAACCTACGTGAATTCGATCCAGTCGCTGGCGAACGAGGTGGTGCAGGAGGTCCAGCAGGACGCCGCGATGGTCGCTGCCACCGCGGCCACCGGCCGCAAGCTGCTGGCGGCGTTCTGCGCGGGCGGCGTCCTGTTCGCCCTGCTGGCGGCGTTGCTGATCACGCGCTCCATCACCGAGCCGGTGCGCGAAGCGGTCGCCGCCGCGCGGCGCGTGGCCGCGGGCGACCTCACGATGCACATCGACAGCGACGCGCGCGACGAGATGGGACAGCTGCTGCGCGCCCTCGGCGAGATGAGCGAGCGCCTGCGGCAGCTGGTGAGCGAAGTGGCCGACGGCGCGCGCACGGTGGCCGACACCAGCGCGCAGATCGCCCAGGGCAACGCCGACCTGTCGCAGCGCACCGAGGAACAGGCCAGCACGCTGGAAGAGACGGCCAGCTCGATGGAGGAGCTGACCTCCACCGTCGGCCAGAACGCCGACAACGCCCGCCAGGCCAACGAGCTGGCGATGGCGGCGACGCAGGTCGCGCGCGAAGGCGGCACGGCGGTCGGCCAGGTGGTGCACACCATGGACGGCATCTCCGCCGCCTCGAAGAAGATCGCCGAGATCATCGGCGTCATCGACGGCATCGCCTTCCAGACCAACATCCTGGCGCTGAATGCCGCGGTGGAAGCGGCCCGCGCCGGCGACCAGGGCCGCGGCTTCGCGGTCGTGGCATCGGAGGTGCGCAATCTGGCGCAGCGCAGCGCTCAGGCGGCGAAGGAGATCAAGACGCTGATCGGCGACTCGGTGCGCCAGGTGGAAGCGGGCGCCGGGCAGGTGGCCGATGCCGGCCGCAAGATGGACCACATCGTCGCTTCGGTGCAGAAGGTGGGCGCGCTGATCGCCGAGATCGCCGCCGCTTCGCAGGAGCAGAGCGACGGCATCGAGCAGGTGAACGTGGCCATCACGCAGATGGACCAGGTGGTGCAGCAGAACGCCTCGCTGGTGGAGGAAGCCGCGGCCGCGACCGAGTCGATGAAGGGACAGGCCGCCGCGCTGCTGCAGGGCGTGTCGCGCTTTCGCCTGGCCGACACCGCGTCAGCGGAGATCGTCGTCGCGCGCGCCGCCCGCGTGGTGCCGCTGCCACCCGCCGCCGAAGCGAAGGCGGTGGACGCACTGCCCGCGTGGAAGGCGCCCGCCCCGCGCGTGGCGAACGGGGAGTGGCGCGAGTTCTGATCAGCCGCCGGCGACGGCGCGGCCGAGGATGGGGAACAGCTTGCCCAGTCCCTCGGCCATCACTTCCACCGCCAGCGCGGCGAGGATCAGGCCCATGAGGCGGGTCAGCACGTTGATGCCGGTCTGCCCCAGCACCCGCGCGATCGGGTGCGCGAGCGCGAAGGAGACTGCGGTGACCAGCGCGATCACCACGCCGTAACCCACCAGCGTGAGGAGCTGCAGCGCCGTCTGGGCGCGCTCGGCGTAGATGACGACGGTGGACATGGTGGCCGGCCCGGTGAGCAGCGGGATCGTCAGCGGCACCACCGCGATGCTGGCGCCCATCGCGGCCTTCTCCGCGCCTTGCTCCATCTCGTTGGTGGCGGGCTTCACCTCGGCCGGCTTCGCATTGAGCATGTTCAGCGCGCTGGTGAGCAGCAGCATGCCGCCGCCCACCTGGAAGCTCGCCAGCGAGATGCCGAAGAATTCCAGGATGCGGATGCCCAGCAGGGCGCTGCCCGCGATCACCAGGAAGGCCGTGAACGACGCGACCAGCACCGTGTGGCGGCGATTGGCGCGCGAGAAGCCCTGCGTGTAGTGGATGAAGAAGGGGATGATCGCCGGCGGGTTGACGATCGCCAGCAGCGTGATCAGCGGCTTGAAGTCCATCGGCTTGCGCGGTCTTGTTCGAGGTCGGCCGCGATCAGCGGCCCCCGGACACTTCCACCAGCGACATGGTGGTGTAGCTCGCTTCCGGCGACAGCAGCCACACGATCGCCTGCGCGACTTCCCCGGCGCTGCCGCCGCGCTGCATGGGCACCAGGTGCGCGAGTTCGCGCACGCGATCCGGCAGTCCGCCGGACGCATGGATGTCGGTCTCGATCAGGCCGGGCCGCACCGCGTTCACGCGGATGCCCTCGGCGGCCACTTCCTTCGCCAGGCCGACGGTCATGCTGTCGATCGCGCCCTTGGACGCCGCGTAGTCCACGTACTGGCCGGGAGCGCCGAGCCGCGCCGCGGCGCTGGAGACGTTGACGATCGCGCCGCCGCGGCCGCCATGGCGCGTGCTCATGCGCTTGATGGCCTCGCGCGCGCACAGGAAGCTGCCGATCACGTTGATGTCGAACATGCGCTTCAGGCGCTCCAGGCTCATCTCGTCGACGCGCCCGGGGCGGTCGACGATGCCGGCGTTGTTCACGAGGGCGGTCAGGCGACCGAGCTGGCGGTCGACCTCGCCGAAGAGGGCGAGCACCTGCTGCTCGTCGGCCACGTCGCCCTGGATGGCGACGGCCTTGCCGCCGGCGGCGCGGATGGTCTGCACCACCTCCTGCGCCGCCGCCTCGGCGCGGGTGTAGTTCACCGCCACGGCATAGCCTTTGCGCGCGGCGAGCACCGCCGTCGCTGCACCGATACCCCGGCTGCCGCCGGTGACCAACAGGACTTCGTCCACTCCAGGCCTCCATTGCCGTGCTCTTGCCGGCTGCCGCCATTAGATCAAAAGAGGCAGGTTGACGGCGGCGTGCGGCTGGGGGAAGCTCGCGGCCTTCACGAATTCCCCTCAGGAGACTCGCCATGGGCCAATCCATAGAACTCAAGGCCGCCGACGGCCAGGCCATCCCCGCCTACGTCGCGGAACCCAAGGGCCAGCCGCGCGGCGCCATCGTGGTGATCCAGGAGATCTTCGGCGTCAACTCGCACATCCGCTCGGTCGCCGACGGCTATGCGGCCGATGGCTATCTCGCCATCGCGCCGGCGATCTTCCACCGCGTCAAGCCGGGCGTGGAGCTCGGCTACGGCGAGGAGGACATGAGCGCCGGCATGGCCCTGAAGGCCGCCACCGAGGCGCTGCCCGCGCCGGGCGTGATGCAGGACATCCAGGCCGCGATCGGGCATGCGGCCAAGGCGGGCAAGGTCGGCATCGTCGGCTATTGCTACGGCGGCCTGCTCACCTGGCGCTCCGCCTGCGAGCTCGAAGGCCTGAGCGCGGCGGTGCCGTACTACGGCGGCGGCGTCACGACGCCGGACGAGATCGCCCGCAGGCCGAAGTGCCCGGTGCAGGCGCACTTCGGCGACCAGGACAAGTGGATCTCGCTGGAGAGCGTGGAGGCCTTCAAGAGGGCGCACCCGGACGTCGAGGTGCACGTGT
Source organism: Ramlibacter sp. (assembly GCF_036383835.1). Classification (GTDB taxonomy): domain Bacteria; phylum Pseudomonadota; class Gammaproteobacteria; order Burkholderiales; family Burkholderiaceae_C; genus Ramlibacter. The sequence goes on from NZ_DASVNN010000035.1 coordinate 151,543, forward strand.
ACCCGGCCAACCACGGCTTCAACTGCGACCAGCGCGGCTCGTACAACGCGGAGGCCGCGAAGCTGGCGCGGGAACGGGCGCTGGCCTTCTTCCGCCAGCACGTGGGATGAGGATGGAGTTGCATTACTACCCCAGTACGGCGGCGATGATCCCGCACATCGTGCTGGAGGAACTCGGCGTCCCCTACGAGCGCGTGCTGGTGGACCGCACGCGCAACGAGCACAAGCAGCCGGCTTACCTGAAGCTCAATCCCAACGGCCTGATCCCGGTGCTCACCGACGGCGATCTCGTGCTGTACGAAACGGCCGCCATCGTGCTGCACCTGTGCGACACGCATCTGCAGGCCAGGCTGGCCCCGCCCCTGGGCACGCCCGAACGCGCGCACTTCTACAAGTGGCTCGCGTGGTGCACCAACACGCTTCAGGCCACGCTGATGACCTACTTCTATCCGGAGCGCTGGGTGAAGGAAGGCAATGCCGACGGGGCGGCCGAAGTGAAGGCGGTCGCGCAGCAGAAAGTGCTGGGCCTGGTGGAGCAGCTGGATGCGCTGCTCGCGCAAAGCGGCGGCCCCTGGATGCTGGGGCGCGACTTCAGCGCGCTCGACGCCTACGTGTTCACGCTGTGCCGCTGGACGCGCAACTTCGATGGCCGCAAGGCCCGCGACCTGCCGCAGCTCGAGCCCTACCTGCAGCGTGTGGCGCAACGGCCGGCGGTGCAGCGCGTGTTCGCCGCCGAAAAGATCTCAGCGCCCTTCTTCTAGCAGCTGCTGCAGCCGCAGCGCGTCGGCCACGGCGGCGCCGGAGGCGGTGTTGTCGAAGATGCACCAGACCTCCGCGCCTTCGGCGGAAGCGATCCGCATGCGCTTGGCGAGCCGGCGCAGCAAGTCCTCCTCGTACGCCGAGTAGTACATGCGCGGCGTGCCGTGCAGCCGCAGGTAGATGCGCCCGGTCCAGCCGCCCGGCCAGCGGCCTGCGTCATGGCGCACCGGGTCGGCCAGCACGCGGGCGATCTGCAGCTCGCGCAGCAGGCCGTCGGCCTCCGCGTCGAACCAGCTCGCATGGCGCGGCTCCATCGCCAGCGCGCCGGGGAAGCGGTCGCGCAGGCCTTCGAGGAAGGTGGCCGCGAGATGCGCGTCGAAACCGGAGGTGGGCGGCAGCTGCACCAGCAGGCACGCCAGCTTGTCGCCGAGCCCGTCCACCTGCGACAGAAATTCGGCGAGCAGCGCGTCGCAATCCACGAAGCGCCGCTCGTGCGTGATCGTCTTCGGCAGTTTCGCGCAAAAGCGGAAGCCCGCCGGCACGGACGCCGCCCACTTCCCGTACAGCGAGCGCTGGTGCGGGCGGTGGAAGGAAGAATTGATCTCGGTGACCGGAAAGCGCGTCGCATAACGCGCCAGGTGCGAATCGCCTTCGCCGAACCGGTCCTGCACCGCGCGCGGCAGGCTCCAGCCGGCGCAGCCCACCAGGATCACTTGCGCGCCTTGCGCTTTTCGTGCGCGACGAGCGTGTCCTCGATCTGGCGCGCGAGGGTCTCCGGCCGGGTGGCCTGCTCCAGCACCTGGATCTCCGGATCGTCCTCGTCGTACAGCCCCATCTTCTTGGCCATGCGATCGAGAAGCTGCAGCATCTTGGTGTTCTCCTGCTCCGCCAGCAGGTTGATCTGCAGGTCCAGCTGGCTGCGCCGCTCGGTGATGCGCATCTCGTAGTTCTGGGCGATCAGGATGAAGGACGACAGGAAGATCGCCTCCAGCGACACGCACAGCGTGAGGAAGGTGAAGGGATACGGATCGAAGTGCGGCAGCCGCGGGATCGCGTTCCAGGCGATCCAGACGGCGAACAGGGCCGCGTGGATCCAGACGAAGGTGATGCTGCCGCAGAAGCGCGCCACGAATTCGGCCACGCGGTCGGCCACGGTGCGCTTGGCGACCGCGAGCTCCTCCAGCTTGCGCATGGCCTGCACGTTGTCGCGCGTGAGGTCGGCCACGTTGCGCGGCCGGCGGTAGCTGGAGGAGTGGTGCGCTTCGGTCATGTCATCTGCTGCGCAGGTAGCGCTTGCGCCAGAACACGACGCCCAGCGCGATGGCGATCAGGCCCATGGAGGCCAGCGTCCACCAGAAGCCCTTGTCGGCGTGGATCAGGGGAATGAACTCGAAGTTCATGCCGAACACGCCGGCGATCAGGTTCAGCGGCAGGAAGATGGCCGTGAGCGCCGTCAGCGTGCGCATGATCTCGTTGGTGCGGTGTCCCACGGCGGAAAAGTGGATCTGCACCGCCGTCTCGGCGCTGTTCTCCATGCGCCGCACGTGGTGCACCACGCGCTGGACGTGCTCCACCACGTCGCGCGCCCGCGCCAGCAGGCCTTCGCGTTCCGAGGCGGCGATCCACGGCGAAGGTTGTTCCTGCTGCGCGTCCAGCCATTCCTGCACGGCGTCGTTCTGCTCCTCGCACAGGTCTTCCAGCGTGTGCAGCGCGTTGCGCGCGGTCATCAGCGCCGACCAGTTGGCGCCGCGGCTGCCCGCGGAGAGCAGCACCTTCTGCCAGGTGTCGAGCTCCATGTTCAGCACCTTGCGCAGCTCCAGGTAGCTGTCGACGAAGATGTTGAGCATGCGCAGCATCAGGTCGGCCGGGCTCACCGGCAGCCGCGTGCGCGTGACGGCGGTGGTGCCCTCGGTCTGCACGACGTCGCCCAGGTAGCGGCGCACGAAGGTGCCCGCGGCTTCGCAGCCGGTGGGGTGCACGGAGATCAGCAGCCGGTCGAACACGACGAAGCCGATGGCGCGCGTGCGGATGCGCCCGAAGGTGGCCAGCGGCTGGTCCTTCGGGGGTTCGTCCGCGAGTTCCACGCGCACTTCCTCCTCGTTGGCCAGGCGCCGGAAGATCACCAGGTCGTAGATCGAGGTGTAGTCGTAATGCGACGGGTGCGAGCGGTTCGCGAGGTCGCGCAGGTGCAGGTCCAGCACCGGCGAGCCCCCGATCGCCTGGGCGGCGCGCTGCAGCGTGGGCAGGTTGGCCTCGAGCGTCTCGCGATCGAGGTAGATCCAGATGAAACCTTGCCGCGGCGCCTGCGCCGGCAGCTGGTCGAGGAAGCGAAGGGTGTTGGTGCCGAACTCGACGATCTGCACGGCGCTCTTTCTCAGGCCCGCAGCTTGCGCGCGACGTCCAGCGCGAAGTAGGTCAGCACGCCGTCGGCGCCCGCGCGCTTGAACGCCAGCAGGCTTTCCATCATCACGAGGTCGTGGTCGAGCCAGCCGTTGTTGGCCGCCGCCTTCAGCATCGCGTACTCCCCCGACACCTGGTAGGCGAAGGTGGGCACGCGGAATTCGTCCTTCACGCGGCGCACGATGTCGAGGTAGGGCATGCCGGGCTTGACCATCACCATGTCGGCGCCCTCGGCGAGGTCCATCGCCACTTCGCGCAGCGCCTCGTCGGTGTTGCCCGGGTCCATCTGGTAGACCTTCTTGTTGCTCTTGCCGAGGTTGGAGGCGGAGCCGACCGCGTCGCGGAAGGGGCCGTAGAAGGCGCTCGCGTACTTGGCGCTGTAGGCCATGATGCGCGTGTGGATGCGCCTGGCGTTCTCCAGCGCGTTGCGGATCGCGCCGATGCGCCCGTCCATCATGTCGGAGGGCGCGACGATGTCGACGCCGGCCTCGGCCTGGGTGAGCGCCTGTTTCACGAGCACCTCGATGGTCTCGTCGTTCAGGATGTAGCCGGTCTCGTCCAGCAGGCCGTCCTGGCCGTGGCTGGTGAAGGGATCGAGCGCGACGTCGGTCATCACGCCGAGTTCGGGAAACTCCTTCTTCAGCGTGCGCACCACGCGCGGCACCAGGCCTTCGGGGTTCATCGCTTCGCGGCCGTCGGGTGTCTTCAGCGACGCGTCGATCACCGGGAACAGCGCCAGCGCCGGCACGCCCAGCTTCATGCATTCCTCGGCGACGGGCAGCAGCAGGTCGAGGCTCACGCGTTCGACGCCGGGCATCGAGGCCACGGTCTGGCGTTGCTTCTGCCCCTCCAGCACGAACACCGGATAGATCAGGTCGTTGGGGGTGACCGCGTGCTCGCGCACCAGGTTGCGGGTGAATTCGTCGCGCCGCAGGCGCCGCGGGCGCCCTTGCGGATAGGGGGCGAGGAAGGAGCTCATGGCGAAAATTGTGCCCGATGCGCCGCGGCATCCGCTTCGGGTTGCCAATCCTCCGATCGTGCGCTTTTGCTCGATGGTCAGAGAACTTAAGACTTTAGCCTTGAAAGGCAAACTCGGCGCTGTTAAATTACGCCCCGGACGGCTTGCCGTCCCCCGCTTTTCCTCCCTGAGCGGGCGCCTTGATGTGTGACAGCAAAAAGGCTTCCCACCCCGGCTCCCTGGAGCCGGGGCTTTTTTTTGCCTGTCGCGGCGCGGCCGAGCCGCCACCCGGCTCGGCAGCAGGTCCTTACACTCGTCCCCCATGCTCTGGGTGAAGGCCTTCCACATCGTGTTCGTGGCCAGCTGGTTCGCCGGCTTGTTCTACCTGCCGCGGATTTTCGTCAACCTCGCGATGGTGCCGCCCGGCTCCGAGGCCGAACGTGAGCGCCTGCTGTTGATGGCGCGCAAGCTGCTGCGGTTCACCACGATGCTGGCGGTGCCCGCGGTGGCGCTCGGCCTGTGGCTGTGGCTCGGCTACGGAATCGGCCGCGGCGCCGGCTGGATGCACGCCAAGCTGGCTGTCATATTGCTGACGATCGGCTACCACCATGCCTGTGCCGTCCTGCTGCGCAAGCTCGCCTCGGGAGCGAGCCGCCGCAGCCACGCCTGGTTCCGCTGGTTCAACGAGCTGCCCGTGCTGTTCCTGCTCGGCGCGGTGATCCTGGTCGTGGTCAAGCCCTTCTGAGCACGATGCACAAGACGTCGGCCTGGCCGCTCTCCGGTGCTTACGCGCTGCTGGTGGTGTACGCCAGCCTGTACCCGTTCTCGGGCTGGCGCAACCAGCAGATCCCGCCCTGGGATTTCCTGTTCGCCGGCTGGCCCAAGTACTGGACGGGCTTCGACCTCGCGGCCAACGTGGTGGGCTACATCCCGCTCGGCTTCCTGCTGGCGCTCAGCTTCATCCGGCGCGGCAACGTGCGCTATGTCGCCAGCCATCCCAACCTGGCGGCGATCGCGGTGGCGGTGCTCGCCGGCACCGGCCTGTCGCTGGTGATGGAGGGCTTCCAGAACTACCTGCCTTCGCGCGTCGCCTCCAACGTGGACTTCGGCCTGAACGTCTTCGGCACGTTGCTCGGGGCCGTCACGGCGACCGCGCTGGAGGTGGGCGGCGCGATCGACCACTGGAGCCGCTTTCGCGAACGCTGGTTCATCCCGGAGGCGCGCGGCGCGCTGGTGCTGCTGGCGCTGTGGCCGTTCGCCCTGCTGTTCCCCGCGGCGGTGCCGCTCGGCCTGGGCCAGGTCCTCGAGCGGCTGGAAGAGGCGATCGCCGAGTGGCTGCTGGAGACGCCCTTCCTGGAGTGGCTGCCGATGCGCGAGATCGAACTGCAGCCGCTGGTGCCGGCCGCGGAACTCCTGTGCGTGGCGCTCGGCGCGTTCATTCCCTGCCTGCTCGGCTACACGATCCTGCGCAGCGTGGGCCGCCGCGCGGTGTTCGCCGTGGTCGCGGTGGCGCTGGGCATCGCGGTGACGGCGCTGTCGGCGGCGCTCAGCTGGGGGCCGACGCATGCCTGGGCCTGGCTCAGCCTGCCGGTGCGCATCGGCCTGCTGTTCGGGCTGGTGCTCGCGATGCTGATGCTGGCGGTGCCGCGCCGCGGCTGCGCTGCCATGCTGCTGATGGCGCTGGTGGTTCACCTGAGCGTGTTGAACCAGGCGCCGGCCAGCGCCTACTTCACCGACACGCTGCAGGCCTGGGAGCAGGGCCGTTTCATCCGCTTCCACGGCCTGGCGCAGTGGCTCGGATGGCTCTGGCCTTACGTGGTGCTGGTCTATGTGCTGCTGCGGCTCTCGCGCCGGGAAGCGACTCCTACAATCCCCGCATGAGCGCGCCCGAGAACCAGTACTACAGCCACCACGTCTTCTTCTGCCTGAACAAGCGCGAGAACGGGGAGGCCTGCTGCGCCGACCACGACGCGCAGGCAGCGTTCGATCGCTGCAAGTCCAGGGTGAAGGCGCTGGGGCTCGCCGGGCCCGGCAAGGTGCGCGTGAACAAGTCGGGCTGCCTCGATCGCTGCCAGGGCGGGCCGATCGCGGTGGTGTACCCGGAAGGCACCTGGTACACCTACGTGGACGAAAACGACATCGACGAGATCGTCGAGTCGCACCTGAAGAACGGCAAGGTGGTGGAGCGCCTCCTGACGCCGCCGCACCTGGGTCGTTGACATGAACGCCCAGACCGAGCGCCTGGAAGTCTCCGGGCCGGCGGGGCGCATGCAGGTGCTGCGCGACCAGCCGCAGGGCACGCCGCTCGGCACCGCCTTCATTTCGCACCCGCACCCGCTCTTTGGCGGCACCATGGACAACAAGGTGGTGCAGACGCTCGCGCGCGCCTTCGTCCAGGGCGGCTGGACCGCCGTGCGCTTCAACTTCCGCGGCGTCGGCACCAGCGAGGGCACGCACGACAACGGCATCGGCGAAGCGGCCGACCTGCAGTCGCTGATCGCGCAGCTCGCGCCGGATGGCGCGCTCGCGCTGGCCGGCTTCTCTTTCGGCGGCTACGTGACCGCGCAGGCGGTCGAGGCGCTCTGGACGCAGCGCGACATCCGCTTCGTCGTGCTGGTGGGCACCGCGGCGGCGCGCTTCCCGGTGCCCGCGCTGCCGCCCGAAAGCCACGACCGCACGCTTGTCATCCACGGCGAGCGGGACGAGACGGTGCCGCTCGCCGCCGCGCTCGATTGGGCGCGGCCGCAGTCACTGCCGGTTACGGTCGTTCCCGGGGTCGAGCATTTCTTTCACGGACAATTGCCGCTCTTGAAGAACTTGGTGGTCCGCCACCTGCGCACACAGGGATGACGATTCGTTGGAAGCAGGCGCTGCTGGCGCCGCTGCTCGCCCTTTTCTGCCTGGCCGCCGCGGCCCAGGTTCCCCAGCCCCCCGAAGTCGCCGCCCGCAGCTACCTGCTGCTGGACGTCAGCGCCAACCAGGTGCTGGCCGCGCGCGATCCGGACGCGCCGGTCGAACCCGCATCGCTGACCAAGCTGATGACGGGCTACCTGGTGTTCGACGCGCTGAAGGCCAGGAAGATCACGCTGCAGCAGACGCTGCCGGTGAGCACGCGCGCCTGGAAGATGCCCGGTTCGCGCATGTTCATCGATCCGAAGATGCAGGTGCCGGTGGAGGACCTGATCAAGGGCATGATCGTCCAGTCGGGCAACGACGCCACCGTGGCGCTGGCCGAAGGCGTCGGCGGAACGGTGGAGCACTTCGTGGAGCTCATGAACCAGCAGGCCAAGGCGCTGGGCATGAAGAACACCGGCTACAAGAATCCCGAGGGCCTGGCCGCGCCGGGCCACACGACCACGGCGCGCGACCTGGGCATCCTGTCCACGCGGCTGCTGCAGGACTTCCCGGAGTACCTGGACTTCTACAAGATCCAGAAGTACCGCTACCAGGGCACGCCGACGGCCAACGACACGAACCGGAACCTGCTGCTGTTCCGCGACCCGACGGTGGATGGCCTCAAGACCGGCCACACCGCCGCGGCGGGCTACTGCCTGATCGCCACCGCCAAGCGCGATTTCCCCAACCTGCAGGGCCGCCGGCTGCTGGCGATCGTGCTGGGGGCCAGCAGCGAGACCGCCCGTGCCAACGAGGCCCAGAAGCTGCTGAACTGGGGCTACACCGCCTTCGAAGGCCTGAAGCTGTTCGACGGCAACCAGGCGGTGCTCGCCCCGCACATCTGGAAGGGCACGGCCGATGCGGTCAAGCTGGGCCAGCCGCAGCCGATCGTGCTGTCGGTGCCGGCGGGCAGCAGTTCCAGGATCAAGACCCAGGTGGCGCGGCCCGATCCGCTGGTGGCGCCCATCGCCAAGGGCCAGCAGGTCGGCACGCTCAAGATCCTCTCGGGCGACCAGGTGCTGCGCGAGGTGCCGCTGGTGGCGCTGGAAGGCGTGGAGCAGGCCGGGGTCTTCGGCCGGGCCTGGGATTCGATCCGGTTGTGGATCAAGTGAGGCTCGCGCCCGCGTAGCGGGGCCGCAGCGTCATCCCTGCGCAGGGAGGGATCCGGAAGAGCCCGCCGCCGGCGGGCGTTTTCACGCCCTGGGCCCCCGCCTTCGCGGGGGTGACGGAGCTCCGGCATGGCGGGCTTCCACCAGCCGGGATATACTCGCGGGCTTTCCCGCAATTTGGGGCGGGAGAAGCTTTCCCATTTCACAAACGTTTAGGGACGTTTTTCAATGCCAACCATCAACCAGCTCGTGCGTCAGGGTCGCGAGGTCGAAAAGACCAAGTCGAAGTCCCCCGCGATGCAGAACAGCCCCCAGCGTCGGGGCGTGTGCACCCGCGTGTACACCACGACGCCGAAGAAGCCGAACTCCGCTCTGCGCAAGGTCGCCAAGGTGCGCCTGACCAACGGTTTCGAAGTCATCTCCTACATCGGCGGTGAAGGCCACAACCTCCAGGAACACTCCGTGGTCCTGGTGCGCGGCGGCCGCGTGAAGGACCTGCCCGGTGTGCGTTACCACATCGTCCGCGGTTCCCTGGACCTGCAGGGCGTGAAGGATCGCAAGCAGTCCCGTTCCAAGTACGGCGCCAAGCGCCCGAAGAAGGCCTAACAGCCAGTCGTAGTTTGTCGGTGCTCGTTCGGCCCTGGCAGGCTGAAAGAGCGTAGTGACCCACTTTCGGGTCGAGTAAGCGGGAAGCCGGATGGCTCCCTGGGTCCCTCGAGGGCCAGCTGAAGCAAATAGAGAGGTTAGAAATGCCACGTCGCCGCGAAGTCCCTAAGCGTGAAATCCTGCCGGATCCCAAGTACGGCAATGTCGAGCTTGCCAAGTTCATGAACGTCATCATGCAAGGCGGCAAGAAGGCGGTCGCCGAGCGCATCGTCTACGGTGCGCTCGAGCAGATCGAGAAGAAGAACCCCGGCCGCGACCCGCTGGAAGCCTTCACCATGGCCATCGCCAACGTGAAGCCGATGGTCGAGGTGAAGTCCCGCCGCGTCGGCGGCGCCAACTACCAGGTGCCGGTGGAAGTGCGTCCGGTCCGCCGCCTGGCCCTGTCCATGCGCTGGATCAAGGAAGCCGCCAAGAAGCGCGGCGAGAAGTCGATGGCGCTGCGCCTGGCGAACGAACTCATGGAAGCCACGGAAGGCCGTGGCGGCGCCATGAAGAAGCGCGACGAAGTGCACCGCATGGCCGAGGCCAACAAGGCCTTCAGCCACTTCCGCTTCTAAGAATCGTCCCCATCTAACGGAGCGGGCCCGCCACGAGCGGGCCTGCGCCCTTTTCCAGAAAGACTCATCATGGCCCGCAAAACGCCCATCGAGCGCTACCGCAACATCGGTATCTCCGCGCACATCGACGCCGGCAAGACCACGACCACCGAGCGCATCCTGTTCTACACGGGTGTGAACCACAAGATCGGCGAAGTGCACGATGGCGCCGCCACCATGGACTGGATGGAGCAGGAGCAGGAGCGTGGCATCACGATCACTTCCGCTGCCACGACCTGCTTCTGGAAGGGCATGGACATGTCCTTCCCCGAGCACCGGATCAACATCATCGACACCCCCGGCCACGTGGACTTCACCATCGAGGTGGAGCGTTCCATGCGCGTGCTGGACGGCGCCTGCATGGTGTACTGCGCCGTGGGCGGCGTGCCGCCGCAGTCCGAAACCGTCTGGCGCCAGGCCAACAAGTACAAGGTGCCCCGCCTCGCGTTCGTCAACAAGATGGACCGCACCGGCGCGAACTTCTTCAAGGTCTACGACCAGATGAAGCTGCGCCTGAAGGCCAACCCGGTGCCCATCGTGATCCCGATCGGCGCCGAGGAGAACTTCACCGGCGTGGTCGACCTGCGCAAGATGAAGGCCATCGTCTGGGACGAAGCGTCCCAGGGCATGAAGTTCACCTTCGAGGACATCCCGGCCGACCTGGTGGAAACCGCCAAGGAATGGCGCGAGAAGATGGTCGAGGCCGCCGCCGAAGCCAACGAGGAACTGATGAACAAGTACCTCGAGGAAGGCGACCTGACCGAGCAGGAGATCACGCTGGGCCTGCGCACGCGCACGATCGCCGGCGAGATCCAGCCGATGCTGTGCGGCACCGCCTTCAAGAACAAGGGCGTGCAGCGCATGCTCGACGCCGTCATCGAACTGATGCCCTCCCCGGTGGACATTCCCCCGGTCAAGGGCCTGGACGAGGACGAGCAGCCGGTCACCCGCAAGGCCGACGACACCGAGAAGTTCTCGGCGCTCGCGTTCAAGCTGATGACCGACCCGTTCGTGGGCCAGCTCACCTTCGTGCGCGTCTATTCCGGCGTGCTCACGAAGGGCGACAGCGTGTTCAACCCGATCCGCGGCAAGAAGGAGCGCATCGGCCGGATCGTGCAGATGCACGCCAACAACCGCATGGAAGTCGACGAGATCCGCGCCGGCGACATCGCCGCCTGCGTGGGCCTGAAGGACGTCACCACCGGTGAAACCCTGTGCGACCCGGCGTCGATCGTCATGCTCGAGCGCATGGTGTTCCCGGAGCCCGTGATCGCGCAGGCCGTCGAGCCGAAGACCAAGGTCGACCAGGAAAAGATGGGCATCGCCCTGAACCGCCTGGCCGCCGAAGACCCGTCGTTCCGCGTGCGCACCGACGAGGAATCCGGCCAGACCATCATCGCCGGCATGGGCGAGCTGCACCTGGAAATCATCGTCGACCGCATGAAGCGCGAGTTCGGCGTGGAAGCCAACGTCGGCAAGCCGCAGGTGGCCTACCGCGAAACCATCCGCCGCACCGTGGAAGACGCGGAAGGCAAGTTCGTGCGCCAGTCGGGCGGCAAGGGCCAGTACGGCCACGTCGTGCTGAAGATCGAGCCGAACGAGCCGGGCAAGGGCATCCAGTTCGTCGACGCCATCAAGGGCGGCGTGGTGCCGCGCGAGTTCATTCCCGCGGTCGAGAAGGGCATCAACGAAGCCGTCACGCAGGGCGTGCTGGCCGGTTACCCGGTGGTCGACGTCAAGGTGACGCTGCACTTCGGCTCGTACCACGACGTGGACTCGAACGAACTGGCGTTCAAGATGGCCGCCATCTTCGGCTTCAAGGAAGGCGCGAAGAAGGCCCAGCCCGTGATCCTCGAGCCGATGATGGCCGTGGAAGTCGAGACGCCCGAGGACTACGCCGGCAACGTGATGGGCGACCTGTCGTCCCGTCGCGGCATGGTGCAGGGCATGGACGACATGCCCGGCGGCGGCAAGGTCATCAAGGCCGAAGTTCCGCTGGCTGAAATGTTCGGCTACTCCACCACCCTGCGCTCGATGTCGCAAGGCCGCGCGACGTACACGATGGAGTTCAAGCACTACAGCGAAGCTCCGAAGAACGTCGCCGAGACGATCGTCGCGGCTCGCGCGAAGTAAAAGCATCGTCATCCCCGCGCAGGCGGGGATCCAGACCGCCGGCGAAAGCCGGTCGTCTGCGACCCGACCCCTCACGCTGCCCGTGGCGTGGGACCCAGGAGCCGGGTGCAGACGTAAAACCCCATCACGGGCATTGCTCTTTCTGGAGATTTCTCAATGGCAAAAGGTAAGTTCGAGCGGACCAAGCCGCACGTCAACGTGGGCACCATCGGCCACGTGGACCATGGCAAGACGACCCTGACGGCGGCGATCACCACCGTGCTGTCGACCAAGTTCGGCGGTGAGGCCAAGGCGTA